>NZ_ACLR01000088.1 GCF_000174775.1 Porphyromonas uenonis 60-3
TCTAGCATCTAATCTCTAACGTCTAATCTCTAATTTTGTACCTTTGCGTTAGTATTGGAGCGTTTAGTTTGGATGATGCGCTCCTACGTTGTATGGCTCCTGTGGAGGAGCCTCACTTTACTAAGATACATGTATGGATAGTCTGCGAGCATTTTTCAACGAGCTCTTCGTCATACCTTCGGTGCCTCAATCGATTATTGTGATCTCACTGGTCTCACTGGTGGGGTTGCTCTTGGCACGCATTCGCATAGCCCGTATCTCTCTCGGGGTGACCTTTGTCTTTTTCGTCGGTATCCTGCTCTCTTACTGGGGTATCACGCTAGAGGCTAGGACGCTAGACTTTGGGATGAACTTCGGGCTGATTCTATTTATCTATGCCCTAGGTCTTCAGGTGGGTCCAGCTTTCTTTCCCTCGCTCAAGAAGGGTGGTATACAAGACAATATAGACTCGCTCCTATTGGTCGTGGTGAATATTGCCTTGGTCGTGGGACTCTTCTACGTCTCTGAGTTGCCTATGAGTGAGTGGGTCGGTATCCTGTCGGGTGCTACGACGAATACGCCTGCCCTAGCAGCAGCGCAGAGTAGCTTGCCGAGTGTCGGGCCTGATGGACAGAGCGTGCTCGCGGAGATGGCGCTGGCGTGTGCGATCACCTACCCCTTTGGTGTGGTAGGGGTCATACTAGCGCTCTACGTACTGGCTCCCTTGGCGAAAAAGCGTGCCAAGAGTCAGTCTGACGAAGAGGAGCATGCAGCTTTCTTTAGCGAGTATGAGGTGAAGAATATGGGGGTCGTGGGCAAGACGATCTCTGAGATCTCTCGGGTGGCTGAGAGCTCCTTTGTGATTAGTCGCATATGGCGTGATGGCAAGGCTCTGTCTCCCGACTCGTCGACGCAGCTCCTGGAGGGTGATCGCCTGCTGGTCGTTTCGGATGAGCGGGAGGTGCCGAAGCTGGAGCTATTCTTTGGCAAGAAAGTTGAGAAGGACTGGAACCGCTCCGACATTGACTGGGATAGTGTGGACCAAAGCCTTGTCTCTAGGCGCCTTGTCCTCACCCGCAAGGAGTACAACGGTGTGCGCCTCAGTGCCCTACACCTGCGCAATGACTACGGGGTCAATGTGACGCGCATCGATCGTGCGGGCATCGAGCTACTCACCTCACCAGACCTGCACCTGCAGCTAGGAGACCGTATGACGGTCGTGGGGACTAAAGAGGCTACGGATGCAGTTGCAGCCAAGATCGGCAACGAGATCAAGGACTTGGACACGCCCAATCTACTGGGGCTCTTCATCGGTCTCTTTATCAGTGTCTTCGTCGGTATGATCCCCTTCTACATCCCTGGTGTGAGCATGCCTATACGACTAGGACTGGCGGGTGGTGGTATCATCATCGGTATCCTGATGGGAGCCTTCGGGCCTCGTATGCATGTGACCACTTACATTACCAATAGTGCTAGTCTGCTGATACGACAGCTGGGACTGATCCTCTACCTAGGCTGTCTGGGACTCTCGTCTGGGGCTGGCTTCTTTGACATCCTGCTGAGTACGCGTGGCTTGGTATGGCTTGGCTATGGTGCCTTGCTGACGGTCTTCCCTATCCTACTGATCGGCTGGTATATGCTACGTCGCAAGCGTGGAGACTACGCTACCATGTGCGGTGTGATGTGCGGTAGCATGGCCAATCCGATGGCTCTGGAGGTGGTCGGTGACCGCCTGAGTGGCAGTAAGCACACGGTTGCTTATGCTACGGTCTACCCGTTGGGGATGTTCGTCCGCATTATCTTAACGCAGCTACTCATCTTACTCTTTGTATAGCTTATGACTGAGACTATAGATACCACAGAGGCACTCTCTCCTGATCGCCACAAAGGTGAGACGGGACTCTTGCGTACGGAGCATCTGGTGAAGCGCTACCGCAGTCGTACGGTGGTCAATGATGTCTCTATTGAGCTACGCCAAGGAGAGATCGTCGGACTACTCGGTCCTAATGGTGCGGGCAAGACGACGACTTTCTACATGACAGTGGGGCTGGTCGTGCCGAATGGAGGAAAGATATACCTCAATGAGCAGGACATCACGAAGCTCCCAGTCTACCAGCGGGCCCGCCTCGGCATCGGCTATCTAGCGCAGGAGGCTTCGGTCTTTAGAAAGCTCTCGGTAGAGGACAATATCAAGGCGGTGCTAGAGATGACACCACTCACGCCAGAGCAGCAACAAGAGCGACTGGAGATGCTGATCGCGGAGTTTGGTCTGCACAAGGTACGCACCAATCAGGGCAATAGGCTCTCGGGAGGTGAGCGTCGACGTGTCGAGATAGCTCGCTGTCTTGCCATCGATCCGAAGTTTATCATGCTGGACGAGCCCTTCGCTGGTGTCGACCCGATTGCTGTGCAGGACATACAGTCTATCGTGGCTAAGCTCAAGCAGCGCAACATCGGCATCCTGATCACGGATCACAATGTCAATGAGACGCTTAGTATCACGGATCGCGCCTACCTACTCTTCGAGGGTAAGGTGCTCTTTCAGGGTACGGCCGAACAGCTTGCAGACAACGCTCTCGTGCGTGAGAAGTACCTCGGACGCGACTTCGTCTTGCGTCGTAAGAGCTTCGTAGATCTGTAGCCTTTGGCGCTATTGTCGTGAGGACAATAGGCTTAGGTGACGCTCTATTGAAGAGAAATTTTTATCTTTGCGGATAGCAACACGGTCGACTAGCTTCTATCGGATAGGAGAGAGTCCTCATTGTTGCACCTTTTGCGTAATCAATTCACACAACACACACATAATACGATATGGCAAATAAAAGAGAACGGCTCTTTGGGGACTTTCCTCCCGTAAGCAAAGAGCAGTGGCTGGAGAAGGTCACGGTCGATCTCAAGGGTGCCTCCTTTGACAAGCGGCTCGTATGGCGTACGCCCGAAGGCTTTAGTCTACAGCCTATGTACAGACGCGAAGACATCGCTCAATATGCCTCACGTCTGGCACTACCTGGTGAGTATCCCTACGTGCGATCGACGAAGCTAGACAATGAGTGGCTCGTCCGCCAAGACATCAAGGTTTCGGATCCCGCTGAGGCAAATGCTAAGGCTCTAGATATACTCAACAAGGGGGTCACTTCCCTAGGATTTAAGATCTCTAAGACGATACTCTCTGCTGAGACGCTGGAGACACTCTTCAAGGGAATAGACCTGACGGCTGTAGAGATCAATCTCTCAACCTGCATCTCTCGTACGGTCGAGCTGGCAGAGCTCTTCGTCGCTTACGTACAGAAGCATAAGGTCAATGGCGCAGCCGTAAGGGGCGCTATCGAGTACAACCCCTTCAAGATGGAACTGATGAAGGGTATGGTCAATGCACAGCGCTACGATATCCTAGAGCAACTCTACAACATTGCCAAGCCTATTCCACAGATACGCCTTTACATCGTAGAAGCGTCTATGCTGAGCAACGCTGGTGCGGGCATCGTCAAGGAGCTCGCCTACGCTCTCGCTTGGGGTGCGGAAGTGCTCGACCAGATGGTGGCTCGTGGGCACAAGGTCGAGGAGATAGCTCGGAGGATCAAGTTCCACTTCGGCATTAGCTCAAACTACTTCCTCGAGATGGCGAAGTTTCGTGCAGCTCGCTGGCTATGGGCCGAGATCATCGGGGCGCATGGCGACCAGTACAAGAGCGATGCGGCTAAGATTTGCCAGCACGCTACCACTTCGCAGTGGAATATGACCATCTACGATGCTTATGTCAACCTACTCCGCTCGCAGACGGAGACGATGTCGGCAGCCTTGGGCGGTGTTGACTCGATTACGGTGCTACCGTTCAACATTACTTACGAGGAGAGCAACGACTTCTCCGAGCGTATCGCTCGCAATCAGCAGCTCCTGCTGAGCGAGGAGAGCCACTTCGACAAGGTGGTTGACCCCGCTGCGGGTTCTTACTACATAGAGACCTTGACCAATGTGATTGCCGAGCAAGCTTGGCAGCTCTTTGGTGAGATCAGCGCTAGCGAGGGTGGCTTCGAGAGCTTTGTCACCACGGGCGCTCTACAGCGTGACCTCCAGGAGACCAATACGCAGCGCCACGGAGCTGTAGCAAAGCGTAAGGAGACGCTACTGGGTACTAACGAATTTCCAAACTTCACGGAGACAGCTCACGAGAAGCTCGCGACACCCGCTGTCATCACCTCAGGATGTGGCTGCTCTGCTGGTGAAAAGCAGGAGGGACTACAGCCACTCAACTTCGACCGTGGTGCTAATGAGTTTGAGACGCTCCGCTTGACGACGGAGCGTGGCAAGCAGCCTGTCGTCTTCATGCTGACGATCGGCAATCTAGCGATGAGACTCGCTCGCTCACAGTTCTCGGGCAACTTCTTCGGTTGCGCTGGCTACAAGCTCATTGACAACCTGGGCTTCGAAACAGTCCAAGAGGGTATCGACGCAGCTGTCGCAGCTAAGGCAGACATTGTGGTGCTCTGCTCTAGCGATGACGAGTACGAGACCTTCGCTCCTGAGGCGTTCCGACTACTCGACGGCAGAGCGCAATTTGTCGTAGCGGGCAATCCTGCCTGCACGGAGCAACTACAGGCTCTCGGCATCGAGCACTTCATCCATGTCCGTAGCAACGTGCTGGAGACGCTGCAACACTTCAACAAGATCTTCGGACTAGCGTAGTAACCCTCTAAGTAACACACACAAATGACAAAGCCATTATATAAAGAGATTGACCTGAGTCACTCTCAGTTTGGACGCACCGATGCCACTAAGTGGGGCAAGGAGCATGCGCTCGAGGCGAACTGGACGACGCCTGAGCAGATCAAAGTCAAGCCTGTCTACACGGCTGACGATATAGAGGGTCTAGAGCATCTCGACTACGTGTCGGGGTTGCCTCCTTTCCTTCGTGGCCCATACAGCTTGATGTACCCGTTCCGTCCGTGGACGATACGTCAGTACGCAGGCTTCTCGACGGCAGAGGAGAGTAACGCATTCTATCGTCGTAACCTGGCGAGTGGTCAGAAGGGACTATCGGTCGCTTTCGACCTCCCGACACACCGAGGCTACGACGCCGACCACCCACGTGTCGTGGGCGATGTGGGCAAGGCGGGTGTCTCTATCTGCTCGCTGGAGGATATGAAGGTACTCTTCGACGGTATACCCCTAGCCAAGATGTCTGTCTCCATGACAATGAATGGGGCGGTACTACCAGTCCTCGCTTTCTACATCAATGCGGGTCTAGAGCAAGGCGCTAAGCTCGAGGAGATGGCGGGCACCATTCAGAACGATATCCTCAAGGAGTTCATGGTGCGCAACACATATATCTATCCGCCCGAATTCTCAATGAAGATCATCGCCGACATCTTTGAGTACACCTCTCAGAAGATGCCGAAGTTCAACTCTATCTCCATCTCAGGCTATCACATGCAGGAGGCAGGCGCCACAGCCGACATAGAGATAGCCTTCACCATCGCTGACGGTATCGAGTACCTCCGCGCTGGTATCAATGCTGGTATCCCTGTGGACAAGTTTGCGCCACGTCTCTCCTTCTTCTGGGGCATCGGCGTCAACCACTTCATGGAGATTGCTAAGATGCGTGCTGCACGTATGCTTTGGGCTAAGGTGGTCAAGAGCTTTGGCGCTGAGAATCCTAAGTCGCTCATGCTCCGTACGCACTGCCAGACCTCTGGATGGTCGCTCACCGAGCAGGATCCCTACAACAACGTCGGGCGTACCTGTATCGAAGCTATGGCTGCCGCTCTCGGACACACGCAGTCGCTACACACCAACGCGCTCGATGAGGCGATCGCCTTGCCGACCGACTTCTCGGCTCGTATCGCTCGTAATACGCAGATCTACATTCAGAAGGAGACGCAGGTCTGCCGCTCTATCGATCCATGGGGAGGCTCCTATTATATAGAGTCGCTCACCGACGAGATCGCACACAGAGCGTGGGAGCACATTCAGGAGGTTGAGAAGATAGGTGGTATGGCCAAGGCTATCGAGACTGGCCTTCCCAAGATGCGTATCGAGGAGGCAGCCGCACGTACGCAGGCCCGCATCGACTCCAACCAGCAGGTCATCATCGGTATCAATAAGTACCGCCTAGAGCACGAGGATCCGATTGAAATCCTAGAGATCGACAACACCTCCGTGCGTCAGAGCCAGATAGCTCGTCTCAAGGAGCTCCGTGCCAATCGCGATGAGCAAGCCGTACAGGCAGCTCTCAAGGAGATCACCGAGTGTGTACGTACCAAGCAGGGCAACCTTCTCGAGCTAGCTGTCAAAGCAGCTGGTCTACGTGCCTCGCTAGGCGAAATATCCGACGCTTGCGAAGCAGTCGTCGGACGATACAGTGCAGTAATTAGAACGATCAGTGGCGTGTATTCAAAAGAGTCAGGACACGACAAGCAGCTGGAGTATGCCAAGCAACTTGCCGCAGAGTTTGCAGAGCGTGAGGGGCGTCAGCCTCGTATTATGATTGCCAAGATGGGACAAGACGGTCACGACCGTGGGGCTAAGGTTGTAGCCACTGGCTACGCCGACTGCGGTTTTGACGTCGATATGGGTCCTCTCTTCCAGACTCCTGAGGAGAGCGCTCGTCAGGCTGTCGAGAACGACGTCAACATCCTTGGCGTCAGCTCGCTGGCAGCAGGACACAAGACGCTTATCCCACAGGTCATCGAGGAGCTACGCAAGCTCGGTCGCCCCGACATCATCGTCACCGCTGGCGGTGTCATCCCAGCTCAGGACTACGACTTCCTCTACAAAGCAGGCGTGGCAGCTATCTTCGGACCAGGTACACCTGTCGCCTACTCAGCTGCCAAGTGTCTCGAGATACTTCTCGGCAAGGAGGCGTAGCTCAGCCAGCTAGTCACAACGCGAGACTAAGGCATCGCCACTAGTCTCCCCAATATAAGGAGAGCGAGTCTGTTCGTCACTGAGCAGACCCGCTCTCTGTGTTGATACTGTCGCAGCAAACTCTAGACAAAGCGACTAAGTAGGATCAGTCTTCGGTAGTCCAGCGGGTCGGCTCCCACTGCGTCGTGAGTGCGTGGTAGATGGTCTCGGCTGCTACTTGCGAAGCGACACGTGACGGGTCTAGTCGCAGACGAATCTCGTCGTAGTGCGCTTGCTGCAGCTGATAGGCCGAGCCTTCACGCTCTAGGAGCGGGGAGAGCGCCTGAGCAAGTCGCCGTGGTGTCACCTTGTCGCCTAGTAGCTCCTCGACGACGGGACACTCTGCGATCAGGTTCACCAAAGAGAAGTAACGGATCGGCAGTAGATGGTCAAAAGCCCAGCGCGCTAAGCGACCTGCAGGGAGCCGATAGGCGACCACCTGTGGAGTACCTATGAGCGCCGTCTCGAGCGTTGCCGTCCCTGAGGTGACGAGCGCTGCGGAGGCGCCAGCCAATAGCGGTAGCGTCTCGTTGGTGACCAGCTCTATGCGCTCATTTATATAAGGAGTGTAGTGCGCTCGGTCAATGCTCGGCGCTCCTGCGATGACTGCTCGCCAGGGCGCTGGCAGGAGGTCGATCGCTTGGCACATGATCGGCAGGTTGCGCGCTATCTCCGCTTCGCGGCTCCCTGGGAGGAGCGCTATGTAAGGTCGTACCGTGTCGCATAGCTTAGCATTGCTCGCCAGTAGCTCGCCCACGCTCTGTATACTCGGGTTGCCCACGTAGCGAGCAAGGACACCACGCTGCGAGAGATAGTCCGCCTCAAAGGGAAGGATCGTCAAGCAGAGATCCGTGTAACTCCTAAGCTGCTTGATACGCCGTCGACGCGATGCCCACACCTTAGGCGGTATGTAGTAAACCACAGGCACCCCGTGACGATGCGCCATCGGGAGCGTGTAGCGCAGGTTAAAGCCTCCGTAGTCGATCGGGATCACCACGTCAGGAGGATTCGAAGTCATCTCCTCCCGCAAGAGTTGTGCTGCGTGACTTATCTTGCGCATACTACGCAGTACGCTTGTGAAGCCCATGACCGCTATCTCACGATAGTGGTAAAGCGGAGCGACACCCGCCTGCTGCGCCATCTTGTCCCCGCCAATAAAGGCAAAAGCGGCCTCCGTATCGACCGCTTTTAGTGAGGCGATGAGCCGTGCACCATGCTCATCGCCAGAAGCTTCGCCAGCTATGAGCAGATATTTCATAGCTTACATGAGAGGCTTACGCTAGAGCTGTAGAGGCCACTCCTTAGTAGCCCGCTCTAGGAAGGGGTGATCCGTCATATCGATCTGTAGAGGCGCTATCGTAGCGTAGCCCTCGACGAGCCAGTAGTGATCCGTCCCCGTACGGTGATCAGGATCCACCTGGTCGCCCTGCATCCAGTAGACAGGCGTGCCGTGAGGCGTCTCCGACCGCATGTATTCATTGACGAAGCGTCCCGTCCCTTGGGGAGCCCACTTGATCCCCTTGGCGGGAGCCTTCGGGAAGTTCACATTGAGCATCGTCGTGCGAGGTAGTCCATGCTCCATCACCTGCGGGATAAATTGCTTGGCAAAGGCACACACCTCGCTAAAGTCACACTTGTCGCTGTGGTCAGCAAGCGAAAAAGCGACCGCAGGTATACGAGCTATGGCAGCCTCTATGGCAGCGCCCGCCGTACCTGAGTAGATCGCGCAGATGCCATCGTTGCGCCCATGGTTAATCCCCGACACCACAAGGTCAGGAAGCGTAGTCGCAAAGATCGTGTTCAGTGCCAGCTTGACACAGTCCACAGGCGTTCCCGAGCAACTGTACAGTTGATAGGGTAGCTGCTCGCTCTCCTCCATAAGGGTGATCCGTAGTGGCGTACGGGAGGTAATCTGCGAGGAGGCTCCCGAGCGGGGCTCCGTGGGAGCGACGACCGTGACCGTCGCTATCTGGGCGAGCGTCTCTGCCAGTTCACGGATACCCTGTGCGTGGACGCCATCATCGTTAGTTAGTAGTATCTTCATAGGTTAGATTTAAGGTTGATAGTAGGACAAGTTTATTCGTGAGCCTCCGCTGCGCGCTGGGTCTCGGGGATGATCTCCTCGAGCTTGACGCGAAACTTTAGCGCTGAGTAAGGACTGATCTCTTCAGTCCTTCTCTCGCCATAGGCTAAGTACCAGGGGATGATAATCTCCGCCTCGTCGCCTACGACCATCTGCTGGAGGCCGATGCGGGCTCCCTCCACGAGCTGTTTCTTCGGACCACGGTTGATCGTAAACTCAGCTGAACGCTCCGAGCCGTAGTTACCATCCACGACCTTATTCCCCACGAGCATGCGCATCTCGTAGTGGCACTTGATGCGAGAGGTCTCGATGGGGTACTCCTTACCCTCGCCATGGGCGAGCCACTTCATGTAGACATAGGCTGAGGAGCCTGGGATAGAGGCTTTCTTATAGTCCTCTTTTGAGGCGTACTCTTTGAAAGAGCTCTCATTGTTAATGCGCCACTGAGTCGTGGCATCGATAGGGTCTTCGCAAGATGCTAAGAGAAGTAGAGAGAGCAGCATGACTAGGGAAGCCTTGAGGGATATACTATATTTCATCTTCGATCTTCTTAAGTAGCGTATTGATACTGGTGCGCTGGGCGATGAGGTCGTGTAGCTCGGCGATAGCGATACGCTCCTGCTGCATCGTGTCGCGATCACGTAGGGTGACCGTGTTGTCCTCAAGCGTCTGGTGGTCCACGGTGATACAGTAAGGCGTACCGATAGCGTCCTGACGACGGTAGCGCTTGCCGATGCTATCCTTCTCATCATACTGACAGGTGAAGTCCAGGTGCAGGAGACGTACCACCTCATGCGCCTTCTCGTCCAGTCCATCCTTGCGTACGAGTGGCAGGACAGCCAGCTTGACTGGTGCTAGTGCCGGCGGTAGCGACAGGACCACGCGGGTCTCGCCACTCTCCGTCTGCTCCTCCTTGTAGGAGCCACAGAGCACCGAGAGGAACATACGATCCACGCCGATACTGGTCTCCACGACGTATGGGATATAGGACTCCTTCGTCTCGGGATCGTAGTAGCGGAGCTTCTTGCCCGAGAACTCCTCGTGGCGCGATAGGTCAAAGTCCGTACGACTATGGATCCCCTCCACCTCTTTATAGCCAAAGGGCATGAGGTACTCAATATCGGTCGCAGCATTGGCATAGTGCGCCAGCTTCTCGTGATCGTGGTAGCGGTAGTCGCTCTGCGGGAAGCCTAGAGCGTAGTGCCAGTGCAGGCGCAGCTTCTTCCAGTACTCAAACCACTCTAGCTCAGTGCCTGGCTGTACGAAGTACTGCATCTCCATCTGCTCAAACTCACGCATACGGAAGATAAACTGACGTGCCACGATCTCATTGCGGAAGGCCTTACCAATCTGCGCAATACCGAAGGGAAGCTTCATGCGTCCCGTCTTCTGCACGTTGAGATAGTTGACGAAGATCCCCTGAGCCGTCTCGGGGCGTAGGTAAATCGTTGAGGCACCATCAGCCGTCGAACCCACCTCCGTAGCAAACATCAGGTTAAACTGACGCACCTCCGTCCAGTTCGTCGTGCCACTGATGGGGCAGACGATCTTCTCGTCTATGATGATCTGGCGTAGCTCCTCGAGGTCGTTGTCGTTGAGCGCCTTAGCCATCCGCTGGCGCAGAGCCTCAGCCTGCTCAAGGTAACCCTTGACACGAGGATTGGTCGTGCGGTAGAGCGACTCGTCAAAGGAGTCGCCAAAACGCTTACGCGCCTTATCTATTTCCTTCTCCGCCTTACCCTCGATCTTAGCGATCTGGTCCTCGATGAGGACGTCCGCACGGTAACGCTTTTTGGAATCTTTATTATCAATGAGTGGATCGTTGAAAGCATCTATATGTCCCGAAGCCCGCCATATATCTGGGTGCATAAAGATCGACGAATCGATACCGACCACGTTAGGGTGTAGGCGCGTCATCGCCTCCCACCAGTAGCGCTTGATATTGTTTTTGAGCTCTACACCGTTCTGACCGTAGTCATAGACAGCGCTCAGCCCGTCGTAGATATCAGATGAAGGGAAGACAAACCCATACTCCTTGCAGTGGGATACAATCTTCTTAAAGAGATCTTCTTGTGATGCCATAATGATTTCTTGTCCTAAGTATTATGCTTACAAAGATACGAAAAAGAGGTTAGAGACTAGACCTTAGAGATTAGAAGATAGAGATTAGAGGTTAGAAGTCCGATTATTCTGATGGTTCTGATGGCTCCGATGGTTCCGAGGCACTCCGATACCCTTCAGAGCCCCTGACACCACACCTCCGAGGAAATCGCAAATGCCTCGGTAGAAACCGAAAATCCCCCACCGAGGCATAAAAAAATTCTTCCGAACTTTGATTTGCTTCTTCCGAAGTTTCATTTCATTCTTCCGAACTTTTATTTCCCGGTTCCGTGGAGAATTTTCGTTTTCTCCCTGGAGATTTCCGATTTCCTCGGGAGGTGAGACGAGTAACGAAGTGTATGGACGCACGACCTGTGCGTCCGTTCCCGTTAAAATCACGACGTTGTAACCTTTGACGCAACGGACACTGTAACCTTTGACACAACAGACTCCGTCCTGCTAGACTATACTCTAGCCTGCTTACCACATGGTAGTCGTTTCAAAGGGCTTAGCCTAGTTTGCCAAGTTGAAGAACAGCTCGCTGTTTGGTTTTGACAATCTATTTCTGTAAGTTTGCAGTCAAAATCAAGAGGATAAGAAGCAATAGAAATTAGCAGTCAAGTAAGCCGAACTGATGGTGTCATCATATCCTAAAATGCAAAAGACAACACACTGAAATCTAATGAGAGATCAAACTCTAGGTCTTTGGGAGCAGATTCTCGACTCTAAGGCGAAAAAGCTGAGCATGTCGTATGGAGAAGACTTTCAAGAGGATTCTCCTCTGACGTTTATAGATCTTTTTGCTGGGATTGGAGGATTTCACCTAGCTATGCACAGTGTCGGAGCTCAGTGTGTCTTTGCGAGCGAGTGGGATCAGTATGCTCGACAAACTTATGAGGCAAACTATAGAAAGTTAGCCCCAGAGCTGTTTAGCCGAGGACTGTTTGCCGGAGACATCACCAAGGTTGATCCTGCATCCATCCCTCCGTTTGATATCCTTTGTGCGGGTTTCCCTTGTCAGCCGTTTTCTGTTGCTGGTTTAAGGAGAGGATTTGAAGATACTCGAGGAACGCTATTCTTTAACATTGCGAACATCGTTAAAAGCAAAATAGAAGAAGGTAATCCCCCTAAGGTCCTTTTTTTGGAGAATGTCCGCGGACTCAGAACACACGACAAAGGAAATACGCTCAGAGTGATTCTCAACACCCTTGAAGAGTTAGGATATAGGTACTCGTACGAGGTTCTTAACGCTAAATACTTTGGTGTGCCTCAAAATAGGGAACGACTATTCATTGTAGCTTGGAGTAAGGACTTGATAAGTGCCGATAGGTTTCTATTTCCCTATGGAATAGATGCCGAAGGCAATACGATATATGACAAGCAGATGGCAAAGAGATGTGCTATACGGACGAAAGTTTCTGACATCTTTGAGCCTCAATCTATAGAGAGAGACGGATTTACAATAAGCGATAGGATGTGGCTCGGACATCAAACTCGGAAAAAAAGAAATCGCTTGAACGGTAAAGGGTTTGGGTATTCAAAGTTCACGGGCAATAGCGTCTATACTAGTACCATATCTGCTCGATATTGGAAAGATGGCAGTGAGATATTGATTGATCAATCCAATCGAGGGCTAAACCCTCGGATGCTAACACCTGTAGAGGCTGGTAGACTTCAAGGGTATAGAGTTATCGGGAGTGGATGGGAGCATACAGAAAGTGCATCTAATCTTGCTTACAATGAGAGCGATCCTGAGTTTAGAATAGTCGTATCTAAAAAAGAGGCGTACAGACAGTTTGGAAATAGTGTAGCTATCCCAGTCATTAAAAGACTGTCTCAAGAAATCATAAAGCAACTTATAAGACAATGAAAGATTTATCCATACTAGAAGCGGAACTAGCTCAAAAGGTATCAGACTACAAGTCTGTACTGCAAGCTGACTGTCCTTTACCAGCAGAATTCAAGAAGCTTGTACCCAAGGTAGATAACTACACAATAAAGTACTTAAGGCACAGCTTTATTGTCTCTGGAAGGTTAGACATATATCTTCCCAATCAATTGTGGTACCTAGCTGCTATTTGTGTCCCTCTATACAAAGAGCTGAGCTTGTACAAACAGGCACTTCACGATGAGGTTGATATTTCTTCTTACAAGGGTAATAAGGCTAAAGCAGAAAAAGTAGTAAATAATCTTGGTTATGATGGACAAGAGAGAGAGCTGCTTGTTAAATTCTTGTCTGACTATGAGTGGTGGCGAGGAGGCAAGTCTATAGATAGAGGAGACTATTTTTACTCACCTATTCTGTCCGTATGTAATCTAGTAAATGTCTCTCAGTCCTATGTAGCTGAGATGTGTAAGTATCTTGCTTCGAAAGATGAAGCGACTGATCTCTTGAATCAAGCTTTGCTAGGGCTACACGGCACCTTAAGTGGGAGCGATAAGCTTCTTCAAACCATTTACTTTGGCGCACCTGGTAGTGGCAAATCTTACATAGTCAAAGAAACTATGCGGAAGGCGGGGGTGCCTGAAGAGAACATTTTTCGTACGACCTTCCACCCAGACAGTGACTATGCGAGCTTCGTAGGATGCTACAAGCCAGTTGTGAGATCAAAGGACGATACAAACTTGACTAAAGAGGAGCTTTTGCAGTGTTTTGAGACGCTTCGTTCAGAGACTGAATCCTACCCAGTAGATAAGTTTGCAGCAAGGTATCATGCCTCTCTTCAAAACATCTCAAAACCCGAAAAGAAGTGGCTAAGAGAAGAATTGCAAAACACAGCTGGCATTAGCTTTGACCCTTATGCCCAGATGAATACTGCTATCGCTGTCGGAGATTATCTTGCCGAGCAAGGGCTACTCAACAGCGATGAGACTATCACATACGACTTCTCCCCGCAAGTATTTACGAATGCTTATGTACGGGCTTGGGAGGTGCATTCTGAGTCTGAGTCTGAGCCTAAGCCTGTGTATCTCATTATTGAAGAGATAAACAGAGGAAACTGTGCTCAAATCTTTGGCGACCTCTTCCAGCTACTAGATAGAGATGGCGATGGTGTCTCTGAGTACAAGATTAAGGCGGACGAAGACCTCACTCGTTATCTACAGAGTAAGCTAGGAGTGACGCATGAGGGTATCAAAGGTGGTAATCTGTGCTTACCCTCCAACCTTCACATCATCGCTACGATGAATACATCTGATCAGTCGCTCTTTCCTATGGATAGCGCCTTCAAGCGTCGATGGAATTGGAAATATGTACCGATTAACTATAGCCCAGATATAGATTCTGGAAAATACACCATCACCATAGGCTGTAATAAATACCGTTGGGTAGACTTCCTTGAGAAGGTCAATGAGCGAATACTTGAAGTGACTGACTCTGAAGATAAGCAGATGGGCAACTTCTTTATCAAGGACTTTGTAGGTGAAGACGAGTTCAAGAGCAAGGTAATGTTTTACCTATGGCATGAGGTGTGCAAAGATGAGTTCCACACAAAGAATAATTTCTTTCGCTACACGACAAAAGAGGAACAAGAGGAGCAGGAGTTTAGCTTTAATGATCTCTACAAGGATTGCAGTACTGACCTCTTAAATGGCTTTATGAATTACCTTGAGGTACCTCCAGTGACTCAGGAAAAGACATCTACAGCAGAAGCTAGCACATCTGCAGCAACAGAGACTACCTCTACAGAGACAACGGCTTAATCCGGGGTCATCATAGCTGGACTGTCGTGAAGATACTATTTGAAGAGTATAGGTATAAGCCCGAAGAGCTCCCATCTCTAGAGGGCATTGACCCTATCGAGCTAAAAGATGGGGATGTCAAGCTTCCTTATGTGGGGTACTACTATGATGTGGCATCGGCAGAGACGATTTTCATATTGCCTAAGGTCTTTATTGTAGATAACCTTGCTTTCAAGAGGTATGACCCCAAGCGCTTATGTAAGTCACAGAGTGAGAAGGAACCACTTTCTGCAGATGATCAAGCTTTTCTCTTCAGGCTCTCAGCATGGCTCTATCAGGCTATTGCACTTTTCAACGAGCGACACCCTAGCAATGAGATTACTTCGCAGCGTAGCCTAGCGGGTGTCGTAGGACACAAGGGCAAAGATGGGGTCACGTTACTAGACCATGTACTGTCTCTCTTGCGCTTCAATAGGGAGCATCAGTCGCTTTTTACTTATATAGCGACTATTAAGCATACGGGTCAGCATAGGATACACTGGACCAAGACTATACGTACGACCACTCCTCTAGTCAACGGTAAGACCCCTTACTATCTAGAGTGCAGGACTAAAGATAAGACCATCGACTATGACGAAGAGCTTATCTGCCTCTTCTACTCCACGCTTGATTACTTGAAGCAGAGCTACCACTTTGTAGTGCAGCGACACCTAAACTACAAGACAGAGAAGCCTCACCGCATAGCTAATATGATAGAGTGTGGTAAAGGAACTAGATATCTACGCAAGATACGAGGTAAGTACTTCAAAGATGAGCTGGTGCAACTGTGGAACCTGCTCTATGCTTTTTACGAGCGAGCTGAGGAGGTAGCACAGAAGAGAGTCCCGAATGAGCGACTGCTCGTCCGCAACTTCAACATCGTCTTTGAGGATATGATCGACTGCTTGATAGGCGATTCAGAGCTCCCGAAAGGTCTGAAAGAACAAAAAGACGGCAAAATCATAGACCACATCTACCGAGACAAGTCTCTTGTCGATGACGATGACATTTATTTCATAGGTGATAGCAAGTACTACAAAGAGGGCAACAGCTTTGACGAAAACTCACGATATAAGCAGATAACCTATGCTAAGAATGTTATCCAATACAATATAGACCTCTTCAACAGACAAGAGGAAAGCGGGTATCTGCGCTATCGAGATGAGCTGACGGAGGGATACAATCCTACACCAAACTTCTTCATCCGTGGATTTATAGATCCAGAGGATTTGTCTTATGCTGACAGCAAGCTCACAAAGGAGGATAAGGAGCACTACAGCTATCACTTTGAGAATCGACTTTTCGATAGAGACACACTCCTAGTGCTCACCTACGATATCAACTTCCTATATGTCCTCTCCGCTTATGTCCAGAGCCGTGGATATAGTGCAAGCGTAGATCGCTTCCTCCGTGACCTGTTTAGGCAAGACATCATTGCTGCATACAAAGATAAGTACGAGTTCTATCAAATAGAGTTAGAGGGGATCTCTAAAGAGGAGTTTGTAGCGTCGAACTTCAAGCTACTCATCGGTAAGATGTTCCAAACAAAAGAGGGCAAGCTTATTCTAGCACTTGAGAAGGAAAACGAGGAAAGCAAGCTTATTAAAACTCTCTCAGAGAAGACTATTCCGCGTCAAGAGATCGACCTGAAGTACCTTGGATCACACTGACTCTACGCTGATCGAGAGCTAGCTGCCACCCAGCAAGTGATCAACCAATAGTCCCCCTGACGAGTAGTGAGCTGAGTGAATAGCCTGCCGAGAGCTGTGGAAAATTAGTCCTATCTTTGCGGTTGGGGGAAGGATCTTTCTTCCCTCCAATACGACTAATCTAATAAGCCTATAACGAACCTATGAAAAGAATCCTATTTATGGCGCTACTGCTAACTTGCAGTGCTGCACTTTTTGCTTCTTGCGGACCAACGAAGGATTGGCACCTTAGTGAGCAGTGCTCGAAATTCCTAAATGAGCGCTACGCTAACGCGCGTATCCTAGAGGTGGACTACGACAAAGGCATGGTCGAGGTGGAGATACGGCACGACAAGAAGGATAAGGAGGTGCTCTTCACGAATTCCTGTGAGTGGGTCTCCACGAGCTGGGATGTCGCTCGGAGAAATGTCCCCGCTGTCGTCATGAAGGCGCTCCAAAAGAAGTATCCTAATGCGCGCATTGACGATATTGACTTTGTAGAGATGCCTCGTGGCTCTTACTATTGCTTTGAGATAGAGCGGAGAGGTCAGCAAGATGAGTACGTCTACATCACGCCTCAGGGGGTGATCACCGAGGTCCGCGCCTATCACAAGTAATCCGCTATCTAGCACATGAGACTGTTGCAAAAGTCAACAGTCTCACAATCTTGCGTGCAAGATTGTCTAGACTTTGCAGAAAGGATGAAGCGCAAGGCGCTGAGGGTGAGGTCTGAAGGGAGCATACCTCCGTATGTGACCGAAGCCGAATCCCGAAAGCAACACAGCGATTCGCCTTTATGCAACAGTCTCAAATAGCAATAACGCGCAAGGCGGGCTAGACGACAGTGTCTAGTCCGCCTTGATCTATTCTATCCGGCATGCGCCACGCTCCGATATGTACCCAAAAGTGGCAAAACGGGTACATGTTTTCTCTTATATGTACCCGAAAACGCCAAAACGGGTACACGTTGTCTCGGATATGTACCCGAAACGGGCAAAATGGGTACATGTCTTCTCCGATAGACCCTTGGTTAGCTCAGAAGATTTTACTCCATAATAATAGGAGAGGGTGTAGCGTGATGACCTTTGCTCTTTCGGGATATAAGCCATTCGGGGTGGTGGGCTGTCATTGAGGCGTGCTCGTGACCTTTGACAGCAGTAGAGGAGGAGCTCCCGTGGGGTGTGTAGTACCTTTGCAGCGCTTCCTCCCCTAGCTCTAGTGAGCCGAGCCGATGTGAGTGCGAGCTTACTCGGTGAGGAGGGTGATGAGGCGGGATCCGTCGGGCTGCGCCTCGATGTGGATGACGGCGGTGTCCTCGGGGATAGGGGGGCGATGACGTCGGGCCACTCGATATAGCAGCGAGCGCCTGAGCGGATATACTCGGCTAGCCCTATCTGGTCGGCATCTGCGAGGCTCTCCAGGCGGTAGCAGTCTATATGATAGATGGTGTCGTCGGACTGTGTCGTGTAGACGTTGACAATGGCAAAGGTGGGACTATTGACGACCTCCTCTTCGCTGGCGCCATCGAGACGGCAGAGCTCGTGAACAAGTGTCGTCTTGCCCGCTCCTAGATCCCCCTGTAGGGCGATAACGGGGTAGTCGGCAAGTCGTGTGTGCACCTCCTGGGCTATGCGTGGGAGGTCGGCAAGGGATTGTAGTGTGAGACGCATATAGTTAGTGGTATTAGCGAGGCGTGAGCGTGATGCAGGGCACGAGCATCTCCTCCATAGAGATGCCTCCGTGCTGGAGCGTGTCACGGTAGTAGTTGACGTAGTAGTTATAGTTGTTGGGATAGGCGAAGAAGTTCTGCTCGTAGCAGAAGACGTAGCCGTCTGTCAGATGATTGACGGGGAGACCGATATCTTTAGGTTTGCGAGGAGCGTAGACCTCTTTAGCATTGAAAGAGAGGCTTTGGCCCAGCTTGTAGCGCAGATTGGTAGAGGTGTTGCGATTGCCAATGATCTGAACCGGCTTGCGCACGCGGACGGAACCATGGTCGGTGGTCAGAATGATCTTGGCGCCCATCTGAGCGACCTGCTCGAAGAGCCGATAGGTGGTCGAGTGGCGGAACCAACTCTGTGTCAGGGAGCGGTAAGCGGCCTCACTGCTGGCCAGCTCGCGGATCATCTTGCTCTCGGTGCGAGCGTGCGATAGCATATCGACAAAGTTGAGGACGATGACGTTGAGCGGGTTGTCCTGTAGCTCGTTGAGCTGACCGAGGAGTCGCTCGCCGAAGGAGGTCTCGTAGACCTTGCGGTAAGCGAAGCTATAGGGCTTGCGATAACGTTTGAGAAGGCTTGCGATCATGGGCTCTTCGTTGAGATTTTTGCCCTCTTCGCTCTCCTCATCAACCCACAGCTCGGGAAAGGTTTTCGCAATCTCAAGGGGCATGAGCCCAGAGAAGATCGCATTGCGTGCATACTGCGTGGCTGTCGGCAGGATGGCGGTGTACATGCCGTCGTCGAAGGTGAAGAGTCCGCTCAGCATCTCCTGCACGGCAAGCCACTGATCCCAGCGGAAGTTGTCGATGAGGATTAGGAAGATACGCTCGCCACGATCGAGCAAGGGGAAGACTTTGTCGCGCATCAGCGTATGGCTCATCAGCGGAGCGCACTTCGGATCTTGTATCCACCCTTCGTACTCCTTAGTAATGTACTTGGCGAAGAGTCTATTCGCCTCGTCACGCTGCGACTGCAGCGTCTCGGCCATGTCGGGAAGGTAGTTGTCCACCTGCATGACCCACTTGGAGATCTCCTTATGAATGGACATCCACTCATCAATGGTACCAGCGCTATTGATCCGTAAAGATAGCTCCCGGAAGGCTTGTATGTAGTTTTGCTGTGTGGCCTCGGTGACGATCTGCTCTCGGTGCAGTACTTTCTTGAGCGATAGGAGCAGTTGGTGCGGATTGACTGGCTTGATGAGGTAGTCGGCTATCTGACGGCTGATGGCTTCATTCATGAGGTGCTCCTCCTCGCTCTTGGTGACCATGACGACGGGGAGGTAGGGGTAGAGCGGAGCGATGCGAGCGAGCGTCTCTAGTCCCGACAATCCTGGCATCTGCTCATCGAGGAAGACTAAGTCGTAGGACCGCTCCTCTAGCAGGTCAAGGGCATCGGCGCCACTCACACAAGGGGTGACCTCATAGCCGTGCTGCTCGAGGAATATGATGTGCGGTCTCAGGAGATCTATCTCGTCATCGACCCAAAGTATCTGTATTGCGGACATAGATGCGTAGCTTATTGTGTGAATAGCGTGGATTGAGTCATAGACCTTTGGGATTGTTGCTCTACAAAGGGTTCGCTCTTATGTATTTCAAGACCAGCTTGCTTGAGAGCCTGTTTGATACTCAGAGCCACGTGGTAAGCAAGATTCACAGGGACTGCGTTACCGACCATTTTATACCCATCATTGACTTGATCATAGATGAAGAGAAAGTCATCTGGGAAGGACTGTACTCGAGCCACCTCTCTGACAGTCATACGACGATATAGCTTTTCATTAAGCGGGTCAAAGATATGCTTGTTTGTTTCTATCTTTTGCATCTTAGGAGCTTGGGGGTGCAACTGACATTGCCTGCCACTAGCTTGGACTGTAAAGCCTGGCTCATCCCATGAGCGAACTCTATTGCGAGACATATAGATAGGAGAGTAGCTACCCGTGAAGTATTCATGGTTCGGGACTAGACAAGCATCTTCGTTACTCTTATTAGAGTCCCTAGCAGAAATTGCAGTGTCTCTCA
Organism: Porphyromonas uenonis 60-3; assembly: GCF_000174775.1. GTDB lineage: Bacteria > Bacteroidota > Bacteroidia > Bacteroidales > Porphyromonadaceae > Porphyromonas > Porphyromonas uenonis_A. The sequence continues at coordinate 20,216 of NZ_ACLR01000088.1, forward strand.
GATCCCATATCGCGTCACGTAGCGTCAATCGCTTAGGTATAGGAACTGGGAACTCAAACTCTTTGATGTCAAGATCTTTTCGAAATCCAATATAAAAGACACGCTTGCGGTCTTCTGGGACTTCGTAGTCATAGGCGTTCAGTAACTCAACGAAGACATTGTATCCTGCTTGATCAAAGAGATTAATGAAGTTTTGCACCGCTTCTTGATGGCGTTTAGACAACATGCCAGACACGTTCTCTGCGACAAAGAACTTCGGCTGTGTATACTTGAGGATGCGTATGTAATCAAAGAAAAGCTGTCCACGAGCATCTTCAATACCCTTTAAGGCTCCTGCTTCACTCCAAGATTGACATGGAGGACCTCCGATAATACCATCTATATGGCGAGGGAATAATCTCTCTGGGATTTTACGGATATCACCCTCTAGTAGGGGCACATCAGGAAAGTTGTGCTTGAAGGTAGGACAGATTGTCTTGTCATACTCATTGGCAAGTATGGTGGTAAATCCAGCCTTATGAAATCCTAAATCCATCCCCCCCGCACCAGAAAACAGGCTAATCAGCGTCATACTCATGAGAGATACTATAGGTAATTAGTTTGACATTCTTGAGGAGAGCAGGATTATTTGGCTCTCTTACTTTGGCATCCTTGATAGATAGTCCTTTGAGACTCTTCGAAAGAGACTCAAGCTTGTACCTATTGTCAAATGATAGATACTTATTCTCTTCTACTACGGCAATTAGGTCAAAGCAATCTTCCTCTTTAATCTTGTATAAGTCTTGAAAGAGAGTAAATGGGTTTTCAATCCCCCACATTCCTCTGACACGTAAATAAGTTATCCCAAGAGGATCGACACGATTGACTTTCCCTAATTCTTTTGTCTGAGCAAACTCAATGCCCTCTATCTGCTCTACTCCTTCTTTAATGTGTCTCTTGATTTTTGTGTATGTTTCAGCATCTGCACAATATAGATCTCCATATACCATCGCCAACGCACGAAGATGATTTTTCTTTACGAAGCCAACCGAATAGATAAGGTCTTTTGTCGTCCATTCTTCACAATTGCGACATGCAGTACTAAGCATTGGATCGGAAGAGTGTAATTGTCGCTTAGGATAGCTACTGTTTAGAGCTAAGAAAGAGCTGACACTTTCGATCTTCTTAATTTCTAGAGCATCTCCATTAAGCAAAATCGCATCAGGCGGATTGTTCTGATTTCCTAGATAGCTGAAAGTATTTGCCAGTAGCTTTGTTCGCTTACTTGAACTGCTTGTATTATAGCTTCCAGCAAATAAATCTTTGACAAACATCTCTAGGCTCTCACCCATCGAGTTCGCTCTATTCTTCGAATTCGACAGGCTAGTAAGCTCCAAAGAGGTAAGGGAGGTTATGTTGCAGATAGCATCTATTATATTTGCCATAGTTTTCTTTGTTTTTAGTGCTGGCAGTACCAGTCGTAGAGGCGGGGGATGCCGACGGCGAGGGGCGTCGTGGCGGTGTAGCCGAGGGAGGTGAGACGCGTCAGGTCGAGGAGCTTGCGAGGGGTGCCGTCGGGCTTTGTGCTGTCCCACTCGATGCGTCCCTCGTAGTGCGTCGCCTCAGCGACGAGCGTGGCAAGCGTGCGAATGGAGACCTCTTCGCCAGAACCAATGTTGATGTGCGTGTTGCGGATCTCCTGCTCGCCAGCTGGATATAGCTCAGCAAAGGAGACCCGCTCGGCAATGGTTATGCAAGCCTCGGCTAAGTCATCGCTCCACATGAACTCACGCAGTGCCGACCCGGTGCCCCACAGCTGCAAACTGGTGGGCGTGATGCCGTAACGTGCTAGCTCTGCCGTGAACTCCTCCAGACTACTTTGCTCTGTCAAGCCTGCCAACGGACGCTGCGCCACGTCCCGTCGTAGTGCGGCTAGGTCGCCACGAAGCAACGCTCCCGCTAGATGTAGCTTACGAATCATAGCCGGGAGGACGTGGCTGTTGACCAAGTCAAAGTTGTCCCCATAACCATATAGATTGGTCGGCATGACCGAGAGATAGTTCGTACCGTACTGGAGATTCATACTCTCGCACATCTTCATTCCCGCTATCTTGGCGATAGCGTACGGTTCGTTGGTGTACTCCAGTGGCGAGGTGAGCAACGCATCTTCACGCATCGGCTGAGGCGCGAGCCGAGGGTAAATGCAACTACTGCCGAGGAAGAGCAACCCCTCGACCCCATTGCGTAGCGCAGAGGTGAGGACGTTTTGCTGGATTCCCAGATTGTTCATGATAAAGTCGGCACGATAGGTCTGGTTTGCCATAATCCCGCCCACATGCGCCGCTGCGAGGAATATGTAGTCGGGTCTCTCCTCACGCATGAACTGCTCCACCGCCACCGCATCCAGTAGGTCTAGCTCTTGATGCGTGCGGGTGATCAGCTGTTGGTAGCCACGAGCTTGCAATTGGCGGAGTATCGCCGATCCCACCAAGCCTCGATGTCCAGCCACATAGACGCGGCTCTCAGGTGTCAATTGTTTCATAGCTTCTTACGCTCTTCTTGGGCAAATAGCTCTAGATCACTCTCGACCATACGTTTGATCAGTTCCTCAAAAGGAGTCATCCGTGGGTTCCAGCCGAGGAGCTGGCGCGCCTTCGTTGGATCGCCCAGGAGCGTCTCCACCTCAGCGGGACGGAAGAAGCTCTCGTCCACAGCAACCAGCACACGCCCCGTGGCACGGTCTACCCCTTCTTCGTGAAGCCCTTCGCCTCGCCACTCAAGGTCGATGCCGACATAGCGAAAGGCGAGCGTGGCAAACTCCCGCACCGAGTGCTGCTCGCCCGTAGCGATGACGAAGTCCTCGGGCTTTTCGTTTTGCAACATCAGCCACATACAGTAGACGTAGTCAGGCGCATAGCCCCAGTCACGGAGCGCATTGAGATTGCCTAGGTAAAGCTTGTCCTGCAGTCCCAGCTTGATACGCGCTGCCGCCATCGTAATCTTACGAGTGACGAAGTTCTCGCCCCGTCGCTCACTCTCATGGTTAAAGAGGATCCCGTTGACCGCAAACATACCGTAGCTCTCCCGATAGTTGCGAATGATCCAGTAAGCGTAGAGCTTAGCGCAGGCATAGGGCGAGCAGGGGCGGAAGGGGGTCAACTCATTTTGCGGTGTCTCCGCCACATGACCGTATAGTTCACTCGTGGAGGCCTGGTAGATGCGTACCGACTGGCTCATACCTAGTATGCGCACCGCCTCGAGTAGTCTGAGCGTACCGATGGCGGTTACGTCACCCGTGTACTCTGGCACGTCAAAGGAGACCTTGACATGGCTCTGAGCCGCTAGGTTGTAGATCTCCGTAGGACGCACCTCCTGAATGATACGAATAAGTGACGAACTGTCCGTCATATCGGCCCAGTGAAGCTCTATCTTGCGTCGCTGCCCTTGGTCACGCACCCAATCGTCGAGGTATAGGTGCTCGATGCGAGCCGTGTTGAAGTAAGAGGCTCGGCGCAACGTACCGTGCACCTCGTATCCCTTGGATAGAAGTAGCTCAGCGAGGTAAGAGCCATCCTGCCCCGTGATGCCAGTGATGAGAGCTATAGGTCTAGACATAGTCGTGTCAATATCAATTTACTCCCAAAGGTACGAAAATAGAGGTTAGAGATTAGAGTTAGAGAGAGTCTCTAACCAATTGCGACCAGCCAGCCGTTGACAGCCGATCACCGCCACTCAGCCCACACCCTCGAGGAAATCGAAAATCTCTTCGGAGGAATTTGGGATTCTCCACGGAGGAACAAAAAAATTCATCGGAACTTTGATTTGCTTCTTCCGAAGTTTCATTTCATTCTTCCGAACTTTTATTTCCCGGCTCCGTGGAGAATTTTAATTTGCTCCCTGAAGATTCCGAATTTCCTCGGGAGGAACGTATTGGCGGGTGGAATGTACGCGTTCTAATCTCTAACCTCTAATCTCTAAGGTCTAACCTCTAAATTCGTACCTTTGCATGAGGCTGACGTGCGTCAGCCGTGGCTACGTATCTACAATGACTACTCACTTTGACATTATCGTAATCGGTGCAGGGCATGCTGGCTGTGAGGCAGCGTGCGCTACGGCTCGCATGGGCGCCTCCACGCTACTCATCACGGGAGACATGAACAAGGTGGCGCAGCTGAGCTGCAATCCCGCCATGGGTGGCATCGCCAAGGGACAAATAGTGAGGGAGATAGATGCACTCGGTGGCTATACGGGTCAACTATCCGATGCGGCTACCATACAGTGGCGCATGCTCAACCGCAGCAAGGGCCCTGCCATGTGGAGCCCACGAGCGCAGCTAGACCGCATGCGCTTTATGGAGCTGTGGCGTGGTCAGCTAGATAGGACGGACGGGTTGGATCTTTGGCAAGACTTCGTCGTAGACATCAAGTTTGGCGCAGCGGATGGCAAACATCTGGTAGTGACGCAATTGGGCATGACCTTTACAGCTGCAAAGGTGATCGTCACGGCTGGAACTTTCCTCGGGGGGCTGATGCACTTCGGCAGGACGATGATCCCAGGTGGACGCATCTCGGAGCCAGCTAGCCACGGCCTCACGGAGTGTCTTGTAGCGGCGGGACATCATGCCGACCGCATGAAGACGGGGACACCAGCTCGTATCGACGGACGCTCCGTGGATTGGTCGCTCGTAGAGGAGCAACCAGGCGATGACGAGACGGGACACTTTAGCTTCCTCCCGATGCAAAGGAAACCGCTACGACAGCGCTCCTGCTATATTCTCTATACGAACGAAGCTTGCCACGACATACTCCGCGCTTCGCTCAGCGACTCGCCACTCTACAATGGTCAGATACAGAGCATTGGACCCCGCTACTGCCCCAGCATAGAGACTAAGATCGTCAACTTCGCCGACCGCACACGACATCAGCTCTTCCTCGAGCCCGAGGGTGAGGAGACGAACGAGTACTACCTCAATGGCTTTAGTTCGTCGCTTCCTATTGACACGCAAATCAGAGCTTTACAGACGATCCCCGCACTGCGACATGTGCAGCTTTACCGCCCGGGCTATGCGATCGAGTACGACTTCTTCGACCCTCGTGACCTGCACCACACACTCGAGAGCAAGGTAGTCTCTGGCCTATACTTAGCAGGACAGGTCAACGGAACCACTGGCTACGAAGAGGCGGCTGGACAAGGCCTCCTCGCAGGCATCAATGCAGCCCTAGCTCTACAAAAAAAGGCTCCGCTCATCCTAAGACGAGACGAAGCCTACATAGGCGTCCTCATTGACGATCTCGTAACCAAGGGGGTTGACGAACCGTATCGCATGTTCACCTCACGTGCTGAGTACCGTATACTCCTGCGTCAAGACAATGCCGACCTGCGACTGACACCCTATGCGGAGCGACTGGGACTAGCGACTGCAGAGCGACTAAGTCGCCTCGAGCAGATCAAGCAAAGGATGGCCGAGCTAGAGCAGCTCTGCGCCAACTACTCCGTTAAGCCTGAGTCGGTTAACGGCTACCTTAGCAGTCTAGGCGAGAACCCATTGGACTTTGGCACCAAGCTCACTACCCTACTCCTTCGTCCACACGTTTCGATCAGCGGCTTGATTGCCCATCTAAACGATTTCGCCACGCAGGTGGCAAGTATCATTGGCGACGACACAGAGGTCCTGACCCGCACCGAAACCTCCATCAAGTATCAGGGCTACATCGAGCGAGAGGAGCAAGCCGCTCAGAAGCTTCACCGACTGGAGTCGCTAACGCTGGGCGACAAGTTCGACTATCAGCAGATCTCTGCGCTCCCCATAGAGGCTCGCGAGAAGCTCTCCCGCATCCGCCCCGCCACCATCGCTCAGGCGGCCCGCATCCCTGGCATCTCTCCGAGCGACATCAATATACTCCTTGTCTTATTGGGACGATAAGCGTCCGTTTCACGTGAAACAACCAAAATGAACCGAGACGAAATCAAAGCTATCCTCCCAACCATCCCGCAAGAGCCAGGATGCTATCAGTACCGCAACAAGAACGGGACGATTATTTACGTAGGCAAGGCGAAGAACCTACGTAATCGTGTCTCTTCGTACTTCAACAATTCGCCAAAGAACCCGAAGACGACGAGGCTGGTCAGCGAGATTCGCCAGCTAGAGTACTTTGTGGTCAACACGGAGGCGGAAGCTTTAGTCTTGGAGAACAACCTTATCAAGACCCACCTGCCGAAGTACAACATACTACTCAAGGACGACAAGTCCTACCCTCGTATTGTCATCACGGACGAGCCGTTTCCCCGTATCTTTGCCACGAGAAAAGAGGTGGGCAAGGGGGATTACTTCGGCCCCTACCCCAACGTGGCGATGGCTCACACGGTGATTGATCTAATTCATCGGGTCCTTCAGCTACGTTCGTGTCGCTATGCTTTGACCCCTGAGGTGGTTCGAGAGCGGCGGGTGGACCTTTGCCTGCAATACCACATTAAAAAGTGCGGTGGCCCGTGCCAAGGCTTCGTATCGGCGGAGGAATACGACCATTCGGTGCAACTGGCACGCCGCATCCTCAAGGGGGAGATCAGCATCCTCATAGAGGAAGAGGTGGAGGAAATGAATCGTATGAGCGAGCGTCTGGAGTTCGAGCGAGCTGAGCAGCACCGTCAGAACATTGAGGTGCTACGTCGCTATTCGGGCAAGCATGTCGTCGCACCAAACATTCGCGAGGCAGATGTCTTTGCTTACGATGAGGACGACGTCAACGGGTTCGTCTGTATGATGCAGGTGCGCCACGGGGCGGTTGTTCTAGCGCACAACTTGACCTTCAAGAAGACGGTCGACTCCTCTCGGAGCGACCTGCTCGCCTACCTGATCGAGGAGCTGAGGCAACGCTTCGGCAGCACGGCTCGTGAGGTGATTCTCGCAGAGCCTGGCGAATGGGAGAGCGACAGCTATCGGATCACGGTGCCACAGCGGGGCGAAAAGAAGCATCTCCTCGACCTGGCTCAGGTCAATGTATCAGGTTATCGCTGGGACTGCTACAAGCGTCAGGAGAAGCTCAACCCCGAGCAACGAGCCACGCGCCTCCTCACCACGATGAAGAAGGATCTCGGCATCGATCGCCTACCCCGCCATATGGAGTGCTTTGACAATTCAAACATTCAGGGCACGAACCCTGTGGCTGCGTGCGTGGTCTTTAAGAATGGAAAGCCGGCGAAGAGCGAGTATCGTAAGTTTCATGTGAAAACAGTGGTCGGCGCTGACGACTATCGGACGATGCGTGAGATCATCTACCGGCGCTATCGGCGTATGCTGGACGAGGGACAATCGCTTCCCGATCTGATCATCATAGATGGTGGCAAGGGTCAACTGCATGTCGCCTGCGATACGCTCAAAGAGCTGGACATCTACGACAAGGTATGCGTCTTCGGTCTTGCGGAGCGCTTCGAAGAGCTCTATCGTCCAGGCGAATCGGAGCCGTTGGTCTTGGATCGTCGGTCGGAAACGCTCAAGGTGGTCTGTCATATACGTGACGAAGCGCACCGCTTTGGCATCACTTTCCACAGAGACAGTCGCTCGAAGCAGCAAACGAAGAGCATCCTGGACGAGATTCCAGGCATTGGCGCACGTAGTAAGGAGACTTTGATGCGAGCCTTCAAGACGCCTCAGCGGGTCGTCAAGGCTAGCCGTGCCGAACTGATCGAGACTCTCGGAGCTAGCAAGGGAAGCAAGCTATACAATCACCTACATCCTGACGAAAACATAGAAACAACCTAGAGAAGAAACAGTATGAAAGCACTTTTACAGCGAGTAACCCACGCCTCTGTGTCGATCAAAGGCGACTGCGTTGGGAGCATTCAGCAGGGCATCGTCCTACTCCTCGGCATCGGTTACGAGGATGGCTCCGAGCAGATCGAGAAGCTCTGCCAGAAGGTGTGCAAGCTACGCATCTTCGACGACGAGGAGGGCGTGATGAACCGTTCGTTGCTGGACATTGGTGGCGAAGCGCTCGTCGTAAGTCAGTTTACGCTCATGGCAAACTGTCGCAAAGGTAACCGTCCGAGCTACATCGAAGCTGCCAAAGGTGAGGTTTCGGAGCCACTATACGAGCAGTTTGTCGCTAAGATGCGCCTTCTCATGGGCGCAGATTCAATTAAAACTGGTAAATTTGGAGCCGATATGCAGGTAGAGATACATAATGACGGACCTGTGACCATCATCCTAGACACCGATACGCTCTAATGGAAGCTACTGACAAGGCAAAGCAGACAACGCTAGACGAGCTACAGCAGTTGGTCGATGAGTGGATACGCACCTACGGCGTACGCTACTTTGATCCGCTGACCAATATGGCGATCCTCACGGAGGAGACGGGCGAGGTGGCTCGTGTTATGGCACGGCTCTATGGCGAGCAGAGCGCCAAAGCGTCCGATCATCTCGACCTTGCGGACGAGCTGGCGGACCTGCTTTGGGTACTCACCTGCATTGCCAACCAATGCGGGATTAACCTGCAGGAGGCACTTGAGAAGAACCTCCAGAAGAAGACAAAACGCGACGCAACTCGCCATTTAAACAACAGCAAGCTGACCGCTCACCCCATAGACACAATAGAATAATAAACAATCAAACAATAGAAACTGATGCATCAGATAGACAAGTATCATAAAGCAATCTCGCTCTACGAACCTATCGAGGGCGATGTAACCGCCAAGGTACAAGCAATCATCGACAAGCACTATAAGGAGTGCTACACACCAGAAGTCCTCAAGCTACTTTACAGCTGTATCGACCTAACCACGCTGATGGGAGGTGATACCGACGAGAGCGTCACCAAGATGGTCGCTGGCGTTAACGACTTCGAGACCAATCATCCCGACATCCCCAACGTAGCCGCTATCTGCGTTTATCCCGCTCTGGTGCCTACAGTCAAGGCTACGCTCACCTGTCCCGATGTACGCATCGCTTCGGTAGCTGCAGGCTTTCCCGCCAGTCAGACCTTCCCAGAGATCAAAGTCGCTGAGGTCTCTATGGCTGTCGCTGAAGGAGCCAACGAAGTAGACGTTGTTCTCAACCTAAACCGCTTCCTCTCAGAGGACTACGACGGAGTCTGCACTGAGATCGAGGAGCTCAAGGACGCAGCTCGTGGGGCGCACCTCAAGGTAATCATCGAGTCCGGTCTGCTCGCTGACCCACGTCAGATACAGATCGCATCGATCCTGTCGCTCTACTCAGGCGCCGACTTCATCAAGACCTCCACAGGCAAGGAGTACCCAGGCGCTTCACTGGAGGCCGCTTATGTTATGTGTCAGACGCTACGCAAGTACTACGAGCTCCACGGTGAGCGTCGTGGCTTCAAGGCGAGCGGTGGTGTCCGCACGCCAGAGGACGTGGTCAAGTATTACTGCATCGTCAAGGAGATCCTTGGCGAGGAGTGGCTCACCCCTGAGCTCTTCCGTCTAGGTGCTAGCAGTCTTGGCAAGAATCTCCTCAAGGCGATCGAGGGATAAGAGACAAATTAAAAAGCTATGCCCCGCCACACGGATGAAAAGGTGGAGAGGGGCATAGCTTTTTTGCCAAATCTCCTCACCGCACAGCCCAAGAGAGAGACAAAAGAGCCGAAGAGCCCGAAACTAGCCAAAACGAGAAACTATAGAAGATGCCTCCAATATCGACAGAACAACTTAACTATCAAGGCGTTTACCCATCACAAGAGGCGATTAAAGCGCAAATTCCTGACGATTTTCTGACCGACTCGGGACTTTGTACGGGATTTGAGCAAGCATTCCGCCGTTTGTTGGGAGTCGAGCGCACGATCCATCTGACCTCTTCGCCACAAGTAGCACTTACCGCTGCACTGCGCATGCTGCAAATGCGGGAAGGCGAGTCTCTTTTCGTACCAGCTTATTGGCGCAAGGAGTACGTCGACTGTTTGCTCGCGATGCGGTTGCGTCCGATCTTTGTAGAGGTCACCTCCTTCAACATGGCGATGGACCCGCTCCTCCTCGGTAAGCATCTCGAGCGTATGGTCAATGCGGGCACTCCCCTACCCCGCGCCATCATCGTGGCGCATGCTCACGGCATCCCCGCCAATATGGAGCTCCTCTGCGAAGTGGCGCAGCGGTACAATATGACCATCATCGAGGACTGCTCGCAGGCGCTTGGGAGTTCTATCGACGAGCGAGCCTGTGGCACCTGGGGACAGCTCTCCTTTTTCTCCTTCTCCACGGGCGAGATCATACAGACCGGCATAGCAGGCGCTCTCACTTGGTCGGAAAATCGTAGCCTCTCCATCACCGCACCTTATCATAGCTGGAGTGCTCAGGAGAAGCTCTCCATCGAAGCCTGGCTACGTCCCTATCCGCTAGCCCCTCTGCAGGCAGCTGTCCTACTGCCTCAGATCGCGCATCTAGAGGAGGCCATAGATAAAAAGACGCCTCATGGCTAAGCTTTACCGCAAGTATCTCACGCAAGCCTTCGGACTTCGCTATCTAGGCTGGCCAGAAGACGCATCGCACCGCTATCGTCCTAATTATAGTAGTCAGCCGATACATATCGAGCCCACGATGCTCCACTTCTCTCACCACGAGCTCGGGAGAGCTCTGCAGGAGAAGCAGTTCGTCCCGCTCCTACCGCCACTCGAGAGTCTCAGCGAGCTACCCGCACTTCAGTCCTACAGCAGTGTAGTCAGCGGCGTAGCTCAGAGCATGGCGCCCGATATGCTCTACCTGCCCAACGATAGCACGCTGACAGGCGCCCGCACCTTAGAGGTTGTCGAGGTCATCCGTCAGCTCGTTTACAAGTACAATAGCTAATCATCCTACGATGTCCACCCCTTTAGAAAAAGAAATAAAGCAGTCGTCGCACCTTTGCCGTCATAGCGCACCCTGATGCTGGTAAAACAACCCTCACCGAGAAGCTACTCCTCTACGGAGGTGCCATCCACGTAGCTGGAGCCGTCAAGAGTAACAAGATCAAGAAGAGCGCCACCAGTGACTTCATGGAGATAGAGCGTCAGCGTGGTATCTCCGTGGCAACCAGCGTCATGGGCTTCAACTATAAGGACTACAAAGTCAACATCCTCGACACCCCTGGTCACCAAGACTTCGCCGAAGATACCTACCGCACGCTCACCGCCGTGGATAGCGTCATTATCGTCATCGACCATGCCAAGGGCGTTGAGCAGCAGACCCGTCGCCTCATGGAGGTATGCCGTATGCGCCACACACCCGTCATCGTCTTCATCAACAAACTAGACCGTGAGGGACTAGACCCCTTCGACCTCCTCGATGAAGTCGAGCAAGAGCTCGGCATCGTAACCACACCGATGGTTTGGCCTATAGGCATGGGCGACCGCTTCAAGGGCGTGTACAACATCTTCGACCACGAGCTCAACCTCTTTACGCCAAATAAGCAGCATGTTGTCGAGGACATCCACCATATCGAGAGCCTCGACTCGCCAGACCTCGTCCAGCATATCGGCGCTGCCGCTGCCGAGCGACTCGCCGAGGAGGTCGAGATGGTCGAGGGCGTCTACCCCAAGTTTGACCACGACGCTTATCTTGCTGGCGAGCAAGCACCCGTCTTCTTCGGCTCAGCGCTCAATACCTTTGGTGTGCGCGAGCTACTAGACACCTTCGTACGTATCGCACCCTCACCCCAGCCCGTACAGGCCGAGGAGAGAGAGGTAAGTCCTTACGAAGAGAACTTCACCGGCTTCGTCTTCAAGATCCACGCCAATATGGATCCCAACCACCGCAGCTGTATCGCCTTCGTCAAGGTCTGCTCAGGACGCTTCGAGCGCAACGCTTACTACCGTCACACACGCCTCGACAAGCAGGTCCGCTTCTCCTCCCCCACCGCCTTTATGGCCAATAAGAAAGAGGTCATCGACGACGCCTATGCAGGCGACATCGTAGGACTCCCCGACACGGGTCTATTTCGCATCGGCGACACCCTCACTTCAGGCGAAATGCTGCACTTCAAGGGGCTACCCAGCTTTAGTCCTGAGTACTTCAAATATATCGAGAATGCCGACCCGATGAAGCAGAAGCAGCTCATCAAGGGTACCGACCAACTGATGGGCGAAGGCGTAGCACAGCTCTTTGTCAATCAGTTCAACGGCAGACGCATCATCGGTACCGTCGGTCAACTTCAGTTCGAGGTGATCCAGTATCGACTGCTCCACGAGTATGGCGCTGAGTGTCGCTGGGAGCCGCTGCACCTCTACAAAGCGTGCTGGATCGAGAGCGACGATGCCGAGGAGCTGGCCAACTTCAAGCGTCGCAAAGCTCAGTATATGGCTCTAGATAGCGCAGGTCGAGACGTTTACCTAGCGGAGAGCAGTTACATCCTGCAGATGGCACAGCAAGACTTCCCGCACATCCGCTTCCACTTCACCAGCGAGTTCTGACGCATCTCTGCTCGCAATCCGCTACCCAATCAGGGTCAAAAAAGGTCTCGTTCATAGACCAGGCAAAGATACTATCGCAGGCTACAGACTCATGTTGAGCTCAGCACTCTAGAGCTCCCAACATTAGTCTGTAGCCTGCAAACACTTCAACGGATCCTAGACTCCGCAAATCTCACAAGTGACCCTTTGTAAGAACGAACAAACCACAGCAATTACCCATCATTAGGTATTGGTAAAGAGGAGAATAGCTAGTACTTTTGCGTGTATATAAAGTTTTGTTTAAGACACGCATGAGTACCTATTCGCATCATAGCTCTTGGCTGGGTCGCACGGTATATAGCCTCATATTAGTCGCACTGTCATCGACCGTCTGCACGCTCGTCGCTCAGAGCAATCCTGGGCGACACACCTACAGCGGTGTGGTGCTAGACGCTACCTCACAGGAGCCACTCATCGGCGCCTCACTGTGGATTGAGGAGCTACATCAAGGCGTAGCTACGGATGCTGACGGTGCCTTCACCTTGTCTCTACCAACTAAGGGGGAGTATCATATCAAGGTAAGCTATGTAGGGTACAAAGACTACACCCTCCACTATAGTAGCAAGCGGGCAAGCCAAGCTCCTCAGCGTATCCTCCTCTCAAGCTCTACGGCGGAGCTAGGCACAGTCTTCGTTCATGGTAAGGGGCAGGCACAGCGACTGCGTGAGATCCCCTCGTCCATCACCGTCATTGACACACGAGAGCTGCACGGTACGGTCTCTTCGCTCAACGAAGTCCTCAATCGCTCTATGGGGGTCAAGGTGACCAGCACGGGTGGCATCGGGAGCACTTCCCGTATGATCATACAGGGGCTAGACGGCAAGCGCATTGCTATCTTTGTCAATGGGGTACCTATCGGGAGCTCTGATCAAACTAGTCTTGACGCCTTTGCGGTAGACCAAATAGATCATGTAGAGGTGTACAAGGGGATCATCCCCTCGTGGCTCGGTGGCGAGGGACTAGGCGGAGCAATCAATATAATCTTGCGTCACGAGGAGCAACAAGACCATCTGACCGCCTCCTATGAGGTAGGCTCCTTCCATACGCACAAGGGGAGCTTGCGCGCCAATAAGTACTTGCCCGCTCTCGGACTGAACCTTTCCCTTGCTCTCCAAGGGCTTTACACGGACAATGACTATACCTTTGACTCCCCCTTTGAGCAAGGACTGGTGGTACGGCGAGATCATGACACCTATGCGAACTATGGAGGCTCTCTGTCCCTGTCCCTGCACAAGCCGTGGATAGACCATCTGTCGCTCTCGCTAGGTGCTGATCGCACCTATCAGGAGATACAGGGAGGTGTCCTCAATCTGCAAAACAACATCCAGCATGCCCACACCCACACGACGAGCCTACAGGGTGCGCTATCAGTCGCAAAGAGCATACTAGACGGCAAGCTCTATCTAAGCTCGACAAGTATCGTCGCGTACCAGTTACTGAACCATGTGGACACCTCGCACTACTGCTACGACTTCGCTGGGCGCACCTTCCCCAGTGGCTCCGGTCAAGGCGAGATAGGTGGCATGCCCAATGACTCACACGACCAGCTCATCAACATACAGGAGCAGCTAAACCTGCGCTACCAGCTGTCGCCCGCTCATCGCCTCCTAGGCAACATCTCTTACCGCTTCGCACGCCGTGATCCACACGATGAGCTTGCCAGTAAGTATACCAAACTCGCTGTGGGTGGCTATCCTGGGCAGATCCACTCGCTTATCACTGGTCTGACACATGAGTGGAAGCTGTGGGACGAGCGCATTACCAATGAGCTAGGTGCCAAGCATGTCTACTTCTATTCCTCGGTACCTCCACTAGGCTTCACCATCTACGAGCAGGATGACGCTCCACTCACCAGCTCACGCTCCGTATGGGGCGGTAGCGAGGCTATCTCTATCAAGGCTCTCCCCAATCTTACGCTCAAAGGCTCTACGCAATACACCATGCGCACCCCTCGTGCCGAAGAGATCATCGGTGACGGCGTACTCATCTACCCCTCGCCTAAGCTAGCCCCCGAGCGGAGCCTTAACTTCAACCTAGGCGTCAACTGGCTCTGCAACCCTGACGACTACCCCAACTGCCGCATTGACCTCAACGGATACTATATGAATGTGAGGGATATGATCAAGCTAGTCATGGAGAGCCTTATCATGAAGTACACAAACTTCGGCCAGGTGCGCATAGCAGGCGTAGAGGCGGAGCTCTGTGCCAACCTCTTCCCCTGGCTAACCATTCGCTCCAACATCACCTATCAAGATGCACGTGATAGGATGAGGACAGCGATCGGGGGCGGCCAGAACTTCCACTACAACTATCGTGTACCCAACATGCCTTACCTCTTTGGCAATGCGGAGATCCGTCTGCAGGGCGACCAGCTACTCCTCTCCGATGATCATGGCGAGGGCTTTATAGCGTGCGAGTACACGGCACCCTTTAGCTATGGGTGGGAGGCGAGCAAGGTGAGCAGACTACAGGTACCTCGCCGATGGAACTTCAACGTGGGAGTGCAGTACACGCTCTTCCAGCATTACCACCTAGCTCTAGAGGTCAATAACCTCTTCAACACAAGACAATGGGCCGAGTATCAGTACCCACTCCCGACACGCTCGCTACGTGCCAAGCTCAAGGTCACATTCTAACTACTCAAGATAATTATAAACCTAATAAATAATAGAACGATGAAGCATCTTAGCTCACTAATCCTAACAGCCCTCTTAGGGCTAGTCACACTCAGCTCTTGCCAAAAGGAGGAAAGCACTCCGCAGCAGACTCAGGAAGCCAAGTTTATCTACGCCTCACAGGTGGAGAATGCCTTCCAGCTCACGCCCCTAGCAGACCTCGCAGAGGGAGTGCAGACCTCATTTGACAATTCTCAGACCCTCCCCGTGGGGCACCTCTTCCTAGAGAAGTACGGAGACTACATCTATGCCATGTCGGGCAGTATGTATGGCTACGGAGGCGAGCAGACGCTACGCAAGTATCAGATGAGCGAGGGCAAGCTCAAGGAGGTTGCCACGCTCTCTTTCAAGGGCTCTCCCAATGTCATCGAGATTATCTTCGCCAGCGACACGAAGGCTTACGGCGTGACCTGCGCTAGCCGTGGTCAGCTCGTCATCTTTAACCCCTCCACCATGCAGGAGATGGGCGAGATAGACCTCTCTCCTTATGCTGCTACAGACCCCAAGGCTGAGGCTCCTGACAAAGATCCCGATGCTGGGACTGGTATCGTGCGAGATGGCAAGCTCTTCCTCTGTCTCAATCAGACAAAGTCTATGATGGAGCTATACGATGAGCCAGCCTCAGTGGCGGTCATTGATGTCGCCACGGACAAGGTCGAGAAGGTCATCAAGGACGCTCGCGTACAGAGCCTGGGTATGGTCGGACACACCAATGCCATCCTTGACGAAGCAGGTAACATATACTTCTATTCAGGACCTCGCAGTGCCATGTTTGGCAAGCATGAGGGTATCTTACGGATCAAAAAGGGCGAGACCGACTTTGACAAGGAGTACTACGTCTCCGTGACCAAAGCTGATGGCGCAGAACCCACCTCTTATGGTATGACGATGACCTACTACAAGGGCAAGGTCTACTTCTTCCTGGAGAAGCCTTCGCTCGTTGTTGATCCCAACGACAAGACTTTTACCAAAAACAAAGACTTCGTCCCCTATGAGCTAGACCTCAAGAGTGGCAAGGGCAAGATACTCCCACTGCCCGCATCTAGTGGCTGGAGTGCTAATGCCACCATCGCCTACAACGGCAAGATCTACTTCGGCATACACGCTAAAGACGGTATGGGCTTCTACAGCTACGATCCAGCTACAGGGCAGGGCAGCAACAAGCCCGTAGTGACTACACCTGCTGGCATCTATAAAATCATAAAGCTCTAAACAACCCATGAATAGACAAACTCGCACGGCCTTCCTATGGGCTTTCATCCCGATGGGATACATCTTCCACACGCTCTGTGAGCTGATGCCACTCTTTGCTGGTCTTAGCATAGCAACGGAAGAGATGACCACAGAGATGCTCCCAGCCATGACAACCTTCACGGGATCGGCACTCTACTTAGTACCACTCGTCGGACTGCTCTGCAGCTGCTACGGCAAGCGACGCTGGAGCACTATCGTCAGTTTCGTACTCGCTTGTCTCACCCTACTGCTCAATATCTGTCACCTCTGCACAGACCTCCTACCCCACTTCACGTGGGCACAGGCAGCCATACTACCATTCGTCTGCGTCATCGCTGCCCTACTCGTCATAGATCTTTGGAAAGAGCTACGCACGAGCAAGGCTCAATGAGCGCAACGCTTTGACGGTTAGATAGAAGTTAGACAACAAGAACGAGAGGAGGCTGTCACACTAGTTGACAGCCTCCTTTTGTATGCGCTTATACCGCTAGAGTGAATAAGATTCTGTACCATCTGAACCTGGCAAAGATACTATCGCAGGCTACAGACTAACATTAGTCTGTAGCCTGCAAACACTTCAACGGACCCTAGACTCCGCAAATCTCACAAGTAGCCCTTTGTCAGAAGGGATAGCCCGCAGCCTGAATTCGTTACCTAGAGAGGGGGATATTTTTGAGAAACTTATTAACTTTGCGAGCTTGCACATGTTTGTGCAACGAGACAACCAAACTAACAAGACTTTTATGAAACGAAATCTATTATTCCTCTACAGCCTGCTCCTTGCACTGATACCGCTAGGTAGTGTGGCTCAGACTGCAACGAATGATGTGCTGACCTTTACGACAAGTAAGGCGGTCGGTGAGACTATTCAAATAAGCCTTCAGTACCAAGGTCAGCTCAAGGTCGAGGGCCTTGAGAGTGTCCCTCCGAGCGCACCGTTTGAGCTCAGCATATCAACGGTCAAGCTCACGGCACAGACTGTCACTATCAAGGGGCAGCTCTTGCACCTTGCTATATACAACGACCAAAAGATAACCAGCCTCTCTGCGCCGAACCATACGACTCTAGAGAGGCTGCAATGCGTTAATAACCCTTCGCTCACAAGCCTCAACCTCTCTGGGTGTAATAAGTTGAACTATATATCCATCCTTGGTACAGGACTCAAGGATACACATCTGACTCAGTTTATAGGGTCACTCCCCAAGGTAAAGGAGGGGAAGCTCAACTTCTATAATGCATACCAGAAGGCAACCCATGCTTACTGGACTATTCAAGACATCCGAGATGCCAATGCTAAGGGGTGGCACGTTACTACCCTTGTAGGGCACGATAATGTGGAGCTTTACCCAGACGAGATCACTATCGGGGTCGATCCCGCAGTCAGTGAGGTGCTGAGTCTCTGGATCATCGGAGAGGGTGAAAATATCCCGCTCATCTCAAATATAGAAGGAAATCCCGTCATTGAGAGCGGAGATAAATTCACCCCTTATACCGTAACGCAGAAGTCAGTCGTCATCGGAGGCAATGTGAAGCTTTTTAAGGTGGAGGAGCTGAAGAACATCACCAGTATCAATCTAGGTAAGAATCGTAGCCTAACACACTTAGTCTGCACTAAGGGTAAGGTCAAGGAGCTGGGACTGTCGGAGTGCTCGTCCTTGAATCTCGTAGAGTGCTACGGTAATGGCATGCGAGGTGAGGCAACTACACGACTGATGTCTACACTGCCAGACCGCACCTCAGCGAAGGAGCCTGGCAAAATCTACTTCGTAGACGAAGCCTCCTCTGAAGCTCAAAAGAACAGCTACAGCGATACAGACCTCTTCCTCGCCAAGAACCGTGGCTGGGTCGTCTATCGTCGTCTCTCAAGTGGCAAATTCGAAGAGATCAAGCCCACTGGCACCTCTTACGATCAGATAACCTTTACCACGGCCAAAAAGGTCGGAGAGGGCTTCTTTATCCTCACAAATCCCTCTAAACCTATAAGTGTACGTGGACTCAAGCTACTCTCTCAGAGTGAGAGTACGCCAGACAAGAATGCCATCGTCACGGCACAGGATATAACGCTCGTGGGTAATGTGCTGAGTCTCGTTCTTGCAGATCAGCAGATCACCGCTTTTGAGTCAAAGGACAACAAAGAGCTTCGGTCGCTAGTTATCTCAGGTAATAAGCTCACCAAGCTGGATCTCTCTACTTTCGAAAAGCTCGAAAGTGTGGTCTGTTTCGATAATCCGTTTGATAAGGAGGGCTCCGCTTTTACCTTATCACACCTGCCTAATCGTACGAAAGAGGAGACACCTGGGGCTATCTCCTTTGTCTCTACTGCCAAGGGAGACCTTACGCCCACATACAGCTCAGCTGCCATCGCTGCTGCCAACGCGCTCAACTGGAAGGTGATGCAACGTGATCACGAAGGTAATGAGTCTGAGATCGTCCCCAAGATCAATGTCATCACCCTCGTTACGGACAAAGCTGTAGGTAGCGAGGTGACGATAGAGGCCAAGCTGGCCGATGCCCTTCCCGTCAAAGTAACGGGACTATCCGTTGCTGAGATTACTGCTGCCAATGCGGCTGGCAAGTTCACCCTAACGGCACAGACCGTCACCCTGACGGGCGATATTATCTCTCTAAGCCTCCCCGATGGCGAGTGGACGAAGATTGAGACCACGACTGACTACGACAACCTCGAGTCTCTCGCTTACCCAAGGAATAAGGTGGTAGCTCCTGTTCTAAATACCCCTCGTCTCTCTATGCTGGACTGCCGCAATAATGGAATGAGTGAGGCTGAGGTCAAGGCACTTATAGCCACTCTCCCTAACTTATCTAATGAGTCAGCTCAGATGTCAGAGAGAAAGGGTACGCTCCTCATAGCTGATGAGGCAAACGATACGCACGCAAATGTCTGCCCCGACGAAGCTATCCTGGCTGCTCAGACGAAAAACTGGGAGTCTACAGTACATCTAGGAGGTGAGGTGAGAGGCAAACTCTTTACCTCGGACAAGAACACCCTGCGCTTTGAGACAAAGCTCCCGATGAAGAGCAAAGTGCGCTTTACCCTTCATTACGCTGGCACCCTCCTTGCAGCTGATGGTCTTAGTACGCAGGACTATCTACCCGAGAGCTCAGACAGTGAGCAGGAGTGCGAGCTGACCGCGACCTTTGTTCGTCTTGTGGGTGACGTTGACCAGCTTAACATCACCGCTCAGCAGGTCACCCGCCTTGCTCTGCCTGGGCACAAGAGCATCGCAAAGATTGATTGTGCTGACAATGCGATCACCACGTTTGACCTCGCTGGCTGTGCGAAGCTACTCTTCCTCAACATGACGAAGAATGGGCTGACAGCAGAGCTCGTGTCGCAGCTGATCGCTCAACTGCCTGATCGCTCTGCTGAGACAGACAAGGGTGAGCTACGTCTCTTCAACACCTACAAGGGTGCAGGCGAGACGAACGAAATAACCGCCGAGCATCTCAAGGCGGCTAAGGCTAAGGGCTGGCGTATCACAGACAGTAAGGCGGAGATTACAGAGCAACAAGTAGCTACGGATCTCGTCTTACGTCCCGACAGCACGGATGATACGGTATACACACTCGAGGGTATCCGCCTCTTTATCCCAGCTAACGAGCTACCTGAAGGTATCTACATCATCGGCGGTAAGAAGGTAATCATCAATCGCACTAAGTAACCGACTCCCGCCCAAGGAGCTACGAGGCATCTCTGTCTAGCTAAGGACAGAACCCTCATACAGAGCGGACTCAATCACTCCATCGTAGTGGTTGAGTCCGCTTTTTTATCCCTCAATCTCTTCTGGAGACATTATTGCTATCCGATAATATTGCTGTCCGATAAAAGTCAGAAAGGGCTTATCAAGGGGCTAAACCGTAGAATTGAGACCTAAAGGTCAAACTTTTTCGGATAGCCTCCTTTTGTATGCACTTATTATCCTAGAGGACGACGAGACCGGCGAGGAGGAGTTGCAACGTCGTGACGAGGAGGACTAGGAGCGGAAGCAGATAGCGCCACGCATAGCGAGAGAGTTGACCCGCCCAGGGAGTGATCGGTATGATGACCAGCGGCACGGCGAGGAGAAGCGTGGAGCGCATCGTCTCTGTCTGTACCAGTGCCAGCAGGAGGACGAGGGTCGTCATCAGAAGTAGCGCTCTCTGTCGGTACCAGGTGACGACGTGACTGCCTCCACGAATGCTTTCCAGCCCGATACGCGCTATAATAAGCAGCAGGGCTATGATGCCCCACCCTATCCACTCAAAGGGCGTAGCGGGGCTTAGAAGCGTCTCTACGCTGATCTGTAACTGTGCGTAGAGGTTTAGCAGTGGCGTAGCACCTTGCCAGAGATAGAGCGTAGGCAGTACGAGCCAAAGGATCGCTATGAAGCCACAGAGATAAGCGAGGTAGGCACGCAGGCGACGCACTTTCATCAAGGCGAGGAGCGACAAGCTCAGCGGTACGATCAGAAGTAATGGAGGATAGAGCAGGACGGCTATGCCCATCATGAGTCCTGCGAGGGTGAGCGTCTGAAGCTGGTCAGGACGACTGTAGCAGAGCATCTGCAGGTATAGCGCTATGAGCAGTGCGGGGAGCGCCCAGACGGACCAACTAAGCGTAAAGAATGCGGTGAGTGGCACCAAGAGCATCGTCTGCAGGAGTAGTAAGAGCGCTCGCTGACGGGGTGTGATGAGGAGAAGCTGTATGGCTATGCGGTCTGACAGTCCGAGTGTAGCGACAAGCGCTAGAGAGTGAGAGACAAAGCCCACGAGCAGTGCTGTACTATCAAGCTCTAGAGCGAGCAAGTACCACTGTATGACGGCGCAGAGCAGCCAGACGACTACCATCGTAAGGAGTGCCAGTGGCGCAGGGAGCGAACTTCTATAGCGTTGTATCATCTACTTACTTATAGCGCTCAGCGATCAAACTGTCTAGATAGCCATCTAGCTGCGACATATATTGGTCGAAGGTGTAGGGCAGTAGCGAATGCCTCGTGGCTCCATCTCGGCGCTCCCCTATCAATCTATAGAGATGCCGCAAAGCTCGTGCTATATCCTCCTTATCTAGCGGGTTCAGTCTATAACCCTCCCGCTCAGAGCGAATGAGTGTGCAGGAGCCGGCCACCTCGCTCACCGCTACGGGTATGCCAAGAACGAGCGCCTCGGCGACCGTCGCACCAAAAGGTTCGTACGTACTAGGCAGTATCAGCGCATCCCCGAGGCCGTAGTGCGCATAGAGGTCACTCCCCTGCTGCTTTCCTGCGAAGGTAACCCGCTCCTCTAGCGATAGCGTCGTAGCTTGTTGGCGTAGCTCCGCATCCAGCGGTCCATCGCCCACCATCAGTAGTTGAAGGTCTAGATCTTCGTCAATAACTATTCTAAAAGCCTCTAGGAGGCGTGGCAAGTTCTTCACCTTGTCAAGTCGCCCCACGTAGAGGATCACCGCCCGCCCGTCAGGGATAGCGTAGCGAGAGCGCAGTGCTGCGGTCTCTGCCTGCGCTAGAGCCACCTGTCGCTGCAAGTATTGCTCATCTTGGACGATCGGTAGGTAGTGCCACTTCGATAACTCCCCACGGTACCTATCTCGGTACAGATCTTTCGCCTGCTCGTTGCAGAGTATCACCCCATCAATGCGATCTAGCATCCATCGCTTTGGCGAGAAAGATGAACCCCGCAATGTCTCCTCAGCCATGATCAAGTTGTCATCGCACATAGAGACCAGCCGTGGTAGGGGACGTGCGGAGAGTCCACGCAGTAGGTAGAGCATCCCTGTCAGGAGATTGAACTCGCTACAGAGGATCAGATCATACGGCTTGCGCAAGATGCGTAGTAGCTCGGGGCGCAGATTGGGTAGGAGACGACTCCCAGGGGCTAATAGCTTATAGTCAAACTGTATGCGCCCGCCTTGCAGTGAGAGGTTGAAGTCTTGCTCCAACGGCTGACCATACTCCAGGTATAGCTCGGTGTCATACCGCTTCGTCAGGTGAGAGAAGAGGTCTATCCGATAGGGAGCCAGCGCTCTGTGGATGATCAGTATGCGAGGCGTGTGCTGCATCTTGTCCTAAGGTGCTTACCAGTTGTCCCAGTCGAGGAGATCTGATGAGGGATTGTCTTGCTCCTCATCATAGTCGAGAGACTCATCATAGTCTAGAGGCTCATCGCTCCAATCCTCTAGGGGCGCTGTCTCGACGACAGGCGCTTGAAGAAATTGCTCTAGATCACGTCGCTCACGCTTGGTTGGTCTGCCAAGCCCTTGGGCACGATCCACATAACCCGACATGCGCTTGAGCTCCAGTAGCTCATATTGCTCAGGTGGCGTCACATTAAGGATATACTCGGGGACGAGTTTGGCACCCATACGGTTGGCTGTGGTCTGTAGCACCTTAAAGGATAGCGTCACTGGAGGCTTGCGCACCGATATGATGTCGCCCATCATGACCATCTTAGCGGGCTTGGCGGTCACATCATTGATCGCCACCCTACCCTTCCGACAGGCATCCTGCGCTATGGAGCGCGTCTTGAAGAGACGCACCGCCCAGAGGAAGCTGTCGATCCGTACAGGTCTGCTCATGGCTTGACTAGTTAAAGCTATTCATCGTCCGCTCCACACCTACTAGGCAGAAGCTCTGAATCATCTCATCGGTACGCTCTAGGAGCCGCGGCATGTCCGCCAGCTCCCCCTCGGGAAACTGCGCCAAGACATACTCTATCTGCTTACCTCTCGGGTAGTCATGCCCTATACCAAAGCGTAGTCGTGGATAGCGATCCGTGCCGAGTAGTTCGGTGATATGCTTCAGACCATTGTGTCCGCCTGCACTACCGCCAGGCTTCATACGAAGCGTGCCGAAGGGAAGTGCCAAGTCATCGAGACAGATAAGGATGTTTTCTATCGGCACCTTCAACTCCCTCATCCAGTAGCGCACAGCTGTGCCACTAAGGTTCATATAAGTGGATGGCTTGAGGAGCGTCAGCTGGACATTCTTAATGCGTCCCGAGGCTATCTCCCCATGGCGAGCTGTAGACCAGGTCCATCCCTGCTGGTCAGCAAGGTGACTCACCATACGAAAGCCTATGTTGTGTCTCGTGCCACGATACTCCTCCGTAGGATTACCGAGCCCGACGATTAGATATTGATTCATATTGCGATAGATATCAATGAGCGCGAGACCGCATCGCCCAGTCTCTCATAGGGATCCTATCTGTGCCACTGTATAGGACCACCTACAGATATCTCTGGTAGGAGGTTCTCTCGGTCTATCTCTACAGGATTGACCTTGTTATTGTTATTAGGCGCAATAGGCGAGAGCTTCGGCTCGGGCACCATCAGCGTACCCTTCTCGATCAAATCATTCATCTCAGGCACACGCCCAGCGCTCAGATAGCGACTAGAGAAGTATGCGCTACGTCCGAGACGCTCTATGACGATACCACGACTATTGGTACTGTGCATCATGACGGGGTCGCCATCGACAATGTCAATGACCATCGCCACATGTCCTACACGACCGCTACCACGATTACGTCCCTTGAAGAAGAGCAAGTCTCCTGGCAGTATCTCTTCCCTCTTGATCTTCTTGACATATCCAGCCTGCGTAGCAGAGCCACGTGGCACCGTGATGCCATATCGTGAGTAGACGTATGATACGAAGCCCGAGCAGTCCATTCGCCAGGGCAGATTACCTCTATAGCCGTACGGCTTGCCTAGTAGTTCCTTGCCTGTGTCGATCAAGTCAGCGACCAATTCTTCGTGAGCCGTCTGAGCCTTGCTCCCCACCACACGCTGTATGGGAGGACGCTTCAGTATAGGGCGCTTAGAGGTCATACCGCTGGGGCTCTTGGCTGCACATTGACTTAGGAGCAATGCGAGCAGGAAGGTGCTTAGGAGCAGTCTGATAGATCTAGGTTTATAACTCATCCAGTATGTCGTTGTAGCTACGGATAGCTGTACATTCGGGACAAAGGTACTAATTTCTCTCAGCAAAAACAAATGACCCGTTACCGACCGCCTACAAAAGCCCACGAGTAGTCCCGTCTAATTTCGACTTCTACCGAGGAAATCGGAAATCTCCAGCGAGGAAACGAAAATTCTCCACGGAGCCGGGAAATAAAAGTTCGGAAGAATGAAATGAAACTTCGGAAGAAGCAAATCAAAGTTCGGAAGAATTTTTTTATTCCTCCGTGGAGGATTTTCGTTTTCTACCGAGGCAATTTTGATTTCCTCGGAGGTGTGGTGTCAGGGTCCTCGAAGAGCGTCGGAGTGCCTTGAGACGAGTAACGGCTGTAGGGACGCTCGGTCGAGCGTCCGTTCCCGTTAAAACCACGACGCTGTAACTTTTGATACAACAGATGCTGTCTCTTTTGACACAACGGACGCACGACCGTGCGTCCCTACAACCGTTACACGTCTTGTCGTTCGGGGACGGACGCTCGACCGAGCGTCCCTATACAGGGTTACTCGGCTAATTCTGACTTCTACCGAAGAATCGGCAAGCTCCACAATGCGAATAAAAATTCTCCATGGAACCGAGAAATAAAAGTTCGGAAGAATTTGTTAGTTCCTCCGTAGAAAACGAAAAGGCACCACCGAGGAATCCTTCGATTGCCTCAATGGTGCCCTTTAGAGAGCTAATGCCTATTAGTGCGACTAGCACCATAGGCGGTGAGATATATTACCTCTTGACAAACTTGTAGGTGGTGTCTCCTAGCTGTACGATGTAGACACCCTGTGGTAGGTAGCCTAAGTAGATAGAGCCGTCCTCCTGGTCGTACACTTCACTCAGGAGCTCCTCTCCAGAGGCTGCATAGACTCTGAGTAGGGTAGCGGGAGTATCCTCAGCAAGACGTGCGTAGAGACGCTGATCTGCTGCATTGTAGTAGATAGCTGTCTCAGCCGTAGAGAGTTGTGTCACGGAGACGGTACTTCTACCAGGGTATGGCTGTGGATCACCAGCATTACCATTCATGAGCACCCAGCCCTTGTCGGTAGCAACCTTTACTTGTCTATCGGTGATACCGTTTTTCTCTTCGCCCTCTGCTATGTCAATGGCGATGAATCGACCAGCTGCAAGGAAGTTCGCATCTAGTAGCTCAAACTTAGGGATAGACTCTACAATCACCTGCATAGCTGGCTCAGCGATTTCATTGACGGATATGTCAGTATACTGAAGCTCCTTACAAGCTGAGAAGTCTAGCTTGGTAAGTTTGTTTTCAAAGGCGATGAAGTCTCGCAGTAGGGGAGTCTTCGTCAGGTCTAGCTCTGTAAGCTCATTCCTCTCGCAGTAGAGTTTCTTTATCATAGGATTGTGCGAGAGATCTACCTTCTTAAATCCACAACTAGCCATATTGATATACTCCAGCTTGGTGTTCTTTGAGAAGTCTGGATCGACGGTAAGGTTTGTTTTCTTGATCGTAAGCATCTTTAGCTCGGGAAGAGTAGAGAGGAAGTCAAGCGAGGAGAGCTTCTTGTTATTATTGAGATTCAGCTCCTCTAGTAGAGGATTCTTTGATAGATCTAGTGTAGTCAGCTTATTACCTCCGAGGTGTAGCTGCTTGAGCTTGGGGTTGTGAGATACGTCTATTGACTTCAGACCTATTAGGTCAGCCTTAAATACCTCTAGATTGGGTAGCATAGAGAGATCTACGGTCTTGAGATCATAATTCTGACTGCACTGTATGAGGGTAAGCTCGGGACACTTAGAGAGGTCTAGTGAGGTAAGCGCCATCTTTTCACCATGGAATACCTTTAGCTTAGGGTTGTGTGTTAGATCTACTGAGCTGATTTTATTACCGCTGAGTACAACCACCTCAAGCTCTGGTAGATTAGAGAGATCTATCGCCTTGAGCATACAATTCTGCACACCAAGCTCTTTGAGCTTAGGACTCTTTGAGAGGTCTAGCTCCTTAATCACAGTTGAGTAGCAAAAGAGCTTCTCAAGATTAGGTTGGCCAGTTACATCAAGCTGCGTGATACCTGTCTGGTAGCACCATAGCTCCTCAAGTGTATTGATCTCTCCAAGATCAATAGAGGTGAGGGCTGTCTTATTGAGATTGAGATAAGTAATCGGACCGTAGATAGTTGCCTTGGTCAGATCCTTTGGGAGGTCGATAGCCCTCTTTTCGTCTCCCTTTTGGATCTTCTCGTTGTCTTGACACTGACCGTCACCATTGAGGTCTATCCAGCAACCGTCTGTAGGAGCGAGGACATGTATAACCAGAGAGGCGTTTTCGTCATCAGTGATGAAGGTGAGATTGATGCTGGGCTCCATGAGCGGTGCCTGAGCCTTCGTCTGTGTAGCTACTCCTAGCAGAGTCATAGCGAGGAGTAGAAGTAAAGTGTAGTTTTTCTTCATATGATTATAGTGTGTGGTGAATAGTCTTCGGATTAGAACTAACCTCTCCAAAGATACAAAAATAAATTGGAATAGAGACTGTTAGCTGAGAGCTAGGCGCGCTTGCGGTAGGTGAGGATGGCGGCGGTGGCGTTGACCACGGCAAAGACGGAGAGCGCCGTCAGCTCGCGCCACAGCTCGGTGAAGGCTACTGGCTTGAGGTAGTAGGTGCGCATCAAGATACTGTAGTGCGTGAAGGGATGCGACACGGCTAGGGCACGTGCCCACGACGGCATTCCCTCGATCGGTGTGAAGAGCCCTCCGAGCAGGATGAAGAACATCAAGACGAAGAAGAAGGAGAACATCGCCTGCTGCTGTGTATGCGCAAAGTTGGTGATAAAGAGTCCCAGCCCACTCATAGCGAGGACGTAGAGCATGGTGCCGACAATCATCATCCCGACATTGCCTTGGGGCCACAAGCCGTACAGCAGTCTGACGATCGGGTGCGCTAGGAAGACCATAAATATTGATATGACGATATAGGGGAGCGCCTTGGAGAGCATGAAGATGAGCGGGTGGATCGGCGTGACGTTCATCTGCTCGATGGTGCCGACCTCCTTCTCCTGCACCATATTAAGCGCTGGGAGGATGAATGCGGTCATCGTAATGAGCATGGCGACGAGACCTGGGATGATGTAGTTCTTGTAGTTTATCTGAGGATTGTAGCGATTGACCTCGACGATGCGGATCGGTATGGTGGCTAGCTCCTCTATTCCCGTTGATTCGTTGAGCTGAGTGACGAATTGCTGTACAATCTGCTGCGTATAGCCCCCTGCGACGGCACCTTTTGTAGCGTTAAAGGCGTTGATCCTTGCCTCGATCTGAGACTTTTGATAGCGCATGAGATGTTCCTCAAAGCGGGGCGGGATGGTGATGATGAGATCCGCCTGACCGTCCTCTATGAGTTTCATACCTTCCTGAAGGGTGGGGGGAAGCTTTCCCTGCCAAGCATTGACAAAGTAACCTGAGCTGAAGAACTGCTCTTGCAATCTCTGCGACAGCGACGTGTGATCGTGGTCGATGACGACGGTCTGGAGGTTCTTGATATCCGTAGTCGTGGCAAAGGGGAGGAGCATCAAGACGACGATAGGGTACATGACGACCATCCCGAGTAGCAACCTATTGCGGAGGAGGTTGTATATCTCTTTGCGTATGAGAGCTAGTAGCATAGGATATCAGGGAGGGTTTACTCTAGTTTCTTCTTAAAGTTGAGCAGAGCTAGGATGACTAGCACGACGCTCATGCCGGTCATGATGAGGGCTTCCCAAAGGATTGAAGACCAGCCGAGCCCTTGTATCATCAGTTTCTTGACCGCTATGGAGTACCAAGTGGCGGGGATGGCTCGTGCGAAGTATTGTAGCAGTATCGGCATGCTTTCGATTGGGAAGAACATGCCCGAGAGCATCGCCACGGGGAGGAGTAGTCCGGCACCGCTGATGAGCATGGCGGCGGTTTGATTGTCCGTGATGGTGCTGATGAGCATACCGAGGAGGAGCGACACGAGGATGAAGAGGAGCGACACGAAGAAGATAGCGCTCACTGACCCTAGCAGTGGCACCCCTAGCACGAAGCGTGACAAGAGTAAGATGGTGACCACGTTGAAGATGCTCAGCGTGAAGTAGGGAACGGTCTTGGAGAGCAGGATGGTGATCGGATTGACGGGAGAGGTGAGTAGGACCTCCATAGAGCCAAACTCTTTCTCCCGAACAATTGAGACGGAGGTCATCAAGGCGCAGATGATCATCAGAACCAAGCTCATGACGCCTGGTACAAAGTAGTAGGGCGCCCGCATCTCGGGGTTGTAAAGTAGCGTCGTAAAGGTCTCTATCTGGTAAGGTCTTCGCTCTGCCATGCGCATAGCTATGAGCGCACCAAACTGCTCGAGGTACTGCTGCACGGTCGTGTAGATGATCCCCTGTATCTGCGCACTGATGAGCGCTGAGGTATTGGGATCGCTGGCATCCAGGCGGAGCTGGACCGTAGGCTCGGTGCCTGCGAGTAGCTCTTTGTCTATGTCGTTCGGAAGGACGACAATGACGTGCGCTGCGCCTGTGCGTAGCGCTTCGTCCATATCTTTGTGCGGTGTGATCAAGCTGACGGAGCCTACCGCATCGCTCTCGTCAAGATGCGTGAAGAGGCTCTCGACAAAGGGGGTGCGCGTCGGGGTCGCCACGACCACATCGATCTGCTTCACCTCGGAGGTGAGCGCAAAGCCGAAGGCTAGCACCAAGACGATGGGCATGCCTATCAAGAGCATCAGCGTGAGCGGATCCCTGAAGATGTGGATGAACTCCTTGCGGACGAACTTGAAGAAGACGCGCATGATGACTTAGAAGTTTGAGATTAGAGATTAGAAATTAGAGATTAGAAGTTAGAGTGGTGGAGAGTCTCTTAGTCATTGCCTTAGTTCTAACTTCTAACCTCTAATTTCTAATCTCTAAAGGCTATAGAGAAAGCCCGCAGCGACCTGCTCGGCGGTCTTACGACCTGCTACTTCCTCGAGTAGTCTGAAGGCAAAGGGTAGCGCCAGCGCTGGACCACGTCCCGTGATAATGTGGCCGCACACCTCTACGTCGGCACCAGTCAAGACGAAGCCTGGCACCTGCTCCTCACAGCCTGGATAGCAGGTCGCACGCATCTTGCCATCGCCTATGCCAGCCGCACCTAGTACGCGTGGAGAAGCGCAGATAGCAGCGATCGTACCGCCAGCCTCGTGCTGACGACGTATCAACTCAAGCAGAGGCTCACACTCGTTGAGCTTGGTCAGTCCGCCAGGTAGTGCGATAGCCTTGGGAAGCGCTCCGCTCTGTAGCTCTTCAAGTAGCATATCCGCTTGGATAGTTACGTCATGTGAACCTTTTACGGCGAGAGAACCTGTTATAGATACGGTGGTAACGGGTTGATTGCCACGTCTTAGTACGTCAACGATGGCGAGCGCCTCAACCTCTTCGAAGCCTTCCGCGAGGAAGACTAGTATATTGTTCATGTTACTCATACTGTTTGTTCTAAAAGTTCCTAGATAAATAAGAGTTTCTTGTCAAGATTGCTCAGGAAGCTAACCCTTGACATCAAAGTGATAGGTGATTGTCCCCTTTTGGTCAGGGACTCCTCCCACAGCGTTAAAGCGAGTCTTACGAGCCGCCTGAAGAGCTGCCGAGCGAAGCTTGCTATCGACCACGTTGGTACCACGCAAGCGCACCTCAGCGTTGGTCACCTGTCCAGCAGCATTGACCGTAATCTCGACAACAACCGTACCACGTATGTCGGGGACTCGTGTCGGCATGACAGGACGTCCGCCATTGCCCACGATCGAGCGACCGTCCAGCGACCATCCAGCCGAGGAGCCCGCCTTTCCCTTGTCAGCGACACCACTACCCGCATCACTCTTGCCCGTGCCAGACTCAGAGCCAGTCGGCTTCTTGCGGTCAAATAGTCCAGCCACCTTATTATCCACCTCACGCTTGGAAGGGGTTGCTGGCTTCTGTACAGGCTTTGGTGTCTCCTTGGTCGTTGTGGAGCGGACAGGCGTAGGCGTAGGACGTGGCGTAGGCGTAGCCTCAGGCGCTTTGGGTGCTTGTTGCTGCGGAGGTGTAGGCTGTGCGCTCTCAGAGGTGGCAGAGGCTGGACGAGCCGAGGTCGATGCTGCGACCAGGTCACCCTGCTGCTCGATCTTGTCGCCAAAGTCTGGATCTACGCCGACGGAGATCCATATCTCCTTGTCTCTCGTACGCTCTTGCTTAGAGATACCCATACTGAGCCAAAAGAGCAAGCCCACGACGAGTAGATGTAGCAGTAAGGCTACACCTCCAGCGATCCATCTATCATAGCGCACCTTAGACATCTGTCTCCGTACTGTTATCTTGTAAAGCTTCCGTTGCCAAGATCATACGAAGCCCAGCGGTAGCCGAGGCGTTGAGTACCTTAACGATCTCACCATACGACACCGATTTGTCAGCGTAGAGGACTACGTAGGGATCCTCCTCCTCGTCGTGCGCAGCACCTATCTCGTAGAGTCTAGCCTCCAGCTCCTCGACAGGTAGTAGCGTCGTCTCAGGCGCACTCTCTGTGGATATGTAGTAGTAGCCCTCCGCATCAATTGTGACGCGCGCCACAGGCTCTTGCGTTGTGGCGGTAGACTGCGAGGAGGGTAGGTTCACCTTGATCGCATTGGGTACCACCAGCGTGCTGACCACCATAAAGAAGATCAGTAGCAGGAAGATGACATCGGTCATCGATGCCATGCTAAATACAGATATATGCTTACTGCGTCTCTTGATACTCATGAGCTTAGCATTAAGGGGTGTAGCACGATCGCTTACAGTTCGTTGATTACGTCCATAAAGTCTAGCGTATTAGCCTCTAGACGATTGACGATGCGGTTGATCTGTCCGACCAAATAGTTGTAGAGGAAGAGCGTCACGATACCGACGATCAGACCGCCCACCGTTGTGACCAGCGCTTGGTAGATACCGCTCGAGAGGAGCGATACATCGATACCGCCAGGTGCATTAGCTAGGTCAAAGAAAGCCTGTACCATACCAGTCACCGTACCGAGGAAACCAATCATCGGAGCCCCTGCAGCGATCGTCGCTAGCAGTGGTAGTCCACGCTCGAGACGTCCTACCTCGTAGGAGCCTACGTTTTCGATAGCGGGGAGTACCTCAGAGGCAGGTTGACCGAGACGCTTGAGTCCCTTTTCGATCATGTGTGCCTCGGGGGTATTCTTCTCTTTGCACAGGGCTATCGCACTATCCTTGCGCCCCATCTGTAGATAGTCCTTGATGCGTGCGATAAGGGAGTCGTCAGGACGATTGACCTTGCGCAGCTCGATATACTTAGCTACAAAAACGTAGATAGCAACGAGCGAGAGGAGCAGGAGGACGATCATAATCCATCCACCCGCGCACGCCAGCTCCCATAGAGACATCGTAGCGGGTTCGGTAGCTGTCTGATCGGCTACTGTATTGGCAATCTGAAGTATAGGATACATAAGTGATTCTTGCAAAGGTATATTTATGAGTTAGAGTGAGCCTGTTTGAGATACTGTGCGATGGTCTCCTCGAGGCCTAGGTAAAGGGCATCGCTGATGAGTGCATGTCCTATGGAAACTTCATCTAGTGGTGTCACATGCTGAACGAAGTAGGCAAGATTGTCACGATTTAGGTCGTGCCCCGCATTGACTCCTAGACCAACACGCTGAGCCACCCGAGCCGCCTCTGCAAAGGGAGCGACGATCACCTTCGGATCGCCACTCTGCGCCATCTGCGACGCGTAAGGCTCCGTGTATAGCTCCACACGATCAGCGCCAATCTCAGCAGCAGCCTCGATGTGTCGTGGGTCGGTCCCGACGAAGAGCGAGACACGTATGCCCGCCTGCTTCAGACGCTCAACGATCGGCTTGAGGAGGTCACGACAATCAGCCACGGCCCAGCCACTATCGGAGGTGAGCGCGTCAGGCTTGTCTGGTACAAGCGTCACCTGCTCAGGACGTACCGAGCAGACGAGATCGAGGAAGGAATCGGAGGGGTAGCCCTCGATGTTGAACTCTGTGGTGACCACCTCCCTAAGGTCTCTCACATCTTGATAAGTGATATGCCGCTCGTCAGGTCTTGGGTGTACTGTGATCCCCTCGGCACCAAACTCCTGACAGCGTCTTGCTGCCAGTACCACATTGGGCGTGTCACCGCCACGAGCATTGCGGAGGGTCGCTATCTTGTTAATATTAACGCTTAGTCTCGTCATCTATAATGTTCGTCTACATTTTCAATGCTACAAATATATAGCTTTCTGACGAAATGGTCAGTATTAAGGCTGTTTGTAGCCACTTATACATCTCCGCTGATTGCAATTTCTACCGAGGAAATCGAAAATCTCCACGGAGCAAATGAAAATTCTCCACGGAGCCGGGAAATAAAAGTTCGGAAGAATGAAATGAAACTTCGGAAGAAAGATTTCAAAGTTCCGAAGAATTTTTTTGTTCCTCCGTGGAGATTCGGCAATTTCCACCGAGGAATTGCTCGATTTCCTTGATAGTACCATAAATGAAGCCGTCCTATACGATCGTCACCCCAGCAGTCTATAGCAGTTAATATGATTAACTTTGCACTGATTTCACTTTAACCTCTAATTTTCTAATCTCTAATCTCTAACTTCTAGACTTATGACTTCTACAATGCAACGGAGACTCATCTCTCTACTCGCTCTCGTCCTACTCCTCAGTAGTACGACTACTTACGCTCAGGAGCAGGTACGCTTTACCTTCACAGGCTTCGTGCAGGCTATAGCGCAGTATGGCTCCGAGAGCGACTACATCAGGGTCGGTAACATCACGGCTCCTCACGATCAGCCCACCACGAGGATGGGCATACGTCGTGGACGACTCGCTGCCATCGCTACCTATGGAGACCTCGCAGCTAGACTTGAGGTCAACGCTACAGAGCAAAAGATCTCTATCTTCAACGTCTATGCCGAGTACAAGCCTCATTGGGCTGAGGGAGCTTTCGTCAAGGGAGGACTGATGACGCCAAGCTTTGGCTATGAGCTACCTTACAGCTCTAGTAAGCGTGCTGCCTTCGAGCGGTCTCACTATATGGGCGATCTATTCCCTGGGGATATTGATATGGGACTAGCGATGGGATACAACGGCACTCTAGATCAGAGCAAGCGGTGGCGACTGGAGTCAACTCTATCTATCCTATCGGGCAATGTGGACAAGGGAATGAATAAAAATCTCCCTAACCTAGCTCTACGCCTAGCTCTGACAGAGCAGGGCAATAACCACGCTATCAGCTTCGGGCTCTCGGGATATGCGGGCACTATGCCTACACCTGGTGGATACTACGCCTTTGACAAGGGGACGGCTACCCTTAAGAAAGATCGCATGCTACGTACCTACGGGGGAGCCTTCCTCACGAGTACGATAAAGCATCAAGGCGGACAACTGATGCTCACGACTGAGGGGATCATGGGTCTACAGCCTGGATGGCAACATGCGAACTTAGCGGTGGGTGCGAAGGCTAATCCTACACCTGGCAATGATCTCTTCATACAGCGCCCCTTCATCGCTGGCATGGCACAGATCGTGGAGCGTATCAAGCCTGTGGACCTAGAGCTCTTCGGTCGGTACGCCTACTATGACCGCAATAGACACTTTGACCCAAAGGCTGTGCAGGATGTCAAGCTGGGTCAACTGTCAGCTCGTACTGAGGGACGCTCACATCAGCTTTCGACTGGGGTCAACTATTTCCTCCAGGAGGATCACCTGCGCCTGTCGCTGCAATACGACTGCTTCCTACGTCAGCAGATCGAGCAGCAGGCATTGGTCGCTGCTAAGCCACTACACATGGTGACCGTGGGAGCGCAGTACAAGTTCTAGTCACGCTCTCGACAGCCCATATATCATCATCTATATATGATATCTGTATAGCTTATTATCTATATATCCTCATGATGATGATGGTACGTCAAATCTGTTCATAACTCCCGCTGTGCAGGGGTTAATGACGCTAACATCTGAACTCCTCTAGCTGGCTCTGCTGGCTACTTAGAGGATATAAAAGAGCGAGACGATCGTGAGCAGTTACGGTCGTCTCGCTCTTTATCTGTACCTGTTCATAACTTGATCAAAACTGGTTGATAACTCAGCGGTAACTTATTTGGATAATTGAAATCTTTTCGTAGCTATACAACTTTCCGAGATAAGCAAATAAGTTAGCCTTGAGTTATTGACGAGTTATGAACAGCTTTTTCAACAGGAAAAAGAGGGTTATGAACAGCTTGTTGACACCCTCATGGGACGCTCGCACCAGATCCCTGTGAGGATCCCCGTACGTACGAGTAGATAGCTGTCGAAAGCGATCCACAAGGCGGTCATACCGAGTAAATTATAGAGGAGATAATAGAGAGCGAAGAAGACAATACTTGATCCGATCATGGACCACTTGAGACCTGCCGAGCGGGTTGTGCCGGCGTAGATACCATCCCAGAGGAAGGCGCCGAAGCCTACTAGCGGGATGAGCGCTGCCCAGAGATGATACTGCTTAGCGTAGGCGACGATCTCGTCATGACTACTCAAGAAGCGGAGCAAGCCATCGGGATAGAGCGCGAAGAGGGTGGTGGCGAGGAGGGATAAGACGATGCCGATGGCAAAGAGACGAAGGATAACTGCCCTGAGTAGGTCCATACGACCGGCGCCGTAGAAGCGTCCTGAGAGCGATTCACCTGCATAGGCGAAGCCATCCATAAAGTAGCTGAAGATACTGAAGAACTGCATGAGCAAAGCATTTGCTCCTACGGCTATGGCGCCTTCACGAACGCCCGCATAGGTGAAGAAGAGCGTGATACTGCTGAGCAGCAAGGAGCGGAGCATCAGATCCTTGCCGAGGATGAGGTAGCGTCCGTAACCTTTCGTATCGGTGAAGTGACCGAACCGCAGATGTCGCACGAGATAGCGATACTTAATGAGTAGGGTAGTGAGGAGTATCAGAGCCTGGCTATACTGCGCCACACAGGTACCGATAGCAAGTCCCTCGACACCCATCTGGTAATGGACGACGAGGGTATAAGAGACAAGGAAGTTGACCACCAGTGCACTCATGGAGGCAATCATCGGGACACGACTGTTTTGCATTCCGATGAACCATCCGTTGAGGGCGTAGATGAGCATTACGGCAGGGGCTGCGTAGAAGATGATTTGGATGTATTGCTCTGCCTCTACGCCTAGTCGCTCCGTAGCACCACCTGTGACGAGACCGCTCAGGAGCGTGGCGAAGGGAGAGACGAGTAGTACGACGATCGTGCAGAGGAGCGCCATGGTGATGCCACGAGCCAGCTGACGATTGATGTCAGAGCTGTCTTGTCGTCCGTAAGCCTGAGCCACGAGTCCCGTCGTGCCTAGGCGTATGAAGCCAAAGAGCCAGTAGATTGTGTTGGTAATCGTGGCGGCTACGGTGACTGAGCCGATGGCTTCGGGGTGAGCCATGTGTCCCGCCAGCCCTACATCGATGAGCGAGAGGAGCGGGACGGTGATATTGGAGATGATGTTTGGGATCGTGAGCCACAGGATCTGGCGATTGATCTGACGGCTCAGCTGTGGATCCTCTACCTTAGCGTGCATCTCAGTCTATAGCTATCTGTAGTTCGTCTTGCCACTGCGGAGGCGTGATGCCGTAGCAAGCGGTAATCCTGTCAGTCGCCAGTACGCTGTAGGCGGGGCGCTCGGCTGCGGTGGGGTATTCAGCCGTTGGGATCGGAGTCAGTTGCGACAAGTCGTACGTAGGAACGTGCGTAGCGATCGCCTCATGGGCCAAGTCGTACCACGAGCAGATACCTTGGTTGGCATAGTGGAGTAGGGAAGTGCGAAAGCTTCGCTCCTTATCGTAGCAATCAATGATCTCGCAAATGGCTCGTGCCAGCGAAAGTGCCGAGGTCGGCGAACCTATCTGATCGTTGACGACACGTAGCGCCTTCCCCTCACGAGCGAGTCGTAGCATGGTGCGAACAAAGTTGTGTCCCCAGGGAGCCCAGAGCCACTGCGTACGAATGACTAGATGCTGCTCGGCGGGATGCGTCGGGTGCATCAGGAGAGCCAGCTCACCCTGACGCTTGGTGCGACCGTATAGGCTACGAGGATTGGTAGCGTCCTCCTCATGATAGGGCGTCCCCTGACACCCATCGAAGACATAGTCGGTACTAATCTGTATGATCGGCAGACGACTCTCCGCAAGCTGTGCGGGTAGTAGCGCATTGAGCGCTAGAAGGTCACGATACTGTGCTTTATCCTCGGCAAGATCCACCTGTGTGAAAGCAGCGCAGTTGACTATCATAGTCCAATCGTGGGCTATAGCTTGCTCTTCCCAAAGCTTGATCGCTCGGGTTACGGACTCCGTATCGGTATAGTCGAGCTGCTCGTGCGTATAGCTGACCAGTTCGTAAGGATTGCCCCGCTCTGCCAGCTCTCGTGTCAGACTTCTTCCCAGCTGTCCCGAAGCTCCGAGTAAGATGATGCGCCCTCTGCTCATGACCGTGTCTCTTCTTGTGACTCCTCCTGGTGATGCTTGCGATGATACTCCTGATCAAGTAGTGCAAAGAGTGCGCTAATCTGCTGGTAAATACGAGTATCGGTAGGGGAGTGCGCAGCACTCTCACCACTGCCCTGAGCCAGTCCACGTACCGTCGCATTATATAGTATGGTGCAGAGGATCTCTATCTCGCCCATCTCCTTCGCGTGTGGATCCTTCGCTCTAAAGGCAACGATCGTCGGCAGGACCAATATGTAGCACCCTTGGTAGACGATGTTGCGCTCGTCCTGGCTCACCTTCTTGTGTATCGCTTCGCACTCAGCCATCAGCTGCTTCGTGATAGGAGCGTGCTGACCGCTAAGGATCTGCGCTACCGATGCCTCGCTGAGTAGCTCTTTCATCAAGTTTTGTCGCCAAGGGTCTGACTGCATCAGATGTTGCTGCAGTAGTTCAAGCGGTTGTTGCTGGCGAGTGAGGATACGTACACTCTCCTCGGCGATCCATAGATGTATAATCTGAGCGGTGTACTCAGGTACGTCAGGCAGTAGCCCAGGAGTATTGGCTTCGTTGGTCATAATATCAGAATTAAGCTTTGCGGTGAGCGATCAACTTGCGTACGGGGTAGACAGCCGCTAGGTAACCAACGGCAAAAACCAGCAAAAGCACGACGAGTAGATCCGTCAGACGTATAGCTACTGGATAAGGTTGCGACTCCAAAGCTAGATCCATCGTAAGCCACCCATAATGTATCTGTAGCAAGCAAAGGATGATGCCGATAGCTATGCCCGTGACGGCGCCAATGAGCGTGACCATAAGCCCCTCCAGCTGGAAGGTACGTCTGATCTCTCGTGGAGTCTCGCCGAGGGCGTGTAGGATCGCTATATCCTCCTGCTTCGAGATGAGGAGCATCGATATACTCGCCATCACATTGTAGGCAGCTAGTAGGAGGATAAAGGCAAAGATAAGCGACGTGATCCACTTCTCAATAGATACGAGGCGCATCAAGTGCGGTTGCTGCTCAGGTCGGTTGCGAACGATGTATTCATCGCCCAGCGTCGTTGCTATGGCTTTCTGTACGGCACCTTCGTCAGCTCCCTCAGCTAGCTGCAAAGCTAGACCGTGCGCTTGGTTTTCGTCCAGCATCAGCAGCGAACGTAGCTCAGAGAGCGGCATGAAGATAGAGTTGTCGTATACTACATTGTCCGTAAAAAGCACCGAAACGGGCACCCCCTGCGACCGCCTTAGCGAAGTCATCGGCATGATCGGATTGATGTATCCCTTGCGCTTAGGGAGCGTGATGATGAGTGGGTCCGTGTCGTGCGCTATCGTGTTTAGGTTGATCGCTATCGAGGCACCCAGATTGTATTGCCCAGGATGTATCGCTATGTCGCCACTGTAGAGATATTTGTCCATCTGAGAGATGCGCAGATAAGAACTGTCTACACCGTAGAGATGCGCCGCCGAGAAGCTCTCCCCCTCGCTACGACTCACCAGTCCCTCGCCCCATACGAGCGGAGCGATGGCCTTTATCCCCTTTATCGTATGGATCTCTTGGGTTACCACACTTTGGTCAAAGGGCGCTTCGTCCCCCTTCGTGATCAGTAGCTGAGGATCCAGTCCGACCACCTTGTCCAGGATCATCTGCTCATAGCCATTGTATATGGATAGCACGCAGATCATCGTCATCGACACCACGGCAATCGCCAGCACGCTCACGCGGGTGACGATATTGATGGCACCCAGCTTCTTGTGGGCAAAGAGGTACCGCCAGGCGATAAAGAAGGGCAGACGCATCGTGTGGAGCTAGCGAATCAATTTATTGCTCTAGTAGCTTGTCGATGCGCTCCAGATAGTCTAGCGAATCATCTATATGGTACTCCATCTCGGGGATGACCCGTAGCTGCTGACCCGTGCGCTGACCCAGCTCGTAGCGGTAGCTACCAGCGTTGTCCTGTATGTACTTGAGTAGCTCGTCAGCACGCTCCGAGGGGAAGATACTCAGGTAAATGTGAGCTCTGCTCAGGTCGGAGGTAACCCGTACGAGGGTGACGCTCACCAGTACGCCACGCAACTGCTGCGTGAGCGGACGAAAGATCTCTCCCATCTCTTTCTGTATCAGTCGTGCTATCTTTTGTTGTCTTCTTGTATCCATAGTCATCTGTAGTTATGCATACAAAGATAGCAATTAGTGAGGAGAGAGGTGAGACTTTAGAAGTTAGACTTTAGAGATTAGAGGTTAGAAATTAGATGTTAGAAGTTAGATATTAGATGTTAGAAGTTCGATTATTTCGATGGTTCTAATGGCTCTGATGGCTCCGAGGCACTCCGATACCCTTCAGAGCCCTTGACACCACACCTCCGAGGAAATCGAAAATATCTCGGTAGAAAACGGAAATCCTCCACGGAGGCATAAAAAAATTTATCGGAACTTTGATTTGCTTCTTCCGAAGTTTCATTTCATTCTTCCGAACTTTTATTTCCCGGCTCCGTGGAGAAATTTAGTTTTCCACCGAGCTATTCGCAAATTCCTACCGAGGCGAGTAACGGCTGTGGGGACGCTCGGTCGAGCGTCCGTTGTATCAAAGGTTACAGCGTCACGGCTTTAACGGGGACGGACGCACGACCGTGCGTCCCTACAGCCGTTACACGTCTCCCTCTAACTTCTAACCTCTAAATAAATAAAGAGCTCCGCAGGACTAGTCCTACGGAGCTCTCTCGTATTATAGTCTGACAAACTTATCGTCTGTCAGATCGTGCGCATTAGTGCTTGACGACGAGGCGCTGTGCAGCTCCCTCGGTGACTACGAGATAGGTACCATCGCTCAGTGCGGTGAGGTCTATCTGTAGGTGACCTGAGCGGTCAGCAGCTAGGCGCGTGATCAGCTGTCCATCCAGCGTGTAGAGTGCTACGGCTGCCTCGGGTGCTAGACCTGTGATGGTAGCAGACTCGCTAGCAGGATTAGGATAGATGACAAACGCATCTGCAGCGACTGCGTCAATGCCTGTGTGGTCGACAAACTCAGCAATGACCTCCGTGTCCTTGGTGACGGTGAAGGTCTTATCCTTGAGGATGTCCACACCATTTGCCGTAAGCTTGGTGAGCTCGCACTTATCGTTGGCACCCTTAGCTACGACCGTCAGCTTCGTACCCTCGGGAACAGCGTTGAGATCGAACTTCTCCTTGATGGAGATCGTGCCGTGCTCGTTGCTCTTCAGGGTAACCTTGTAGTTTGCTACATTAGCCTTCTTGGTAAAGGTAGCGGCAACCTTCGTGTCACCCTTCATCTCAAAGGACTTGGCAGCTAGGATATCCTTATCGTTTGCTGTCAGAGCGGTGAGCTCGTAGCCAGCGTCTG
Source organism: Porphyromonas uenonis 60-3 (assembly GCF_000174775.1). Taxonomy (GTDB): domain Bacteria; phylum Bacteroidota; class Bacteroidia; order Bacteroidales; family Porphyromonadaceae; genus Porphyromonas; species Porphyromonas uenonis_A. Next base: position 60,294 of record NZ_ACLR01000088.1, read on the forward strand.
GTATAGCCTCAATGGAGACATTCTCGCCAAGAGCTACGTCAGCACCGTTAGAAACTTCCTTATCGCCCACCTTAGCGACTATCTTACCACCCTCAGCATCAGCGATCGTCAGCTTGGGCTTTCTGAAGGTAACCTTGACCTCACTGGTCTCCTCGAAGGTTGCGTCGTAGGAGTTCACCTCTCTACTGTGTACCTCATCACCATTGACGAACCACTTGTCTACGATGTAACCCTTGTCAGGCTCTACGGGGAAGACGATGTAAGAGCCTCTGTCTACCTCAGCACCTGATTCGATAATCACATCCTTCTCGCCATCCTTCTGAACCTTTACCTTGGTGAACTTACCGTGCTCCCCAGCGGAGTAGGTGATTTTGATCTTGGAGGCGACCTTCTTGAAGTGAGCTACGACGTTCGTATTGTCAATAATCTGGACAAAGGAGAGCTTATTTGGCTCACCAAGCAGATTTTTCTTTTCAGCACCATTGTACATCCACTTCTCAAACTCATAGCCCTCGTTTGCCGTGGCCTCAAAGTCTAGATAAGAGTTCTCGGGAACGACCTCACCATCAGTGATGGTCTTGAACACATCATTGACATAGCCAGTCGCCTTGATCGTACCACCCTCAACAGGGGTAACGGAGAGGTTGATGGTACACTTCTTTGCTTCCTTCTGGAAGACGAGCTGCACTTCGGTATCCTCATCTAGGGTTATGGTTAGGGTAGTGCTTTGACCAGCCTTTTTATCCTTCGTACCATTGACGAGCCACTTCTCGACTTCGTAGCCAGCCGCTGGCTTTGCGGTGAAGGTAACGCTCGAACCACGAGCCACCTTTTTGCCACTCTCGACAGAGACGGCATCACCACCACCCTTTGGTGTGACAGCGACGGCAATCTGGCCAGCCTCAGCTGGTTCAGCAGCGACACTATACTTCAGCGTCACCTCGTTGGGCTTAGTCGTGAAGACCACCTTCACATCAAGGGCTTCCTTGAGCTCAATCTCATGCTTATTGGGGTTGCTAGGCATCTCAATGGCGGTTCCATTGACGAGCCACTTCTCGACCTTGTAGTCTGCGCCTGGCTTAGCGTTGAAGGTGACCCAGATACCATCCTCGATCTCATCGCCCGAATTGAAGGGGATATCCTTTTCAGAATCACGATCGTAGCGCGTAGCTGTGAGCGTACCATATTCGGCAGGCTCAGCGGTAAAGGTCACTGCGTACTTCTTAGCGGGAGCGAGAGCCTTGAAGATAGCGACAACGTTGAGATCTCCAGAGAGCTCGGTAGCGTACTGACCTGGGTTGGTAAAGTCCTCGGGGGCGTCTAGTCCATTAACCGTAAACTTCTCGAACTCATAACCTTCATTTGCCTCAGCCTTGAAGGTTACGTATTTGCCTGCAGGAACTTTGGCTCCAGAGGTTATGACAACGTTTTTGAAGCCCTCGGCGTAAGTCGCCTTGACGGTTCCTCCATCGGCAGGCTGGGCGGAGAAGGTCACGGTGTGATCCTGACCATAGAGTCGTGGCACGGCTAGTGCCAAGAGACATAGTAAAATAGGTAATAGTCTTTTCATAAGCTTAATGTATTTGTTTATGTAGTGTGCGTAGCCTAGAGAGGGGACTCAGAGCGTAGCTCTCTCCTCTACAACTCACGATGCTACGGACTGGTGAGACACGACCGAAAGTGCAAGGTGGCGGAGAGGAGTTTCCTCTTTGCAGGCGAAATTAAGCATTCTTTTTCTAAATAGCAAATCTTCCCCCTCTCCGAGATACCGCAAAATCGGAGAAATCGCTAGACACAACCCTTGCATCCCTACTACACTGCTAGAATAAGAGAAGAAGCTCCCGACGGGGCATAGCCTCATCGGGAGCATGTCTGTGTGCGCTTTAGGTTAGGGTGAGCGCAGATAGCCTATGGATGTGCGGATCTAGTTCATCGCCCAGATCTCCTCGTCTGTCGGTACGTGGACGTGTGGCGACATACGAGCGATGCGGGAGATGTTGAGTAGATGCTTGTAGGTGAGGTTCTCTGAGATAGAGTTGTTTCCCCAGCTACCGCAGCCTAGGGTTGTGGTTACGGAGAGACCGTTTTGTATAGAACCACCAGCTGTGATCGAGCAGGGAGCGTTGACGATGAGACGTGAGATGGTGATCTCGTCGCCAGCCTTGATGATGTTACCCTGATTGTTTGAGTGGATGCCAGCTGTGTGACCACTACCCTCCATCTTGAGGTTGGTATTAGCCAGTTCGATAGCTTCGTCAAAGTGCTTGTAAGGCAGACAGGTCATCACGGGGCACATCTTCTCCTTGCAGATAGGATCGGCAGTACCGACACCCTTGGCAGGCACGATGAGCATGCGGGTACCCTCGGGTATAGAGATGCCAGCGAGCTGAGCGATGTGCTTTACGCTCTTGCCGACGACGTCACGGCTGATGGTGCCGTTGACGAAGAGGGTATTGACCATCTTGTCATGCTCCTCAGCAGGTACGAAGTAAGCTCCGTGATCCTTGAAGGCCTGGAAGATCTCCTCCTTATGCTGCTCAGGATAGATGAAGCACTGCTCACCAGAGCAGATGATGCCGTTGTCGAAGATACGTCCGCGGATGATGGTCTCGGCAGCCTCGTTGTAGTCGATATGCTCGTCGAGGATAACCTGTACATTGCCAGCACCGACACCAAAGGAGGGCTTGCCTGAGGAGTAAGCTGAGTGTACCATGCCCATACCACCCGTAGCTACTACGACGTCGACGGCAGCCATGAGGTCTTGCGTGGCTTGGATAGAGGGCTCGGTGACACACTGGATGAGGTTCTCAGGTACGTTGAACTCCTTGAGGCGCTCCAGTATGAGCTGGATGGTATGTGCTGAGCAGTTCTTAGAGCGTGGGTGTGGAGATACGATGATCGCATTGCGAGTCTTGAGCGCGAAGGCGATATTTGCCATCGGTGTGACGATCGGATTGGTCGTCGGGGTGATAGCAGCGACGACACCTACGGGCTTAGCGATCTTGATGAGACCGGTCTTCTCGTCGATGTCTAGTACGCCCATACTCTTCTTGCCCTGGAGGTTGCTCCATACGCCTTTTGACTTGTTGCGGCACTTAGCCACTTTGTCTTCGTAGACGCCCATCTCGGTCTCGTCGATAGCTTCACGAGCGAGCATCTCAGCATTGTCATAGACGACACGACAGAGAGCCTTGACCACCTGGTCTACAGCGTCCTGGTCGAAGCGTGCTTGGTAATCCTTCTGTGCCTCTCGTGCTAGAGAGACCATTTCTTTAATATCCATAGATATGGTTGTTTATAAATTGAATTGTGTGATAGCGTTGTTTAGTAGAGAGCCTTGTAGATGTCTCTGATCTCGTCCCGTGTGAGGGGGGTGTAGTTGTTTGCTAGGAGGCGCTGCTGTGTAGCGATGACCGCATCGGCAAAGCCTTCGATCTCCTCCTCCTTCATGCCGTAGGTGTGAAGTGGGTTCTTGGCAATCAAGGCTGAGAGTAGTGTGTCGATCTCGTCAAAGAGCGTGGCGGGTGTGCAACCCATCAGCTTGGCGAGCTTCTCCTTGAGGAGCTGCATCTGACCAGCTGGAGCTTTGCGCTCGTAAGCCTTAAAGACCTCGGTGAAGAACTGATAGTTTGCCTCTCCGTGGGGTACGTGATAGGTACCACCGAGCGGATAAGAGAGCGCATGGACGGCACCAACGCCTGCATTGCCGAAGGCGATGCCGGCAAAGTTGCTCGCCATGATCATCTCGCCCATACAGTCGAATCGGTAGTCAGGTCCTTTGTCTCGGATCTTCTGGAAGACTGGGATGATGATCTGCCAAGCAGCCTCGCTAAAGATAGCGGTGTAGGGGTTGCACTTGGGCGAGAGGAAGGACTCGACAGCATGTATGAGCGCATCGATGGCGCTGCATGCGTAAAACTTGAAGGGTAGCCCCTTGAGTAGCTCAGGTATGATGACAGCATTGTCAGCTACGATGGCATCATCGGCGAGACCCATCTTCGTCTGGCGGCTCTTGATCTCAGCGATCGATATATTGGTCACCTCGCTACCTGTACCGCAGGTTGTTGGGATGATGATGAGTTGCTTCTCCTTGACGAGCGGGATCTTCTTGTCGAAAGCGTCCATCACGTCTGTCAAGCCACGTAGCACGAAGAGCTTGGAGATGTCGATGACCGTACCACCGCCTACGGCTATGACACGATCGAAGTCCGTCCCCTGTAGGTCGTGGAGGATCTGATTCATCATCTCCTCTGAGGGCTCCCCTGTGCCGTAGTGCTCCTGCATGACGAAGTGGCAGGGTAGCTGAGAAGCTTTCATAAAGGGCTCGTAGAGGAAGTCATTGGTGATGACTAGGTCCCGCTCCCCGAGTGCAAAGGCTTTGGCAAAGTCTGCAAAGGTCTCGAACTGGTCGATGACCGTCTTGAGCTTGAATAGTTGCATAGTAAGAATGTATTATTATAGTTTGAATCTTCTCTTGCACTCCGCCTCTAGCTCGGGGCGGAAATTGGGATGAGCGATAGCAGTCAGTGCTAAGGCTCGCTCACGGAGCGACTTGCCCTTGAGGTGCGCCACGCCATACTCGGTGACGATGTAGTCTACGTCATTGCGAGAGGTGGTGATGGCTGCGCCCTCTGTGAGTAGGGGTACGATGCGGGAGGCGGTACCTCGGCGAGCTGTGGAGGGGATAGCGATGATACTACGTCCGCCCTTAGACCAGGCGGCACCACGCACGAAGTCTACCTGTCCGCCGGGACCGCTGAACTGTCGTAAGCCCATCGCCTCCGAGACGACCTGTCCCATGAGGTCTACCTCGATACAGCTATTGATGCTCACGAGCTGGTCGTTTTGAGCGATGATGCGCGGATCGTTGACATAGTTGACGGGGCGCATCTCGATGGTTGGGTTATTGTGCGCAAAGTCGTAGAGCTCTTGCGTACCCATGAGGAAGGTAGCGACCACTTTGTTGGGGTGTAGCGTCTTGCGCCGGCCCGTTATGGTGTTAGCCTTGATAAGCTTGACGACACCGTCGGAAACCATCTCGGAGTGGATGCCGAGGTCCTTCTTGTCCTTGAGGAAGAGCAGGACAGCATCAGGTATAGCTCCGATACCTAGCTGGAGCGTGTCGCCATCCTGTATGAGCTCTGCGCAGTTGCGCCCGATAGCCTCCTCGACCTCTCCGATGCGTGGCAGGTCAAGTGCGTAGAGTGGGTAGTCGGCCTCAACGATATGCGTGAGCTGCGAGATATGTATGAGGTTGTCTCCACCGACGAATGGCATCTGCTTATTGAGCTCTCCGATGACGACTCGCGCTTGCTCTGCAGCGGGCTTGGTGTAGTCGCAGGAGGTGCCGAAGCTACAGTAGCCCTCCTCGTTGGGATAAGATAGTTGCACGATGGCAACATCTGGATGAAAGGCTCCTCCGGGCTGCATCATCGAGGGGACCTCGTAGAAGTAGGAGGGGACGAAGTCAGCGCGCTGCTCATCGACGGCTGGGCGCGTGTTGGCTCCGACGAAGTTGGTCACGAGTCTGAAGTGTCCCTCCATCTCTGGTGCTGTGTAGGGGCTTTCGCCGAGAGTGACCATGTGGAAGATGCGTACGTTGTGAAAGCGCTCATAGTTTCGCGCTAAGGCAGCGACGCAGGCTTGCGGTACAGCAGCCGCATGAGAGAGGACGACGAAGTCACCGTCCTGTATGTGAGAGACCGCTTCGTCGGGAGTAATACTGCTAAATGGGATAGACATATAGAGAGAATAGAGGTTAGAGATTAGAAATTAGAGGTTAGCTCTAGTAGTTCTAGTGACTCTGGTGACACTAGCTAAAAGCCAACGGCCAAAAGCCAATGGCCAGCAAGAGTCACTTTCGTATGATCCGGAGCGCCTCGGCGATGAGCTCGTCGCTGACGCTGTCGTCTACAGTTACCGTTAGGGTGGGGAGAGCGAGTTCGCTGCGCAGAGTCTCCTGCACGACCTCTTGGATCGTACTACTCAGCGAGGGGCAGGCCTGACAACTCCCCGAGACCTTGACGAAGACTTGCTCGCCAGCCACCCTCAGCAGAGCTATGTCGCCCCCGTGAGCTAGGAGCTGGGGACGTACATAGCTACTGATGATGGTAGTGATCTCGTCTACCCTAGAGGATAGATCTGTCATAATCGGCTAGGACTACTTGCCCTGAGACTTCTTATCCAGAGAGGTGTCGATATGAGCTATCTGACGAGCCAGCTCCTTCTTTGCCTCCATATTACACTGACGCGAGATCATGATGCGCTGAGCCTGTGGCGAGCCAGCACCGTGTAGGCTCTCCGTGCGATAGCCTACGGCAGCAGTACCGAGTGTGAGGTTCTCGATCAGACGTAGGATGCGCATACGATTCACCGTGTCCGTGCCCTTAGCGCCAGCGAGGTACTTACGTACGAGCGGACCGACCTCCTCGTGCTGCAGATCAGCTTGGCTAGGCATCGTAACCATTAGACCGCCAGCTATGTCCTCAGCGAGACGAGTTATCTCGTAGGGATAGCGGGTTACATTCTGCTTACATACGTTTGCGAGGAGCATATCGATCAGATAGTTGCCCGACTTCGTCTTCTTGCCCTCAGCCGAGCAAGCGATACCACAAGCGTAGAGCGTCTCATTGAGGTGCACCATCTCGATCAGCTTGTCCTTGATGTGCGAAGCCTTAGGTACGCCATTGTAGTCAGCAGCGAGGGCAGCCGCACCGATGAGGACATCGCCCACACCTACCTTACAGCCACCATAAGACTGACGGTGATAGCCAGCGAAGCGCTCGACGAGCATGTTGGAGAACTGGTACTCACGGCACATGAAGACACGCTCCATAGGTACGAAGACGTGATCCATGATGAAGAGTGTCTCATGACCTCCGAAGGTTGAGTTACCGAGGTCAATGTCGGCGCCCTCCTCCATCTTGCGTGTATCGCAAGACTGGCGACCGTAGATGATGGTAACGCCCTCAGCGTCACTAGGGATAGCAAAAGAAACGGCGTAGTCTGCATCATCCTCACGCATCGAGCAGGTAGGCATGATCAGGTGCTCGTGCGAATTGACCGAACCGGTCTGGTGAGCCTTGGCACCCGTGACGACGATACCGTCAGGGCGTATCTCGTTGATGTGTACGTAGAGATCGGGATCCTCCTGCTGTGAGGGAGAGAGACTGCGGTCACCCTTAGGATCGGTCATAGCACCGTCCACGACGAGGTCATTGTCCTGGCAGTACTGGACATAGTTTCTGAAGCGCTGGTGGTAGTTGGTACCGCACGCCTCATCCATCTCGTAGGTGGTAGACCAGATAGCGTTGAAGGCATCCATACCTACACAGCGCTGGAAGCAGCTAGCGGTCTTCTGTCCGAGGAGACGCTGCATCTTGACCTTCTTGACCAGGTCCTCAGCGCTCTGGTGAATGTGGCAGAAGCGATTGACCGTCTTGCCCGTGATGTTGGAGGTAGCGGTCATCAGGTCTTTGTACTCCTCCTGCTGAGCCAGCTCATAGGTCATCGCTAGCGAATTGAGAGAGGGGCGGATCATGGGATGATCAACAGGGTTGTCGATCTTCTTGCCCATGAAGTAGACGTTGAGATGGAGGGCTCTAAGGCTCTCGATGTACTCTTCGCGTGTTTTCATAACTTCTTTTCTGTATAAAGTGAATAGAATCGTCGTGTGTCTGAGTAGGACCCTCGAGATACAGAGCAGAAGTCACGGGCGAGATCACGCGCCTACAGCTTAAAGCAGGCAGTAGGGTGTGGCTGATGACGGTAGATACAACGAGAGGGAGCCTCATAGTCAGTCTTGCTACTATGGACTCTATCACACGTACTATGTGAAGTCGTATCTGTCCCGCTGTCAATCTTTTCATTTTCTAGCTCTGAAAACAAAAGTCCTATGGCACAGGCAGGTCTTCTGACTTCTCCCTAGTTCGTATAGCTCACATTGAGTAGTACAAAACGGACGATACCCTGGGTCTTCCCATAGCTACCTACGAGACCTTCGCTCGAAGGCTGGTAGGCGGGCGCTACAGTGACATTATCAAGCAGGGTCGCACTTCAGGAGTTACAGCTGAGAGTACAGTCTTGGCTTCGCACCAAGTTCCCTATTCAGACGGGGTTACAAGATTGGTTGTTCCCTCGTGCACCTATGCACCGCAAAGGTACATAATATATTCTAATTCCAACTCATAAGTGTGGAGAGAGATATCTAGACTCCCCAAGTCTTACTGCCTGTGTGTCCCTGTCGCGGGTTATTCATCTCATCGGGCTATCCGATCGGCAGGCCTCTACGGGCTCTAGGCGATGGATTCTGCGCATTGCAATATTTTGTACCTTTGTGGCGATAATAGAGGGCTCGGTAGCTTAGCTGAATAGAGCGTCAGATTCCGGTTCTGAAGGTCGTGGGTTTGAATCCCACCCGAGTCACTTAATACGATTGCTACACAAGCGAAAAGGGAGGCCGAGTGTCTCCCTTCTTTTTTTAGGTCTGATAGTAGGTATGAGGTCGCGTAGCCTCTTGGAGTGTCACCTGATCTGTCTTATGACATAGGATGACTTCGTCTATGGCACTATCAAGGAAATCGAGCAATGCCTCGGTGGAAATCGCAGAATCTCCACGGAGGGATAAAAAAATTTATCGGAACTTTGATTTGCTTCTTCCGAAGTTTCATTTCATTCTTCCGAACTTTTATTTCCCGGCTCCGTGGAGAAATTTCGTTTCCTCACTGGAGATCTCCGATTTCCTCAGGAGGAATTGCCATCAGCGGGGATCTAGAAGTGGCTATAAGGTGAGTCTATAGCGCTCCCTAGCTAGACTCTAGCCATATATACCTGGGAGAGGGGATTATCTTGCGTTAGCATCAGTGATCCTTGAGCACAGTTGCTCCAAGAGCGTAAAAAGTACTACCTTTGCGCTATAGCTTTATATAACTAACGAGAACGAGATAGTATGGAACGAGTCGTCAGCGGTATCCGCCCCACTGGTCATCTACATATAGGCAACTACTACGGAGCTATGCGTAGCTTCCTAGAGATGCAGGAGCAGTACGATTGCTACTTTTTCATCGCTGACTGGCACTCGCTGACGACGCACCCCCACCCAGGGGACATCGTGCAGGATACGGATACGATCCTTGCTGAGTACCTCGCTTGTGGTCTGGACCCGAGCAAGGTGGTCCTCTACCGCCAGAGCGATGTGCCAGAGGTGCTGGAGCTTTACCTATATCTAAATATGAATGCTTATCTGGGGGAGCTACAGCGCACGACGACCTTTAAGGAGAAGGCGCGCAAGCAACCAGACAATGTCAATGCGGGTCTGCTGACCTACCCAACGCTGATGGCGGCGGACATCCTACTGCAGCGTGCTGTCAAGGTGCCTGTGGGCAAGGATCAGGAGCAAAACATGGAGATGGCGCGTCGCTTCGCCCGTCGCTTTAACACGATCTACGGGGTGGAGTACTTTACGGAGCCTGCCTCGTGGACCGCTATGTCTAAGCCGATCAAGGTGCCTGGGCTCGATGGCTCGGGCAAGATGGGCAAGAGCGAGGGCAATGCGATCTACCTCTACGAGGATGACAAGTCTATCTCTAAGAAGGTGATGCGTGCTGTGACGGACGCTGGTCCTACGGAGCCAAACAGCAAGCCTTCGGAGCCTGTGGAGAATCTTTTTACCATTATGGATTTGGTCTCTACGCCTGAGACGGTGGCACACTTTCGCCAATGCTATGCGGACTGCTCGATACGCTACGGGGATCTGAAGAAGCAGCTGGCCTCCGACCTGATCGCAGCGATAGCCCCAATCCGTGAGCGGATCCTAGAGCTCTCTAGCGACAAGGATCAGCTACACAAGGTGGCTACCGAGGGCGCTATGAAGGCACGTGAGAGTGCTCGCAAGACGATCGAAGAGGTCAGAGAGATCATAGGCTTTGCCCCGACACTCCGATAGTACTATCCACTACCGACTAATAACTAAATAACTTATAGACTAGATATGGACAGCAATAATAATCGCCCCAACCCACTCATCGCAAGAGGCACCGTGATACGCATCCTCCCCGTACAGGAGGGGGTCAGTAAGTCGGGCAACGCTTGGCGCAAGGGCGCTTTTGTCATTGAGACTGAAGCTCAGTATCCACGTACCATCTGCTTCAACATTTGGAATAATCGTATTGACGAGTTTCCGCTGACGGAGGGTGACCTGGTTGAGGTTCGCTTTGACGTAGAGAGCCGTGAGTATATGGAGCGCTGGTACACAGACGTGACCGCTTACAGTGTCTCTAAGGTAGACCAGACAGCAGCCGCTGCTCCAGAGGCTGATCCCTTTGCGGGCAAAGCTCCTTACGTAGAGAGTGCCGCTCCTAGCACGGGCTTCGCTTCGCAAGCTCCTGAGGCTGGCGCGCAGAATCAGTTTGGCGGATCCTTTGACCCAGCCGCTGGAGACAACGCTGACGACCTACCTTTCTAAGAGTTAGCCTTACATATTTATGCGTACGACACTCCTCGTAGTGGGTGAGACCTCTTCGCCAGAGCTACACCGCCTTATCGAGGAGTATCGGCAGCGCATCGGGGGGTATATACCCTTTGATCTAGAGGTGCTACCCGACCCTAAGCGGCGTAAGCAGCAAGCCTCCATAGCTAATCAGCAACAGGCGACCTGCGAGGCGATCGCATCCGTGATCGCACCGAGTGATCTGGTGGTCCTGCTGGATGAGCGTGGCAAGGAGTACACGAGCCGTCAGTGGGCGGAGCAGCTACAGCGCTATATGAATAGCGGTGCCAAGCGACTCCTCCTAGTGGTGGGCGGACCTTATGGCTTCACGCCTGAGTTCAAGCAGCGCTACGGACAGCAAGCTTGGTCGCTCAGTCGCTTGACGCTGACGCATGAGATGGTGCGTCTCTTTGCTGTCGAGCAGATCTACCGAGCCTGCACGATACTACGGGGAGAGCCTTACCATCACGACTAATTGATACAATCGCATGATACCATTCTTTGAAGAGGCAGACGTAGCGGTCACGATCTGTGACCGTGAGGGACGCATTATAGAGATGAACGAGCAGTCTCGTCAGGTCAATCTCAAACCTGGTCAAAGCTTGATCGGCAAGAATGTCCTCGACTGCCACCCCGAGCCTGCACGCTCGATGCTGGCCAACATGATGGAGCACCAGACGAAGCATGTCTACACCATCACAAAGGGAGACAAGAAGAAGCTCATCTACCAGATCCCCTGGTACGAAAATGGAGAGTACGCTGGCTTTATGGAGCTCTCGATGATCATCCCCCACGAGATGGCGCACTACGTACGTCAGGTGCCTCCCGAGAAGAAAGCTTAGCTATGTTTCGCAGAGACCGCATCAAGCTTTACTTCCTCCTCATCTGGTGGATCGCCCTCAACGTGTGGGTATGGATCCTACAGCGCACCCCCTTTGACTGGATTCGTGTCGGCTCCAGTATAGGCACGCTCGTGGTGATCGCTCTCCTCGCCTGGATATGGCATCAGCGCTACCGCACCGAGCAGAAGCGCCGTGCGGAGGAGCAACCAGAGGACGAAGTGGAGTAGTGCCGTCGGCTTATTTATAATATGTCTCGTAAGCTCACACCCATTCGCTGTACACCCCAATACTATCACAAGATATGGGGTGGCGGTCGCCTGGCCCCTACAGGAGGGGACCAGCAGGTCGGTGAGGTGTGGCTACTCTCGGCGCTCGCAGGACAGGAGACACCTACTGAGGGGGACGACTACGAGGAAGCTTCGCTAGATGCTTTGGTCGCGCGCTATGGCGATCGCTTACTAGGACAAGGACAGACGGCACGTTGCGGAGGCGCTTTCCCCTTATTGATCAAACTACTGGACGCTGCGACCGACCTCTCGGTGCAGGTGCACCCATCACCACAGGAGGGTGGCAAAGATGAGATCTGGTACTTCCTAGAGACGGAGCCGACGAGCCGTATATGCCTCGGACTGACCGAACCGATGAGCGCCGACGCCCTGCGAGACATCACCAAGCGCGCTACGCTGATGGACTACCTTCACTGGGAGCCAGTGAGGACTGGCGAAGCGATCGCTCTACCAGCTGGCACGATCCACGCACTCGGTGCGGGGACGATGCTCATCGAGGTGCAGGACACGAGCGACATTACCTACCGCCTCTACGACTACGACCGAGTAGACGACGAGGGCTCCAAGAGGACGCTACACATTGACGAGGCGCTGCGCAGTGCCACGCTAGAGCCACATCGGCTGGACGCTCGCCACTTGCCTCTCGGCACGCCACACTTCGTCTGTCGCGAGGTGACGGCTAAGCCAGAACTCTCTCAAACCATCACGACAGACGGGGCGAGCTGTGCAATCCTCGTGGGCATCTCAGGAACTCTTGCGCTATGCGATGGCGAAAGTGAAGCGTGGCAACTCGCTCCCCACGAAGCTTTACTAATCCCCGCCGAGACGCTCCCGCTGAGCGTGGCTCCAGGCGATGGCAAAGCACTGATGATAACCTTAACGCCAGCAGAGCTGTGATACAGATTGACGACAAGGTGGTGAGCTTCGAGATCCTCGAGGAGTACTTTGCCTGCGACTACGCTGTATGCCGTGGCGCTTGTTGTGTGCATGGCGATGCGGGTCCTCCAGCCACAGCGCGAGAGTGCCAAAGCTACCGACGCCACCTCTCGCTCCTTGAGCCACACCTAGCCCCCGAAGCGCGTGAGGTACTTCATCATCAAGGGGTCAGCTACATTGATATTACTGGTGAACAGGTTCTCTCTATAGTCAACGATGAGAACTGCGCCTTCACGCTCCACCCCACGCCTTCCGAAGGGGTGCGCTGTGCCATCGAGTGGTACACCTCGACCCATCCCGAGATTCATCTAGAGAAGCCGATCAGTTGTCGCCTTTACCCAATCCGTGTGCGTCAGTTCAAGTACTTCTCCTCCCTCCATTACGACCGCTGGAACATCTGTCAGGCTGCCGTAGAGCGAGGGCGCAAGCTCGGCATCAAGGTCTACCAGTTCGTTCGTGAGCCTCTGATCGCAGCCTTTGGGGCACCCTTTTACGATCAGCTCGTTGAGGCGGACAAGTTGCTCCAAGAGGCACGACGCAAAGAGGCTGAGAGCCAAGCCAAGCGTTGATAGGCTTTCTATAGCTCATGAAAAGAAGGAATCATCTCTATCGTAGCTTCGGGCTACTACTCATTGGCGGGCTACTAGCGTACGGACTATCGGAGCTACTCGTCGCTCTCGGACCAATCGCTGGCTATCAGTTCAAGGAGTTCAACCCGCTGAGCGACCTCCTCGACACGACGGCAAACCAGTCGTACGAGACGCTCTCCATACCATTGCGGACGGCAAACGATACGACCGCTACGGAGCTCCACTCCGCCGACTCTACGAATAGCAAAGGCGTGACGACAGACACCCTTACACCGCTAGAGCTCTCCAGTCGTCTGATGGATTACTCCGAGGGGCAGAGTGCGTTGCGTCGTCTCCGTGCGGCCCTGCGGGAGGGACGATCTAGGAGCGTACGGATCGCTTTCGTCGGTGACTCCTTTATCGAGGGAGACATCTTGGTGGCGCCCTTTCGTCAGGCACTCCAGCAGAGGTATGGTGGCAAAGGCGTCGGCTACGTCCCGCTCACCTCGACCGTGGCGCGCTTTAGGCAAAGCATCCAGCAACGCTTCGAGGGAGCTTGGCGACAAACATTGGCTAGTAAAAGCAACTCCCGAACGCTCTTCACACTCTCCGAAACCTTTGCCACAGCTACCGCCAGCGCCTCCACAAGCTACAAGCTAACCAATGCCGATCGTGTCACGCTCCACTACGTCAGCGACACGATCCCCGTCGCCATCACCTACGGCATCAACGGAGGCGAGCGTCAGCACGTTGAGTTGCCCGCCAGTCACGGAGCCCTGGCCGAGTACACCTTCCCGCACGGTGCGGTCAAGCAGTTTGAGCTAGCTACTGGTGGTGGCGATGGCACACGCTTCTATGGCGTCTGCTTCGACGGTATGACAGGTATCTCTGTGGACAACTACAGCCTCCGTGGCTCCTCAGGTACTAAGCTCACAGCTGTCTCCTCAGCCCTGACGTCACAGCTCTCACGCTTCCGACCCTACGACCTGATCATCCTCTCCTATGGGCTCAACGTGCTAAGCCCTAAGGACAATAACGACAGCTACGAGTGGTACTACGATGCCATGGCTAAGAGCATCGAGCATATCCAGCAGCTCTACCCACACGCCACCATCCTCCTCATGTCCCTCTCCGACCGCGCCACGCTCCACGAGGGCGAGATCCATCCGCTCAATGGGGTGGCTCGGGTGCTCCGCATACAGCACCGTCTAGCGCAGCGCTACGGTCTCCTCTTTTGGAATACGCATGAGGCGATGGCTTCGCTCGGTGGCATCAAAGGCTTTGTGGATAAAGGCTGGGCCGCAAAAGACTACACGCACATCTCCATGGCGGGCGGTACGCAGCTCGCCAAGCTACTCACTGCAGACTTGATAGGCGATGAGAGCAAATAGAGTGATACGTATCATCTGTACCCTCGTCGGGAGCCTGCTCCTCTTGGCGCAGACGCTCTTGGCACAAAGGGCGCCACAACTCGTAGCCCCCGATGGGTACCTCGATCAGCTTTGGTCCGCTTGTGACCAGGCGAAGGCTACCGCACAGACCGTCTCAGTCATCCACCTTGGCGATTCGCACGTACAGGCGGGACACTTCACAAAACCGATTCGCAAGAGCTTTGCGCAGCGCTGGGGCGATGGCGGGATCGGCTGGGTCGCACCCTTTCGTCTGCTGGGTACCAATCCGCCTATCCATACCAATGTACGCGCCTCCTCTGCTGGTACCTCGGGCATTAAGATCACAGAAAGAGACTACGATCGTGAGAGCCCCACGGGGATGGTACTGCAAACTAAGGAAAGCGGTGACATCACCTACACCTTCCAGTGTGGTGGCGGTCAAACCTTCGACCGCATCGTCATCTATCGCCAGCGGGAGACGGGACCCTTCACCTTGTCTGGCGATAGCCTCCGCACGCTTGCTCAGGACACCTTGACTAGAGAGCCTATCGTCACCGACACGCTCCTCGTGGGTCGCTACGTTAGCTCGGCAGAGGTGACTGCGCCCGCCTCGGCAGTCTGGTATGGCGCCAGCCTAGAGCGCAGTAGTGGTGGCGTGCTCGTCCATACTATCGGCTACAATGGTGCCACCTACTACACTTATGGCAAGGGCTCCTTCGCCAGTTCCGTCGCCATCCTGCGCCCTCGGCTGATCATCCTCTCGCTGGGAACCAATGAATCGGTCTCAAGAAGCTTCAGTCGTAACGGCTTTGGTGCAGAGGTCGCACGAATGGTTCAAAGCCTCCGAGCGAGCAATCCCGACTGCGCCATCGTCCTCACCTCGCCTCTGGCCAACTATCAGAGGATCCGCACAGCCCACAAGAGGCGTCGTGGCAAGCGTAGACGTCGTCGCACCGTCTACCGCACTACTTACCGTGCTAATACCAATTGTCAGCTTGTTGCTGACGAGTTGCAGCAGCAAGCTCGCGAGCTCGGTTGTGGCTATATCGATCTCTTCGCCCACTTCGGCGGAGCTGCGGGAGCCGGACAGTTGCTCTCCGATGGCATCCTCTCAGGAGACCGCGTCCACCTGACCGCTGCTGGCTATAATAAGGTAGGAGAGGCCATAGCAACTGCCCTCCAAGCCAACTATGAGCAGTGGTGCCAGCGCGACACACACGTTACCCCTCAAGCCTCCGAAGACTAATCGTATGCTCACCCCCTATCTCTCACGAGCTGCCGAGCTACTCACCTACGATAGCGCAGCTCCGATGCTCTTCAATAGTGGACTCTTTCTAGTCCTCTTCCTGCTCTTCCTACCACTCTACTACCTACTGCGTAGGCTTACCTTGGCGCGGATCATCTATGTGGTCTGCTTCTCGCTCTTCTTCTACTACAAGAGCAGTGGCTACTACGCGCTCATCCTCATCATGACCGCCACGGTCGACTTCATCATCGGCCACCTCATAGCGGGCACTCCTGAGCGCAAAGTCAAGCGACGCTGGCTCATCCTCTCCCTCTGCTTCAACCTCGGAATGCTTGGATACTTTAAGTATACCAACTTCCTCCTGGAGCTCTTCACTCCGCTCGTACAGTGGATCGGAGGATTGGTAGGAGTCAGCGAAATGACCGCCACACAGCTAGGTCCGCTAGACATCTTCCTCCCCGTCGGCATCTCCTTCTTCACCTTCCAGTCGCTCAGCTACGTCATCGACATCTACCGCGGCGAGATACGCCCGCTGAGACGCTGGGTGGATTACCTCTTTTACGTCTCCTTCTTTCCCCAACTCGTGGCGGGACCTATTGTACGTGCCAAAGACTTTATCCCGCAGATCTATAGACCGATACGAGTCACCCAGCAAGAGTTTGGCGAGGGGCTCTTCCTGATCCTCTCGGGGCTCATCAAGAAGGCTATCATCTCCGACTATATCTCTCTCAACTTCGTGGACCGTGTCTTCGACGCCCCCACCCTCTACAGTGGCTTCGAAAACCTCATGGCCATCTACGGCTACGCCCTGCAGATCTACTGCGACTTCTCCGGCTACTCCGATATGGCTATCGGCATAGCCCTCTGGCTCGGATTTCGCTTCAATATCAACTTTGACTCGCCCTATCGCTCCGCCACCATCACCGAGTTCTGGCGACGCTGGCACATCTCCCTCTCCTCCTGGCTGCGGGACTACCTCTACATACCGCTCGGGGGCAGTCGTCGTGGTCGTCTGCGCACCTATCTCAACCTCCTCGTCACGATGCTCCTGGGTGGGCTGTGGCACGGAGCTAGCCTGCGCTTCATCCTCTGGGGCGGTATGCACGGTGTCGCGCTCGCCCTGCACAAGCTCTATATGCAGATCTGCCCATGGGCACGCCTTGACGGAGCCTCCATGGGACGCTTCAGACGCTACCTCGGGATGATCCTCACCTTCCACTTCGTCTGCTTCGCCTGGATCTTCTTCCGCATGCCGACGATGGAGGGCATCGGGCAAATGTTTGAGATGATACGGTATGAGTTTCACCCTGAGATCATCCCGCAATTCATCGAGGGCTACTGGCTCGTCGTGACGCTCATCGTGTTAGGCTTCGTAGCGCACTTCATCCCGCAGCGCACCTTCCGACCTCTCGAGCGTAGCATCAGTCGTATGCCACTCATCGGTCAGGCGCTTCTCTTCGCCCTCGTCGTGTTGCTCGTCGTCCAGTTCCAAAGTAGCGGCGTGCAGCCCTTCATCTACTTCCAGTTCTAGCCAGCAGCTGACAGCCGATCACCGCCACTCAGCCCACACCCCCGAGGAAATCGAAAATGCCTCGGTAGAAAACGGAAATCCTCCACGGAGGAATAAAAAAAATCTTCCGAACTTTGATTTGCTTCTTCCGAAGTTTCATTTCATTCTTCCGAACTTTTATTTCCCGGCTCCGTGGGGAAATTTCGTTTCCTCACTGGAGATTTCCGATTTCCTCGGGAGAAGAGAGTCGAGAGGTTAGAAGATAGAGGTTAGAGATTAGAAATTGGAGCCATCTGAATGATTAGATCTCTAGCTTCTATATTCTAACCTCTAATCACATGTAAAGCTCTGCTTGTGCGAGTTTATTTGTACCTTTGAGAGAATATCTCTCGGAATATCCCTATGAATAGACTTGATATGGCTCTGGCGACGACGGCTTGGCGTCGCTTCGCACAGCGCTCCTGTGTGGGTTTCCTATCCTATGGCAGGTGTGTGTGCCTCTCTCTCGCTACGCTCCTGCTGGCTCTGCCTGCTGTGGCTCAGCTTGCGACGCCGATCCCCGCAACTATAGCGACGGATCTGAGCGAGCGTCACGCTACGCTACGTAATGCCCAGGAGGCTTACTCGCTACATGCGGTCTCTCGCACGGAACCGGTGAGCACACTACGACAGCAAGAGGAGACGGCTTCGTCGGGGCTACGACTCCTAGAGCTACCCGCTGTGGAGTATCGTCAGCTACCCGAGAGCCAGCTGTGGGGTGAGTGGATCACGACCGCTTCGGGCGAGCGAGCTTGGCGAGGTGCCTTGCAGCTTGAAGAGGCTGGCTGGAATACGCTTTACTTTGGCAACTACCAGCTGAGCCGTGGCGATATGCTGATCATTGCAAATGAAGCAGGCGAGGTGCGAGGTGCTTTTACCGAGGCAAACAATGTCGCCTCCCATAGCCTCACGACTGCGCCACTCTATGGCGAGCGTTTGACCATATATTACTATCCTGCTTCTAGTCAGGAGGAGTCGCTCCCGTGGCGACTAGAGGGGATTACGACGGCTCTGCTCTCTGCCATCGGTGAGGAGCTACCGCTCCCAAACGGTAATCATAGCGGGTCTGGTGGTTCGCCATGGTTTATAGTTAAGGGGCTGGAGTGCGCCGAGTCCACGGTCTTGCACCCTGAGGTGGAGCGCATCGCTCGCAGTGAACTGATGCTGGTGGTGCGTGGCAAAGCTTTTTGCTCAGGCACCCTACTCAACAACAGCCGCCAAGATGGGGATGCGCTCGTCCTGACCGCTGCCCACTGTCTCAATGCCAACTATTCTTGTCGTGACCTCAAGTATGTGCGTCAGAGTGCAGAGCAGACGCTCTTTTACTTCAACTACTTTAGCCCTACGGGCGATCCACTTATCAATGGTATCGAGGAGCAGACGCTAGCGGGTGCTGAGCTACTGGCTTACAATGAGGAGCACGACATGTGTCTGCTCCGCATCACGGGCGTTCGTCCTGATGTGCCTCAAGGCAAATGCGCTATACCGCCCAGCTATCGTCCTTACTTCGCTGGGTGGAATGCTAATCGCAACTTCCCTGCGCCTGTCATTGGCATCCATCACCCACAAGCCTCTGTACGTCGCTACAACAGAGCGGATGAGAAGCCCACGCTGGAGAGCTACGAGATATCTTCCCTGCCGATACGATGGATTGACTCTCATCTGTATATCAAGAAGTGGAATGCAGGGACGACGGCACCTGGCTCTTCGGGCTCAGGACTCTTTGACAAGAATCATCACCTCATCGGGGCTCTCTCTGGGGGAAACTCTTACTGCCATGCTCCCTATCAGGACTATTACTACGCTCTGAGCGAAGTCTTCACGGGCTACTCGGACGACAAGTGCCTAGAGCCTCACCTAGCTCCAGGGAGAGAGCAGAAGATAATGGAGGGGCTAGATCCCTTTGCTGACAATCCTCCGATGCGTCTCTCGCATCAGCTCTACAGCCCGATGCGTGACGACGTCGCTATACGCAGTGCCGATGACGCTATACAAGGGGTTGCCGTGCGCTACGATATAGACACGTCGGTGCAGTACCTCGGCTCTGTACTCGTCCTAGGCGCTATGCAGAGGTGGATGCCAGTGACGCTCTCCATCTATGCTGATGAAGGTGGCAAGCCTGGCAAGAGACTTTACCAGCAATCTCTGACCAATCCCTCCTATATGTTGGTGCGTGGCAGTGAAAAAGCTCCGAAAGCTAGAGTCTTAAGAGATGCTTTCCAAGCCTTCTTCCCCGTGCAGGAGGGCGAGACTCTGCAGCTCTCTGCGGGAACGTACTACGTAGCCCTCGAGGGTAGCGCTGGAGAGCCCCTATCGCTGCCTTTACTCCTGAGCAAAGCACAGTCACACGACATTCCCTATGCGTGGCATCTCGTCGGCTCTAGCTGGCAGCCCGCACAGCTAGGCGGAGCGCCTTACTTGGGACACTACTGGGTTGATCCAATCGTCCTCGGTCAGCTCAAGGCAAATGGGACTAACTCGGTCCTTATGACTGACGAACCTCGTATCATACTGGAGGGCGAGCGTCTACAGATCATACTGCCCACCTCTTGGCTGGAAGGTCGTACCCCTATAGAGCTAAGTCTGTACAGTAGCTCGGGGCAACGGGTGCTGACAGCGCCTTTGACCTATAGCTCCTCATATCTACAGCTGAGTGACTATGCCTTAGAGAGCGGGGTCTACATCCTACATCTTGCGGGAGGCGAATGCGAGCAGTACAGCTGTAAGCTCATTTGCCCATAACTACTTAACTAGACAGTTTACTTACACACTTAACAGATATGCGTACAATATCCTCTACAGCCATCACAGACTTGGTGGAGAAGCTTTGCATAGAGGCTTGTGTCAACCTTTCGCCCGACATCGAGGCTGCTATGCAGCAAGGTGCCAAGCAGGATCGCTCGCCTCTAGCACGAAACGTACTGAACACGATCATCGAAAACGTTCACATAGCGCGCAGTGAGCGTGCTCCCATGTGCCAAGATACGGGCATGACCGTCATCTTCGTTGACATGGGACAGGATCTGCACGTCGAGGGTGATCTGATCGAAGACGCTATCAACGAGGGCGTCCGCAGAGGCTACACCCACGGCTACCTGCGTAAGTCGGTCGTGAGCGATCCGATACATCGACACAACACAGGCGACAACACGCCCGCCGTCATCCATTACCGCATCGTGCCAGGAGATCAAATGCACATCACGGTCGCTCCCAAGGGCTTCGGCAGTGAAAACAAGAGCGCTCTCTCGATGCTTACACCAAGCCAAGGAGTAGCAGGCATCAAGCAGTTTGTCCTCGACACCATCTCGCACGCTGGGGGCAACCCTTGTCCGCCGATCATCGTCGGCATCGGCATCGGTGGTACGATGGAGCGCTCCGCTGAGCTGGCAAAGCGCGCTCTACTACGTCCTATCGGTGAGCGTCATCCCGATCCTGCCGTGGCTGAGATCGAGGAGGAGCTACTCCAAGAGATCAATAAGATGGGCATCGGTCCAGCTGGCTTCGGTGGAGACACCACAGCCCTAGCCGTCGCCATCAATACGGGTGCGACACACATTGCTGGCTTGCCCGTAGCGGTCAATATCAGTTGCCACGCCACGCGTCACGCTGAGGGTACACTATAATATATAGAGACATGGAAGAGAAGAAGATACTCAGAGCCCCCTTTACGACAGAGATGATTACGCCGCTTAGAGCGGGAGATATGTGCTACATCTCGGGGACTATATACACAGCACGTGACGCAGCGCATCTGCGTCTTGTCGAGATGCTGAAGCGAGGCGAGGAGATGCCCTTTGACTTTGAGGGGCAGGTTGTCTACTACGCGGGTCCTTGCCCAGCTAAGCCTGGACAACCTATCGGCTCCGTCGGTCCCACCACGGGAGGGCGAATGGATGCCTATTCACCCACGCTCATAGCGCACGGCTTGCGTGTGATGATCGGCAAGGGCTTGCGTAGCCCCGAGGTCGTTGACGCGATCAAGCAATACAAGGGCGTTTACTTTGCCGCTATCGGTGGGGCAGCCGCTCTGATGGGCAAGTGTGTCAAGGAGGCCGAGGTGATTGCCTTCGACGACCTAGGCCCCGAAGCGATCCGCAAGCTACGTGTCGAGGAGCTCCCCGTCATCGTTGCCGTAGATAGTCTCGGAGGAGACGTCTACTCGCTCGGTCGCTCGCAGTACGCCCGTCGCTAGCACCTAGGCTGCGACGTACGCTTGGTAATAACCTGTCGAATGAGTGGAGCCTCGGTCCCTCATTCGGCAGGTTTTTCGTGTTTAGGAGCTGAGATCAGGGCTAGTTAAACGATAGGAGACTGGGCGGTGTCGCTGTTTTTCACTATCTTTGTAGGGAACGAAAGTAAATCACACTATGGCTGCCAAAGACAAGAAAGTACTCTACATCTCTCAGGAGATATATCCCTACCTCCCAGAGAGTGATCTCGCACATGTCGCTCGTTACCTCCCAGAGCATATACAGAATGCGGGAAATGACGTACGTATCTTCATGCCACGCTACGGCCTAGTCAATGAGCGGCGCAACCAACTTCACGAGGTGATCCGTCTGTCGGGTATCAACGTCATCGTCGATGACTACGACCACCCGCTCGTCATCAAGGTCGCCTCGATCCCATCTACACGCATACAGGTTTACTTCATTGATAATGCGGATCTCTTCGGACGCAAGAGCCTCTTCGGCCCGCCCTCTGAGGGAGCGCCTAGTGACAATGCGGATCGCAGCATCTTCTTCATCCGAGGCGTCCTGGAGGCGA
>NZ_ACLR01000087.1 GCF_000174775.1 Porphyromonas uenonis 60-3
TCGGTCGACTTCTCTTCGGGAACCCGCTCGTCGGGGTGGGGGCTCCCACCCCTTGCCGCGGGGCGCTCCCGGAGCGGAGATTTTCCTTCCTTGGACTAGGCTCGTAGAGCTCTCTTCGCTTCGTGGTCTAGCTCGAAGTCGCAGTCGTGCGCAACCAGCGAGAAGAGGATGTGGAGGAGCTTATTGTTGACGTTGTTGAGGATGACCCCGTAGGGCTTGCCTTGAGCTTTCATGCGTTGGTAATACTGTTTAAATGTTGGGTTATGAGTTATGGCACTTCGGGCTGCTTGGGTCAAGATTCCTTTTAGCCGTCGGTTACTGTAGCCTCCTGTGTTGGATTTGTGAAAGACTGAGCTCCCAGAGCTCTCGTAGAAGGGCGCTATACCGCAGTAGCTAGCCATCTTCTTGGCACTCCAGCCCTTGAAGTTGTCGGTAAAAACGATCAGCATGACCGAGGTGACGAGACCCACGCCTTTGCAGGAAATGAGGTGCAGGTAGTGGCGGTACATCTCCTCGTCTTCCTTGATGATTTCAAGCATTCGGTACTCGCACTCTTTGATGCTTTTGGTCAAGAGGTCGATGGCCTTC
>NZ_ACLR01000086.1 GCF_000174775.1 Porphyromonas uenonis 60-3
CGCCTCAAAGCAGCCCTCTTCCAGGCTGAGAGCAAGGCCTTGGTCAACAAAACACTACTCGAAGTGGTCTTGAATCGCTACCACATTGATCTAAAAAAAAAGACCGATTTGTAGCCGTGAGACAGCTTGAACAGGCCAAAGTGAGAGATCAAAAGCTCTCCATAACCTACCTTTGTCAGCAGCTAGAAGTCAGCCGCAAAGGCTACTACAAGCACACCTTCACCGAGCAAGACGAAGATGTCAAAGTAGCCTCCGTCCTACACTATTGCCAGTATGTGCGCAGTTGGCTCCCCAGGGCAGGCGTAGACACCCTCCAGGAGTGTACCAACAAGTACTTCAAAGGAACCTTTCAAGTAGGTCGAGACTGGCTTTACAAAGTGTTAGGAGCCAACGACATGCTGCTGAGAAGTCGCAAGCGCAAGCGTCCACCCCAGACGACCAAAGGAGTAGTCAATCACGGCTTCCAAGACCACCTGAACACCACCCCTAAGTACATCGCCACCGACCATTGCCGGCTCACCGTCTCAGACATAACCTACGTCAAGTGTTTAGGGGGCTTCGC
>NZ_ACLR01000085.1 GCF_000174775.1 Porphyromonas uenonis 60-3
ATTTCTTCACTTTTGGGAGCCGTTGCCACAACCTTGTTATTAACCAAATAGCAAGGTCGGACAGAGTAGCCAACTTGTCCTAAGCTAGCTCGCTCGCCCTGTACATACAGTCGTATCATAATAGGGCTATCGCCTTGATAGCTCTTGTTATGCCTCGTGTAGTAGCGGACTTTTACGTCCAAGTCTAATCTCTTCATCACGAACATTGTTAGTTAGTAGTTTGGTGATGAAGAGAAAGTGTTCAAAACACCTTACATCTTAGTCTTAGAAAATCTAAATGTAGCCATTTTGTAGCCAAGCACACATTAAGTCTGTGAAACACTTACACAAGACGCTGGTATACAAACGGCTACGTAAACCCCTGTAAAGGCTAACTAGCAACTTTCATCGTAGAAGCAGACTATCAACTCGCCTCTGTCAAAAGAATGTAACCAAATAGCTGTCAGCAATATACCAGCAAAATCACACTACCCTAAAACAGCACATTTCATTCTTCGGAAGAAAGATTTCGAAGTTCCGAAGAATTTGTCCGTTGCTC
>NZ_ACLR01000084.1 GCF_000174775.1 Porphyromonas uenonis 60-3
CAATCACGGCTTCCAAGACCACCTGAACACCACCCCTAAGTACATCGCCACCGACCATTGCCGGCTCACCGTCTCAGACATAACCTACGTCAAGTGTTTAGGGGGCTTCGCATATCTCTCCCTGACGATGGATGCTTATAGCCGCATCATCACCGGCTTTGACCTGCAGCCCACGCTCTCCACAGAGGGCCCCTACAACGCACTAAAACAGACCGTTGACTTCTACCAAAAGCATGGCTTTGACCTCAAAGGACTCATCTTCCATAGCGACCGAGGCTGTCAATACGTCTCCAAGCAGATGACCGACTACGAGGCCAGCCTAGGCATCGTAACCAGCGTCACCCAGACAGGCAACCCTCTCCACAACGCTATGGCAGAGCGACTTAACGGGATCATCAAGAACGACTGGCTCTACAACTTTGAGGACAAACCCATAGAAGAAGTTCGAGAGATCCTCTCGCAAACGATTGCTCTCTATAACACAGCGCGTCCTCATCGAGCCCT
>NZ_ACLR01000083.1 GCF_000174775.1 Porphyromonas uenonis 60-3
ACAGCAGCAGCTCAAGCAGCTTGGCGCTACGCTCTAAGCGCCACGCTTGCTAGCCACTCCACTCCGATGGAACTCCCTCTCAGTCACTTCGAAGAGTATATCGACGAATCCAATCAGCTGAGACACTCCTACGGTCGGAGGAAAGCGCTGATGGAAGAGCTGGACAAGATTTAGAATAGAGCGCACAGCACATCGAGAGGGCTCAATCGCAAAAGACGAAGCGATTGAGTCCTCTCGCGTTTTCCTCACGAGGAAATCGGGTATCTCCACGGAGAAGCGAACAAATTCTTCCGAACTTTGATTTCGTTCTTCCGAACTTTCATTTCATTCTTCCGAACTTTCATTTCTCGGCTCCGTGGGAAACGTTCGTTTTCTCGCTAGCTATGTGGCAATTTCTCCGTGAAGATCGGTAACTATAGGCTCCGTGACTTGGTTTCATCGGGAGAAACTGGAGTTTCTTACCGAAGAAACTAGTGTTTCATGCCGAAGAAACTAGTGTTTCATGCCGAAGAAACTAGAGTTTC
>NZ_ACLR01000082.1 GCF_000174775.1 Porphyromonas uenonis 60-3
CTTGACCGCCTCGCTAGCATCCTGCCAAGCCTTGTGAACGAAGTGTGAGTCTGTGCTCACAGAGTAGATATCCACGCCGATCTGCTGAAACTCAGCATAGTTGTCGGCAAGGTCAGCTAGCTCCGTAGGACATACGAAGGTGAAGTCGCCAGGATAGAAGAAGAGTACGCTCCAGCGCCCCTTGAGATCCTCGTTAGAGACCTCGTGGAAGCCCTTGGACTTGGTATATGCGGGTACTTTGAACTCTGGTAAGTTGCTATTGATAATAGGTTGCATAGTCATTTGCATTTAAGTTTTGGATAAAGATTTATTGCCGTTGGTCGGACATCCCCACCAACAGCTACAAAGATAGGGGTAAGCACCCAAAATAAAAAGCAAACAGCATACCTAGAACAAGGTATTCTCCCCCTAATGCGAGTAGTTTCTCCCATATGAAACTAGAGTTTCTCCCATATGAAACTAGAGTTTCCTCCGTATGAAACTAGAGTTTCCTCCGTATGAAACTAGAGTTTCTCCTAGGTGAAACTAGATTTTCA
>NZ_ACLR01000081.1 GCF_000174775.1 Porphyromonas uenonis 60-3
AGACTAATCCCTAGGCAAAATAGCGTTGAGCTGGTCGGCTCTATTCCGATTAGTCAAGGGGGAGAGACTATGCGCAAAGGAGAGCTTTGGGGTAGGTCTTGCGTTCGCACACTACTTCAAGCGGGCGAACTACGCTTTTCTCTTGGCGGAATATGAGCAGCAAGGGTTGACTTATCGCTCTTACAATGTTCCACTGCGTGATGCGCTACTGCATTTCGGCTATATGCACCCGATACTCTCAGATAGGGGGAAGAATATCTTTGGCTACTTGGGGCTATCCGCTCTCTGCGGTTATGAAGAGCTGAACGAGGATAAACGGTTACTACCCGATGGGGCTACACTCCTGGACCGATCTCGCTTTACTTATGGAGGAGCGATACATAGCTCGGTGGAACTGTTCCTAACAGACAATCTGCTCTTCGTCCTCAAAGCTCAAGGGCGACTGCTCTTCGGCTCTGACCTGCATCGTTTTCGTCCTGCTATCTCAGCAGGCTTCAAGTTTAA
>NZ_ACLR01000080.1 GCF_000174775.1 Porphyromonas uenonis 60-3
TTGAAACCTCGCACGTGTAATGTCTCCGCTCCGATTTCTCCGTCGCACCCCACACGGGGTGCGTGAATTGAAACGTATTGTCTCATAGTCTTGTCGTGTCGTTGGTTGTCGCACCCCACACGGGGTGCGTGAATTGAAACTATCCCGTACGTGTCAAAGTCTCGTACCTTGGTGGTCGCACCCCACACGGGGTGCGTGAATTGAAACCTTTATTGCTGTTTGATATATTTAGTTCCTCGCACGTCGCACCCCACACGGGGTGCGTGAATTGAAACCGTACACACTCGCACTGTCGCACACCCGAGCGCCGTCGCACCCCACACGGGGTGCGTGAATTGAAACCGCTACCGCTCTCCTCAGCCAGACGGCGCAGCTGTCGCACCCTACACGGGGTGCGTGAATTGAAACTCTCTAGGAAGGCTTGTAGCTCTCCGAGTAGATCGGTCGCACCCCACACGGGGTGCGTGAATTGAAACTGCGAGATTTACGGCATACCGCCTCGTGTACTCGTCGCACCCCACACGGGGTGCGTGAATTGAAACGCTAATCAGCTGGGAGGCACTACGGAGCGCACTTGTCGCACCCCACACGGGGTGCGTGAATTGAAACGGGTCGGTCGTGATACCATACCCAGCCCAGTTGTGGTCGCACCCCACACGGGGTGCGTGAATTGAAACACCATAGCTCTCACCAACAGAACCAAGTTCCGAGGTCGCACCCCACACGGGGTGCGTGAATTGAAACGCATCAAGCTTAGCCAACCGCTGCTCCACACCTCGTCGCACCCCACACGGGGTGCGTGAATTGAAACCAAGTCGACCGCCACAACATATTCTCGGCACACAGTCGCACCCCACACGGGGTGCGTGAATTGAAACACTGACCCCGAGACGGGCAAGATAGACTGCCCCCTAGTCGCACCCCACACGGGGTGCGTGAATTGAAACAACAGATACACCCACATAGGCTCCTCATCGTGGGGGTCGCACCCCACACGGGGTGCGTGAGTTGGAAGAGGAGAGCGATTGGCAGTCGGCACGAATACGATGACAGCCTCCATGAGCAGATACGTTTGTGGGGGGCTGTCTCTGTTTTTACGAGCTAAGATTGCTACGCAGCGTCAGATGAGGGCGCGGCGGCGGCCGGTGGCGTAGAGGAAGGCGATCTCGATGAGCCCCGAGAGGATGACGATGACGACGAAGGCGATCAACTTCACCTGTAGGAGCACGGCGATCAAGGCACAAGCGCGATGACCGCAAGCGAGAGGAGTTGGTTGATGAAGACCTCACGGTTACGACCGTTGGCGGTGAGAACCAGTTCGATGAAGAAGCCCGAGATAAGCCATATCGGTATCAGTGCCGTCATGAGCAGGAATACAGGTAGTATGAGATCCTCTATCGGGCCATTGCCCATGATCCATATGATCGGCTTAGCGGCGAGCATGAGCGCCCCCATGCAGGCGATGCCCATGAGCAGTTCGCCACGCAGTATACGATGTATGCGCTCTGTCGTATAGCTGGTGCTGACCGAGGGAAAGAGCGCCACATTGAGCTGCTTAGTGATGTACATGACGACGCTGACGATCTTCATCGAGAAGTCGTAGCCCGTCAGGGAGGTCATGCCAAAGAGCGAACCGATCACGAGGTTGAGTCCAGCTGACTTGACCGTCATCACCAGATAAGAGAGGAAGAGTGGAGTAGCCTCTCGCAGGAGGGCTAAGCTTTTACGCAGTGAGATGAGGCGTAGCGAGAGCTTTTCGCGCCATAAGATATAGCCAAAGGCGATTCCCGCCGAGAGTATATTGCTTGCCGAAGCCAGTAAGACGTAGCGTGTCATATGCTCTGGCGTGAGCACCCAGAGGATGATGGCAACGGCTAGGAGCACTTTCGTGGCAATCTGTATGTAGAGGTAGATGCGGGTGCGCTGGATTCCGATGAAGTACCAGTTGGGCATGATGACACAGGCCACTACGGAGAGAAAGCTTGCCCAGAGGAGCGCCCGGTAGTCGGCCAAGGGTCCGACCCATAAGACGATCGGCAGGAAAAGGATGAAGGAAAGGAGGAGCAGGTAAAGGCGACTAGAGAGTATCTGCGAAGTGATGTCGGACTTGCCCGCTAGGTCGCCCTCCTTGTCGTAGCGAGCTAGGTAGCGGGTGCCGATCATATCCAAGCCGTAGGTCACCAGCGTGACGAAGTAGGTGATGACCGAAAAGGCGTAGACATAGGCTCCGTACGCCTCAGCGCCGACACGATGGATCAGTATCGGGTAGATGATCAGATGAAAGGAGGAGTTCAGCACATTGATGAGTCCGAGAGAGAGGAAGTTCTCTAGGACTAGTCTATTGCCTCTGACCATAGCGCATAGTCTCTGGAGGAGGTGCTTCGGTGCTGGAAGGGGTGACTGGTTCATCTGATTATCTTGGGGTGATCGTCTGAGGCTCATAGGGCTTCAGTACGAGGGCAAAGGTACGACCTTCTCACGAATTAGTTGTCGCTGCCAAAGCGTGCGCCAAGTGTCGGGACACCCGTGGCGGATAGTCTCCATCTATTGAGACTATTGCATAAAGGCGAATCGCTGTGTTGCTTTCGGGATTCGGCTTCGGTCACATACGGAGGTATGCTCCCTTCAGACCTCACCCTCAGCGCCTTGCGCTTCATCCTTTTGCAACAGTCTCATATTTCGGACACTTTCCGACTAAATGGATTTTCTCCCGAGGAAATGCAAATCCGCCACGGGGAAAACGGCAAATTCCTCCGAACTTTCATTTCATTCTTCCGAAGTTTCATTTCATTCTTCCGAACTTTTATTTCGATCTTCCGATGAATTTCTCATTGCCTCCGTGGAGGATTTGCATTTCCTCGGGAGCTATTTGGTGAATTCTTCGAGGGCCAGATGTTTATGTCGAGAGGTTGGTAGCTCTAGGCACTGCTAACTAACACTCCTCGTATAACTTAGCCGAGGATTGAGGCGGATATTGCAATTTCGTCCTTTACATTGTGGTTTTAACGGGGACGGACGCACAGAGACGAGTAACGGCTGTAGGGACGCACGGTC
>NZ_ACLR01000079.1 GCF_000174775.1 Porphyromonas uenonis 60-3
TTTTGTTTGTTTGTTCTCTGTGTTATAATACAAAACCCTTGTAGCCTGCGCTACTCTCAAGCCTTGTCTCTAAGATGATTATTGTGCTATTATGCTTATTGTCCTCGCAGTGTAGACCTAGATTTTGATTGTCTTAGGTATTGCTTGATCTAGAAACTACTCTAGACCACTACACTTTGATTGCTTAGTTATGAAATATATCAAAGATCGCTTCTATAATTCCCGTAAGCGTAGCTCCTCGTTAGGAGCCTCAGCTCATGAGCTCTTCACGTGTGAAGAGCGAACTGCTTTTTCTTGCGGGTTGTGAGTGCAAAGGTACAACAAGTTTTTGAAACCACCAAATATTCGGAGAAGTTTTTTTTTCGAGAGCTTCATCGGAGCCAGAAACCCCTTTGAGAAACTCTGAAGCTACTGAAGGAAGAAACCCTCAAAGCTACCTGCCGTACATCTCTCCAGAAACCGTGTCAGACACTTCCGACCAGTCGGATCGCCAAGCTTGCTCGGGGACCCCTCTCTTTTGAGTTGCGAATGCAAAGGTACAACAACTTTTCGAATCCACCTAATATTCGGAGTAAGTTTTTTTCGAGAGCCTCGCCCGTGCGTCTTACACTTATTATATATAGGAGTGCCTAAATCGCAGCGCCTATTATATTATGATGTCATATCCGCCAGTATCTAAAACCTCAACGAAAGAGGCTACCGAACAACGCTCTA
>NZ_ACLR01000078.1 GCF_000174775.1 Porphyromonas uenonis 60-3
CTTCTAATATCTAACCTCTAATTTTTGACTTATAGGTCAAAACGGTGGGTGATACAGGGGGATAAGCCAGTGTTTATCGTATCTTTGAGCATTTGGAAAAGGCGAAAAAATAGAACCAAAAAATGTCCGAAGTGTGGGAGCCTCAGTGTGATTAGTCATGGACGCAGGGGTACACACAAGAGATATTTGTGCAAGAACTGTGGCTCATCGTTCACAGGAAAAGGCACATAAGGTAAGGAGCAGATATGGGACTTGTACCAGAGTGGCTTATCGCAGGCTAAAATCGCGGAAGCACTTGGAGTAAGTCCGAGCACGATAAAACGGAGACTTCAGGAGGTCTCAGTTGACTTTAAGACGCCCATATTAAGCGAGGGTGTTATTCACATAGATGCGACGTATTGGGGTAGAAACCAAGGACTAATCGTTGCGTTGGACGATAAAAGTGGTTGCGTACTCTATCGGGAGTGGATCTCTCACGAAAGCAAAGTGGACTACGCAACAGCCCTTAAAAAGATAGAGGAAGGGGGCTATAAGATATTGGCAGTGGTAACTGATGGAGGAGTCGGTCTTGATGTGGCACTGAAGCATTTTCCCACACAAATGTGCCAGTATCACTTTATCGCAATCGTCCGACGAAAACTTACTCTTCGACCCAAACTACCGCGTCTCAAGAGCTTCTGGCACTTGCTATGAGTGTAGGAAAGATTCCCTATCACATTCTGCTCGCAGCTCAAAAAGTGGGAGACCAAGTGGGATACTTTTCTCAAGGAGAAGACCATAAATGATGAAAACGGCAAATGGCAATACACGCACAAATCACTTAGATCAGCCCACTTTTCCTTTCGTCAATACCTCCCTACACTCTTTACTTACGAGGAACATCCGGATATACAGATCCCTAAAACCAATAACTCCATTGAAGGGCTATTTACTGCACTCAAAAGCCGTCTTAGAGCGCATAATGGAATGTCCCAAGCTCACAAGAAACGATTCGTGGATGGTTTTTTTAGGCATAGGGATATCGCCCAGTTTACATCAAAAAAGAGGAGGGGCAATAGTACCCCTCCCCTGTCAGTGTAAACTGTTCTGACTCCATTGACCGTATCCCTCACCGGTTGCACCCCTGCAGAGCCGGCTACGTTTCAGGTCAACGAACAAAGGTATCTGTTTTTTTCTTCTACTTCGTCCACCATTTTGACCTATACGCC
>NZ_ACLR01000077.1 GCF_000174775.1 Porphyromonas uenonis 60-3
CCATTGCCGGCTCACCGTCTCAGACATAACCTACGTCAAGTGTTTAGGGGGCTTCGCATATCTCTCCCTGACGATGGATGCTTATAGCCGCATCATCACCGGCTTTGACCTGCAGCCCACGCTCTCCACAGAGGGCCCCTACAACGCACTAAAACAGACCGTTGACTTCTACCAAAAGCATGGCTTTGACCTCAAAGGACTCATCTTCCATAGCGACCGAGGCTGTCAATACGTCTCCAAGCAGATGACCGACTACGAGGCCAGCCTAGGCATCGTAACCAGCGTCACCCAGACAGGCAACCCTCTCCACAACGCTATGGCAGAGCGACTTAACGGGATCATCAAGAACGACTGGCTCTACAACTTTGAGGACAAACCCATAGAAGAAGTTCGAGAGATCCTCTCGCAAACGATTGCTCTCTATAACACAGCGCGTCCTCATCGAGCCCTCAACAAGAAGACTCCGATGCAGATGCTCATACCAGATTACCCCAACCCTCTAACCACACAACC
>NZ_ACLR01000076.1 GCF_000174775.1 Porphyromonas uenonis 60-3
CTCTCTGTAGAGGTCGCCTGAGCGAGATATGGAGTTAGGATATGCACGGCAACAGACATTAAGGGGATAGTGCTAAGCACACCAGTTTTCTTACGACGGAGGACAACCCAGCTCTGACCGTGCATAGAGATGATGTTGTCTCTCACTAGACGTGATATGTCTGCATAAGACAGTCCCGTATAACAAGAAAAGAGAAAGGCATCTCGTACTAGAAGAAGCTTAGGGTTTGAAAGCTCAACAGAACGCAAACGCTCCAAGTCGGAATCATCTAAGAACCCCCTATCTGTAGGTTGCATACGCAAAACAACCTTTGGAAAAGGGACTCGCATAAGCAAGTCCTCTTCAACGGCTCGCTCCATCGCTTTTCTCAAAAAGCGCAGAACTTTGATGGCTGTGTTGTGGGTGTAGTTTTTCTCGCCCTTTAAGTACAACTCATAGCTGGAGAGCTCATCTTTCTGCACAGCAGAGAGGGGTAAGTCGTCCTTTCCATATTGATAGCCCAAGTACCCTTGCAATAAGGTC
>NZ_ACLR01000075.1 GCF_000174775.1 Porphyromonas uenonis 60-3
GTGCTCGACGGATGCCCTCCTCAAAGGTGGGGTACTTGGGCAGCGTAGCATCAAGTGTAAACTTACAAGTTCTCTTCATATTTACTGGTTGCGATCTTAATTTCAAGTCCCACAAAGATACTAAAAACTCTCCGATACGTATACATGTCCCTTAGGGTATAATAGAAATTAGAAGATAGAGATTAGAAGATAGAGATTAGAAGTTAGTTCTTGGGAGCACTGCTCTAAGACGCAATAAGAGAAGCGAGCTGTCTAGTCTCTGAGTACTAGACGGCTCGCTTTATGTGTCTCTTGCCTCAAGGAGTATAGCATCTAGCCCGCAGTGGTTGCAGGCTAGAATGCTTAGGAGAGACTTTGTTGTATCCCCTTAGGATAGAAGTAGCTACACCCCGCTCTGCGCTAGCTCGAGGAGGTGCTGCATCATCTCTTGGTGATGTGTAGATTGTCTTGCTCGAGAGGCTGCCTCTAGAGCCTTGGAGAGACTGGTGGGTGTGAGATAAGGTAGTCGTATATCCATAGTCGTCTAGTCAT
>NZ_ACLR01000074.1 GCF_000174775.1 Porphyromonas uenonis 60-3
GGAGGCTACAGTAACCGACGGCTAAAAGGAATCTTGACCCAAGCAGCCCGAAGTGCCATAACTCATAACCCAACATTTAAACAGTATTACCAACGCATGAAAGCTCAAGGCAAGCCCTACGGGGTCATCCTCAACAACGTCAACAATAAGCTCCTCCACATCCTCTTCTCGCTGGTTGCGCACGACTGCGACTTCGAGCTAGACCACGAAGCGAAGAGAGCTCTACGAGCCTAGTCCAAGGAAGGAAAATCTCCGCTCCGGGAGCGCCCCGCGGCAAGGGGTGGGAGCCCCCACCCCGACGAGCGGTTACGAAGAGAAGAGAGTCCTCCGAGGCAAGTTCAAGAAAGGAAATCTCCGCTCCGGGAGCGCCCCCGCGGCAAGGGGTGGGAGCCCCCACCCCGACGAGCGGGTTCCCGAAGAGAAGTCGACCGAGCTTGCGAAACGAGAAAAAAACTTCGCTTTTACTTGCATTTGAACTTAGAAAGCAACGGGCTACTCCTCTAGATTGCTGGCAGGCTCATGCCGGTGATGCGTCGGTAGAGGTCTAGCGCATAGGGGTCGGTCATGCCAGAGATGTAGTCGAGCGTACACTGGAGCTTGCCGTAGATTGACGCTTCGTGCAGGTTGTACTGACTGCTCACCAGCGAGAGGAGCGTACGACTATACGCATCGTCCGGGTGTAGGAGCGAGTGCATCACTTT
>NZ_ACLR01000073.1 GCF_000174775.1 Porphyromonas uenonis 60-3
AGTGCTCGATCGTATCCTCCTGTAGTCTCACAGCAGAAGAGCATGGTGTCGGTCTTGACTCCTCGACCAGCGTTCTTCTTGCTCCAAGAGACAAGGCTCCGGAACCCCTTAGGGTTGTTTTCTACAGTGGTGTAGGCGAGCTGCTGCTCGCTGTCTGATTCTGATTCGTAGCGAATCAGGGTGGCATCCAGTTTTTCTTTGGAAACGTCGATGCCGATAAAGTGATATTTCATAACTTTGTATCTGATTATTGATAAGGGCCAGCTAGGCTACATTAGGCTATTACTTTAATTAGGCTCTGAGCCTCACTTTCTAATAAGTCTCAAGTAGCTGAACTCCAGAGGGTCTCTAACAGACCTTAGGCTCGAAGCCTCGTAGGGACGATAGATTACCCTCTGGTTGCTGTCCTTACCTCACTACAACAAAGGTAAGAACAACCCGTTCAACTGACCTAATCTCGGGTCGATTTCTTTTCACTCTGCAAAGTTAAAGCTCTTCCTAAGCATCAAAAAAATATCCACG
>NZ_ACLR01000072.1 GCF_000174775.1 Porphyromonas uenonis 60-3
GTTATAGAGAGCAATCGTTTGCGAGAGGATCTCCCGAACTTGATCTATGGGCTTATCCTCGAAGTTGTAGAGCCAGTCGTTCTTGATGATTCCGTTAAGTCGCTCAGCCATAGCGTTGTGGAGAGGGTTGCCGGTCTGGGTAACGCTGGTTACGATGCCTAGGCTGGCCTCGTAGTCGGTCATCTGCTTGGAGACGTATTGACAGCCTCGGTCGCTATGGAAGATGAGTCCTTTGAGGTCAAAGCCATGCTTTTTGTAGAAGTCAACGGTCTGTTTTAGTGCGTTGTAGGGGCCCTCTGTGGAGAGCGTGGGCTGCAGGTCAAAGCCGGTGATGATGCGGCTATAAGCATCCATCGTCAGGGAGAGATATGCGAAGCCCCCTAAACACTTGACGTAGGTTATGTCTGATACGGTGAGCCGGCAATGGTCGGTGGCGATGTACTTAGGGGTGGTGTTCAGGTGGTCTTGGAAGCCGTGATTGACCACGCCCTTGGTTGTCTGAGGCGGACGCTTGCGTCTGCGACTTCTCA
>NZ_ACLR01000071.1 GCF_000174775.1 Porphyromonas uenonis 60-3
ACACAGACTTGCAAGAGGAAAAGTACTATAATCGTCTCATCTCAACAAACACCTCTCAGGTGCTGACGGTTGATTCTATCTCTTGTGACTTTAATACTTACCCCTATGAGGCTGTGGTCTATGGCACACAGACCATCTACCGCAAGAGTAATGTCACAGAGCGGTCTCTTGTAACCGCCTGCTCATTACTCAACACGGTACGCAGTGATCGCA
This sequence comes from Porphyromonas uenonis 60-3, assembly GCF_000174775.1. Lineage (GTDB taxonomy): Bacteria > Bacteroidota > Bacteroidia > Bacteroidales > Porphyromonadaceae > Porphyromonas > Porphyromonas uenonis_A. The sequence goes on from NZ_ACLR01000071.1 coordinate 214, forward strand.
ATCCGCAGGGCTTCCTAATCACTAAATTTAGAGTAATCAATAATGAAACAAGACGTACCACCCCTCGATAGTGTAGGCACTTCATCTACACAGAACAAGGTCGGCTGGGTAAAAAAACAGACTGACCGACTCAAAGCGTGGTGTGATAAGCTCACACCCGAAGAGCGTAAGAGACTAACTTTTATCTCTATGGGTGTCTACCTAGCCGTTTTTCTTCTAGTAATTACAATTAGCATCTTCAAATAATATGGATACTAACAAGACTGCTCCCGACAAAGCCAAGCTCAAGCAGTGGCTTGTAATGGGACT
>NZ_ACLR01000070.1 GCF_000174775.1 Porphyromonas uenonis 60-3
GCGCTGTGCCTCGGCTTGTGCGGTAGCGATCATATCGTCGCTCTGCTGCTTAGCCTTAGCTAAGATCTGAGCAGCCTCTTGATTTCCCTTTTCTACCCCTTCATGGTAGATCTTATCGGTGAGTTCCTTAATCTTGGAGTCCATCTATATTGTAGTCTATGTTTTAGCTTGGTCTGTAGAGCGTACTAGTAGTGAGCATCTGCGTGGGTGTACGCTCTTACAGTCGCAAAGGTAATAATTTGCTCCAATAATTACAACGCTTCAACCTTACAAAAGCGAAAAATCTTTCTCAAAGTAAGGATCGGGGGCGACCAAAACTGGCACTTTATGGTCATGAATATCAATTCTCACGGAGGAATCTGCAAATAAATCGCTGGAAAACGAACATTCCCCACGGAGGCTGGATATAAAAGTTCGGAAGAATGAAATGAAACTTCGGAAGAAAGATTTCGAAGTTCCGAAGAATTTGTCCGTTCCTCGGTAGGGATTTTCGATTTCCTACCGAGGAAACTGGATTTTCATGGGCATGAAACTGGAGTTTCTTCCGCATGAAACTAGAGTTTCCTCCGTATGAAACTGGATTTTCATGGGCATGAAAATAATTGGTCATCGAAGGAGCCGAATCAAT
>NZ_ACLR01000069.1 GCF_000174775.1 Porphyromonas uenonis 60-3
TGTCCGCTCTTCAAGCAATCTCTCCCCCTAGATGGCCGCTATGCGAGCAAGACGGCTCCCCTAGCTGCTTACAGTTCCGAGTCTGCGCTCATCCGCTATCGTGTACGCATCGAGGTGGAGTACCTCATAGCACTCACCCAAGCGATACCCGCACTGAGCAAAGCCATCACGGAGCCTAAGCAACAGGCTCTACGACAGCTCTACAAGGAGTGGTCCACGGAGGCTGCGCAGGAGGTCAAGGATATAGAGGCTACGACCAATCACGATGTCAAGGCTGTCGAGTACTACATCAAGCGTCACCTTCCTCAGCTGGGACTAGAGGAGATAGAGGAGTATGTCCACTTCGGACTAACTTCGCAAGATGTCAACAATACCGCCTTCCCGCTCATGCTTCGTGAGGCGCTGCACGAGGTTTACCTACCTACCCTTCAGCAGCTCATCGAGCAACTTCGTCAGCTCGCCAATGAATGGCACGATGTCGCTATGCTGGCTCGTACGCATGGTCAGCCTGCTAGCCCGACGCGTCTAGGCAAAGAGATCATGGTCTTCGTCTATCGCTTGGAGCAGCAGACGAAAGCTTTGGAGCAGGTACCCATCACGGGCAAGTTTGGCGGAGCCACGGGCAACTTCAATGCGCATCATGTCGCCTATCCAGCGATTGACTGGGTTGCTTTTGGCAACAGCTTCCTCACATCATTAGGTCTGGAGCGTGAGCAGTACACGACGCAGATCTCCAACTACGACAATCTCGCTGCTCTCTTTGAGGCGATGGCGCGTATCAACACAATCCTCATCGATCTCGCTCGAGACTTCTGGAACTACATCTCAATGGGTTACTTCGGGCAGAAGATCAAGGCGGGAGAAGTTGGCTCTAGTGCCATGCCTCACAAGGTCAATCCCATTGACTTTGAGAATGCCGAGGGCAATCTCGGACTAGCTAATGCGGTGGCTCTGCATCTAGCCTCCAAGCTCCCTATCTCTCGTCTGCAACGTGACCTAACCGACTCGACGGTGATCCGCAATCAGCTCGTCCCGATGGGCTACACGATGATCGCTTTCAGCAGTCTCTCCAAGGGACTCGGCAAGCTGGTTATTCACCCCGAGCGCATCGCTCATGACCTCGACTGCAACTGGGCCGTCGTCGCCGAGGCTATTCAGACGATCCTCCGTCGTGAGGGTTACCCGCACCCCTACGAGACGCTCAAGGCTCTGACCCGTACGGGCGAGGAGATAAGCCAAGAGACGATCGCACACTTCATCGATACGCTTGAAGTTGCCGAGGAGGTCAAGGCGGAGCTCCGTCAGATCACCCCGCACAACTACGTGGGGCTCTAGTCTGCCAATAAATTAGTACCTTTGTCTCAGCTCAATCAGCTAGTAAGATCCACCGTTCGTGAGATCCGAAGGAGAGCTTGCTGACACTGTTTTGACCAGCGACAGAGACCCATTAGATACAGAACATACTACGCAACAGTCCGAACTTGTTGTGTAGTCATTAAATAGCTTCATGTCTATAGACAGCAATCCTACATCAGAGGCACAGCACAAGACAAGCACCTCTGCTGATTCATCTGCCGAGGTGCCATCGTCCGCATCTACTGGCAAGCGAAGACGTCAACGCATAGCGCGACCCGCTTCCAGCGAATCCTTGATTCGTGTCAAGGTTAGTGGCGAGGCTGGAGCCACGGTGACACATCGTAACATAGATGCTTCCGAGATGGTCAAGCCTCGCGACATCAATGCTGAGAAAGCTTTGGAGCGCAGATTTGACTTCGACGAGCAACATCTAGGAGGACGGAGTCTTCACAAAGTGACGACATCCGTATCTTTAGTAGGTGATGGCAATCAGGATGACCCTGTCATATACCCATTCGCTAAGCAGAGAGGCAAGGGCAAGCGTCCTACAGCTCATAGCGGAGAGGCTCGCACCTCATCGCCACGTCGTAAGAGAGAAGCCTCGGCTGACTCAACCGACCGCAAGAGCAAGCGCTCCTCGGCTCCTCGCAAGAGCGCTGGTCAGCGTACTAACAAGCAGCGCAAGGACGAGTCTAAGCCTCGCACACCTAAGGCACCCGTCGAGCCAGTGCGCTACACCTCTCCTCTAGTTGAGGCGGGCGAACCGATACGACTCAACAAGTTCCTCTCCAACTCTGGACTATGCTCGCGTCGTACGGCAGACCAGTACATCGCTGCTGGACGTGTCAAGGTCAACGGGGCCGTCGTCTCCGAGCTTGGATCACAGGTACTACCGACCGACCAGGTTATGGTCGATGACAAGCCAGTCACCCTAGAGGCAAAGGTCTACGTACTACTCAACAAGCCGAAGAATTGCGTCACCACGCTCACCGATCCCGAGGGTCGGCGTACCGTCATGGATCTCGTGCACAATGCCTGCACCGAGCGCATATACCCCATCGGTCGACTAGATCGCAACACGACTGGCATCCTCCTCTTGACCAATGATGGTGACCTAGCGGTGCGCCTGATGCACCCCGCCTTTCGCAAGAAGAAGATCTACGAGGTAGCCCTCGACAAGGAGGTCACCGTAGAGCATATGCAGATGATTGCTCACGGCTTCGAGCTAGAGGATGGCGAGATCCACGCCGATGCCATCAGTTATATCACTGGACAGACCCACGACAAGGTCGGTATAGAGATTCACTCGGGTCGTAACCGCATCGTGCGCCGCATCTTCGAGCATCTAGGCTATCGCGTCGTGCATCTAGACCGTGTCTACTACGCAGGCCTCACCAAGAAAGATCTACCACGAGGACGCTGGCGCTACCTAACTCCCGAGGAGGTGCGCTACCTCCGCATGGGTATCAAAGAGCAGGAGGACAATGGCGTAGCCCCCACCACCAAAGTTTATCACAAGCACCAAGAGACACCAGACCATCCCTTCTCATCCGAAGAGATAGAAGACTAAATAGGTATAAACCATATCAGCAGATACTATGAATAACTCACTACCACGCACTACTATCAAGGAGCTCCCCCAGCTTGCTCAGCGTCAGCTCCCCCAGCCCGTCTGTGTCAAGGGTTGGGTACGTACCAAGCGAGGCAACAAAGCTGTCTGCTTCGTTGCGCTCAACGATGGCTCAACCATACACAGCATACAGATCGTCATTGACAAGACCCAGACCGACCCCAAGCTCATCGAGCAGATCACCACAGGCGCCGCTATCGGAGTCGTCGGCACGCTCGTCGCTTCTCAAGGTCAAGGGCAAGAGTACGAGATACAGGCTAGCGAAATAACCATCTACGGCACCTCTGATCCCGTCCGCTATCCACTGCAAAAGAAGGGGCACACGCTAGAGTTCCTTCGTGAGATCGCTCACTTGCGTCCACGTACCAACACCTTCGCAGCAGTCCTCCGCATCCGCCACAATATGGCTTATGCGATCCACACCTTCTTTCACGAGCGTGGCTACTTTTACCTCCACACCCCGATCATCACCTCAAGCGATGCCGAGGGTGCTGGGCAAATGTTTACCGTCACCACGCTAGACATGAACAAGCTCCCCCTCGCTAAAGATGGGAGCGTGGACTACAGCAAAGACTTCTTTGGCAAGCATACCTCACTGACCGTATCGGGACAGCTAGAGGGCGAGCTAGGAGCCATGGCGCTAGGAGGTATCTACACCTTTGGTCCTACCTTTAGAGCTGAGAACTCTAATACTCCACGGCACCTCGCAGAGTTTTGGATGGTCGAGCCCGAGGTCGCCTTTATGGATAATGAGGGCAACCAAGACCTCGCCGAGGCGTTCACCAAGCATTGTCTCCAGTGGGCTCTTGATCACTGCATGGACGACCTTGAGTTCCTCGCCGAGCACTACGATAAGGAGCTCATCGAGCGCATCCGCTTCGTCGTAGAGCGTCCATTCGTACGTACCACCTATACCGAGGGTGTCGCCATCCTCGAGGAGGCCGTCCGTAACGGCAAGAAGTTCGAGTTCCCCGTCTACTGGGGAGCCGACCTCGCCAGCGAGCACGAGCGCTACCTCGTCGAGCAGCACTACAATGCGCCCGTCATTATGACCGACTACCCGAAGGAGATCAAGGCCTTCTATATGAAGCAAAACGAAGATGGCAAGACCGTCCGCGGTATGGACGTCCTCTTCCCGCACATCGGTGAAATCATCGGAGGTAGCGAGCGTGAGACCGACATAGACAAGCTCACGGCACGTGCCCAGGAGGTCGGCATCAAGGACAAGGATCTGTGGTGGTACCTCGACACCCGTCGCTATGGGTCAGCACCACATGCGGGCTTCGGACTAGGCTTCGAGAGACTCCTACTCTTCGTCACAGGCATGACCAATATCCGTGACGTAATCCCCTTCCCCCGCACACCAAACAACGCTAACTTCTAGTTCTAGCAAAGCATAGCAAACGTAAAGGCTGTAGTACCGAGAGCGGTGCTACAGCCTTTTTCGTTTGTCAGGCGAAAGCCTCTTAGTGGTTCTTGGAGGTCATGATGTTGAGCACGAGACGATCCGTCTCATTCATACCCACACGGCCTATGCTGGTTAGGTTGTCTATCGTCTGATCCACATCATCATCCACGATGCCCTCGCTACCCGTGACCACCTTCTGCTCCATCGCTAGCAGAGCGGAGAACATAGCCGTGCTCACACCGCTCGACACCTTCAGGCTACAGCTCGGCTTAGCCCCGTCGCAGAGGAGCCCCGTGATATTGCCCACCATATTCTTCACTGCATAGCTCACCTGCTGCTTATTACCTCCGAGCAGATAGGTCAATCCACAAGCAGCGCCCGTCGAGGCAACGACACAACCGCACAGAGCCGAGAGGCGACCCAGCTTCTGCTTGATATAGATCACCATCAGATTGCTCAGCATCAGAGCGCGGACAGTCTCCTCGTGACTCTTCTGCTGCTCCTTGGCAAAGGTCAGCACAGGCATCGTCGCCGTGATACCCTGGTTACCACTGCCCGAATTGCTCATCACCGTCACTGGGGCCCCGTCCATGCGGGCATCGCAGGCGGCACTCGTCGCCGAGATGATCTGCGTCAAGGTCGAGTTTCCCAGATACTTCCGCCCTAAGTCACTCTGTACCATACGCCCCACAGCGTGACCGTAGTTAGACTTCATCGAGAGGCGACTAGCCTCTGCATTGACCTCCGCATCAGCTAGGATAAACTCTATCTCCTCCAGCGGAGCAGTCGTAGCGAAGTCATAGACGAGCGAAAAGTTGAGCGTAAGCTCCTCCTCGTCCTCCACGTCCTCCTGCTGCCCTATCGGATGATCCTCTAGCACTTGGGTTCCCTTGGCAAGATAAGTCAGATGGTCATGCTTGCCACTGATGATAGCGGTAGCGGTCTCCCCGCTAGTCGTCTGTATCGTCACCTCAGCGTAGAGCTTGTCTACAGGCTCAGGCTTCGTACCGATAGTAATGACCTTAGCCTCGACCAACTGCTTAGCCTCAGCCAGTTGTTCAGGCGTAAAGCTGTCTAGGAGCGTGAGCCCTTTGTCAGGCTGTGCGATGACGATGCCTAGCGCTATAGCTATCGGCAATCCAATCATACCCGTCCCTGGTATGCCCACCCCGAGAGCATTCTTGAGCACGTTGGGGCTTAGCAATACCGAGACGCTCTCTGGCGTAAAGTCGCCTAGCGTAGCACTAGCGTAAGCAGTGCAGAGCGATACGGCAACAGGCTCGGTACAGCCCGTAGCGGGGAGCACCTCTTGGTGGACGAGCGAGATAATCTCTTGACGTAGAGCGGGAGTAAGTGTGTTTGTCGTCTTCATAAGAAGGAATAAGTTTGGAGGGATTATGGATTTGTCTCTTCGTAGTCAGTCCGTGTCACATAGATCAGGGAGGTCGCTCCGAGCGTGATCACATCGCCCGACTGTAGCTCGCGAAAGGTATCTGGCAGGTACTCAACACCCGCCACGAAGGTCCCCGTCATACTGTCCAAATCCTGTATGATCGCCTGGCCATCTGGCTCTATCGTGATCTGACAATGGTTGCGTCCCAAGCTCGGATCGCTACTATGTATGGGGACAGTCACCGAGGTGCCACGTCCATTGTAGCTGCCTATCGTGTTGCACCCCTCATAGAGCGGGAGCAGAGCAGCGTAGGCAAAGTCGTTGGCAATCAACTGTAAGTAAGCCCGCACGGGCTCCCCCTCGGGCGCAAAGTCAGCGTAGCGCGCCTTGAGATGCTCTAGCGTAGTACCCCTAAGGCGAAAGCGTAGGCTCTCGGAGCATGTTGGGCAGAGCATAGCAACCTTGCCACGGCAGTCGGCATTAGCTAGAATCGTCTCTTCGGAGATCTTAGTCGTACAGTGAGGACAGAGGATATAGTTCACGGAAATGTGTGCGAAAGTTCGTTCTTGCCCACAAATTTACCACAAATATACCAACTAAGCTCGCGTCGCTCGGAGCCACCCGCAGTTTCTTCCCCATGAAACTGTAGTTTCTTCCGTATGAAACTGGAGTTTCTTCCGTATGAAACTGGAGTTTCTTCCGTATGAAACTGGAGTTTCTCCTAGGTGGAACTAAAGTTTCATCCTCATGCACTGACAGTTAGTCCAAAGTGCAACATTCAGAAGTCTCACGAGTAACGGCTGTAGGGACGCACGGTCGTGCGTCCGTCCCCGTTAAAACCCTGACGCCGTAACCTTTGACACAACGGACGCACAGATCGTGCGTCCCTACAAAGGGCTACACGTCTCGCTGTACTACAACGTAAGATTTGCACAAAGAGAGGGGGCGACACCTAGACTCCTTCGTCTCAGTGTCGCCCCCTGTGTGAGGTTTGTGTGCGGCCCCTACTTAGCGGGGGCAGCCACAGTGACTAGTACTTGATCTCCTCGTCTTGACCCATCTCGTGACGTGTGATCTTCTTGCGGTCTATCGCACGCCAAGCGTAGACGATGTAGGCGAGGACAAACGGGATCAGTAGCGAGACGATGCTCATAGCCTTGAGAGTATAAGGACTGGAGCTACTGTTTTGTAGCGTCAGCGAGCTATTGAGATCAGCTATCGAGGGGTAGTAAGCCGTGTTGTTGTACCCGAGGATGAGGAGCAGACCTAGGACAGCGAGGACGACACCGACACCTTCGAGCCAGATACCCTTGCGGAAGCCTTTCTTGACCAGTGTGAGGATCACGCCCGCTAGGACAAGTACCACACCCACGAGGAAGACAATGAGAATCACTGGCATAGCGAGGAAGTTGTGCAGATACTTGTACTGCACTAGGCTCACGGCTCCCGTGCTGGGGTCTACATCGTATCCCTTGGTCACCATGAGGAAGACCACATAAGCGACGAAGAGGACGACGAAGATAGCAGCATTGGGGAGCAAGCTCTTGCGAGCACGCTCGTAGGCGACCTCATCCTCGATATTGTTGATGAAGTATAGGAGCGCTGTAGTACGTGCGAGGAAGAGCAGCGTCACACCGAGTACCACATTCCAGGGGTTGAAGATAGCCTCCAGCCCGTGTAGCTGTAGCCCCGTGAGGGGGTCGGGCTGCCAGACGGAGATGGTCTGCATCGAGGACGAGAGGTCGTAGATAGCGCTCTTGTCCACTACGAAGTTACCGCCCGTGAAGAGCGTCGAGACCGCAGCGCCTAGTAGCACCGGAGCCAAGACACCATTGATGAAGAGGAAGGTCTGGAAGGTCTTCTTGCCCCATATGTTGCCATGCTTAGACTGATACTCATACGAGACCGCCTGGATGACAAAGGTCAAGCAGATCAAGATCCATACCCAGTAAGCTCCACCGAAGCTGGTTGAATAGAAGAGCGGGAAGGAGGCAAAGAAGGCACCTCCGAAGGTAACTAGAGTCGTGAGGGTAAACTCCCATTTACGACCCGTTGAATTGACGATCATACGCTGCAGAGGCTCGTCACGACGAGCTGCAAAGATGAAGGTCTGTCCGCCCTGCACGAAGAGCAGGAAGACAAGCAGGGCACCCAGCAGTGAGACTAGGAACCACCAGTATTGCTGTAGAAATGCGTAGTCCATTATGATAGTGTGTCTATGGGGTTAGTGATTACTTACTCTCACGCTTGCTAAAGAGCTGCTCTACATCATTCAGATGAGACTCAGGGCCATGCTTGATCGCCTTGACCATGATGCTCACCTCTGCGATGAGGAGGATCGTAAAGAGTACGGCAAAGATGAAGAACGTGGTCATCACGTTTTCGGGAGCCAGCTTAGAGACAGCCGCATTCAGCGGGAGCATATCCTGGATAGCCCATGGCTGACGACCCATCTCGGCGACGACCCATCCAGCCTGACTGGCGATCCACGCTAGCGGGATACAGATGACCGTGATGATATGTAGCCAGCGATAGCGAGCGTACTCCTCGTAGCTCTTCTTACGTTGCAGGATCCAGATGAGGAGGAAGAGCAGGATAAAGAGGAAGCCTAGCCCCACCATGATGCGGAAGGCGTAGTACATGAGCGGTACGTTCGGCACTAGATCCGCCTTGTCCTGAACATAACCATAGCCAAAGTGGTCAAAGTTCTCCTGTATGATCGCATTCTGACGATCCATCTCGGCAGCGTCCCCAGCCTTCTGCGCCTCGCCATAAGCAGCGAGCGCCTCGATAGCTATCTTGCCACGACGCATACGCTCATCAGCAGAGAGCGCTTGGTTGCCATCCTTGTCGTAGTAACCGCCCTCAAGGATATTGTTGATACCAGGCACGTAGCCATTGGTAGAGCGAGTGCCCAGCCATGAGAGCATGTAGGGCATCTTGATATTGAAGATGAATGGATCTTGGTTTGCCTCGGCCTGTGGTGTGAGCTTGTCGCAGTCTAGCAGACCGATAGCGCTAAGGCCTAGTCCCTTGCCGTCAGCAGTCTTGCCGTCGGGGGTGCTTTCGCCAGCATCATAGAGAGCCTCCATAGCAGCGAGCTTCATAGGCTGGCGCTGAGCCACGTTGTAGCCAGAGGTATCACCCGTGAAGGCGGTGAGTAGCGCAGCAATTAGTCCGAAGGGAGCGATGATACGACTATTGGCCAGTGCAAACTCCTTGTGCTTACCACGAAGGATATAGATAGCGCAGACACCTAGCGCAAAGACAGAGCCGAGCGTCCAGGAGGAGATAGTCGTATGCCAGAACTTATTGACCGCTGAGCTAGAGAATGCCACGGCCCAGAAGTCAGCCATCTCGCTACGTACGGTAGCGGGGTTGAAGGACATGCCGACAGGGTCTTGCATCCAAGCGTTGGCGACTAGGATCCATACGGCCGAGATGGTCGCACCGATGACGGTTAGCCAGGTAGAGGCTAGGTGAAAGCCTCGGCTCACCTTGTTCCACCCGAAGAACATGACGGCGATGAAGGTCGCCTCCATAAAGAAAGCTAAGATACCCTCGATGGCGAGTGGAGCTCCGAAGATGTCACCCACGAGCCAGCTGTAGTTGGACCAGTTGGTACCGAACTCAAACTCGAGGATAAGTCCCGTAGCGACACCGATGGCAAAGTTGATACCGAAGAGCTTTTGCCAAAACATCGCCCACTTCTTCCACTCGGGGCGATTGGTCCTATAGTACTTAGTCTCAGCTATCGACATGATCACACCCAGTCCGAGCGTGAGTGGCACGAAGAGCCAGTGATAGCATGCGGTCAGAGCAAATTGCAGTCTAGACCAGAGGAGTAAAGCGTCTACATTCATTATGCTATATAGTTAAGTTAGTGATTACTATGATGGAGCGTGTCGACGACTGGTGCCGTCAGCTGATCCTGCACATACTCTATCTGCGCCTTCTTATCTCCCTGCTCTGCGATGACACGCGGGAAGAAGATAGGACGCAAGATGGCAAACATGATCAGGAGCTTGATGGCTACGATAATCCACAGCATACGACTCGTGCGACTCTGGCTACGTAGCCCGTCACGATAGAGGTCGTAAAACCAGCGAAGCCCCCAGTGGGTCTTGCCCTTTGTACCTGTAGATTCTGTATTCATATTCATCGGCACTAGCTGATATTCGCGACAAATGTAGTGTTTCTAGATTAAAGAAGAAGTCTTTTGGCGGAATATGTCACGAGAATGACCGATTTTGTCAAATCACGACCGCCGTCTCCCCCCTATCGCAAGGATAGACTCGGGGATAATGCGATGCAACCAGTCAATCACCTCGGCATCGGTCGCCTCCTCAGCAAGGGCTACTATAATAGTGTCGTAGCCCGCCACGCTACCGAGCGAGAGCGATGACGAGGAGCTGTCCAGGACGGTCGCTATAGACTGGGCAAAGCCGGGCTCCGTGCGAATGACCAGCATCTGCCCCGAGAGCGCATACGAACGGAAGCCGACCGTCGGGGAGATGAGCCCCGTGGGTTGGGTCGTGACAGCGTCAGCCTGTGGCATCAAGGGGAGCTGATAGCATGACTTGAAGGAGCCTGGACGCACCCCTTTGGTCGCACCCAGCTCAGCGAGATAGGTCGAGAGCGTCCCCTGTGTGATGGAGATATTGCGACCTCGCAGTAACTCAAGGAGCATCGCTTGATCTGTCACTTCGTGGGTCCTGAGCAGATCGGCGATGACACCGAGACGCTGACTCTTCGTTTGCTTACTCATATTATAATAGGCTGACTCTTCGTTTGCTTACATAAGGTGTCACCTAGAGGCGTGTGCTACTAGCTCATACGACACCCATCGATGGTGCAAATATACTCTTTTTTATCTCGTTGCTGGTGAGTTCTCCCCAAGGCTTCGGGGAGATCGGAGCAGACGAGCAGCCCTGAACCGAAGAATCGCTGTAACCCCCGTTTATTATTAAAGTCGTACCTTTGTGGCACTGATTGTCTCTATACTGATAATGCAATGAACGAACTACCCTACTTAGTATTTGCTGGCTCAGCCTCTCAGAACCTCGCTGAGAAGATCTGTGACTCACTGGGCTGCCCCCTGGGCAAAATGCGTACAGAGCACTTTGCCGATGGTGAATTTGCCGTATTCTACGAAGAGAGCATCCGTGGCAAGGATATCTTCCTCGTACAGTCGACCTACCCTAATGCCGATAACATCATGGAGCTCCTACTCATGATCGATGCGGCCAAGCGTGCCTCGGCTCACTACATCACAGCCGTCATACCCTACTTCGGATGGGCTAGACAGGACCGCAAGGACAAGCCTCGTGTCTCTATCGGTGCTAAGCTTATCGCAGACCTCCTCTCTGTAGCTGGCATCACACGCTTGATCACGATGGATCTGCATGCTGATCAGATACAAGGCTTCTTCAACGTACCGGTAGACCACCTATACGGCTCTACCGTCTTCACTGAGTATATCGAGCACAACATACCCGTGGAGAACCTCTGCATCGCTACTCCTGACGTGGGTGGTACGAAGCGTGCTAATAGCTATGCTCGCCACTTTGGGGTACCTATGGTAATCTGCCACAAGCGTCGCGCTAAGGCAAACGAGGTGGCCGAGATGACGATCATCGGTGACGTAGCGGGCAAGGACGTAATCCTCGTGGACGATATCGTCGACACCGCTGGCACGATGACCAAGGCTGCTGACCTGATGCTGGAGCATGGTGCGAAGTCTGTCAGAGCCTTTGCGACACATGCCGTCATGAGCGACCCCGCCACGAAGCGCATCGACCAGTCTGGTCTGACGGAGATGATCTTCACCGACTCAATACCTTACTCTAAGAAGAGCGAGAAGGTACGCATCATCAGCGTCGCCGAGCTCTTTGCCGAGTCTATCCGCCGAGTCTGTAGCCACGAGTCTATTAGCTCGCTCTACACCTTCTAGACGCACTCTATCTATAACAAGATACCCTAGCCTACTCACGGACGAGCGGGCTAGGGTATCTTCACATTTTCTATGTCGGGCGGGACAAACGGTCTCGTTCTAATCTCTTTTTTCGTACCTTTGCGTGCAACTGTAGGTATTTAGTATGACTAGACAAACGCTCCTCCGCATCTTGGTACTCAGCTGCTGGCTCCTATGCACTAGTAGCTGCGCTGAGTATATGCGTATACAGAAATCCAAGGACCCCACGCTCCGATACTCCTATGCCAAGAAGTACTACAACGAGGGGAAGTATAGCCGTGTAGCAGAGCTAATGGTTGACGTCCTACCTCACTACGAGGGTACGCAGGAGGGTGCTCAGGCGCTCTACATCATGGCCGACGCGCTCTTACAGAACAAGCAAGAGTCTAGTGCCGCTGAGTACTTTCGTAGACTATACAGCAAGTACCCACAGGACGCACGAGCCGCAGAGGCTCGCTACAAGACTGGGCTAGCGCTCTACCGCATAGCTCCCGACCCACGTCTGGATCAGTCTATCACCTACAGCGCGCTCAAGGAGCTACAAGGCTTCCTGGAGGCTTATCCTCAGAGTGAGCACCGCAAGGAGGTAGAGCAGATGCTCTTTGACCTTCAGGACAACCTAGCTAAGAAGGAACTGATCACAGCTGACCTATACTACAATCTCGGCACCTATATAGGTAACAACTATATCTCTGCCATCATCACGGCTCGCAATGCGCTCAAGGCTTATCCCTACACGAAGCATCGTGAGGATCTACTCTTTATCATCGTGGAGGCGTCCTACCAGCAAGCGATCAACAGTGTGGAGAGCAAGAAGCAAGGACGACTACGCGAGGTCATCGACGCATACTATAACTACGAAAACGCTTTCCCAAATGGAAAGCACCTCAAGCGGGCTAAGACTCTACGCGATCGTGCTCAGCGTATGATCGTGAGCTAGACAATCTAAGACGCTCGTCCTAAATACATCTCATACTAAGACCCCCGAACTTCGCATTATGACAACAAACAATAAGAAGCAGCCTGTACCACAGTCCACTATCACACGTTCACTCCCTGAGCTCTGGGAGCAGACAGGCAATATCTACGAGACCGTACGTATCATATCCAAGCGCGCTAACCAAATATCGGTAGAGATGCGCGACGAGATACGGGAGAAGATACAAGAGGTGACCAACTATCAGGACGCTCTTGACGAGACACCTACTGAAAATAGCGAGCAGATCGAAATCTCTAAGTACTACGAGCAGCTCCCCAAGCCAACGCTTGTAGCTACCACCGAGTTTCTCAATGGCGAGGTCTACTTCCGTCTCCCCGAAGAGTCACAAGACTAAGCAAAGCAAACCCACACAACCGTACGCTTACTATGTGGCAGCGCATTCAGACTCTATACCTATTCATCAGTGGGGTGACATCAACCCTACTGCTACTCGTCACACTCTTCACGGTGAACCCTTCTGGTCAGGAGGTGCTCTACACAGCAAACTTCACGGGACTCATCGTCAGTGGCTGGACTAGTATTAAGTACTTTAACCTAGTCACCTTCGTACTGACCTCTCTAGTGACGATACTTTCTTTTGCAACCATATTCCTCTACAAGTGGCGCAAGCTACAGATACGTCTGACGATCATCGGTCTCCTCCTGATGGTGGCGGCTATCGTAGCCTTTGCCTATATGCTCTGGCAACAGGCTGATCTCCTGCAGGCGACTACTAAGATGCAGGGCTGGATCGTACTGCCTGTCATCAGTCTACTGTGCCTATATATGGCTATGCGTAACATCATCAAGGACGACATCCTCGTACGTGCCTCCAATAGACTACGCTAGGACAGACTTCCGCAGACGCTAAGAGCATCCCTCCATTCACCCACCACTACTCATTCGCTTTCCTATGGCAATCATCTTCCCTGACACGTCGCACACCTTTGGCGAATACCTACTCATCCCTGGCCTGACAACGCCCGAGTGCACTGTAGACAAGATCTCTCTACGCACTCCGCTGGCTAAGTATAGCCCCGCAAAGGAAGAGTCGCGCATCAATCTCAATATACCCTTCGTATCTGCTATCATGCAGAGCGTCAGCAACGACACGATGGCTATAGCCCTCGCACGCAACGGAGGTCTATCCTTCATCTTCGGGTCACAACCGATCGAGGAGGAGGCTGAGATGGTCGCTCGTGTCAAGAAGTTTAAGGCGGGCTTCGTACGGAGCGATGCCAACGTCAGTCCGAAGGACACACTTGCGGACGTACTGGCCATCACACAGAACACGGGACACTCCACTATCGGCGTAACGGATGATGGCACCCCTGATGGAGTGCTCTGCGGTATCGTCACGAGTAGAGACTACCGCCTATCGACCGACTCGATGGATCGCAAGGTGGCTGACTTCATGACTCCCTTCGAGCGCCTTACGACAGGACGCAAGGGGATCTCGCTAAGCGAGGCAAACGATATAATTTGGTCTCACAAGCTGAATGCACTCCCTATCATTGACGAGGATCGACGTCTCTGCTACTTCGTCTTCCGTAAGGACTACGATAGCCATAAGGAGAACCCGCTAGAGTTACAGAACCCACACAACAAAACGCTCATGGTCGGTGCTGGTATCAACACACGCGACTACAAGGAGCGCGTGCCTGCACTGGTAGAGGCTGGGGCGGATGTACTCTGTATTGACTCGTCTGATGGCTTCTCTGTCTGGCAGAAAGAGACCATCACTTGGATACGAGAGCAGTATGGAGACCGCGTCATCGTAGGTGCAGGCAATGTGGTTGACCAAGATGGCTTCCGCTATCTCGTAGAGGCTGGCGCAGACTTTATTAAGGTCGGTATCGGAGGCGGTTCGATCTGTATCACTCGTGAGCAGAAAGGTATCGGACGTGGTCAGGCCACCGCAGTTATTGACGTTGCCAAGGCGCGTGACGACTACTATCGTGAGACAGGCATCTACGTGCCTATCTGTAGCGATGGCGGTATCGTGCATGACTACCATATGACGCTGGCTCTGGCTATGGGTGCCGACTTCCTCATGATGGGACGTTACTTCGCACGCTTCGATGAGTCACCTACGGAGAAGCTGCGTATCGGCAATAACATTGTCAAGGAGTATTGGGGCGAGGGCTCCAACCGTGCGCACAACTGGCAGCGCTATGATGGCGGAGGTGTAGCGACGGTGATGAAGTTTGAGGAAGGTGTGGACAGTTATGTCCCCTATGCTGGACCGATGAAGGACACGCTAGACCAAACGCTCAGCAAGATCAAAGCTACGATGAGTAGCTGTGGCACGGTGGACCTGAAGACTCTCCGTGAAAATGCTAAGCTAACGCTCGTCTCCTCGACCTCTATCATCGAGGGAGGCGCACACGATGTCATTCGCAAGGATCGCACCTAATGCGCAGGCTCTTTGATCAGCAGAGCGTAAGTTCTCTGACCAATAGATAGTTTCGCCTCGCCGAAGTATCCTCTTTAGTGTACTATCCCGAGTTACTCACAGTCGTAGGTCCGACCGCTTGCGGTAAGACATCGCTCGGTGTGGCTCTAGCGGAAGAACTTCACGGAGCTATCCTTAGTGGCGATAGCCGGCAGGTTTTCGTCGGTATGGACATTGGCACTGGCAAGGATCTAGACTCCTACACCACGGAGCGAGGCACTATTCCCTATTACCTTATTGATATCGTCCCAGCAGGGCAGCCGTTCAATCTCTTTAAGTATGTACGGCTCTTTGATAAAGCGTACCACGAGGTGGTCGCACAGCAACTCAAGCCGATCTTCGTCGGCGGGTCAGGGCTCTATGTCGAGCAGGTTCTGCAGACGAGACCCATGCACCAAGTACCACCCGACGCAACTCTGAGAGAGGAGCTAGAGATACTCAGCCTAGACGACCTGAGAGCCATCCTCAGTCGCTATCCACGCATAGATCGCGTGGACCCGAGCTCGGCACGTAAGTGTATACGAGCCATTGAGATAGCAAGGTACTACGCTCAGCATCCCGAGGCTTACCAAGCTTATCAGCAGGCACTCCGTGAGGCGAAGCGACAGAAGCCTCCGCTCATCATCGGGCTACGCTTATCCCGCCAAGAGATCATACGACGCATAGACCAGCGACTGCGGAGCAGACTGGAGGAGGGTATGGTCACAGAGGTGGAACGACTGCTTGACCAGCAGGTGCCCTCAGAGGCGCTCATTGCGTATGGCCTGGAATACCGCTTCATCACCTTCTATTTGCAAGGAAAGCTTAGCTACTCCGAGATGGAGGAGCAACTAGCGACGGCCATTCATCAGTTTGCCAAGCGGCAGATGACTTGGTTCCGAGGCATGAGTCGTCGTGGTCTACCGATACACTGGATCGATGGGCATCAGCCAGTCACTTATCAGCGAGACCGAGTGCTGCGACTGCTTAAGAGTTTGTAAGAGGGCTGCGTGCTAGAGCAAGCCGTATCTCCACAAGTAGATGATGCGCTCCGTGACCGCATCGTCCTCGACATGCTCAGGGTCAAACTTAACGTCCAGATCTCCTCCATAGAACTTCGCAAAGAGGTTGTACCACGTCGCAGTAAGTCCTCCGTAGATAGACTTAACGATCTCATAACCCGTGGAGCCCGTCTGTCTGTTGACCAGCTTGATGAGGAGCAGTCCCTGTCCGAGGGTCAGATCTTTCATCCGTGGGGTGTAATCTCGGATTAGTTCCTTCTTGACACGAGCCAAATGCGCCCGACGCTCACGCTTAGTAGGTAGCGTCTCGGCATATTCGTACGTCTCGGTAATCGTTCGGCTGAGCTCCTCTGCGATGGGTAGAACCTTCTTGACATCTCGTACGCGTCGCCAGTAGGCATAGCGCTCAGTCTTCGAGAGAGGCTTGTGCGGAGTACCCGAGACATGTATCTCAGGGAGCATGATGCCGACGAGATCCTCCTCGGCAAGCGTGTCTGGAGCCTGCACAAGAGGCTCTCCGATACTGTTATAAATCGGCGACAAATTACCTCCCCGCAGAGCTTTAGTCGATAATAGCAGGAGAGGAATCAGCGATATGATGTAGAGTTTGGAGAAACATTTCATAGTTACAAATGGGGTGTCTTATTAGAGTATTTGTTACCTTTGTCAACTGACATGAAGTACTAGACAAAGATACAACTAATTAAAGTACCTCATATCAATCTTACTGACGAATCATACTATGACTTATAAATCTATCCTAACCAGCTCATTACTAGCGCTCGCCATTCTCTTGGGATGTGGCATATCTAGTTGCACTTACAAGAAGGGCTCCACTACGATAGCACAACAAGAGCTCAACTTTAAGGACTTTACGGCGATCAATGCGAATCATGGCATCGAGCTTGAGATTACTCAGGGAGCAGAGTACTCCGTGTCAGTCTCTGCCCCTGAGAACTATATGGACGATCTCAAGATAGAGCAGGAAGGCGAGACACTCTACGTCAGCTTGGCCAACAAAGGCAAACGACGCCTCGACACGGACAACATTACCGTACACATCACGATGCCATACATCTCGCAGATAGATCTAGCGGGTGCTGCTGAGGCTTGCTTTCTTGGACGCTTTGAGACGCCACAATTCACAGCTCACCTATCGGGCTCCTCTAGTATCGAGGATCTCTCCGTCGCAGCAGACGAGGTAAGCATCGAGGCAACAGGTGCGAGCGAAGTATCAGGCACCGTACAGGCCACACGAGCTATGGTCAATCTCTCGGGAGCCTCAGATCTTGACCTCCTAGCCAATCAGCTAAGCCAGATGACGATGCAACTCGCAGGTAGCTCGGAGGCTGAGATAAAAGGAGCAATCACCAATCTGCAAGCTACACTAGCTGGTGCCTCTGAGATTGATGGCGAAGAGCTGACCGTATCAGACCTAGACATATCCCTCGCAGGAGCTTCCTCGGCTGATATTCGCAACAGTGGCAACCTACGCTACATGCTCGCAGGCGCCTCTGAACTCACCATTTACGGTTCACCGAAGGTCCTCGACTCGCAGAGCGACCGCTCTTCATCCATTGAGATACGCTAACCTACTCCTTATCATACTATGTCCTCTATCCGTCGGTTTGTAGAGCGTATCACTGGTCAGATCAAAAGCTTTAGTGCAGAGCACCCCAAGCGTGCGCAAGCTATCCTCTGTGGCTTGATCGTCTTGGGCATGGGGCTCTACACCTTTGTCATCAGTGACTCCAACCTCGGCAAGCAGCTCCGCTACTCGCATCGCATTCAGGCACTCACCGATGAGTGCAAGCGACTAGAGGAGGCTTATCAGAGCGACAGTCTGAAGATAGACAGCTATAAGCAGAACAAAGCTTCGCTAGAGCGTATCGCTCGTGAGGAGTACCGTATGCAACGCCCTGACGAAGTAGTCTTTCTCATCAAAGATAGACCCGACTCGGAGGATAGTGAAAGTAAATGAGCTAGCTTATCCATCTTGACACACACTTTTCTAAAAGCACCCTATGTCTCAACCATCAACCTCTCGTCAACGGGCGATCAATATCTGCTATAAGCTTGGGCTCATCCTTCTGTTTGGGAGCCTGCTCCTGCACCTCTTCTATCCGAGCGTGCTCTTTGGCTATCTCCTCATGACGGGAGCACTACTCTACACCATCAGTCAGGCGCTCGTCGACAAGCGTGGCGTAGACCTGCGCACGAAGCGACTACGAGGCATGGCTCTCCTAGCAGGGATACTCTTTGTCTCAGGCTCCTACCTCTTTATCGTAGAGCAGTCATACTGGCGACTCGTACTCATGATTGCGTCAGTCCTACTACTCTACTCCAATACAGTGCTCCTATATCACAAGCCTCAGGCGCCAAAGGATAACCAAGCAGACTAATCACTCACCATGCCCCCCAGACCCACCAAGAATATCCGCAAAGCTCCCCAGCGTGAGCGCGTCTACAGCTTTACAGCGACAGAGCCAGGCGCACTCCTCGAGCTACTCTTCCAGCTACTTCCACAGCTAAGCCGTACGACGGTCAAGCAGTTCCTGCGAAATCGTTGCGTCTTGTTGGCTGGGGTGACGACCACACAGTTTGACGCACCCGTTGCCATCGGAGACTCCATAGAGATCTACAATATAGGTACCGCCGAGGAGCTACAGCATCCGCTCATTGAGGAGCTCTACCGTGACGAGCAGTTCATCGTTCTGCACAAGCGCCCCGGCATCCCCACCATCTCCGTGGGAGGCGCCAGCAAGAGTAGTCTCTTTCAGGTAGTGACGCATCATCTTAAGAAGGTTGATCCCAACGAAAAGATCTTCCTCCTAAACCGTCTCGATCGGGACACCGAAGGGATCATCATCGTAGCGCGCGATCGACAACTACAGCAAGACCTACTAGCCGAGTGGCATAGCTTCGTCCTCTTCAACAGCTTCGAGGCGGTCGTCCTAGGCGCTCTCGACACCAGTAGCGGTGAGCTAACGACTCGCCCCACCAAGGATAAGAAGAGAGGCTCGGACAAGCGTCGCACCTCCACATCATCGGGCAGAGACAAGAAGCCAGCCTCCTTTAGAGCTAGCTACGAGGTACTCTCCACTGGTCCTTATATCACGAGACTCAGTCTCTCACTACTCACACGCAATAACAGTATCCGCTCCACGCTCGCCAGCATAGGGCACCCGCTCCTAGGGGATCACCGAGCCAACGACTCCATCGCCCCAGACCTCAGCAAGTACCTAGCGCTACGAGCCACCGAGCTAGCCATCTTCCATCCCATCAAGCGACAGAAGATGCTGTTCACCATAGACAAACCACTTGTCAACCTAGACCGAATCGCACAGACACGTCTCACCGCAGCCCAAAAGGAAGCTCTCGTCATAGAGGAGACCGTGTCGCATCAAGACAAAAAGCAACTCAACAAACATCTATAAACCAACATCAAACAAAAGGTTATGAAGCAACGTATAACGTATTTATTCCTGCTCTTCAGCATTCTCTTTGCTACAGGCTCCACCCTCGTCGCACAAGGTGGAGGAATGGTCAACCCCGTCAAGTTTTCGCAACAGATTACCGACGACGGCAAGAAGGTAGTCACAGTCTCCATCACCGCCCGCATCAACAGCGGATGGCACCTCTATGACCAAAACCTTCCCAAGGGTGGTCCCGTCCCGCTCTCGTTTCATACGGACAAGCTCGTCGGAGCTAAAGCTCTCGGGGGCTTCAAGGCAAACAAAAAGCCCAAAAGCTACATCGATGACATCTTCAATATAGAGGTTCGCGAGTTTGAGGGTAGCGTCACCTTCTCCCAGCAACTCGAGATAACCGATGCCAAAGCCTTTGCTTATGAGGGCTACCTCAAGGGTCAGGCCTGCCAAGACAACTGTGTGCAGGTAGACTACGACTTCAACTTTAGCTCCAAGCAGCTCTCCAAGGCACTGCTCGCCCTGACAGCGTCCAGTCCATCAGAGGAGGCGACTGCCACAGAGGCAGAGACCGATAGCACCGAGACGACAGCACTCGCAGCGACTGACTCTCTCTCGGCAGGAGCTACCTCCGAGAGCATATCAGAGTCAAGCTACTGGGCACCCGTCGTGGATCAGCTCAAGGCTTATGGCGACCGCAACCAAAAGCAGTCAACCGCTGGTCTTCTGTACATCTTTATCTACGGCTTCCTCGGAGGTCTCATCGCTCTGATTACTCCCTGCGTATGGCCTATGATCCCGATGACAGTGAGCTTCTTCCTCAAGCGCACCAAGTCTCGCAAGGCTGCCATACGAGATGCGATGATCTACGGACTCTCTATCATCGTCATATATGTAGCTCTAGGACTGATCATCACCGCTATCTTTGGAGCGAGTGCCTTGAACAATCTGGCGACAAATGCCGTCTTTAACATCATCTTCTTCCTCATACTAGTTCTCTTTGCCGTCTCCTTCTTTGGAGCCTTTGAGCTAGTTCTACCGGCTAAGTGGACCAACAAGATGGACTCCAAGGCAGACAGCACCACAGGTCTACTCTCCATCTTCTTCATGGCGTTTACCCTAGTATTGGTATCTTTCTCCTGTACAGGTCCTATCATCGGCACCCTGCTCGTACAGGCTGGCACCTCTGGTCAGATCGTAGCACCCGCCATTGGTATGATTGGCTTTGCGCTAGCACTGGCACTACCCTTCTCGCTCTTTGCCATCTTCCCCAACATGTTGCAAAACATGCCTAAGAGTGGTGGCTGGCTCAACTCTGTCAAGGTGGTCCTCGGCTTCCTCGAGCTAGCGCTCTCGCTCAAGTTCCTCTCCGTCGCCGACCTCGCTTACGGCTGGGGTATCCTAGACCGTGAGACATTCCTAGCACTCTGGATCATCATCTTCGCACTGCTAGGCTTCTATCTCCTCGGCAAGATACGCCTACCGCACGATACGCCACTGGAGAAGGTTAGTGTCTCTCGTCTCTTCCTAGCAATCATCTCCCTGGCCTTCTCCGTCTATATGATTCCTGGTCTGTGGGGAGCTCCGCTCAAGTCTATTACCGCCTTTGCTCCGCCACTCTACACGCAAGACTTCAACCTGTACGATGGTGAGGTGCATGCTCAGTTTGACGACTTTGACGCTGGTATGCGCTACGCCCAGGAGACTGGTAAGCCTGTCCTACTAGACTTCTCTGGCTATGGCTGTGTCAACTGCCGTGAGATGGAGAACTCCGTCTGGATCGACCCAACCGTCAAGGGGCTCCTCGAGGATGACTACATCCTCATCACCCTCATGGTCGATGACAAGACCGCTCTGCCTAAGGTCATTGAGGTAGAGGAAAACGGCTCCATCAAGAAGCTTCGCACCGTCGGTGATAAGTGGAGCTACCTACAGCGTAGTAAGTTTGCAGCTAATGCACAGCCTTACTACATCGCCATCGATCCTGCGGGCAATCCTCTGAGCCCCTCATATGCCCATAACACCGATATCAGTAAGTATATCGACTTCCTCAAGGGTGGACTCAAGGAGTATGAAGCTCGTCAGAAGCAGTCTGCACAGTAGTCAGCTTCCATAGTTACTTAGAGAGAGTCTCTGCCACTCAGATGGTAGAGACTCTCTTGTATTATAGTCTAGCAAGCGAGTTATTTTACCTAGGTTAAGGTATTGACTGGCGCAAAGATAGCTCCTACCTTTGCAAACAGAAATACCAACATAACGTTTCAAAGCAAATGAAGAAAACTGGACTATACTTCGGCTCCTCTACGGGGCACGTTGAGGGCATCGCAGACAAGGTTGCCCAGCTACTAGGGATTGACGCAGCAGACGTACACAACGTAGCTAATGCTACGCCAGAGTCAGCTATGGAGTACGACCTCCTCATCCTCGGCTCCTCTACATGGGGCTATGGCGACCTGCAGGACGACTGGGAGGGCTTCCTACCCAAGCTCGCTAAGCAAGATCTATCTGGCAAGCAGTTTGCCGTCTTCGGCTGTGGTGACTCAAGTAGCTACTCTGACACCTTCTGTGATGCTATGGCAGAGATCGCAGAGCAGGTCAAAGCTGCTGGTGCTACCCTCATCGGGCAGATCCCCGCTGATGGCTATAGCTACGATGCTACACGCTGTGAGGAGGACGGTCAGCTCATCGGCTGCTGCCTAGACGAAGACAACGAGAGTGACGAGACAGATGACCGTCTCGACACTTGGGTACAAGCTATCAAAAAGGCATAACGCACGTAAGCGAGCCTCTTTCATAATTCTTTTTTTTCTGTTAGTTAAGTGTGTATGTCGACCGAGTGGGTGATGCTGAGTGACAAGGTTTACGAGTTTCAGAAAGGAATACGTCCTCTGTTTCTCTGCACTGTAAGCAGAGAAGTGGCACCTCTCCTGATGAGACGCTTGGAGCGTGCTGGCATAGCTTACCATCTAGAGGAGATCTCTAGTGTGTCACCGCGTGTCAATCTCTTCTTTGGCAAGGAGCTATGTATCGCCATTATCTCTGAGATGGTGAGAGGGCGGTCCTTGACGATGCTCTCGCCTGAGGAAGACTTTATCCTCGGCACCCTACTCGGCTACGACACTTGTCAGCAGTGCGAGCGCTATCAGAGACGTAAGCAAAGCGCTAGACAAGTAGTCGCCAGCTAGCAAAAAAATCGGCGTCACATAGTTAGGCAGTCGGATGGTATCGGAGATCTCGGAGTAGTCTGAGCGATTCGTTATCATCCGATTGTTTTATAGCACTGCGTAGTCAGGGCTAACGGACCACAGCCAACTGGTTGTTTTAAATCTCCACCGAGGGAGCGCACAATTCCTCGGTGGGGATTTTTTCATTACCCTGCGAGAAGCGGGGAAATCCTTACGAGGAGTCGGTAAGTGTCAGAGTTGAGGACGAGCTCCACTCCAGAGATGAAGCATTGTGCGGGATAAGATCATCCACGGCACTATCAAGGAAATCGCACGATTCCTCGGTGAAGCTTTCTGAATATCCAGTGAGGAACGAACAAATTCTTCGGAACTTTGAAATCTTTCTTCCGAACTTTCATTTCATTCTTCCGAACTTTTATTTCCCGGTTCCGTGGAGAATTTTCGTTTGCTCCCTGGAGCTTCACGATTTCCTCGGGAGAGATTGCCGTCAGCGGAGACGCAGGAGTAGCTGTCAAGTGGCTCTCTAGCGCTGTGGAGCGAGGTTTTAGCCACATATTCCTCGTATATCATCTAAGAAGAGCGGATTGAGATGCGTCAACACTGCCAACTTGAGGGGGGAGGAGGCTGTTGTCGTATCTATATTTTTCGTACCTTTGCATCACGTTTTAGCCCAAAGAGAGATCAGCGCATACGCTATGATCTCAGAGTGAGGGCGAGCCGCTAGCTCAGTTGGTAGAGCACAACACTTTTAATGTTGGGGTCATGGGTTCGAGCCCCATGCGGCTCACGAACGATTGCCTAGCACTTTATAGTGATACAACGCTTCAGATGGTCTCTCGGTAACTACTGAGAGGCTTTTTTGTTTTATAGCTCTAGACATAGCATCCCATGGGTCGAGAGGCTATGAGGTGTCGATGGAGATTCTGCTGCTTTGCGCTATATTTCTTACCTTTGCTCTCAGTAGTTATTCGCCACCTCATGAAGTCTTTGGTCAAACTCGCCCTCGCTATACTTCTTGCCACGATAGTCTGCCCCCTGGGCTTGCTAGCGCAGCGTAAAGCTTATACAGTCGTGATCGATGCGGGTCACGGTGGGCATGACGCTGGGGCCTGCGCCTTCGGACGCAGGGAGAAGGATATCAATCTAGCCGTAGCGCTCCTGACTCGTAAGTATATCGAGCAGGCTCACCCCGAGATAAAGGTCTACATGACCCGATCGACAGATGTCTTCGTTGGGTTGCGAGAGCGAGCCAACTTTGCTAATAGGAAGAAAGCAGATCTCTTCATCAGTATCCACACCAACTCCGCACAGAGCCCGAGTGCCTCTGGTACAGAGACCTATGTGCTGGGATTGCGTCGCGCTAATGATAACCTAGCAGTCTCTAAGCGTGAGAACCAAGTAATCCTCCTAGAGAAGGACTACAAGGAGACGTACGAGGGCTTTGACCCAAACAGCACGGAGAGCTACATCATCTTTGAGTTTATGCAAAACGTCCACCTCACCTCTAGCATCAATATAGCGAGCGAGGTGCAGAAGTCGTTTGTCAAGCTAGGACGAGGCAATCGCAGTGTGCGTCAAGGGCCCTTCCTCGTAATACGAGAGACCGCCATGCCGAGCATCCTCATAGAGCTAGGCTTCATCACAAACAAGGCGGAGTCGGACTACCTCGTCAGTCAGAGCGGACGTGAGCAACTGGCGCAAGGCATCGCCGACGGCTTCTCTAGATACTACAAGAAGTATATCCGTGTGACCAGCCCCAAGAAGCAAAAGGGCCAAAAGGAGACTACCGAGTCAGCATCAGACGAAGGGGCGACAGCACAGCAAAGTACCACGACCTCAGACAGTAAGGAGTACTACCGCATACAGATAGCCTCCTCTCGCCAACCGCTAGAGACGAGCGACCCTTACTTTCGCAATGTGACCGATGTACAGCGGGAGCAGCGTGGCAAGCTTTACATTTACACAGCCGAGCAGTGCAACTCTCTCAGCGAGGCACGCCAAGCTCAGCAGCGACTAGCCAAGCGCTATCCAGACTGCTACATCGTACGCTACCGCAAGGGCGTAAGAGATAAGGAGATTTACTAAGAGACTCAGTAGCCCCATGCCACAGAATAGACTCACACGCCAGACGGTCAAGATAGGATTCTTCACCCTCCTAGCGATCCTCATACTATACCTAGGGATCACTTACCTCAAGGGGCTCTCCATAGCGGGACTCTCTAAGACCTACTATGTCTCGATGAACGATGTGACGGGGGTCAACGTGGCTACGCGGGTCTTCGTCAACGGCTACAAGGTAGGCTCCGTCCGCAAGATCGAGTATGACTACGCACACAATGGCAAAGCTGTCCTCACGCTCACCCTGGATCCCAAGGTACAGCTACCCCAAGGCACCACGGTACAAGTCGCCCAGACGCTCCTCAGCGGGGCTATCGTCAACTTGTTACTACCAGCGCTAGAGACGGGCGCTTATCTCCATGCCAAGGACACCATCCCGATGTCCACCGAGCGATCGGCGATGAGCTTAGAGCAGCTACAGAGCGAGTTCGTACCGCGCATCTCTGCCACGCTCAGCCGCATGGATAGCGTCTTGCTACAAGCCAATACGATCCTTTCCAATCCAAACATAGAGCCGACGCTCGCCGATGTGCGTCAGTCGGCACAGCATATCAATGCTTCGTCAGCTCAGCTACAACGGTCTCTAAGTTCGCTACCTAAGATTATGGAGCGCATTGACCACACCTCAGCAAATGTTGAGAGCTTTGCCTCTAGGCTTGACTCGCTACGCCTGCAGGAGACGATAAGTAATCTAGAGAGCACCTCGCGTGAGCTCAAGAGCTTCACCCAGCGACTCAACCAGTCCAACGGTACCGTGGGCAGGCTCCTCAACGAGGACGGACTCTACAACCGCATCGACAGCGTCACGACTAGTCTCGATGCGCTAATCCGAGACATCAAGGCAAACCCCAAGAAGTACGTCAAGCTCTCACTCTTCTAACCTCTAATCTCTATATGCCACGCAATAAAAAGAAGCCACTCAACTGGCTCGACAAGACACTCTTCGTCCTGATGCTCCTCGTCATCGTAGGGATGATCGTAGCACTATCCGTCGCTGATGGAGCCAAGCTCTACGTCCTCCTCGGAGGCGGTGGCTTACTTGTGCTCAACCTACTCTTCGTCCTCTACTTCGCACGACGTAATCGACTATAGACGAGACAGGATAGGATGCTCTGGAGACTCTTCATCACATTCGTTCGCATCGGTGGCTTTACCTTCGGGGGAGGCTACGCTATGCTTTCGCTCATACAGCATGACGTCGTGGAGAAGAACCACTGGATGACCGACGAGGAGTTCATCGACCTCTTTGCCGTGTCGCAGTCGCTACCAGGGGTCTTTGCGGTCAATATGTCAATTTTCATCGGTTATCGACTGAAAGGCTATCTCGGAGCGGTGACTTGTGCTATTGGTGCGACCTTGCCCTCCTTTATCATCATCCTGCTCTTGGCAATGTTTTACCAAGAGGTCAATGACAACGTCTGGGTACAGCGGGTCATGTACGGCATACGTCCCGCAGTTGTGGCAATGATTGCGATCCCCGTCATCACCACGTGGCGGGCGATGAAAGGCACCTGGCGGATGGTCTGGATACCGATCCTATCCGCTCTGCTGGTCTGGCTCATGGGCGTCTCGCCCGTCTGGATTATCCTAGGCTCTGCCCTCGGAGGGATCATCTATAGTGTCATGAGAAGGAAATAGGACGGCAAGGCAATGATCTACTTACAGCTCTTTTGGGTCTACATTCAGATCGGTCTCTTCGGCTTCGGTGGAGGCTATGCGATGCTTTCGCTAATCCAAAACGAAGTGGTCTACAAGTACCACTGGCTCACGAACCAGCAGTTCACCGACATTGTAGCCGTCAGCCAAGTAACCCCAGGACCCATTGGGATCAACAGCGCTACCTACATCGGCTACTCCGTCACGGGCGGTAGCATCCTCGGCTCGCTCCTCGCAACCACCGCCGTAATGCTTCCCTCCTTCTTTCTTTGCCTCATCATCTCCCGAAGCTTCCAAGCTTTTAGGAGCAATCGCTACGTCGATGCTGCCTTCCTCGGCATACGCCCCGCCAGTGTCGGACTCATCGCAGCCGCCGCTCTGATGCTGATGATACAGCCAGGGCTTTGGACGCTCCTCACGCTCCCCGCTGGTACGCCGATCACGGTGGATAATATCATCGTCACGGAGAACTTCATCGACTACCGCAGCTTCCTCATCTTCGCCGTGACGGGACTCGTTCTGTACAAGAAGTGGGTTCACCCGATCCTGCTCATAGTCCTGGCGGGCATTGCTGGCGTTTTACTCTACTCGCTATGATCACTCCCCGACTCCATCCCCTCGTTGGCAAGCGAGCTGCATTCTACACGCTGGGCTGTCGCCTCAACTATGCCGAAACCTCGACCATCGCTCGCCAGCTAGCGACCGTGGGCGTGGAGCGCATCTCTGACGAGCATCACCACACGACGGAGGTGCTCCCCGACATCTGCATCGTCAACAGTTGCTCGGTGACTGACACAGCGGACAAAAAGTGCCGTAGTCTCATCAATCGTCTGCACCGTGAGTACCCCGAGGCGCTCATCGTCGTGACTGGTTGCTACGCCCAGCTACAAGGCGAGCAGATCGCACAGATGCCAGGCGTAGACCTCGTCGTTGGGTCGGGGCGCAAAAGCGAAATCGTCGCACTCCTCACCGAGCTGTGCCAAAAGCGCACCCAGCCGAAAGCAGCTACGCCCCACGTCACCGCCCGCCGAGAGCTCCAACACTTCGAGCCGAGCGTCTCTTCGGACGACCGTACGCGCCACTTCCTCAAAGTGCAGGACGGCTGCAACTACTACTGCACCTACTGCACCATACCCGCCGCACGTGGCGTCAGCCGCAACGGATCCATCGCCTCACTGGTGGCGCAGGCGGAGCGTGTCGCTGAGCTAGGTGGCAGGGAAATCATCTTGACTGGTGTCAACATCGGTGACTTCGGACGCTCCACAGGCGAAACGCTCCTAGAGCTTCTCCACCGACTGACACAAGTCGCAGGCATCGCCCGCTACCGCATCGGCTCCATTGAGCCAGAGCTACTGACCCCAGAGATTATCCAGTTCGTCGCTGAGACGGCACAGTTCATGCCGCACTTCCACATCCCCCTCCAGTCTGGCTCCGACCATGTGCTGCGCCTGATGCGGCGGCACTACGACACGGAGCTCTTTGCCGAGCGGCTCAAGCTCATCTACGAGTTGATCCCCGATGCTTTCGTCGGTATCGATGTCATTGCGGGCATGCGAGGCGAACTGCCCGAGCATCATGCCGAGACCTTGGCTTTCCTCAAAACGCAACCGTGGAGCCAGCTGCACGTCTTCCCCTATAGCGAGCGCAAAGGCACCAAAGCTCTAGAGATCAAGCCTGCTGTACCCGCAACCGAAAAGAAGCTCCGCACGAAAGAGCTCCTCGCTCTCTCCAGCGAACGGCACAACGCTTTCTGTGCTCCCTTCGCTGGCTCTGTCCGTCCCGTTCTTTGGGAGGAAACACGCCACGGCGAGATGATGGAGGGCTTCACCGACAACTATATACGCGTCACCCAGCCGTACGACCCCGAGCTCGTCGGAGCCATCACCCCCGCACAGCTAGCGCATTGGAGCGTGCGGCGACAAACCTTCACCACCAAACCATAAGCCGACCTATGAACCGTCCCGACCTAGCCATCGTCGTCCTCAACTGGAACGGGCGCAAGCTCCTCGAGGAGTACATCCCGCCCCTCGTGGCGCACACACCGCCTGAGATGGCCGACCTCGTGGTCATAGACAACGGTTCAACAGACGACTCGCTCGCTTACCTGCAGGAGGCTTTCCCGCAAGTCAAGCTCGTTCGTCTATCCGAAAACTACGGCTTCGCAGGAGGCTACAACCAAGGGCTTCGTCAGCTCAACTACTCTTATTATTGTCTCCTCAATAGCGACGTACGTGTCTCGCCCCACTGGTGCGACCGTCCGCTAGCTTTGCTAAGGGAAGGTCTCGCAGCCGTACAACCCAAGCTGCGCAGTGACCGCCAGCCCGAAGCGTTTGAGTACGCCGGCGCTGCTGGTGGAGAGCTAGATCGCTGGGGTTATCCCTACTGTCGGGGTCGTCTCTTCGACACCGTCGAGCTGGATCATGGGCAGTATGACGAGGAGTGCGAGATACTCTGGGCGACAGGCGCCTGCTACTTCGTCAGTAGCGAAGCGTTTTGGCAGGTAGGCGGCTTCGACGAGAGCTTCTTCGCTCACATGGAGGAGATTGATCTGTCGTGGCGGCTCTGGCTTGCAGGCGGTCGTCTCCGCTACACCCCCGACAGCGTCGTCTACCATCTCGGAGGAGCTACACTCGAGATGGGGAGCCCG
This sequence comes from Porphyromonas uenonis 60-3, assembly GCF_000174775.1. Classification (GTDB taxonomy): domain Bacteria; phylum Bacteroidota; class Bacteroidia; order Bacteroidales; family Porphyromonadaceae; genus Porphyromonas; species Porphyromonas uenonis_A. The sequence continues at coordinate 29,231 of NZ_ACLR01000069.1, forward strand.
AGGAAGAGCTACCTCAACTTTCGCAACAACCTCCGCATGCTCTACAAGAACCTCCCCACACGGCATGCCCGCAGGCACATCCTCCTCTGTCGCTTACCGCTAGACCTGCTCGCCGCCCTCACCTTCCTCGTCAAGGGGCAGCCCCAGCACGCATCAGCCGTACTGCGAGCCGTGCGCGACTTCTACCGCACCCGTCGCCAGCTCGCCCTCTCCGCCGAGCAACCCTGGTACCAGCCCACGGCAACCCCGCCCATAGCGCGCTACTCGCTCCTCTGGCAGTACCACCTCCGTCGTCGGCACACCTACGACCAGCTCCCCTCGTGAGCCGCCTACTTTAAGACTGCTGCATAAAGGCGAATCGCTGCGTTGCTTTCGGAATTCGGCTTCGGTCACATACGGAGGTATGCTCCCTTCAGACCTCACCCTCAGCGCCTTGCGCTTCATCCTTTCTGCAAAGTCTGGACAATCTTGCAAGCAAGATTGTGAGACTGTTGACTGCAACAGTCTCACTTTAGGAAGACAAAGTAAACCGCTAGAACAAGGCAGGCGAAAGCGGCTAAGTGGTTCCACTGCAACGGCTCTCCACGAAAGAAGATCACCGAGAAGAGCGTAAAAACCGTAATCGACACCACCTCCTGGATCACCTTGAGCTGCATCAAGCTAAAGGCCCCGCCGTTGCCGACGTAGCCGTAGCGATTGGCCGGGATCTGAAAGGAGTACTCAAAGAGCGCCAAGCACCAGCTCAGCAGGATCACTAGATAGAGTGGTGTGTGGTCCGTGATGACTCGCATCTGCTCCAGCTTAATGTGTCCGTACCATGCGAAGGTCATAAAGACGTTAGAGACAACCAGCAGAGCAACCGTTAACCAAGGATTCATAGATCTGTAGATAAGACATTACGGAGTGCAAAGTTAGCAACCTTACCGCACTCTACGTCTCGTCGCACGCCTCCCACCCGACCAAGTCTATAGCAAGACCAACAAGTAGCTCCCCAACGAACATATCATAATCGAAGCTAACTATCAGTACCACTAGGATGAAACTTTTGTACCAAGCTACCTGAAACTTTAGTTTCACCTAGGTGAAACTAGAGTTTCATACGGGAGAAACTAGAGTTTCATGCGGGAGAAACTGGAGTTTCACCTAGGAGAAACTAAAAATGCGTCATAAGACTGTTGCAATTATCTCGGCTAAAGTGTATCTTTGTCATAGTGTAAAGAACAACGAATACTATGGCAACTATATACGACTTCACCGTCCTGACCTCTCAAGGCGAGCCGCTAGACTTAGCGAGCCTTCGTGGCAAAGTGCTCCTCATCGTCAATACCGCTAGCAAGTGTGGCTACACGCCTCAGCTGGCTGGGCTCGAGGAGCTGTACAAGCAGTACCACGACAAGGGGCTCGTCCTACTGGGCTTCCCCTGCAATCAGTTTGGCGGGCAAGACCCAGGCACTGACGAGGAGATACGCAACTTCTGTCAGGTCAACTACGGCGTCACCTTCCCCATCATGCAGAAGGTAGAGGTCAACGGACCCCACGCCCACCCGCTCTTCAAGCTCCTCAAGGAGGAGACGAGCCAAGACTCAGACCTGCCAGTCAAGCCGATACAGTGGAACTTCAACAAGTTTCTCATCTCCCGTGACGGCACCGAGATAACCCGCTACGGATCGGCTAAGCTCCCGAAGAACTTAGCCAAGGATATTGAAGCTCTCCTCTAATCCACAACTAAAGCTATGCTTGACTCTCCCATCTACTTCTGGCTCATCGCTGGGCTACTGCTCCTACTCGTTGAGCTACTCACGCCCGGCTTCGTCGTCGCCTGCTTTGGCATAGGAGCTTTGCTGGCAATCCTGCCCGCAGCCCTCGGCGCCTCGATCACTTGGCAGGTGATTACCTTTTGCATTGGGTCGATCCTTGCCCTTTTGCTCCTGCGCCCTATGGTTCGCCGCCTCAGTCGCAACAAAGAGTCCGCTCGCACAGGCGTTGAGGCGCTCTACGGGCGCACGGCTCGTGTCACCGAGTGCATAGACGCTAGTCGAGAGACGGGTCGCATCGCTGTGGACGGGGACAACTGGCGCGCCCGCACGGTGGCTCCCGACATGGTCATCCCACGTGGCGAGATGGTCCGCATCGTCAGCAACGATAGCATCGTCATGATCGTCGAACCGATCACACAATCAGCAGAATAACAACCCCAAACATTACACATATATGGAAGCATCCCTCATCGTACTGGGCGTACTCGTCCTCCTAGTCATCTACATCATCGCCAAGGGTCTGGTTATCGTCCAGCAGTCTGAGACAATGATCGTCGAGCGTCTCGGGCGCTATCTCAAGACGCTCCCCTCGGGTATCAACTTGATCATTCCTTTCATTGATAAGCCACGCCCTATGGTTTGGCGTATCACAGCTTCATCCAGCAAGGGTGGCACGCTCGTACGCTTTATCAATACTGACCGCATCGACCTACGAGAGAATGTCTACGACTTCGCCCGTCAGAGCGTCATCACCCGTGACAACGTTGTGACTGAGATCAATGCGGTTCTTTACTTCCAGATCGTCGAGCCGCTCAAAGCGGTCTACGAGATCTCCAACCTCCCCGTAGCTATCGAGATGCTCACGCAGACTTCGCTGCGTAACGTGATCGGCGAGATGGATCTCGACGAGACGCTCACCAGCCGTGACACGATCAATAGCAAGCTGCGCGACATCCTCGACGAGGCGACCAATAAGTGGGGTGTCAAGGTGAACCGCGTGGAGCTACAAGACATCAACCCGCCCCGAGACATACGCGATGCAATGGAAAAGCAGATGCGTGCCGAGCGTGATAAGCGTGCTCAGGTACTCACCGCTGAGGGTCAGAAGGAGGCTATGATCCGTGAGTCTGAGGGTCGTATGACTGAGTCGGTCAACCATGCCGAGGGTGAGAAGAAAGCGCAGATCCTCGCTGCCGAGGCTGACGCTCGTGCTACCATCCTTCGTGCAGAGGCTGAGGCAGAGGCCATCGAGCGCATCACCTCCGCAGTCGCCAGCACGGGCAGCAATCCTACGCAGTACCTTATAGCTATGCGCTATCTAGACACGCTTGAGAAGATCGGTCGCAACAGCTCCGACAAGACGCTCTTCCTCCCCTACGAGGCGACGGGCATCCTCTCCGCTCTAGGAGGCATCAAGGAAGTCTCCGCCAGCGAGGTGGGCAACCTCCTCACCAAGGTCGGCAAGCACTAGCCCCGCCTTGGTAGCGTATGCCATAGATGCCTAGCAAACTCACACGCAGCGTATGAGCAAGATCTCGATACGATTTTTCAATGACCGAGATGTACGAGCCGTTTGGGACGAGACTGAGTCTAAGTGGTGGTTCTCTGTGTTGGACATCATAGGAGTGCTCAACGACCAAGACGATTACAACAAAAACAGAAACTACTGGAAGTATCTAAAGACGAAACTCAAAAGGGAGGAAAGTGAAGTGGTTAGTGCCACTAACCAGTTGAAACTCCTCGCTCCTGATGGAAAGATGCGCCTAACGGACACCCTTGATGACAAAGGAGTCGTGGCTCTCGCACAGAACTTTCCCAATGATCGGGCTATGCGTTTCGTGCAGTGGTTTGTGGGAGGAGAAGAGACTATTGATGGGCACAGTCGCTCCAAAGCGTATACCCTTTTTGAAAGCGACCTCTTAGACAGTATCGAAGTGGGTACGGTGCAAGGACTGCAACAGATACATGCTTATCTATTTGGTGGACTTTACGACTTTGCAGGACAAATCAGGCAAGTCAATATCGCCAAAGGAGGCTTTCAGTTTGCCATGGCTCAGTACCTACCTGACACCCTCACTAGTATAGAGCGAATGCCAGAGCAGACATGGGAGCAGATCATTGATAAGTATGTAGAGATGAATATCGCTCATCCTTTTAGGGAAGGTAATGGGCGTGCCACACGTATTTGGCTCGACTTAATGCTCAAGAAGCACCTTGGACTGTGTGTGGACTGGAGCCAAGTGGATAAGTATACCTATCTCGAAGCTATGAGAGCCAGTGTGGCAGATGCCACAAGCTTGAGAGGTCTACTACACGCTGCACTTACGGATAAGGTAAACGATAGAGCAACTTTTATGAAGGGGATCGACTACTCGTATTATTATGAGCAAGAAAGCTAACCCCCCATCAAGATAAAGATTGACATTAAGTATTGCAACAGAAACGGACGCACAGACGTATCGCCTCGTAGTAGGGCTATGGTCTGTGCGTCCGTTGTATCAAAGCAATACGAGTAACGAATAATCCACACTATGAGCAACACAGAGCAGATAGCCCACGTAAGGGCTCTAGAGGATGGCTCCTACGAGACGCAGCCTCTACTAGATCATCTACACGGCGTGGCGGAGCTGGCGCAGAGCTACGCTGAGCGCATCACCGATTATCCAGAGCTTGGCGAGATCGGTTACCTGCTGGGGCTCCTGCACGACTTGGGTAAATACCAGGAGGGCTTCCAGCGCTACATACGTCAGCAGTCAGGTCTAGACCCAACGCTCAACGGGTGGCGCACCCCACACAGCCCCGCAGGAGCACGCTACGCCTACGACTTAAAGCAAGCGGGCGGTAGTCAGCAACTTCTCAAGATCCTCTCGCTCTGCATCGGGGCTCACCACCGAGGTCTCTACAATGACTCCGAGTGGCGAGGGCAAGTTGTCAGTTCTAGTGATACTAAGAGAGCAGTAGCGAACTTGGTCAAGGGACTTCGACCTGAGGCGCTCCAGCTTGAAGAGCTGCTTCACAAAGCCTCTCTAGACAAGGTCGCTACGATGTGGGACAAGCTAGACGAGGAAGACTACCAGCTACTGGTTCGGATGCTTTTCTCCTGTCTAGTAGACGCAGACTTCCTTGACACGGAGCGGTTTATGTCTCCCGACAAGAGCCTTGTTCGTCAGAGTGCCAAGGCTTCACTAGAGCAAATGCGCGCTCAGCTAGAGGAGTATGTGTCGCATTTCAACCGTGAGGGGAGGATCAATGAGGCGCGAGCAGCCTTCCTCGACCAATGCCGCAACCATGGGCGCACGGCTAAGCGCAAGATTTACTCGCTCACGCTCCCTACTGGTGCGGGCAAGACGGTCTCCTCGATGATGTGGGCTCTAGAGCATGCCATAGCGCAAGGGTGTGAGCGCATCATCTACGTCATCCCCTACACCTCGATCATCACCCAGACGGCGCAAACCTTTAGGGACATCTTTGGGGCGGATCAAGTGCTAGAGCATCATTCAGATGTAGATGCCAAGGAGCGACCCGACGAAGCTCTGGAGTACACCAAGCTCATGACGGAAAACTGGGATGTGCCGCTCGTGGTGACGACCAACGTGCAGTTCTTCGAGTCGCTCTACGCTCATCGTGTGAGTCGCTGTCGCAAGCTCCACAACATTTGCAATTCTGTCGTTGTCTTTGACGAGGTGCAGATGTTTCCCCCTCGGCTGCTCAACCCGATCCTGCGTGTGGTGGAGAGTCTTCACTACACCTTCCGTGTGGAGCCTCTCTTCTGCACCGCCACGCTACCAGTCTTTGACAAAGACATCCTAGCAGACAGCAAGCGGATCGGCCATGAGTTCTTCTTCCTCGAGGAGCGCATTCAGGAGGTTGTACCTTATGATGCCGAGCGCTTCGCGCCCTTTGACAAGGTTCGCTACCATTGGGATCCGCTTCGGCTCTCTACGGAGGAGCTGGCCGAGCGGTTGGGCGAGCACGAGAGCTTCCTCTGTATCGTAAACAGTCGCAAGGATGCGGCTCGTCTCTATGCGGCTCTGCAAGCTCAAGACAAGTCGGGCGAGGGGCTGATCCATCTCTCACGAAGGATGTGCTCGGCGCACATTCAGAAGCGCATAGAGGAGATACGCCATCGCCTGAAGGCTGGAGAGCCGGTGCGTGTCGTCAGTACACCGTTGGTCGAGGCTGGTGTAGACCTAGACTTCCCCGTGGTCTACCGAGCAATGGCGGGTTTAGACTCGGTCATGCAGGCCGCTGGGCGGTGCAACCGTGAGGGGCGTATGGCAGAGCCTGGCGAGGTCTACATCTTTCGCCTTACTGATGGGACGGACATCCCGGGTGAGATGAGCTGGGCGCAAGGTGCCCTGGAGGATCTGCTTGATCGGCTGACTGAGCAGGGAGCTCCACAGAAAGCCGAGATCGAGCGCTACTACCAGGCATTCTATAATGATGTCGACTGCTTCGACAACAAGAAGACCAAGGAGAAAGATAAGAGGGTCTCCCCACTGCTTTGGGATGTGGATGACGATCGATGTGAGGGGCTACGCTTCGAGTATGAGACAGCGAGCGAGAACTTTAGATACATTGAGAATCAGGATACCCCGATCGTTATACCCTATGGCGATGCGGGAAAAGCGATCATCAAGAAGCTCCAAAGCAACCTTCCGCTGACACGACAGGAGTACCGACAAATGAATCGTCTTACCGTTGGTTTAAAACGAAAAGATTGTTTAACTTTGGAGGGGAATACCTCAGTAAACGAGAGCGGCATCGCTTATTTAACCAATGATAAGCTCTACAGCTCGGAGACTGGGATACAGATAATCGATCAGACATCAACATTCTTGAAAGTATAGATATATGGAAGAGTATATAGACAAGGAGTACTGCCTGCGTGTGCGTGGCCCTTTTGCTTGCTTCACACGCCCCGAGATGAAGGTGGAGCGTGTCAGCTATGATGTGATCACGCCTAGTGCAGCGCGAGCCATCTTTCAGGCGATCTACTGGAAGCCCGCCATACGCTGGGAGATCACGAAGATAGAGGTGCTAGCCCCGATCAAGCGGTTTACCATCAAGCGAAATGAGGTGGCCTCTATCATGAGCAAAGGAAGTACTGGCATCAACGTTTCAGAGGATCGCAGACAGCGTGCCTCCTACATATTGCGTGACGTAGACTATCGGATCTATGCCAAGATGGTCTACATCCCCGTGAGGAACCGCTCAGCTAGTTGTCAGAAGCACTACAACGAGGAGTACAGCGAAGCCGAGCGCAAAGCGGAGAACCCAAGGAAGTACCAAGAGATATTCGAGCGCAGAGCCAAAGCTGGGCAGTGCTTCACGATGCCTTACCTAGGGTGCCGTGAGTTCACCTGCGCCTTTGAGTATGTGGACCTAGAGCATGGAGAGACATCCCTAGAGCCCAAGCCAATCCCTGAGAGTCGCGACCTGAGCATCATGCTCTACGACATGGACTTCGAGCGGGATAGGAAGAATCCTCCAGCTATGTTTTATCATGCGCAGATGACCGATGGTGTCATCCTCGTCCCCCCGATGGATAGTAATGAGATACTGAGATGATCCTACAAGCACTATACAACTACTACGAGGCGATGCGCAAGGCACATCGCATAGCGACCCCTGGACTAGAGGTCAAGCCCATTCGCTGGGTCATAGTCATTCGCGAAGATGGCTCCTTCGTCCGACTAAAAGACCTCAAAGATCCAAGTGACAAGAAGAGCAAGGGGCAGGACTATCTAGTTCCAGCTGGACTAAAGCGTAGCGGTAAGTGTCCACCCGCTCAACCCTTTTGGGACAATCGCAAGTATATCCTAGGGTATGAAGAGAGTGCCGAAGGGGTGTCACCCTGTACGGACCGTCTTGAGGACTTCAAGCGGGTTATGGCCGAGATCGCTGAGCACTACCCAGACAATGCTAGCTTTAAGGCGGTCTGTCGCTTCTACGATCACTACCTCGGAGCCGAGACTCCTCTCCCCGAAGAGGCTCAGACCGAGCGCATCTTAGCATCAGACTGGATGACCTTCCAGCTACAAGGAGACACAGAGCTGCTAGCTACACAAGATGATGCGTACGACCTTGCCGCTCAAGCCTACAGTACGGAGGACAACCTTGGGCGATGCCTCATCACGGGAGAGGAGAAGCCCCTAGCAGCCTTTCACGCTCGGATTGTAGCTCCAGGCTCGCAGGCGGGAGCCACGATAGCTAGCTTCAACGATCCTGCCTACCTTTCCTATGGCAAGAAGCAGGGCGAGAATGCGCCGATTTCTAAGTACGCCTCCTTTGCCCATACCACGGCGCTCAATGAGTTGCTTCGCAATGAGCAGACACGCTACACGCTCGGAGACATCAGCTATGTCTTTTGGAATTCAGACCTTGACGATCCTAGTATCAACGAAACCTTTCGTACCGTAACCTTCGAAGGCGTAAGGGATGACGATACTCAGGAGCAATCCGACACAGACGATGAACAGCCTAAGCGAAAAGGTAAGAGTAAAAAGAAAGCCCCCAACCCAACTCAGGACACCTATAAAGTACTTGAGCAATTCAAAACGATCCGTGGCAACCGTGGTCAAGGAGAGCATTGGGAAGATGCGCGACAATTTTACGTCCTCGGACTAACAGCGGGCGGACGCATCACCATCAAGTATTGGCAGCAGGGGACTGTATCGGAGATCTTCGACAGGGTCTACCAGCATCTCGTCGATATGAACATCATCAGCTGGGATGGCTTCGTAGATGAGGAGAACCCTCCCCTACGCTCACTCTATGGTATCGTGAAGAGTGTCTCCACGCCCTCCAAGTCGAGCACCTTCGCCACGAACCTTGTGCAGAGCATCGTCGAGAGCATCCTCAGTGGCAACCCTTATCCGATGACCCTCCAGCAGGCCTGCGTCAATCGCATCACGCAGGAGCGCACAGTCTCCGAGCTACGAGCGGCCATCCTCAAGGGCTGCATCAACCGCAAAGCAAGAATATATAAACAACTAAAAGAACTAGATATGGCTTTAGACAAGCAAAACGACAACATCGCCTACCTCGCAGGACGCCTCTTTGCCGTCCTCGAGCAGATCCAGCAAGCTTCACTAGGCAAAGGGGTCAATGCGACCATACGAGATCGCTTTTACGCCAGCGCCTCCACTCGCCCTAACATGGTGATGGGACGACTCATCGCACTGTCCAACCACCACCTGAGCAAGCTACGCAAGGAGAAGCCTGGATTAGCAGTAAATCTCGAGAAGCTCCTCGGAGAGATCTTCGCCTTGATCCCAGCTGAGGCGCCCACATTCCCCGCGACCTTCTCGCTAGATGAGCAGAGCCTCTTTGCCGTAGGCTACTATCATCAGAAAGTTGATACTTATAGGAAGGAAGAGACAACCAACCCAACAGAAGAAACAGAACAATAACCCATATAATCATGTTACAGAATAGATATGACTTCATCCTACTCTTTGATGTCAAGGATGGCAACCCCAATGGAGACCCTGATGGTGGCAACCTGCCCCGCGTAGACCCTGAGACTGGCGAGGGACTCGTCACGGATGTATGTATCAAGCGCAAGGTGCGCAACTACATACAGATGGCGACTGACCAAGGTATCTTCGTCAGAGAGAACTCCGTCCTCAATGACTCCATCAATGAGGCTGTCGAAGAGGCTACAGGCAAGGATGCTAAGACGAAAAACGCCTCAGACCGTGACAAGGCTCGTGCCCTCATGTGTCAGAAGTACTACGACATACGTGCCTTCGGAGCTGTCCTCTCCACGGGCAACAATGCCGGTCAGGTGCGTGGTCCCATCCAGCTAACCTTCGCACGCTCCATTGATCCGATCTTCCCTCACGAGCATACCATCACACGTATGGCTGCCACAGACGCTAAGGAGCAAAAGGCCAACGAAGAGGCTGACGACAAGGGCGGCAACCGGACCATGGGGCGCAAAGCCACCGTGCCCTACGGACTCTATAAGATGTATGGCTTCGTGACGCCACACTTCGCTGAGGACACAGGCTTCACGGAGGATGACTTGAAGCTCTTCTGGGAGGCACTCCAGAATATGTTTGACCTAGATCACTCCGCAGCCCGTGGACTCATGAGCCTGCAGAAGTTGATCATCTTCAAGCACGAATCCCCTCTGGGCAATGCCTCTGCGCACAAGCTCTTCGAGCGTGTCACTGTAGCACGACGTGAGGGGCTCACAGGTCCCGCACGCGACTTCTCCGACTACACCGTCCAGATCGATCGCAACGGACTCCAGGGTGTCGAGATCGTCGAGCTCGTCTAGCCCGCTTTTACACAAAAGCCCCTTCCGTAGCGCACGCAACTACGGCAGGGGCTTTTCTCTAAAACAACCTTTCCCATGAGACGCTACAGCGACGAGGAGCTACTGACAATCTCTGAGATACAGCACTACTGCTTCTGTCCACGTCAGTGGCAACTGATCACCCTAGAGCAACTATGGCAGGACAACCACCTCACTGCGCTAGGGCAGATCCTCCACAAGCGTGTGGACCAGCCTGAGCTGAGTGCTCGCGTGGGAGACACGATCACTATGAGGAGGGTGCCGCTCGTCTCCTACTCTTTGGGACTATACGGGCTGTCCGATGCGGTCGAGCTGACCCCGCTTCGGGATCAATGCCTGAGCCCCTTCCGACACCCTAAGTACCCAGGGGCATGGCAGGCGACACCTGTCGAATATAAGCGTGGCAAGCCTAAGACTCACCTCGCTGACAAGCTACAACTCTGTGCTCAGGCCATAGCCCTTGAGGAGATGTACCAAGTCTCTATTCCCTTCGGAGCACTTTACTATGGAGAGACACGGCATCGCCTACAGGTCGAGATGGACGACGCCCTGCGGACGGCGTGCTCCGAGGTGGCGCGTAAGATGCACGAGGCCTTTGCACAGCGTACGCCTATACCAGCGCACTACACCCGGCAGTGTCGCTCCTGCTCTCTCCTCGACGAGTGCATGCCTCGTATCGCATCACACCGTTCGGCAAAGAGTTACCTAAAGCATCACGACATACTCACCTTATGAGAAAGCTACTCAACACCCTCTATATCCTCACGCCCAACGTCTATCTCCTCAAGGACGGCACCAATGTCGTGGCACGCATAGATGGAGAGGAGACCTTTCGCATACCGATACACAATCTCGAGGGGATCATTACATTCTCCTATATGGGCGCTTCGCCAGGGCTGATGCAGCTCTGCGTACAGGAGGGTGTCAAGCTCACATTCCTCACACCCACAGGTCGCTACATAGGTTCGCTAGAGGGACCCACGAGGGGTAACGTCCTCCTGAGACGCACGCAGTACCGCATCGCTGACGACGAACCAGCTGCAGCTCACTTCGCTGCACTATTTATCTCGGCCAAGATAGCCAACCAGCGATCGGTGTTGAGTAGATATGTGAGAGATTACCACCCGACAGAGGGCGTGGAGGCAACCTTTCAAGAGGCACTCAGCCAGCTCAAAACTTTGCAGAAAAGCTTAGCCTACAAGCGTGACCGCATGACCGTTATGGGTGTAGAGGGCTTAGCAGCACAGCAATACTTTGCCCTCTTTCACCACCTCATACGGCGACCGGAGTTCACCTTCGAGGGACGATCCCGACGACCGCCTCTCGATGAGACCAATGCGTTGCTCTCGTTCTTCTACACTATCCTCGCCCACGAGGTCACGGCAGCGCTCGAAACCGTAGGACTGGATCCATACGTGGGCTTCCTCCATACGGACAGACCAGGCAGAGCAAGCCTTGCTTTAGACCTTATGGAGGAGCTTCGCGCCTACCTCGTGGATCGCTTCGTCCTGACTGTCATCAACAAACGACAAGTAGCCCCCTCAGACTTCATCACCCAAGGCGAAAACGGCTACATCCTCAGAGACGAACCCCGCAAAGAGCTCTTAGCCGCTTGGCAGCAGCGTAAGCGAGAGGAGATCATGCACCCTTTCCTTCAGGAGCGCATACCCATAGGACTGCTCCCCTATGCTCAGGCGTTGCTCTTAGCTCGATGCCTCCGAGGAGACCTCGATGACTACCCTGTCTTCCTAATCCAAAGCTGATGTACCTACTTGTCACCTACGATGTGAACACTGCCTCGCCCGACGGGGCTAAGCGACTTCGCCAAGTGGCGAAGATATGCCAAAACTACGGCCAGCGTGTCCAGAACTCGGTCTTTGAGTGCCTCGTCTCTCCTGCCCAAAGAGTGGAGTTGGAGGCTGCTCTCACGGACACGATCAACCTCTCGAGCGACTCGCTACGCATCTACCACCTCGGTACCAACTACCAGTCTAAGATCACCACCATTGGCAAAACAAAAGGCGTAGATCCCGAGGGCGTGCTACTCATTTAGCGGTCCGACTCGTTCGCTCTTGTACACCTCTGCGAATGCCAAGCGATCAGTGAAAAGGCAGTCTATTCGCATACGCTGAGATCCAAGCACATACCGTCTCGCAGTCACCGCCAATGCAACGAATACGTCCGCTCGTAGTCTCCTATTCGCAGTTCATCATCGTCTAATCCTCAACTAATGCGTACCTTTGGGCATCGCATCGCACCCCACACGGGGTGCGTGAATTGAAACGCTGTTTAGCCCTGCCTCGATCTCGTGTAGTTATTCGCACCCCACACGGGGTGCGTGAATTGAAACCGCGAGCAGTATGTGGAGCTGGTGGACGCAGAGGTTCGCACCCCACACGGGGTGCGTGAATTGAAACTTGCGTGAGAGCGCCATGGCGAGGTAGCGCGGCAGTCGCACCCCACACGGGGTGCGTGAATTGAAACTGCAGATGAGTTTCAACAGATGTTGCAAGAGATTGAGTCGCACCCCACACGGGGTGCGTGAATTGAAACGCCTTGCTGGGGGTCTAGAAGCTTGCTTTCGAGTGTCGCACCCCACACGGGGTGCGTGAATTGAAACATCCAGCAGCTGGTGAAGAGCCTGGGCTGCGGTGTCGCACCCCACACGGGGTGCGTGAATTGAAACTACTCCTCTCCTTTGTTACTGCAAAGGTAACAAGAAGTCGCACCCCACACGGGGTGCGTGAATTGAAACTCAACAGATGTTGAAAGCGATTGATATGGTGCGGTGTCGCACCCCACACGGGGTGCGTGAATTGAAACGTAAGACTTGAGGTCAAAGACCCCAACACACAAAGTCGCACCCCACACGGGGTGCGTGAATTGAAACTAAGTTCTAAGGGCTAGACCCTAGAGGTCTCAAGTCGCACCCCACACGGGGTGCGTGAATTGAAACACAGACTACGGCTCTAATAACGGACGCACAATTGGTCGCACCCCACACGGGGTGCGTGAATTGAAACATCTTTAGAGCGAGTAACGTCCAACTCACGACCCGTCGCACCCC
>NZ_ACLR01000068.1 GCF_000174775.1 Porphyromonas uenonis 60-3
GTTGCACCGCCTTGACTACACTTAATTGCGGGAGTAATCAGCTGACCAGCTTGGATCTCTCTAGTTGCACCGCCTTGACTACACTTAATTGCGGGAGTAATCAGCTGACCAGCTTGAATGTATCAAGTTACACCTCTTTGAAAACGCTTAACTGCAGCAATAATCAGCTGACCAGCTTGGACTTATCGGGCTGCACCGCCTTGAAAACGCTTGACTGTGGGGAGAATCCTGTTTTTGACAGCTTGGATGTGTCGGGTTGTACCTCTTTGACAAAGCTTGACTGCAAAAAGAGCTCTAGTCCGAAAAAACTAAACGCTTCGGGCTGTACCGCCTTGACGGAGTTTGACTGCAGAGAGTGGAGTCTAATCAGCTTGGATGTGTCGGGTTGCACCTCTTTGATAAAGCTTACTTGCCCTAAACATTACTTGACCAACTTGAACGCATCGGGCTGCTCCGCCTTGAAAATGCTTGACTGTTCTGGCGATTCACTAACCAATCTAAACCTTTCGGGATGCACGTCGTTAACAATGTTTTTCTTTATAAACAACCGCCTGGTCAGCTTGAATATTTCAGGCTGTACTGCCTTGACAAAGCTTGCTTGCTCCCGCAATCAACTGACCAGCTTGGACGCCTCGGGCTGCACCGCCTTGAAAACGCTTGACTGCAGGGATAATAAGCTTACCAGCTTGAACGTATCGGGTTGCACCGCCTTGAAAACGCTAGATTGTAGCGACAATACGCTGAGCGATATAAACCTACTCCAGTGTTTTGAACTAAACTGGCTACGTTGCAGCATCAATCAGATTAAGGCGAGTTCTATGACCGCCTTGATAAATAGCTTACCAGATCGTCAAGGTAAGACGGTTGGTATGCTGCAAGTCGTGGACAAGGAGTCGACAAAAGAGGGCAACCTATGCTTCACCGATCATGTAACGAAGGCTAAAGCTAAGAATTGGCAGGCGCAGTCTTACCAAAGCAATGCCTGGTCTGACTATGCGGGCTCAGAGGTACCGACCTTTGCTGTAACCAGCTCAGCAACTACGGGCGGTATGGTCGCTATCATAGGTGTTCCAGACCTGACGAAGGTGCCGTATGATACAGAGTTGACGATTGTCGCTACGCCAGCTGAGGGGTATGAGCTTACTGCGCTTACGGCCAATGGCACGGATATCCTCGCTTCTAAGAAGGTGATTGTTAAGGAGGCTGTCGAGGTTAAGGCGACCTTTGCTAAGAAGAGCTTCGCCGTCACCTTCGACAAGGTGGGCGAGGGTACGATCACCGCTACGGGGGCAGATGATCTCAATGCTGTGGCTTATGGTACCGAGTTGACGATTGTTGCTACACCTGCTGCGGGTTACGATCTTCAATCTCTCGTTGCCGGTGGTGTAGACATCACAACTACTAAGAAGGTCGTTGTCAAGGACAATGTGACCGTCACGGCAACCTTTGCGAAGAAGAACTTTGCCGTCACCTTCGAGAAGGAGGGTGAGGGTACGATCACCGCTACGGGTGCCAGCGACCTCAACTCAGTCGCTTACGGCACGGAGTTGACGATCAACGCTACTCCTGCTATGGGTTACGAACTCGTATCCATTACGGCTAATGGTACTGATATCACAGCGACGAAGAAGATCG
>NZ_ACLR01000067.1 GCF_000174775.1 Porphyromonas uenonis 60-3
ACTCTAGTTTCATGCGGAAGAAACTCCAGTTTCATGCCCATGAAAATCCAGTTTCCTCGGTAGGAAATCGAAAATCCCTACCGAGGAACGGACAAATTCTTCGGAACTTCGAAATCTTTCTTCCGAAGTTTCATTTCATTCTTCCGAACTTTTATATCCAGCCTCCGTGGGGAATGTTCGTTTTCCAGCGATTTATTTGCAGATTCCTCCGTGAGAATTGATATTCATGACCATAAAGTGCCAGTTTTGGTCGCCCCCGATCCTTACTTTGAGAAAGATTTTTCGCTTTTGTAAGGTTGAAGCGTTGTAATTATTGGAGCAAATTATTACCTTTGCGACTGTAAGAGCGTACACCCACGCAGATGCTCACTACTAGTACGCTCTACAGACCAAGCTAAAACATAGACTACAATATAGATGGACTCCAAGATTAAGGAACTCACCGATAAGATCTACCATGAAGGGGTAGAAAAGGGAAATCAAGAGGCTGCTCAGATCTTAGCTAAGGCTAAGCAGCAGAGCGACGATATGATCGCTACCGCACAAGCCGAGGCACAGCG
>NZ_ACLR01000066.1 GCF_000174775.1 Porphyromonas uenonis 60-3
AAAGTGTTAGGAGCCAACGACATGCTACTGAGAAGTCGCAGACGCAAGCGTCCGCCTCAGACAACCAAGGGCGTGGTCAATCACGGCTTCCAAGACCACCTGAACACCACCCCTAAGTACATCGCCACCGACCATTGCCGGCTCACCGTATCAGACATAACCTACGTCAAGTGTTTAGGGGGCTTCGCATATCTCTCCCTGACGATGGATGCTTATAGCCGCATCATCACAGGCTTTGACCTGCAGCCCACGCTCTCCACAGAGGGCCCCTACAACGCACTAAAACAGACCGTTGACTTCTACAAGAAGCATGGCTTTGACCTCAAAGGACTCATCTTCCATAGCGACCGAGGCTGTCAATACGTCTCCAAGCAGATGACCGACTACGAGGCCAGCCTAGGCATCGTAACCAGCGTTACCCAGACCGGCAACCCTCTCCACAACGCTATGGCTGAGCGACTTAACGGAATCATCAAGAACGACTGGCTCTACAACTTCGAGGATAAGCCCATAG
>NZ_ACLR01000065.1 GCF_000174775.1 Porphyromonas uenonis 60-3
ATTGCTCCGATTGCTCCGAATTGCTCTGATTGCTCAGATTGCTCTGATCTCTGTTTTTCTAATCTCTAACCTCTAATCTCTAGCTTCTCATCTCTCACCTCTCATCTCTCCCCCTCGGTAGGAAATCAGAAATCTCCAGCGAGCAAACGAAAATTCTTCACGGAGCCGGGAAATAAAAGTTCGGAAGAATGAAATGAAACTTCGGAAGAAGCAAATCAAAGTTCCGATAAATTTTTTTTATGCCTCCGTGGAGGATTTCCATTTTCTACCGAGGCAATTTCGATTTCCTCGGAAGTGTGGTGCCAGGGTCCTCGGAGTCGTACACCTTGGAGTGCCTTGAGACGAGTAACGGTTGTAGGGACGCACGGTCGTGCGTCCGTCCCCGAACGACGAGCCGAGTAACGGCTGTAAGAACAACCCGTTCAACTGACCTAATCTCGGGTCGATTTCTTTTCACTCTGCAAAGTTAAAGTAGGGACGCACGGTCGTGCGTCCGTCCCCGTTAAAACTTCAACGCTGTAACCTTTGACACAACGGA
>NZ_ACLR01000064.1 GCF_000174775.1 Porphyromonas uenonis 60-3
GCTGGGGGTGAAGAGTTCTTTGTAGTTGTTTTCAAGTACTTTAGCGAAGTTTGAAGGCTTGACAAACCAATCGAAAGTGGCGTGCCAACCTCTAGCATTCTGACCATTGAGCATCTCGCTTGACACGAGATTGTCAACAGCCTCCAGCAGGGCATCTGCGCCATACTCTCGAAGGCGGGCATTTAGTTCAGCTAGACGACTTCCTTGCAGAGAGCGCAACGCTGGTATGTTAGCTTGCTTTGTTGCTAGCTTGCTATTGAAGTAATCTACGAAGGCGAGAGCCTCCTGCTCCCTTAAGCCTTTATGGGGTGATACGTCCGTCAGGCTTAATTGCCCATCATCGGCTCCCAAAAATTTTGCCTCACGCGCACGGGGCTGGAGCTGGGTCATCTGAGCGAAGCGAAGATGACGAGATTGGGGGATTATAGGGGGTATAGAGTTAGGGGTTACAGGGGAAAGAGAAAAGGGGGACGAAGGGGGGAAAGAGGCAAAACCTTTTGCTTTTTCCTCCTGAGTGGTGGAAGAAGAGCTAAGAGGCTTAGCAGTACTTTGCTCGACATCAGCTACTTGAGTGTTGT
>NZ_ACLR01000063.1 GCF_000174775.1 Porphyromonas uenonis 60-3
CTTAGCCTTACGATCCTACCCTTCCTCTAAACCGACACACCTGATCTCTCAATCACAGTTGCATTTTATGAAGCGACACACTATATATAGTATACTCCTGCTACCTCTCCTCGTCTTATCACTCGTCAGCTGTGATAAGCTTATATATGATCGAGGCGAGTGCCCCACGATACTGGTCTTCACGCCCTATATGCAGACGCCCTGTATGTCTGACTCGGCTTACATTGGCAAGGCGGGCTACATGGATATTGTCATCAGTGTCCCTTCATCAGGAGAGATCATCGCATACAAGCATCTAGAGCCAGCTGACCTGACTGCAGCCTCTAGGATAGAGATTCCCGTACCAAACGAGTGCGGCGAGACCTATCGATACACTATTTGGGTAGGAGCTACCCCCCACGCACTATACTATGAGTGACCTAGCACCAGCCTCGGGCAATAAGCACCCCGACTGCCGACTGGCACTCCGGCTCAACGAGCAAGATAGACACGAGGGTCTACTGCCTGAGCCTCTATACTTTGCTACAGACACCATTGAGTGTCCTATGCCTCCTAGAGGTAGCACGATTAGAGTCCCCGTTCGCGCCAAACCTGACGCGCTACAGCAACGACTTTGATATATCCCTTACTGAGCTACCCAGCAAGGTCATCTATCCGCTCCATATAGAGATCGAGGACAATAACGCTGCCTACAACTTTATGGGTCAGCTGACCAATCCCACCAAGCATGTCATCTATCAGGCGCCACTACCCAACGAGGGTACGACGCGCAGCACCCGTCTCAGCACGCTACGA
>NZ_ACLR01000062.1 GCF_000174775.1 Porphyromonas uenonis 60-3
CTTCGCATATCTCTCCCTGACGATGGATGCTTATAGCCGCATCATCACAGGCTTTGACCTGCAGCCCACGCTCTCCACAGAGGGCCCCTACAACGCACTAAAACAGACCGTTGACTTCTACCAGAAGCATGGCTTTGACCTCAAAGGACTCATCTTCCATAGCGACCGAGGCTGTCAATACGTCTCCAAGCAGATGACCGACTACGAGGCCAGCCTAGGCATCGTAACCAGCGTTACCCAGACCGGCAACCCTCTCCACAACGCTATGGCTGAGCGACTTAACGGAATCATCAAGAACGACTGGCTCTACAACTTCGAGGATAAGCCCATAGATCAAGTTCGGGAGATCCTCTCGCAAACGATTGCTCTCTATAACACAGCGCGTCCTCATCGAGCCCTCAACAAGAAGACTCCGATGCAGATGCGCATACCAGATTACCCCAACCCTCTAACCACACAACCCTCTAAGAAACAGACATCTAAGAACGATTCACCAACAGCTCCGAGCCTCAAAACTC
>NZ_ACLR01000061.1 GCF_000174775.1 Porphyromonas uenonis 60-3
CCCTACAACCGTTACACGTCTCGCCTTGACACAACGGACGCACGACCGTGCGTCCCTACAACCGTTACACGTCTCGCTGTACTACAACGGACGCACGACCGTGCGTCCCTACGACCGTTACTCGTCTCGCTTTGACGGAGACGGACGCACGACCGTGCGTCCCTACAACCGTTACTCGTCTCGCTTTGACACAACGGACGCCCTCTCGCTAGAGACTCCTGTGCATTCCTACGGTTTCCATCGCAACGCGCTCTATCTATGTACGATATCGCTCGTGCTCCCATGTACCCCGCAAACCTCTTAAAGGAGGAAATCAGCGGATTGCGAAAAAAGTTGCCCCAAGTGCTTGCAGTATTCAGAAAAAGTTGTACCTTTGCATCACAGTTCAGGAAGGAAGCCCCTATGGCACTCCAGAATGAAGCTTGACTTCGTAGCTCAGTTGGTAGAGCAACTGACTCTTAATCAGTGGGTCGAGGGTTCGAGCCCCTCCGAGGTCACGTTTAATCATAGTTCAATTGAGAGAAGCCTCTTGCATCTAGCAAGGGGCTTTTTCTTTTTCCCCAGAGCCTTCTGATGACCGAGTCGTAGGTCGCACAGGACGGGTAGCCCGTCGCCAGGACACACAGTGAGACTGTTGCAAAAGTCAACAGTCTCACAATCTTGCTTGCAAGATTATCCTGACTTTGCAGAAAGGATGAAGCGCAAGGCGCTGAGGGTGGTCTGAAGGGATCATACCTCCGTATGTGACCGAAGCCGAATCCCGAAAGCAACACAGCGATTCGCCTTTATGCAACAGTCTCTGTAAGCGCCTAGCGAGAGGTCGTAGCTACAGGCTAGACGTAAGGGAGGATTATAAGTTATGACGTAATGGACGGTAGCGAGCTCGCCTAGTCGTTGTCGCTACTTCTCAGTAGCAGCTCCTCCGAGGATGTACCCTCCTGCAGGGTGCGACGAAGATTAGAGGGCGAGAGACCGAAGTTTTTCGAACAGTAGCGTGAGAAGGTAGACTGCGAGTTGAAGGATAGCTGGCTGGCTATCTCACCGATGGAGAGGTCGTAGTCCTGTATGAGGAAGAGGATCTGCTTATTACTCTGCATACGTATCCACTGCTCTGGCGATGTGCCAAACTCCTCTCTAAAGCGCTTGTAAAAAGCGGAGGTGGACATATAGACGCGCTCGGCTAGTTCGGAGACCCTCGCATTGCAGGTGAAAGCGCTGATCACATCGTTGTGGAACTTGGACTCGCCTAGGATAGGCCACAAGAAGGCGGCCAGCTCCTCACGACTGTAGTAAGCTCGTAGATTCCAGAAAAGCTCCTTGATCTTTAGCTCGTGGAGGTAAGCACACAGCGCCTGATCATTGAGGTAGATGGCGAGCGTGCCCAGTAGCGAGTGTATAGCCCCGCGCACCTCTAGAGGCTCAGGGGCGTAGGCGACCTCTTGCCTGAGTTGCTGTAGCTGCTGTAGCGAGATCTTGTCACAGATGAAATCAACAACGTCAAAGTAAGCGTCCAGTAGCTCACCATCACCACTAAATATGGCAGTCATCGAAGTACCCCGAGGGATAAACTTCATCTGCCCCTCGTGTAGCTCCCACAGTTCGTCAGCTATAGCCAGACGCACCGATCCTCTTGTGCAGAAGAGGATAGCGTGGAACTCCGTTATCCCTCGATAGGTGCTCTGGTCGGCAGCGTCGACACGGAGCCACCCACTATTGGCATGCGTCGCATAGTGGTGACAGGAGAGATGCTCTGGAGGGTCAAATAATGCCATAAAGTCTTCTGAAGGTTAATGTATCAAGCGTGTTAATGAGATGTCCCTGCGAAGCTCTACCTAGAGAGTCTAGCGACTTGAAGTCTCATGCAGTGTGACTTACCAGTCCGCCATGAAGGTCTCTGGTAGCGCACTCCTCCTACTGATCCAGCAAGATAGACCACGCAAGGTTGTTCCTCATTTACCCGCCCAAAGAGGTAGGACAGTCCGCCCTTAAAAAGGACACAGACCACACTTCTCTTCTCTAATACAAAGATAGTAAAAATATCTGTAACATCAAACCAAGACCAGCGGAATCGGAGCGATCTGTGCGTCCGTTGTAGTACAGCAAGACAAGTAACGGTTGTAGAAACGCACGGTCGAGCGTCCGTTGTGTCAAAGGTTACAGCATCCGCTGTCGAACGATGAGACGAGTAACGGCTGTAGGGACGCTCGACCGAGCGTCCGTTGTGTCAAAGGTTACAGCGTTGAAGTTTTAACGGGGACGGACGCACGACCGTGCGTCCCTACTTTAACTTTGCAGAGTGAAAAGAAATCGACCCGAGATTAGGTCAGTTGAACGGGTTGTTCTTACAGCCGTTACTCGGCTCGTCGTTCGGGGACGGACGCACGACCGTGCGTCCCTACAACCGTTACTCGTCTCAAGGCACTCCAATGCACTCCGAGGACCCTGGCACCACACTTCCGAGGAAATCGAA
This sequence comes from Porphyromonas uenonis 60-3, assembly GCF_000174775.1. Taxonomy (GTDB): domain Bacteria; phylum Bacteroidota; class Bacteroidia; order Bacteroidales; family Porphyromonadaceae; genus Porphyromonas; species Porphyromonas uenonis_A. Next base: position 2,471 of record NZ_ACLR01000061.1, read on the forward strand.
ATTGCCTCGGTAGAAAATGGAAATCCTCCACGGAGGCATAAAAAAATTTATCGGAACTTTGATTTGCTTCTTCCGAAGTTTCATTTCATTCTTCCGAACTTTTATTTCCCGGCTCCGTGAAGAATTTTCGTTTGCTCGCTGGAGATTTCTGATTTCCTACCGAGGGGAGAGATGAGAGGTGAGAGATGAGAAGCTAGAGATTAGAGGTTAGAGATTAGAAAAACAGAGATCAGAGCAATCTGAGCAATCAGAGCAATCGGAGCAATCGGAGCAATCAGAGCCATCGGATACGTGCAACTCAAAATTCTAATCTCTAGCCTCTCACCTCTAATCTCTAACTTCTAACCTCTAACCTCTCACCTCTAACTTCTAACCTCTAGCCTCTAACTCTCTCTCAGCGAAGTCTAGAACTTTTTGTACATTTGTAGTGAATTGAGCGTAGCTTGACTAGACAGAGCTACGACAGACCTTGTCAATTAGCTGAGTATCACTATAGTTATGACCAACAATAAGAGACTCTACCGATCTCGCGAAGCTATGATCGGTGGTGTGTGCGGAGGCATTGCAGATTACTTCGGCTGGGATCCAACTGTCGTACGGCTCATATACTTAGTGGCAACTTGTTCGACCGCCTTTGCGGGACTCCCCATCTATATCCTATTATGGATAGTCGTCCCGCGACAGAGATATCGCAACTAACAAAAAAACCTTTTGAAAGCATAGCACAATATGAGTTACCCATTACTACATGAGTTACTTGATCTAGTTGAGAGGTACGAAGAGTTTCGTGGCAATGCTGAGCAGTCAATGAGCAACTTCTTGCGCTTTGCTGATCAGTCTCTTGAGCAGCAAGCATCCACCGAGGAGTCTAAGACGGGCTCAAAGGGGGATGCCTATCTTAATGCGGTGATAGCACGTGACATAAGCTTCGTATACCGCTACATGCGCTACCTCGTGCGTAAGGCTATCAAAGACACGCCCCTACAGACCATCGACGAGTACTCTTATCTCATCACGCTGATGGCCAAGGGCGAGATGACCAAGACCGAGCTCAACAACTACAACGTCGTCGAGAAGACCTCTGGCAGTGAGATCATTCGTCGTCTACTCAAGAGCGGTCTGATCTCGCAGACTCGCAATCTGGAGGATCGTCGTAGCCTACTCCTATCGATCACCCCCGAGGGCCGCAAGGTGGTCAAAGAGCTACTACCTCGCATGCAGCAGAGTAGCGACCTACTCCTACGCGACCTGTCATGGGATCAGAAGATATTCCTCCATACCCTTCACGAGCAGCTCTACGAGAGCAATCACCCGCTCTTCCTGACGGAGCGCGACACCGACCTAGAGGAGCTACTCAAGAAGGTGCCCATCAAGCAAGCTACACGTCCTAACAAGTAGACTCTAATATCTAACCTCTAACTTCTACCCAAGCCATGAATCATCTGAGCGATCTGCTCAAGCTCTTTGCCACCACTTATCGGCACAAGTCTCTCCTACGCTATATGGATCGTACGGCGGAGGAACGCTGGCATGAGTGGACTGGTGAGCAGCTGACGGAGCATGCGATGCTGGCAGCGCAGGCATTGGTACGCGCTGGTGTCAAGCCAGGCGACTGCGTGGCGCTCTACACGCAAAACATGATGGAGGGCATCATTACCGAGCTCGGACTGATGGCGATACGGGCTGTCTGCGTACCGCTCTACGCCACTTGCTCGCCCGAGCAGGTAGCCTTCATCACGGAGCATGCTAGCATCCAGTTGATCCTCGTGGGGGAGCAGTTTCAGTACAACAATGTCTACCCGCTCCTAGCGACACACCCTACGCTACGCCATATGGTTATCCTAGACGAGCGGGTGGTACGTGATCCGTCTGATGAGCGAAGTGAGTACTTTGACACCTTCCTCTCGATGGGTGATGCGATGCCCTACGAGACGGAGGTGCGGGCACAGCTAGGGGCTGGGACTCCAGACGAGACGGCGGTCATCATTTACACCTCAGGCACTACGGGTACGCCCAAGGGGGTGCAGATCACCCATCACATGATCCTCACACAGGTGGAGCGGCACCAGAATCTCTTCCCGACGCTGGGAGATCACGATGTCTCGGTCAACTTCCTCCCGCTGAGCCATGTCTTTGAGAAGCTCTGGGTCTACTACTGTCTTGCCACAGGTATCAAAGTGGCGGTCGTGACCTATCCAAAGCGCATCATGGAGCTGATGCCTCAGATACGTCCCACGGTGATGTGCAATGTGCCGCGCTACTGGGAGAAAGTATACCAAGGCGTGCAGGAGCATATCGAGCGGTCGAAGCCTGTGATGCAGCGCATCTACAGGAAGGCACTACGTGTGGGGCACAAGTACCATATAGGCTACCGTATCCATGGCCTCAAAGCGCCCTGGGGACTACGCATATCCAATGCTTTCTACCGCTACACGGTCTTCTATATATTGAAGCGTGTCCTAGGCTTGGAGCGGGGTCGCTTCTTCCCGACGGCGGGAGCTCCGCTTTCGAATGAGATCAACGAGTTCTTGCAATCGGCTGGCTTTAACATAGTGGTCGGCTATGGGCTCTCCGAGTCAGCTGCGACGGTCTCTTGCTACCTACCTGGGCACTATGTGATAGGCTCCGTGGGTGAGGTAGTGCCAGGCGTAGAGGTGCGCATTGACCCTGAGACTCAGGAGATACAGCTACGTGGCGATACGATCACGCCAGGCTACTATCATAATGACGAGGCGAATGCAACAGCCTTCACTGAGGATGGATGGTTTCGCACGGGCGATGCGGGACGACTGGAGGGGCGTACGCTCTATTACACTGAGCGGATCAAAGAGCTCTACAAGACGAGCAATGGTAAGTACATAGCGCCACAACAAGTCGAGGCGCTGCTGAGTAGCAGTCCGCTCATTGAGCAGTGCGCTGTGGTGGCTGATCAGAGAAAGTTTGTCGCAGCGCTGATCTATCCGAACTACGAGCAGCTCCGTCGTCGGCTCCGTGAGCGTGGTCAAGAGACGCTGGCGGATCTCCCCACGGCCGAGCTAGCGCAGCGTAGCGAGGTGTGCGACATGTTGCTAAGTCACATAGAGCCGTTGCAGGCGCACTTGGCGGGCTTTGAGAAGGTCAAGCGCATTGCGCTACTGGCCGAGCCTTTCACCATTGAGGCTGGTACGCTGACACCGACGCTGAAGCTGAAGCGTAAGGCGATCCTCGAGCAGTACGCCGAGCTGATCGAAAAGCTGTACCTTTGACCTCCCAATTGACACAATAAATAAAGGGGCGCACGCCACACTTTCGTGGTATACGCCCTCGGATAGACACATATTATTATGATAACACAGGACCAACTAGCAGAGCTGTTGGAGCGCACGAAGGCGCTGGGGAGGTATCTTTGACATCGACCAGCGACGTGTCCAACTAGAAGAAGAGGAGCTCCGGACACAAGCTCCAGACTTTTGGGATGATGTGCCACGCGCCCAGCAGCAGATGCGACGTGTGGGCGAGATACGCTCATGGATCGAAGCTTTTGAAGCGGTCGATGCGGCTACGCAGGAGGTAGCTCTGGCGTACGACTTTTACAAAGAGGAGGCGGTCGAGGAGCAAGATGTGGACGATGCCTACGCTCGTGCCATCAAGCTGGTCGAAGACCTCGAGCTACGCAACATGCTGAGCGCTGAGGAGGACCGCCTAGGCGCTGTCCTCAAGGTCAATGCGGGTGCTGGTGGCACCGAGAGCCAGGACTGGGCCTCCATGCTGGTGCGTATGTACCAGCGCTGGGCGGAGCGCTCGGGCTATAAGGTGACCATCACCAACTGGCAGGACGGCGACGATGCGGGTGTCAAGACGGTCACCATGCAGATCGAGGGCGAGCTGGCTTACGGCTTCCTCAAGAGCGAAAACGGTGTGCATCGTCTCGTACGTGTCTCCCCATACAATGCACAGGGCAAGCGAATGACCTCCTTTGCCTCGGTCTTTGTCGTACCCCTCGTGGACGACTCGATAGAGGTGGAGGTGAACCCCGCCTTGCTCTCGTGGGATACGTTCCGCTCCAGTGGCGCTGGTGGGCAAAATGTCAACAAAGTGGAGACGGGCGTCCGCCTGCACTACCAATACACCGACCCCGACACGGGAGTGCCTGAGGAGATTGTCATCGAAAACACCGAGACGCGCTCTCAACTGGAGAATCGTGAGAACGCTCTGCGCCTCCTACGCTCGCAACTCTACGACAAAGAGCTGGAGCGCCGTCGTGCAGCTCAGAATGAAGTTGAGGCAAATAAGAAGAAGATCGAGTGGGGCTCTCAGATACGTAGCTACGTCTTCGACGATCGCCGTGTCAAGGACCACCGTACGGGCTATCAGACTTCCGATGTCAACGGAGTAATGGATGGCGACATCGATGCTTTTATCAAGGCTTACCTGATGCAGACGGGAGCTGGCGCAACCAATGAGTAAGTTTGACTGACCTATGATCGTCTGCATTGCTGAGAAACCGTCCGTAGCGCGTGACATAGCCAAGATACTCGGAGCTACCGAAGCTCGCTCGGGCTATATCGAGGGCAATGGCTATGCGGTCACTTGGACCTACGGTCACCTCTGCACGCTCAAGGAACCAGAGGACTACCAGAGCAATTGGCAGGGGTGGCGCCTCGCTTCGCTACCTATGATCCCAGAGCGCTTCGGCATCAAGCTGATCCACGAGGAGCATATCGAGCGACAGTTTGCCGTGATTCAGGGACTAGTCTCACAAGCAGAGCGGGTGATCAACTGTGGCGATGCGGGCCAAGAGGGCGAGCTGATACAGCGCTGGGTGCTTCAACTGGCGGGTTGTACCTGTCCCGTGGAGCGTCTCTGGATCTCCTCGCTGACGGACCAGTCGATCCGCGAGGGCTTCGCCAATTTGCGCCCCAGCAAAGATCTAGACACGCTCTACCATGCAGGCTTAGCACGAGCCATCGGCGACTGGCTCCTAGGGATCAATGGCACTCGTCTCTACACCCTCACCGACCGCTACAGTAGCAGGCAGCGAGGCGTTCGATCCGTGGGGCGTGTGCAGACGCCAACGCTGGCGCTCGTCGTGGATAGGCAGGCGGAGATCGAGAGCTTCGTACCCGTCACCACTTACGAGATGCAGACCACCTACCGCGGGACGCTCTTTAGAGCAGACACGACACAGGAAGTCGAGGTGACCTTTGCCGAGCGACAGCATGTCGAGGAGCTCATCGAGCGGATCGCTAAGGAGCCCCTCGTCGTACAGGCGGTCGAGCAGAAGAAGTCGACCGAGTACCCGCCACGCCTCTTCGACCTCACCTCCCTACAGGTGGAGGCAAATAAGAAGTTTGGCTTCACGGCCGAGCAGACGCTCCGACTCATACAGTCCCTTTACGAAAAGAAGGTGACCACCTACCCACGTGTCGACACCACCTTCCTCCCCGAAGACCAATACCCCAAGGTGGGCGAGACGCTTCAAGGCATCGCTCGCCACGCTAAGCTCGGGGGCTTCATCGCTCCGCTACTGAGTAGTGGCAAGCCACTGAAGAAGAGCAAGAAGGTCTTTGACAATAAGAAGATCACCGACCACCACGCCATCATCCCGACGGGACAGCTGAGCAGTGGACTCACGCCCGACGAGGAGCAGATCTACCTCCTCGTGGCGCTGCGCTACATCGCTGCTTTCTACCCCGATGCTAAGGTCTCGACGACCACCGTGCGCGCCACCGTCGAGGAGTACCCGCTACGTGCTTCCGGCAAAACGATCCTCGTCGAGGGATGGCGCGAGGTGCTTAAGCCTGACAGTGGCAAAGAGGGCGACGACACCTCGGATGGGGCTAAAGATAAGGAGCAGACACTCCCCCCCTTCAAGGAAGGCGAGTCAGGGCCCCACGAACCGACAATCCGTGAGAGCACCTCTACACCTCCACGCTACTATACCGAGGCGACCCTCCTACGGGCTATGGAGACAGCGGGCAAAGGGGTCGAAGACGAAGAGCTACGGGATGCACTCAAGATGAACGGCATCGGTCGCCCCTCCACCCGCGCAGCCATCATCGAGACACTCTTCAAGCGTGGCTACATAGTCCGTGAGGGCAAGTCGCTACGCGCTACGCCAGCGGGCATACAGCTGATCGAGTCAATACAAGACCCGCTCCTCAAGAGCGTCGAGCTGACAGGTCGCTGGGAGCTCAAGCTGCGTCAGATAGAGAGCCGCGAGTACGACCCTGGGCAGTTTCTCAACGAACTCAAAGCACAGGTCACCGCCCTCGTCACCGAGGTGCGGGGATTCTAAAGTTTAGCTGTTGGCGGTTGGCTGTTAGCTTTTGGCTGTGGCGTAATGGCGACAGCAGGCGGTGAGGGTGCACTCATCGCAGAGCGGTTTGCGCGCTTTGCAGATGTAACGGCCTAGCAGGATAAGCTGATGATGCGCCCGTATGAGTTGCTCACGAGGTATGCGTCGCCTGAGCGCTTGCTCGACAGCTAAGGGCGTGGTGGCTCGTGAGGAGGCGAGACCAATGCGCTTGGCAACACGAAAGACATGCGTATCAACAGGCATCGCTGGCGTATCAAAGCAGACGGCCAGCATCACGCTGGCACTCTTACGCCCTACGCCTGGGAGCGCCTCTAGCTCTTCACGCGTAGAGGGGACGACGCCGTGATGCTCCTGAGCGATCCGCTCGGAGAGTCCGATGAGGTGCTTCGCCTTATTGTTTGGATAGCTCACACTCCCCATGAAAGCGAGCAGATCATCGACCGAAGCGCGCGCCATCGCCTCGGGCGTCGGGAAGTGCGCCATCAGCTGCGGGGTCACCATGTTGACCCGCTTGTCAGTGCACTGTGCCGAGAGGACGACCGCCACGAGTAGACTGAAGGGGTCGTGATAGATAAGCTCCGTATCGGCGTTGGGATAGAGCTTGGTCAGCCCTTCCAGAGCCAAGCCGTAGCGTTCGTCTAGAGTCACTTTCGGAGGAGCCTTTAGAGGGGTGTGGTGTGTGCGGTAAACTGCGAGAGGAAGTCTAGATTGTTTTCCGAGAAGTAGCGTAAATCCTTCACATTGTACTTAAGATTGGCAATGCGCTCCACGCCTAGTCCGAAGGCGTAGCCACTGTAGACGGAGCTATCGATGCCACAATTCTCCAGCACGTTGGGATCGACCATGCCACAGCCTAGGATCTCGACCCAACCCGTATGCTTGCAGAAGCCACAACCCTCGCCATGGCAAAGCCCGCAGGAGATATCCATCTCAGCGCTCGGCTCGGTAAAGGGGAAGTAGGACGGGCGCAAGCGGATCTGTGTATCAGCGCCAAAAAGCGACTGAGCGAAGAAAAGCAACGCCTCTCTGAGGTCCGCGTAGCTCACGTTGCGATCAATGTATAGTCCCTCGATCTGGTGAAAGAAGCAGTGAGCACGAGCGGATATAGCCTCATTGCGATAGACGCGCCCAGGGCAGAGGACGCGTATGGGTGGCTCTTGGCTCTTCATGACACGCGTCTGGACGGAGGAGGTGTGAGTGCGAAGCAAGATATTGCTCTTGTGATCCACAAAGAAAGTGTCCTGCATGTCTCGTGCGGGGTGGTCTGGCGGGAAGTTGAGCGCCTCAAAGACGTGCCAGTCATCCTCCACCTCAGGCCCCTCAGCTATGCTAAAGCCCATGCGCTCGAAGATATTACAAATCTCCTCCTGTATGAGTGTGAGCGGATGACGAGAGCCTAGCGGATAAGGCACCGCAGGACGGGTCAGGTCGATCGTCTGCTGTACAGACTGCGTAGCGACAGAGGCTAGGAGCTCCTTGATACGTGCAGTGGCCTCTTGCTTGAGCTGATTGAGAGTTGCTCCGAGCTGGCGCTTTTCCTCAGGAGGAAGCTGACGAAATGCCTCAAAGAGCTGAGTAATACGACCTTTCTTACCTAGATAAGCTATGCGTAGCTGCTCTGCCTCCTCGGGCGTAGAGGCTACGAGGTGGGCAAGAGCCGATTGTAATTGCTGGATTTGATCAAGCATAGATGGGATATATAAGAAAGAGAGCTACCCGCTACGTCAAGCTAGCGCATGAGCGTAGCGTGACGCAGATAGCTCTCAACGAATGGGCTACATATAGTATATATTAGCGTATGACTACCTTGAGCGTATAGGTCTCTCCCTGCACGACGATGCGCACGAGATAGACTCCTGAAGGCAGGTGCTCATTGCGCACTTCCTGCCCCATGACGTTGAAGACCTGCATCTGATCATACTCGCAGAGCGGTACGATGGCACCGTCACGCACCTCTACCTGAGGCGCTGACTGCTCTAGCGCTGAGGGCTGTGACGCCACAACGACGAGGCTCTGGTCAGATAGCAACTGACGCTCGGTAGCCTCGCTCTTGTCACTAGCCAAGGCGCTGCAAGGTACTAGTAGAGCGCAAACGACGAGGGTGTATATAATATGTAGTATTTGCTTCATAGGCATATAGTCACTAGTAGTAGTGGCAAATATACAAACAACTTTTGAGATAGCGCTCATTTCGGGCAGGTGCAAATCTCACGAGTTGCAACCTGTAGTGGCACACCTGCTCGCTCGCATCTCCCGCCTCGCATCTCTCCCCTCGGTAGGAAATCGGAAATCTCCAGTGAGGAAACGAAAATTCTCCACGGAGCGCCGAAATAAAAGTTCGGAAGAATGAAATGAAACTTCGGAAGAAGCAAATCAAAGTTCCGAAGAATTTTTTTATGCCTCCGTGGAGGATTTCCATTTTCCACCGAGGCAATTTCAATTTCCTCGGAGGTGTGGTGTCAGGGTCCTCGGAGTGCGTCGAAGTGCATCGGGACGAGTAACGGCTGTAGAGACGCTCGGGACGAGTAACCCCGTGTAGGGACGCACGATCTGTGCGTCCGTCGTAGAACGACATGACATGCAACTCAGTAACCTTTAACGGGGACGGACGCCCTCCCGCTAGACACTCCCGAGCGTCCCTACAACCGTTACTCGTCCCGACAAGTCGTTACCCGTCCGATAGCTCTGATAGCTCCGACACCTCCGATAGCTCCGATCTTCCCTCTAACCTCTCCCCTCTAATTTCTCCCCTCTAATTTCTCCCCTCTAATTTCTCCCCTCTAACCTCTAATTTCTACTCTCTCTCCCCTCCCTCTCTTGCTCAACTCAAAATAAAGGTATAACTTCGTAGAAAATACAACTTACCCAGCCAAGCTCTCTCAGCTCCCCGTCACGCTACAACTAATCACTAACTACTAATCACTATCTACTTAACTACGCTATGAGCAAACAACTACGCATCTGGCTTTTCGTCCTCCTCAGCACGCTCCTCACCTCCACCACTCTCCCCGCCGAGGGCGTCATCACTATGACTACTTCCAAGTCCGTCGGAGAAACAATCGAATTGGGGATCTCAGCCAAAGGCAACATCTCCATCGATGGAGTCCTAGAGACTGGGAAAACGAACAGGTACGGTTTCAAGTACTACACAATCAAAAGCCAGAGGATTACCATTCAAGGCGATGTAACAACGCTTTACTGCTATAAGAATCAACTGACCAGCTTGGACGTGTCGAGTTGTATCGCCTTGACAAATCTTTACTGCGATGAAAATCAGCTGACTGGCTTGGATGTATCACAGAATACCGCCTTGACAAAGCTTGGATGCGGGAACAACCAGCTGACCAGCTTAAATGTTTCGAGCTGTACCGCCTTGACAGAGCTTTGGTGTCATCATAATCAACTGACCAGCTTGGACGTGTCAAAGAATACCGCCTTGACAAAGTTTGTATGCAATGAAAATCAGCTGACTAACTTGGACGTATCACAAAATACCGCCTTGAAAACGCTTGGATGCGGAAAAACCAGCTGA
>NZ_ACLR01000060.1 GCF_000174775.1 Porphyromonas uenonis 60-3
CAGCCCGAAGTGCCATAACTCATAACCCAACATTTAAACAGTATTACCAACGCATGAAAGCTCAAGGCAAGCCCTACGGGGTCATCCTCAACAACGTCAACAATAAGCTCCTCCACATCCTCTTCTCGCTGGTTGCGCACGACTGCGACTTCGAGCTAGACCACGAAGCGAAGAGAGCTCTACGAGCCTAGTCCAAGGAAGGAAAATCTCCGCTCCGGGAGCGCCCCGCGGCAAGGGGTGGGAGCCCCCACCCCGACGAGCGGTTACGAAGAGAAGAGAGTCCTCCGAGGCAAGTTCAAGAAAGGAAAATCTCCGCTCCGGGAGCGCCCCGCGGCAAGGGTGGGAGCCCCCACCCCGACGAGCGGGTTCCCGAAGAGAAGTCGACCGAGCTTGCGAAACGAGAAAAAAACTTCGCTTTTACTTGCATTTGAACTTAGAAAGCGCTCAAATATTCCCTATTCTGACTTCATATGACGAGCTTGCTAACTATCTCTCTCCCTTTCTGGATGCTTGGGAGGGTGGCGCGCAAGACCAGTTACAGGGGCAGATAGCATCAGCAAAGA
>NZ_ACLR01000059.1 GCF_000174775.1 Porphyromonas uenonis 60-3
GGCGAATCGCTGTGTTGCTTTCGGGATTCGGCTTCGGTCACATACGGAGGTATGCTCCCTTCAGACCTCACCCTCAGCGCCTTGCGCTTCATCCTTTTGCAACAGTCTCATATTTCGGACACTTTCCGACTAAATGGATTTTCTCCCGAGGAAATGCAAATCCGCCACGGGGAAAACGGCAAATTCCTCCGAACTTTCATTTCATTCTTCCGAAGTTTCATTTCATTCTTCCGAACTTTTATTTCGATCTTCCGATGAATTTCTCATTGCCTCCGTGGAGGATTTGCATTTCCTCGGGAGCTATTTGGTGAATTCTTCGAGGGCCAGATGTTTATGTCGAGAGGTTGGTAGCTCTAGGCACTGCTAACTAACACTCCTCGTATAACTTAGCCGAGGATTGAGGCGGATATTGCAATTTCGTCCTTTACATTGTGGTTTTAACGGGGACGGACGCACAGAGACGAGTAACGGCTGTAGGGACGCACGGTCGTGCGTCCGTTGTGTCAGAGGTTACAGCGTTGTAGTTTTAACGGGGACGGACGCACAGATCGTGCGTCCCTACACGGGTTACACGTCTCGCTTTGACACAACGGACGCTCGACCGAGCGTCCCTACAACCGTTATACGTCCCGCCTTGATACAACGGACGCTCGATCGTGCGTTACTACAGCCGTTACACGTCACGCTAGACGGGTGAGCGCTTTTTTGTACCTTTGATCCGCAAGAGAGACTACAAAACAATGACAAGAGAGACTTCTACCCAGAGCAGTACCGCTACGACCCACTACGACAAGAAGGTGGCTATCGTGGGCGCTGGTTCTATGGGTCGTAGCATAGCCATCTGTCTGGCTATGCACCATATACCTACCGTCATACAGGCGCGCTCACTAGACCGTCAGAAGCGAGCCATCCCACTCCTCGAGCAGTCGCTGGTGGAGTGCGGCGAACTCTTCGGCTGGAGCGATGCGGAGCGACAGGAGCTCCTCAGTCGCATCAAGGTGACCGTGGACAATGCTGACATTGTCTCCGCCAACCTAGTCATAGAGGCGTCTAGTGGCTCCCTCGAGGAGCACAAGGAGCTCTACCGAGACCTCGATGCTGTCCTGAGCGAGGAGACGATCATCGCTTCGATCACTTCGTCAATTAGCATCACGGAGCTGGGCAACGCTACGCAGCGTCCGTCGCTTGTGGCGGGGATGCACTTTTTCAATCCGGTGCCACTCATTGATCTCGTCGAGATTGTTTCGTCACAGCACACCTCTCAGGAGACGCTCGAGCAGATCCAGGAGCTGTGCGATGCGATGGGCAAGGAGACTGTCTACGTCGAGGACTCGCCAGGCTACATCGTCAATCGTATGCTCATACCGATGATCAACGAGGCGATCACCGAGCTGGCGCAGGGCATCGGCTCTATCGAAGATATAGACCGTGCGATGCGCATTGGGGCTAGTCACCCGATGGGACCGCTAGAGCTGGCAGACTGGATCGGACTAGACACCTGTCTGGAGATCTTGGAGGGGCTCTTTGCGGAGTTTATGGATAGCAAGTATCGTCCGCACCCACTGCTACGTCGTAAGGTACGTGCCGGTCAACTCGGTCGCAAGGTGGGCGTAGGCTTTTACCGCTATACGCCAGAGGAGGAGGAAGAGTCTTAGCCGTAGCTCCGTTTTTATAGCAACACGCTTGAGATGCAAGTCAAGATCCTCGGTTGTGGCTCTGCGCGTCCCACACGGCATCATCTACCGTCAGCGCAAGTGCTGACCGTCGCTGGGCATCACTACCTGATAGATGCTGGCGAGGGGGTGCAGCACTCGCTCATTATGGCGGGCTATAAGATGACACAGCTGGAGGCGCTCTTTATCTCTCATGCTCACGGGGATCACTGCTTCGGACTACCTGGTCTGCTTACCTCGATGGCACACGTAGGGCGCACGAAGCCGCTCACGATCGTGACGACTGCCGAGGTGGCCGACTTCATACGTTACATAGAGGCGCATCATGTGGAGGAGAGTTCCTACGCGCTCTCTGTGACGATCGCGCCGAGTGACGAGGTTAGCCCGTCCATCTACACCGACGAGTGGATCACGGTCGACACGCTGCCCCTGCGTCACCGTACGAGTGCCGTCGGCTTCCTCTGCCGTGAGCACTGTATGCCGAGGAGGATCGATCCTGTGGCTACGAACTTTTACCAAATCCCTTACAGCGCTATGCCAGCTCTGCAAATGGGGCTAGACTATGTCCCTCAAGGTGGCGGGCGCATCATCCCGAACCGTGAGCTGACGAAGCCTGGTCGCCCGCCCCGCTCCTACGCTTATCTCTCAGATACGCTCCCTGCGTGGCATCTGGTGGAGCAGATTCGTGGGGTGAACCTCCTCTACCACGAGAGCACCTACAGTGAAGAGTTTCTCGACCGTGCGGAGACTTACGGGCACTCGACGGCACGGCAAGCGGCAGAGGTGGCTAAGGCTGCCGAGGTAGGTCAACTGCTCTTGGGCCACTACTCAGGACGCTATGACGATGTGTCGGTGCTACTGAAGGAGGCGCAAGAGGTCTTTCCCAATAGCTTTGCAGCACAAGAGGGGGATCTGTACGAAGTGTAATGCTTTACTCGAAAAACCGTTTATAGAAATCTTATGAGTAGCCGTATCAAGAGTCTCTTTAAGGACACCGTCATCTACGGAGCGACAACTATGCTCAGTCGCTTCCTCGGCTGGGCGCTCTTCCCGCTCTATGTGTATCAGCTTCCCTCGCCAGCGGACTACGGTATCGTGACCAATCTGTATGCCTGGGTGGCACTGCTCCTGATCCTCCTAACGTATGGGATGGAGACGGGCTTCTTCCGCTTTAGCCGTGAGGGTGACGGGCGTAAGGTGTACGCTAATAGTTTGCGTACGCTAGGCACCAGTTCGCTCCTCTTCCTCATCTTGGGCTTGCTCTTTGTCAAGCCAATCGGTGCGGCTCTCGGCTATGCGGATATGCTGCGCCCTGTGGCGATGCTCATTGTGATCGTGGCGATCGATGCTTTCACCAGTATCCCCTTTGCCTATCTGCGCTACACCAATCAAGCCTTGCGCTATGGCTTGATCAAGATAGGCTACGTACTCCTGACGGTGGCGCTCAATCTCTTCTTCCTACTGGTCTGTCCTTGGCTCCAGAGGGTCGCTCCAGGGGCGGTCGACTGGTGGTACGAGCCAGGGCTCGGGGTCGAGTATATCTTCCTCTCGAACATGATCGCCAACATCATCCTCCTGCTGGTCTTGATACCCTACATGAAAGAGGCGCGTGGCGGCGGGCGCTTCGACTGGGGGCTCCTTCGTCGCATGCTCCACTACTCGCTGCCGATGGTCTTGCTCGGCATAGCGGGCAACTTCAACAAGATGGCGGACAAGATCATCTTTCCCTTGCTCTTTGCAGATCAAACCTTTGCCAATACGCAGCTCGGCATCTACAGCGCTGGGTACAAGATAGCGGTCGTGATCGTCATGTTTACGCAAGCCTTCCGCTTTGCTTACGAGCCATTTATCTTCCAGCGAGGCAAGGAGGGCGAGCTCTCGGCAGACGAGGAGGCGGCAGCGGAGCGCGAGCGTCGCATCACCTATGCTAAGGCGATGCACTACTACCTGCTCTCGGCGATCTTTATCTACGTAGCGGTGATGTGCTACCTTGACCTGCTCAAGGTGCTGATCAGTCCCGCCTACTATGACGGGCTACGGGTCGTACCCTATGTGATGCTCGGGGAGGTGCTCTTCGGCATTTACTACAATCTATCGCTCTGGTACAAGCTGACCGACCGCACCTACTGGGGTGGCATCATCTCCACGCTGGGCTGTCTGCTCACGGTGGCGATCATCGTGTGGGGAGCACCGCACTGGGGCTTCATGGCGTGTGCCTACGCCTCGGTGGTGAGCAACCTCCTGCTAGTACTCATCTCCTACTTCCTCGGGCGCAAGTACTACCCCGTACCGTACCGACTAGGGGCGACAGCGGGCTATCTCGCAGTGGGCGCCATCGCCGTGGGGCTCGTCTTGTGGATCTATGGCACGATGCCAGCGATGTGGATGCGTCTCTTACTCAGCACCGTGGTCTTTGTTGCGCTCACGGGGTATGTCGCTTGGCGCGAGCAACTGGGCAAAGCCTTTGCCCCGCTCCTGCGACGCCTGCGCCACAAAGCTTCGTAAAGCTAGCCTGAGCAACGGGTCGGCTCAACGTACTGACGTGTAGCGACTTGTAGGGACGCACGCTCTGTGCGTCCGTTCCCGTCAAAAGCAACATCGTCAAGATCGTTCTACAACGGACGCCCTCCGACTCAACACTATCCGTGCGTCCCTACAAGGGCTATTCGTGAGATTTACGAGAATTGGAGAGAATGTGGCGCAACGTTGCCAAGGAGTCAAAGAATTCACTATCTTTGTGTATTGACACGGGCGGTCTAGTACGAGAGAGTACGAGCTAGACTGACGTACCCGTGGCATACAGATTACAGACTAATAAACATATCGATTATGATGAATGATTTCGCAAGTTGGCTGACACCAGGTCAGAGTGTTCTTATAGTATCGAAGGATAGGACCTTCCGAGGCACCTTCCAGGCTGTTTGTGGCGACTACATAGTCCTCGAGAGTCGTCGTGGTGACCAGCATTTCATCCGTGAGGAGCTGATTGAGTCCTTTACGGTGTATCACAAGAGAGAGCGATCCGCTAGCTCGCTAAGAGACTCACTCGAAGAGGAGGAGCTCTCTGAGGAGCGTGACGTGAAGAAGCTATCCGATGAAGAGGCGATAGAGAGCCTGCTCTCACCTCTAGAGGGTTCTATAGACAAGGACAAAACCTACATATACAAGCCAGGCGACCGTATTCCACTCCCGGACAAGAATCAGATCAAGTCACACGCTGTCAAGCAACAAAAGGCGGGTCCCAACCGATACCCTCGCAACTCTGCCGACAAGCCTACCCTCAGCGAGATCCTAGACGAAATAGAGGCGAGCGAGGACAGAGCAACTATTCCCGAGGAAGATCTACAGATAGTGCGCCCTGCGGGTACGATCAAGATGCGGGAGAATATGAAGAAGTACGGCTTTATCGAGGCCTTTGATGAGGAGAAGACAAACTACTGGTTCCCCTTTAATGCGCTGACCGACGAAGATCTCAGCGTGACGGACGAGGTGGTCTTTTGCAAAGGATCAAACGAGAAGGGCTTCACCGCTAGTGGCATTGCTTCGCCAGGCACCATCCATCGTCTGCTACTCCTCGTGGATTATATCCTGAAGACGAGATACTACAACTTCCCGATCGTGCTACCCCTCCTAGAGACGATGCGGGAGCAGTACCCCGACAATAAGAGTATTGAGGACAAGTATCAGGAGGTCAAGGAGCGGCAAGAGAGCTACAGCAAGCGCAAAGGCGGTGCTGAGTGATTTACCCGCTATAAAGCGATAGACTTATGAGACCTTTATATCAGATTGCGTCGCTCCTCGTGGCACTGCTGGCTGTGTGTAGTTGCTCGGATGGTGGCGGGAACACCTTCACTCAGGCTAGTGGTAAGCCAAACGAGGTGATGCTCGTCATGGATCGTGACTACCTAGCGGACTCTGTCGGCACGGCTGTCAAGGCGATGTTGCGAAGCTATGTACCCGCGATGCCTCAGATCGAGGAGCAGATGGACGTGACGACGGTGGACCCCAAAGACTTTGACACCTTCCTCCGCTATGTGCGCAACATCTTGATCGTAGACATCGATGCGGGACGCTATACGCAGAACAGCGTCAAGTTCGCTTACGACCAGTGGGCGCATGGACAGATTGTAGTGACGATACAGAGCCCCTCGCCAGACTCGGTCTGCTACTTGATGGCGGATCGTGGGCGTGCTGTGCTCAACCTATTCGTACGCCACGAGCTGGCGGTACAAGCGAGCAACTTGGTGAAGAACTTTAGCCACAAGGCTGACGAACTAGCGGTAAAGCATCTCGGCTACCATATCAACGCTCCCGAAGACATCGTCTCCTACAAGGTGGGCAAGAATTGTCTCTGGCTCTCCAACAATGCGATGCGTCGGCGCACCGACATGCTCCTCTACAAAGTGCCTTACCATGGTGAAGCTTTGACGGCGCCTTACCTCGTGGCTCTACGCGACTCGGTCCTGGCGGTCAATGTGCCTGGACCTGTCGAGGGAAGTCATGCGGTCACGGCACCTCACATCTTGATGACAAGACAGGTCTCCATCGAGGGACAGCCCTTACGCACTGAGCTACGTGGACTCTGGGAGCTACGTGGCGGAGGATCTATGGGCGGGCCATTCGTACAGCACGCATTCGTCACTCCTCAGGGTAACGAGCTGGTCGTTGCTGAGGCTTTTGTCTACCATCCCAATGAAGCTAAGCGAGATGTGATGCAACAGGTCGAGGCGGCGCTCTTCTCCGTAAGAGCTGACTCCGTCGAGCTGTGGGACGCTGAGCAAGTAGCACAGGCACGCTGGACGGCTTACACAACCTATTGAACGATTTATGACTGACAGAAGAATTGTGGTCGGGATAACTCACGGCGACATCAACGGAACGAGCTACGAGCTACTGCTCAAGCTCTTCAACCGCAATGGCGTGACCGACCTCTTTACACCTATTATATACGGATCTCCACGTATCGCTGCGTACTACAGTAAGGCACTACAGATGGAGCGTGCGTCGTGGCATCTGATCACTGACGCGGAGGAGGCGGAGCCCGACGTGGTCAACGTGATTGACGTGGTGGGTGACGAGATTGACGTGACACCTGGCAAGGTGACGGAGCCTGCGGGCTTAGCTGCCCTAGCTGCCTTAGAGAGAGCCACGAGCGACATTAACCGTGGTGCGATAGATGTCTTGGTCACCTGTCCGATCAATAAGTCGGCCATGCCACAAGACCGCTTCCCCTACAAAGGACACACCGCCTACCTAGGCGTGGCTTGCGGACAGGGCAAGGAACCCCTGATGATCCTCGCAGCGCCTTCGGGTCTGCGGGTTGCACTGGTATCAACGCACGATCCCATTAGCCAAGTGCCCAAGGTCATCACTCAGAGACGAGTCCTCAAGACTTTGGAGATCCTAGACGAAGCGCTGCGACGTGACTTCCTGATCTCTTCGCCTCGCATAGCGGTCCTCGGGCTCAACCCACACGCTGGGGACAACGGACTGATCGGCTCCGAGGAGCTAGAGGTCATCGCTCCGTCTATCGCCATTGCGCAGCGGGAGATGGGGATCTATGCTTTTGGACCTTTCTCGACCGATGGTTTCTGGGGCTCGGGAGCTTATCAGCAGTACGATGCGGTCTTGGCTATGTATCACGATCAGGGCTTAGCCCCCTTCAAGCTACTACACCTACACGATGGGGTTAACGTGACGGCTGGACTACCTATCATACGTACCTCGCCTGACCACGGCACGGGCTACGATATCGTGATGCAAGGCATCGCCAACGAGCAGGCGCTTATGGAGTCTATCTACATGGCTATAGACCTTTACCGCCATCGCATGGCAGACGATGAGGCGCGTAGCAATGTGCTACCTAAGCTCTACAAGAACAAACGAGGAGATAACGAGTAAATGCAAAGAGCGACAAAGGATATGGAGCGCATCAATGGACTCATAGCTCGCAAAGGGATAAGACCCATGACTGATCGCATAGCCCGCGAAGTGCTGGTGCGTACAGACTTTGCCGAGGCTCACTACATGTCTATGCTGGCGATGCTCATGGGCGTCGTCGCAGCCTTCACACTGCTTGACCCGATCTCTCTGTGGAGCAGTATCGTTGGCACGGTAGTCATACTGCTGGCTCTGATACTCAACGAAACAGCCTACTCAGTAGAGCGACAGCGCGTCACGAGACAGACGGTTCCAGCGCTTAGCAAGCAGGTTGTCGTCTGGTTCACAGCCACGCCGATCGTCATACAGCTGGCGCTCCTCGTCTCCTTGCCGATACGCATCAGCACCTACCCGCCAGAGGAGGCAGGCGCTACGGGCATCTCGGACTGGTGGTACGTTGCCCCAGCGCTTATCGTCATACTCCTCTACCTCTATCAGCTACTCATCGAGTACTTCGTCAGGTACTCCCAGCGCAGTATGTCTGCACAGCTAGAGGCTCATCACTACGCTCCACTCTTTGCCTACCGATACCAACGAGGCTATCAGGCGACCAGTCCTAAAGAGCCCGAGGGCAAATGGTCTAGACGTGCGCTCTATCGCTTACTCACACTCTGGGAAGTTCTTCTCCCGTGGCACTACCGGCTACAGTCGCTACTCTATCGGCATGCGCATCAGGAAGGCGTGCCAGCGCAGTTTGTCCAGCAGATGCCTCAGTACAAGCGTGGTGTCGACGTCACGCTAGGTCTGCTCAGCAACTACAACCGCTGGGTGCTCCTCGTCCTCACTTTGGCCTTCCGATGGGAACTTTGGTACCTAGTCGTGACAGGTGTCGTCCTCTCGCTGATCACCCTAGGCGTGCATCTCTACCTAGAGTCTGAGTACCGCAAGCTTTACCAGGGTCTCAGCGACAACATACAGCGAAAGGAGCAGCCTGAGTCTCCGCAATAGTGCTATGAGTACGAGCAACAAGCGACTCCATATCTACAAAGCTTCGGCAGGAGCGGGCAAGACCCACACCATGACGGAAGCTTTCCTGCGCCATGTCCTGCAGTACCCCGAAAGTAGCTACCAGGAAGTCCAGGCGGTCACCTTTACCAACCTAGCTACCCGAGAGCTCAAGGAGCGTTTCTTCAAGGAGCTCTCCACACTGGCGGTAGCGCCTCAAGAGTCGCCTTTCTACGGCACCTTTAATAAGCATTACAGTGATAAGCAGCTATCCACAAGAGCACGCACGGCGCTCCAGTCCATACTCTTTGACTATGACGGACTACGAGTCAAGACGATCGACTCCTTCTTCCAAGACATCATCCATGCACTAGCCATCGAGCTCAAGCAGCGCCCCACGACACGCATCGAGCTCTCCACCGATCAGATACTAGGACTAGCCGTGGAGCGACTCTTTGACGAGCCATCCCCAGAAGCCCAGGAGGCGATCAAGCGCTTTCTGACCGACCAAGCCGACAAGTCGATCTACGCTCTCAAGAACAGCCTGACCCTCTTCGCCAAGCAGCTCTACAATGAGCAGATACAGGAGCTAGCCTTCAAGAATAAACAGTTGCTCAACCCCAAGACCTATCCCCTCTTTTTGAAAGCGGTCAAGGCGCAGATCGATATCGTGCGGGAGGAGATCCGCAATCAGGTAGACGCATTCCGAGCTCAAGTCATCCCAGGCACTAAGTTCCCTGGCGGACAGCAATCCCCTCTCGCTAGACTGACTGACACGACGAAGGATCAGCCGACCATCGGTGCCACAAAATCCTATATAACCGCCACCACGTGGGATAAGTATCTGAGGCACTTCAACGTTGAGGAGGCCCTTGATGAGCGCTACACAAAGGGCTTTGAGGGTTCTCCCCTGCTTAGCGCCTTCTACAAGATACTGCCCCTCCACACAAAGCTCTTTACCCTGCAGACCGCCATCAGAAAGGGGTACGACCTCCAGCTCCTCGGAGAGATACAAAGCAATGTCAGCAAGGTCTCGGAGGAGCTAAACATCACGCTCCTAGACAACGCCAAGCAACTCATTCGCACCCTCGTGGGTAGGGAGCATAGCACAGCTTTTATCTATGAGCGGATCGGTACCAAGCTCAAGCATCACATGATCGATGAGTTTCAGGACACCAGTCGCTTTCAGTACGAAAACTTCAAGCCACTCCTCAATGAGGCTCTAGCTGCTGATGGCTCTAGCTTCATCGTCGGAGATGTCAAGCAGAGCATCTACCGCTTTCGCAATAGCGACCCGATGCTCCTGCAGGAGAGCCTGAGCAAGGACTTCTCCAACTACGAGAAGACACACAACCTAGAGTTCAACTGGCGTAGCGCTCCAGCGATTGTCTCTTTCAACAACCGCTTCTTCTCTCTCCTACCCGGCGCCTCCCAGCTCAAGCTGGATAAATCTTCCGAAAGCTACAAGCTTATCGAGAACATCTACGCCGCCTCAGAGGTCCATCAAGAAGTTCCCGATAAGCACCTCAACAAGGTAGGCGGGGTCTTCATCCATCAGTGGCAGGAGGCTAGCCCACAGGATCAGCTCCAGGCAAAGATCGACTACCTCCTCGAGCACGTCATCCCCTCCCTCCGAGAGCGTGGCTACAAGCTCTCCGACATCGCCATCCTGACGCCAAAGAACGATACCCTCCAGCGCATCGCTCAGTCCATCATTCAGTACAACCAAGAGCACAAATCTGAACAGGAGCCCCTCGCCTTCGTATCTCGTGAGATGCTCTCGCTAGATGCCAACCCGCTCTACCGACTCATCGTAGAGATCATGCACAGCGTGCTAGTCAATGCAGGTGCCGCTGAGGAGCTCTACAGCAAGAGCTTCGAGCACCGACTAGCCACAGCGCACTATGCCGTGCTAGCGCGTAGCATCCATGACCTACCCGCCCTAGATCTCACCCGCTGCTACAGCGAGGGGCAGGGCGCCTCGCTCTACGAACTCACACTACTGATCGTCAAGGCCGTGAGCCCCCTCATCACCTCCGCCGACCAACCCTACATAGATGCACTCCTAGACACCGTACAGGACTATAGCCAGGACAACTACGTGGATCTGCAGGGCTTCCTTGAGTGGCTAGAGACCCACACCCCTAGACTATGCCTAGAGACGCAAGATGCACTGCAGCTCCTCACCATACACTCGGCCAAGGGGCTAGGCTTCCCCGTCGTCTGCCTTCTGGAGTACCAGTGGAGGCTCCTAGACCACAACGACATCATCTGGTGCGATGACAAGGAGGTGATGGACGAGCTTCGCGAGCTACTAGGTACGGATGTGGAGATTCCTCCCCTACTCCCCATCTCCTCTACCAAAGAGACTCTGAGCACCTCCTTCCGCCACAGGATCGCAGCCGAAGAGGGCGCAGCCCTCCTAGACCGTATCAACACGCTCTACGTAGCGATGACACGAGCCAAGAGCGAGATGCACCTGATCCTCAGTGAGAAGAAGGAGACGTCGGGTAAGAGTGTCAACTTCGAGAGTGTCATCTCCGAGCTAGTCAAAGAGATCCATAAAACCGCCTCCAGTGCAGACTTTTGCGGATCCAAAGAAATCCCCCTCCACTGCTCCAAAGCCACAACTTCTTCGGCAAAAGTTGGAGAAGTCCTGCAGTGCACCTTTTACACTCAGACAGACCCCTCCACAGCTCCTCAAACTCAGCCTACGGCAGAGTCCAGCACCGCCTCAGCGCCCCGCAGGATCTCTGGCAGAGAGCAGACCAGCGACCTAGCCCAGCTACGCGTGCGGCGCTTCCAGAGCGTCTCCTATCAGGAGCAAGATGCCGTACGCAGAGGACTATTCCTCCATGCCTTGCTAAGTGAGATCGACTACCTAGAGCACGACGAACTACAAGATATACTCCAGGCCAAGTGCCACCAGGGGCTCCTCCCCAAGGAGCAGCTAGCCCCCCTCACCAAGCAACTCGAGGGCGCACTCGCAGACCCTGCGATAGCCGAGTACTACCAGCCGAGTAGCAAGTGGCAGGTGGTCAACGAGCGGAGCGTCGTTCGCTTCACACAAGACACCAGTAGCGAGACACGCACAGCCCGCATAGAGCGTCCCGACCGCATCATGTATGATGAGGAGGCGCAGCAAGCCGTCATCATAGACTACAAGAGTGGCGATGAGGCACAGCATCAGACCGCTCGTCACAAGCGCCAGCTACGCAACTACCGCAAGGCGCTCCTAGCCAGTGGCTTCACGACCGTCCGTGCCTACCTCCTCTACCTCTCCGACGACGGGCACCTAGTCGTCGAGGTAGACTGACCCTCTATTGCCCCTCCACCAGTCTCCCCACAAAGGACTGCGAGATGCGATGCGCTTGTTTATTCAATAAATATGTGTACCTTTGCAGGCAATAGCATTTTTACTAACTATATATGAACCACTACGAAACCGTTTTCATTTTAACTCCCGTTTTGTCTGATGCTCAGATGAAGGAAGCGGTAGATAAGTTCACATCACATCTCACCTCTGCAGGTGCTACGATTGTGAACGATGAGCACTGGGGGCTCAAGAAGCTCGCCTATCCCATCGAGAAGAAGTCTACCGGATTCTATCACTTCATAGAGTTTGACGCTGAGCCCTCAGTGATCAAGCCCTTTGAGACACTCATGAGACGTGACGAGACGGTCCTGCGCTACATCACAATCGCTCAGGACAAGTTCCATCATGCGTATGCTGAGAAGCGTCGCGCACTGAAAAGTAACCCTGTAGCAGAGAAGTAAACCATGGCAAGAACAAGAAGAGGTCGCTATAGCAGACCACTCCCCGGAGAGGTACAGCAGAAGAAGTACTGCCGCTTTAAGAAGGCGCGCATCAAGTTTGTGGACTACAAGGACCCCGAGTTCCTCAAGAAGTTCCTCAATGATCAGGGTAAGATCCTCCCTCGTCGCATCACAGGCAATAGCCTCAAGTTCCAGCGTCGTGTAGCTCAGGCTGTCAAGCGTGCTCGTCACCTAGCTCTGCTACCCTTCGTAACGGACCTTATGAAGTAATCATCACCTAGAGACCGATAAGACAATGGAAGTAATACTGAAAGAAGACATTATCAACCTAGGCTTTAAGGATGATATCGTAACTGTCAAGGATGGCTACGGACGCAACTACCTAATCCCTCAGAAGAAGGCTATCATCGCTAGCGAGAGCGCTAAGAAGATGCTCGCTGAGGAGCTGCGCCAGAGAGCTCACAAGCTCGAGGCTATCAAGCAGGAGGCTCAGGCTCTCGGTCAGAAGATCGATGGCATGCACCTAGAGATCAAGGCTAAGACATCTAAGTATGGTGTCATCTTTGGCTCTGTAACGAACATACAGCTTGCTGAGGCACTCGCTGAGAAGGGCTTCGAGATCGATCGCAAGATCATCCAGATCAAGAAGGCTGTCAAGGAGGTTGGCGACTACGATGCTCAGGTACGTCTACACCGTGAGGTGATCGTGCCTATCACCTTCACCGTCATCTCGGAGAATCACGCCGTCATCGAGTCTGAGACACCAGCTCCTGCACCAGCTCCAGCTCCTGAGGCTGCTGCCGAGGCGCAGACAGAGGCTCCCGAGGCTCAGGCTGAGGAGACAGCTGAGGCTGCTGAGTAATATATTAGAGAGCTCTGACCTAGTGGCGTAGCTTACGCTAGCACCACAGTCATTCATCTAGGCTCTCCTGAGACTACCTCATAAGTCTCAATAATATCTAAGAGAGGGTCGCTACGTATCATCCACGTGGCGACCCTCTCTGCTTGAGACTGTTGCATAAAGGCGAATCGCTGTGTTGCTTTCGGGATTCGGCTTCGGTCACATACGGAGGTATGCTCCCTTCAGACCTCACCCTCAGCGCCTTGCGCTTCATCCTTTCTACAAAGTCTAGACAATCTTGCTTGCAAGATTGTGAGACTGTTGACTTTTGCAACAGTCTCTGCTTATATGCTTGCGATGTTAAAAGCGTTTAGTGCGCTACTGCTGGAGGCGCACCTGTTGTACCCCTTTGATGCTCTGTAGCTGTGCCTGCAGGGCAAAGAGCGTTTGACGCTCCCCCTCTCTAAAGGTAAAGGTGCCGTGCCAAAGCCCCCCGTCAAGCTGTTGTTCCTCATTGATCAAGCTACACTCGTCCGCTTGATGGAGCGTAGAGATGACGCGTCCTATTGTGACCGCATCGTGAAGCGCCGTCACGTAGAGCGTCGCAACCACCGCAGAGCTCTCCATGCCCCGCCAGCGAGCTGGCAAGACACGATCTCCGTGACGGCCTAAGATGTCAATGGCATTCGGGCAACTACGAGTATGTATCTTCAGTCCCGACTTAGAGGGATAGGCAAAGATCTCATCGCCCATCTTAGGGTTGCAGCAATTGGCCAGCGTGTACTCCAGCCCCTTGAAGTCTGCCGTGGAGACTACAATCTCACGACCGTCGGAAGCTTCTGGCGATTTAATCGCTGTCGGTGTGGAAGCTACACGCCTACTCTCGGCAGCGCGAGCCTCCGCCTCAGCACTAAGTGCAGCGTACTGATCGAGGAAGTTAGGCACATTGACCCGCTCCTCGGAGAGATCTATGAAGAAGTCCATATTCCCCTTGTACCCCATCTTGCGTAAGAGGGAGGTGAAGATAGACTCTTGGTAGACAAGGTGTCTATTCTTAAAGCGTCTCTCGAGGAGCTCCTTGCCCGCTTGCAGTCCGCTCTCTTGCTGGTCACGTATCGCTTGGCGGATCTTGTTCTTCGCCTTGCGGGTAGTGACCGACTGGAGCCAGTCTATGGAGGGGCGTTGGTTCTTTGCCGTGGTAATGTTGACCACATCGCCATTCTTCAGCTTATCTCTCAGCTTAGCACGCTTGCCATTGACCTGCGCACTCTGCGCCATCAGCCCCACATTGGAGTGTATGGCAAAGGCGAAGTCCAGGACCGTGGCACCCTTCGGCAGGCGAATCATCTGCCCCGTCGGAGTAAAGACGAAGATATCTCTCGACTCAACTCGGAGGGAGAGCTGCGCATTCGCCTTCTCCTTATCACCCGCCAAGTCCTCGATCACCTGACGCATACTGGTGAGTTGCGAGTCTAGACTAGCTTCTCCCGAGACGCCCTTGTAGCGCCAGTGCGCAGCCATGCCACTCTCGGCGATACGATCCATACGCGTGGTGCGGATCTGTATCTCGACGCTCTTGCCCTCGGGACCCTGCACCGTAATCTGTAGAGACTCATAGCCGTTTGCCTTAGGCTGCGAGATCCAGTCGCGGAGACGCTTCGTATTGGGCGTGTAGAGATCCGTCACGATCGAATAGACGAGCCAGCACGCCTCGTACTCCTCCTCGGGTGGCGCGTCGATGATGATGCGCATGGCGGAGAGGTCGTGGATCTCATCGAAAGCGACCCCTTTGTTGCGCATCTTGTTCATGATGGAGGTAAAAGTTTTGCTCCTAGACTTGATCGTGTAGGGCCAGCGAAGGGGAAGTTCTTCGAGACGCTTCTGGATAGGAGCAACAAAAGCATCCATATAAGCTTGTCTTGCCACGATGGTCTGCCCCATCAGCTCTTTGATCTCGTAGTAATGCTTAGGGTCTGTGTACTTAAAGATCAAGTCCTCCATCTGGCTCTTGATCTTGTAAAGTCCTAGGCGGTGAGCTGTCGGTACGAAGAGTACTTGCGCCACCTGAGCTAGCAGTACCCTACGACTCTCGTCCATGCGCTCCTTCGCATAGATGAGTTTGTTGAGACACTCCACAAGGAGTATCAAGACGACACGTATGTCCTCGGCGATGGTCAGGAGAAACTCCTCTCCCTGATCGGCCTGACGAAGGTCGTAGCGATGGTACAATTCATGCGTCTGCGCCAGACGCTCTATGAGAGGAAGTGTGCCAGGCGGGCACAGCGCCTCAACCTCTTGAGCTGTGATAGCTCCTCGGATGTACGGAGGCTCCAGTAGGACCGCCGATATCGAGACGACTCCCAGCCCTATCTCATCGCAGAGTAGCTGAGCCATCTCAGCTTGCTCCATAAAGGTCTCCCGATCGTCCTCCTCTTCGTTAGCTCCATACTGTCCCTCACGGATCAGTCGCTCGAGTAGCTCTCGATAAGGCGTCACGTAGCTCGCCACCCCCAACTGATCTGCTGTCCGTAGGAGGTAGCGCATGAGCTCGTGATCATCTCTGTGATGGGTCGGCATGGAGATTAGAGATTAGAAATTAGAGGTTAGAAGTTAGAGATTAGAGGTTAGAAGGGTGAGAAGCTTGTGAGGCTAGAAAGATTAGGACCTCCAAGGTCTAATTTCTAAACTCTAACCTCTAACTTCTAACCTCTAATCTCTAATTCTACAGCTCGTCTAGCTCGTCTAGTCCGGCGACGACATAGGGGCGGACCATATCCTGTGGCTTGTAGACCTCATCGTTCCACTCGATGATGTCTAGATCCATCGGTATGATACCCTCCTCATCGTCATCGTGGTCACGTCCCAGCTTAGTCTCGAGCTTCTTTAGCTCAGCCTCTAGAGTCTCTCTATCTAGATCGGTCTCAAAGAGTGCGATCAGATTGAGAAAAGCCTTGGCATCCTCGGGCATATCCACAGGCTCCGTGAGCTGGGGCGTCGAAAAGCGTATCGTGGGGAAGTGCTTCGTGAGTATCTCCATAACCTCCTTTACGTTGGCCGTGCGATGCTCATTACTGCCTATGCTGATGATCGCTTTGTTTTTCATTGCTTATTATAGTAGTCTAGCTTCTAAAAGTTATTGGCATCTTTCGTATCCACGGCTTCTTGTCCTCGCAGGGAGTAGTCGTGGATCAAGTTGTACAGCTGCGCCGCCCAGTGCGGATCCAGTCCATACTGAGTAGCCAGCTCTATATAGTGAGCCTCTACCGCTGCGCGTTGATCAGCTTGATAAAGGCCTAGATGGTTAGCCGTCTTATAGCGTCCTATAGTCTGCGTGAGCTTGCAGCGCTCCGCCAGTAGCTCCACGAGTGCCGCGTCTAGATCCCGTAGCTGATAGCGCATCGGGCGGAGCATCGCCTCGTGGTCACTGCTAGGATGTTGCAGCGACTTCAGTAACTGGTGCAATTGCTCGGGCGTGATCTGCTGACGCGCATCTGTCCAAGCATGCTCGGGGTCGCAGTGGCACTCGATCATAAAGCCATCGATCGGATAGAGCATTCCCGTACGGCAGACCGCCTCTAGGAGATCAGCTCGCCCCGCTATGTGACTTGGATCCAGTAAGATAGGGAGGTGTTCCTCCGCTCCATAACGCTTATGATAGAGCGCACGCAGCTGGGCTATCATCTCCCAGTGAGGGCTGTTGCGTAGTTGCTTGGTGTAGACAGGCGTACAACCTCTTAGGATCGCCATCACCTCGGCAACTCCTCGGCTCTTGATACGCTCTATGGCACCCATCCATAGAGGAGCGTCAGGACTGATCGGATTCTTGACCAAAACGGTCTGCGTAGCTCCCTCCAGTTGCTCGGCAATCGCCTCTACCATAAAGGGATTGCTCACCGTGCGAGCGCCGATCCATACGAAGTCAACGCCCGCAGTGCGTACCGCCTCGACCTGCTCGGGCAGACACACCTCGGTACCCACCTTGAGTCCCGTAGAGGCCTGCACCTCTTGGAGCCAAGCAAGCCCCTCCACTCCGACACCCTCGAAGGATCCCGGACGGGTACGTGGCTTCCACAAGGCAGCCCGAAAATGTGTGACGCCTTGCGCCTTTAGCCCTTGAGCGACCTCAAGCAGTTGCTCGCGACTCTCTGCACTGCAGGGACCCGCTACCAGCATCTGACTCGCTGGAGGCTCCTCAAGGGTACTATGGGCGGACGAATCATCCATATCTAAGGTTGTATACTCGTTTATACGCTACAAAGATATTAAAACTATTCCGACTAGAGACACTTGGGACGGATAACTTTGCAAATCGGATAGCCATAGGAGACGAGTAGCCCGCCGTAGAGACGCACGGATAGTATCGAGTCGGAGGGCGTCCGTTGTGTCAAAGCGATACAGCGTCGTGGTTTTAACGGGGACGGACGCTCGACCGAGCGCCCCTACAACCGTTACACGTCTACCGAGGAAATCGGGAATCTCCACGTGGAAAACGAAAATTCCCCACGGAGGGGCCAAATAAAAGTTCGGAAGAATGAAATGAAACTTCGGAAGAAGCAAATCAAAGTTCCGAAGAATTGGTTCGTTCCTCCGTGGAGATTCAAAAATCCTCACCGAGGAAATGATTGATTTCCTCGAGGGTATGGTGTCGGAGTCTCCGAAGAGCCTCGGAGGGCATCGAAGGAGTCAAGCTGGTTGAACCTGTCGGACGAACAGTCCAATGGAGAGACACACGCCTCGCTTCAACGACACTGTTTGATTCAAGTTATACACTGATGCGTTTTTCCTATTGCAGATTCAAATATTTGTACTACCTTTGCAGTGTACTACTTAAGACAAACGCTAAGCCAATACACTTATGAATGCTAAACCGGTCATATCGCTACGCAATCTGCACAAGACCTACCAGGGCGCGCAGCCACTACATGTACTCAAGGGGATCAACCTCGACATCTTCCCAGGCGAGATGGTTGCTATCATGGGAGCTTCAGGCTCGGGCAAGAGTACGCTCCTCAACATCCTCGGGCTCCTCGACAGCTACGACGAGGGGAGCTACCATCTAGGCGAGGAGCTACTCAGCAATAGCCTCTCGGAGAACCGCGCTGCCGAGATCCGTTCTAGACAAATAGGATTCGTCTTTCAGTCGTTTAACCTTATCCCCTTCAAGAATGCGCTGGACAACATTGCCCTGCCACTCTTTTATCAGGGAGTCGGTCGCAAGGAGCGCACCAAGCGTGCTGCCGAGCTACTCGCCCGCATGGGACTATCCGACTGGGCGGAGCACCTGCCGAGCGAGATGTCGGGAGGACAGAAGCAGCGCATAGCAATCGCACGAGCCCTCATCACCACGCCCTCAGTCATCCTAGCCGATGAACCGACGGGAGCTTTGGACAGCAAGACCACCATCGAGGTGATGGAGCTGCTGCGAGAGATCAATCGCGAGTCGCACCTGACGATGATCATCGTGACACACGAGCCTGGCGTAGCCGAGATGTGTGACCGCACGATACATATCAAGGATGGGCTGATCGAGGGCGGCGGTCTGACGAGCAGTCTGCCCGAGGAAGTGTTTGGGTAAAGAGGATCACACATTATGCGTATAGGACACGAATACTTCTCCGAGATCATAGACAATCTCAAGCGCAACCGCCTGCGCACCTTCCTGACAGGCTTTGCCGTAGCGTGGGGAATCATCTTTCTAGTCATCCTCCTCAGCATCGGCGTGGGACTTAACCGTGGTATCTCTAAGAGTGCCAATGCGGGCGACACGGAGCCAAACTACGGCATATACTTTGAAGTCTGGATGACCAACCTTCCCTACCAAGGTTACCCAGCAGGGCGGTGGCTGTATTTCGACGAGTCGCAGCTCGCACAGCTGCAGGAGATGGTACCAGCTATTGAAGACATCGCACCCCGCCTTAGATCTTGGAATAAAATAAGCTACGCATCACAGGTGGTCGAGGGGGCGGTAAAGGGTATCGGTGCCAACTACTTCGGGCACTTCGAGACCCGTGTCAAGATGCTGGCGGGACGAGGCATCAATGGCAACGATGTATATAATAGGGAGAAGACCCTCCTCATCAGCTCCTCCGATGCGCTGAAGCTCTTTGGCACTGATCGGTACAGTGAAGCGGTCGGCAAGAGCGTCTCTGTCGACAATGTCTCCTTTACCGTGGTGGGAGTCTACGAAGCTTCGCAAAACCAATCGGCATCCTATATGCCGAGTAGCACCTTTACCATGATCCATCCCAATGATCAGCGTATTGATGGTGGCTATATCTATGCGCCTACGATACGGAGCAGGAAAGACTTCGAGGCTTTCAACAAGGAGCTCCTCAAAGCGCTCAGCTCGATACTCTCCTTCTCGCCCGATGATGATCAGGCGATGTGGGGCTACTCAAACTATGTCAACAACGAGCAGTATAATAAGGTAGTCAACTACTTCTACCTCTTCCTCTGGATCGTCGGGCTGAGCACGCTCCTCATCGGCATCGTTGGCGTGAGCAATATCATGCTGGTCACGGTGCGGGAACGATACAAAGAGATCGGCATACGCAAGGCACTGGGCGCTAAGCCCCGTGACATCCTAGCGATGATTATGGTCGAGAGCCTCTTCATCACGGCGGTGGCGGGTGCTATCGGTCTGGTCATTGCCGTGGGGTTCGTCGCTCTAGGCGACTACCTCGTGACCGCTTACCACATTGGCGAGATGTCCATTATGGGCGAGACGATCCATCTCTTCGACACGCCAGTCCTCTCGCCACAGATGGCGCTGGGCATCCTCGTTGTGATGATCATTGCGGGGATCGTGGCGGGCTACACGCCAGCTCGTAGAGCGATACGTATTTCGGCTATTGAAGCGATGAGAGATTAGTGACACCCCCTAGCGTAAAGACTGTACTATGAGACTATTTGATCGAGACATCTGGGGTGAAGCTTTTCACTCCTTACGAACGAATCGTAAGCGTTCCATCGCAACCGCCTTCGGCATCTTCTGGGGCATCCTGATGCTGGTCATCTTGATGAGCCTGAGCCAAGGCTTCTCCAACGGTATGCGCAAGCAGCTAGGCGGCATCTCAAGCAATACCACGATGCTCTACTGCTCCACAACCAGTAAACCGTACAAAGGGTTCCCCACCGATCGCTGGTGGTCGCTCTCAGTGAGCGATATAGCCAACCTTCAGAAGCGTTTTCCCGAGATAGAGACGATAGCTTCTATCCAGCAAGGCTCGTGGAACACACCCGTCAGCTACGGCACCAAGAGTACGACAGCACCGCTCTACTCCGCCTGGACCTCTTATGACCAGATCGTCTACTCGACTATCTTGGCGGGACGACGGCTCAACGAGAGCGACGAGCAGCAGCGACGTCGCAACTGTACCATCGGTGAGGAGGTGAGCCAGAAGCTCTTCGCTTCGCACGAGGAGGCCTTGGGCAAGGTTATCAATATCGACGGCTCTTACTACACCGTCGTGGGAGTCCTCAAGGGGAAGTCTAAAGGGATGAATATCAATGGCTCTGAAGAGCAAAAGGTGCGTATCCCCTATACGATCCTTAGCGCATCACTCGGCCAAAGCAATGAGGTCTACCACTTCCTCTACTCGCTCCATGGCGATGGTAAGGATAGCAAAGCGATCAACGACCGCATCAAAGCTTACATCCGCTCTACCCACGACATAGCACCAGACGATGAGAGCGCCATAGGTGAGTTTAACATCTCAGAGTTCTTCACCGCCCAAAACTCTATGATGTGGGGTGTCAATGTCTTCGTCTGGTTCATCGGTATCGGCACGCTCCTCTCGGGCATCATCGGCATTAGCAATATCATGCTCGTCTCCGTCAAGGAGCGCACCCGCGAGATTGGCATACGCCGTGCGCTCGGAGCGCAGCGCAAAGACATCATACGACTCATCCTCCTAGAGAGCGGCATGCTGAGTCTCCTCGCGGGGCTCGTAGGCCTTCTCCTCGGTGTGGGGATCATGTCTATCGTCGCACAGATCACCGCCTCAATGGAAAGCGAGATGTTGGTCAATCCGCTGATCCCCTTTGGCACAGCGATTGGCGC
This sequence comes from Porphyromonas uenonis 60-3, assembly GCF_000174775.1. Taxonomy (GTDB): domain Bacteria; phylum Bacteroidota; class Bacteroidia; order Bacteroidales; family Porphyromonadaceae; genus Porphyromonas; species Porphyromonas uenonis_A. The sequence goes on from NZ_ACLR01000059.1 coordinate 21,239, forward strand.
GCTCCTCTTCATCATCATTGGTGGCGTGGTGGGCGGTCTCCTGCCACTCAAGAAAGCGCTCGAGATTCGCTCCATCGAAGCGATCCGTGAGGAGTAAACCAACATTCAACTATAGGTAAAAACAAACACAACATAAAGAACTATGAAAGCTAAGCGTATCTTCAAACTTTCCCTTTGGGTCATCTTCGGCCTGCTCGTTGTCATGACCTTCGTCTTCCTCTATAAGAAGGCACAGCCCCAAGCGACCATCTACTCGGTAGAGACGGTGACCCGCGTCCCCTCTATCCAACGGTCTATCATCCTCACTGGCAAGATAGCTCCTCGCAACGAGGTGATGATCGTGCCACAGCTCAACGGCATCATCGCCGAGATCATGAAGAAGCCCGGTGACCTCGTCAAGGCGGGCGACATCATCGCTCGTATCAAGGTGGTGCCCGAGATGGGTTCGGTCAATCAAGCAGAGTCGCAGGTCGAGATAGCAAAGATAGCTCTCGACGAGGCACAGCAGAAGTACAAGATAGCGACCGAGCTACACCAGCAAGGGATCGTAGCCGAGGAGGAGTATGCCACAACCAAGGCTAACTACCTACAGGCTAAGGAGCGCCTTGCGAGTGCTAAGGATGCTTACAACATCGTTCTCACCGGCATGAGCCAGCGCAACGCTCAGGGCTCTACGACACTCGTGCGCAGTACGGTAGACGGGACGATACTCGACATACCAGTCAAGGAGGGTAACTCGGTCATTCAGGCCAACTCCTTCAACGCTGGTACTACCATCGCCACCATCGCCGACATGACGGAGATGATCTTCATCGGCAAGGTGGACGAGGTAGACATCGCTCGTGTCGCTACGGGACTACCCGTCACGGTGCGCATCGGCGCGATCGAGGGTTCCGCCTTCTCGGGCGTCGTCGAGTACATCTCGCCCAAGACAATCCAGCAGCAGCAAGGCACGCAGTACGAGCTCAAGGCAGCCATCACCATCGATGACTACAGCCGCATACGCTCCGATATGAGTGCCAATGCAGAGCTTATCACCGACCAAGTTTCCAATGTCCTAGCCATCCCCGAGGGCGCACTTCAGTTTGAAGGTGACAAGGTCTATGTCGAGGTGGTCACCTCCGATGCTGATCCGAAGCATCTGCAGACGGAGCGCCGTGAGATCAAGACCGGCATCAGCAACGGTAGCCTCATCGAGGTCAAGAGTGGTCTCAAGGAGGGCGAAAAGGTCAAGGGCACTCCGATAGCTGCCTAACTAATCATTTAGACAAGACAATCCTATGCTTACACTTCGTCATATCTTCCCCTTAGCCCTACTGGTCGCGGGGAGCTTTACCCTAGCAGCGCAGCAGAGCTGGACGTTGCAGCAGTGCATCGACCACGCCGTCGCCCACAGCATCACGGTCGAGGAGGCGCGCCTACGCTTAGCCGGGAGTGAGCAGCAACTCTCCACCGCACAGCACAGTTACCTTCCCTCGCTCTCGGCGAGTGCTAGCCAGAGCGTCAGCCTCGGACGTAGTGCTGACAAGACGGGCGTCATCGGCGATCAATCCTCGAGCAGCACCTCCTTTGGGGCAAATCTCTCGTGGGACGTTTTCTCTGGTATGGCTCGTCCTAAGGCAACGGAGATAGCTCGTCTCAATCTAGACGCTGCGACCGCTGGACTCTCCTATGCCAAGGAGCAGATCGGGCTACAGGTGGCTGAGGGGTACTACAATCTGCTCTTCCGCCAAGAGCTAATCCATGTAGCCGATGAGCAACTCAAGCTAACCCGTGAGACGCTCACGAAGACGGCGGCACTGGTCCGTGCGGGCAAATGGTCTCGTGACAAGCTCGCCGAGGTGGAGGCACAACTCGCTAAGGACAGCGTCAACTACCTTCGTGCCTGCAGCGATACGGAGTTGGCACGTCATCAGCTGGCGCTCATCATCGAGTTGCCCGACTACACGGCTCTGCAGATCACCTTGCCCGATGTCAAGAGCCTCAGCGCTACGCCTGCTCCCGAGCTGGCACTGGCTAACGATGCGCTCCTCGAGCAAGCGCGCACGATGCGTCCCGAGATGGAGCAGGCAAGGCTACAGCTACAAGTGGCGGAGCAGCAGATCGGACTGGAGCAGACGGGCTACATACCGAAGGTTTCTTTTGGCGCGGGCTACAACACCGGCTATTACTACATCCTGAATGAGAAGTTACGGCAGTTTAACCAGCCTTTTGGGGATCAGATGCGCAACAACGGACGCTACTTCATTGGGCTTTCGCTCTCTGTACCCATCTTCGATGCGATGCGCACGGCAGACAATGTGGCGCAGGCTCGTCTCCGCTACTCCGACCAGCAGATCGCTCTGCGCAAGGTGGACAAAGAGCTCACGCAGCAGCTCTACACGGCTCAGATCAATGCCCGTGCCGCTTACAGTCAGATAGACGCTGCCCAGCGGGCGACCGAGTCGGCCGAGACAGCGCTGCACTATGCGCAGATCAGCTACGAGGCGGGACGTGCCTCTTCGTACGAGCTGGCCGAGGCGCAAAACCGTCACTTCGTCGCTCAGAGCGAAGAGCTCCGCGCTCGCTATGACTACCTCTACCGTGTGCTCGTACTGCACAGCTACATCTCTCCCGCAGAGGAGACTAAGTGATGTCTTCACAACACTTACGAGTAACGATTTGTAGGGACGCACGATCTGTGCGTCCGTCCCCGTTAAAACCACGATGCTGTAACCTTTGACACAACGGACGCTCAGATCGAGCGTCCCTACAAAGGGTTATTCGTCTTGTAATCTAATAAGACCCCTAAACTTCGCAACAGTTATGTATTCAAACACAGATACCCACCTCACCGCAGAGCCTCTCGTGCAGGCTCAGGAGGTATGCTTCTCTTATGGCCGGCACCCGCTCTTTAAGGGTGTAAGCTTTACCCTGCCCGCAGGCTCTATCACAGGGCTGCTAGGCAAAAACGGCGAGGGCAAGACGACCCTCCTCAAGCTTATCTCAGGACTGCTCCTTGCTAAGGGCGGTTCGCTCACCGTGCTCGGGCACTCCAGCAGAAAGCGCTCGGTGCCACTTCTCCGAGAGCTCTACTACCTTCCCGAGGAGGTGCAGCTACCCGCCACCTCTGCCGTCCAGTACCTCGACGGTGCAGGTCAGTTTTACCCAAACTATGATGCCACACTAGCTCGTCAGCTGCTAAAAGACTTTGACGTACCACCCACCAACAACCTGCGTCGTCTCTCAATGGGACAGAAGAAGAAGGTGGCGCTCGTGCTGGCGCTCTCTCTGCGGGTGCCGTTGCTTCTCCTCGACGAACCGACCAATGGACTGGACATCCCGTCGAAGAGCAAGTTTCGCCAGCTCCTCGTGCAGCACATCTCTGACGAACAAACCGTGCTGATCAGCACCCACCAGGTGCGTGACCTAGAGCAAATGATAGATCGTCTGGTCGTGCTACACCAAAACCAGATCATCTGCAACGAGACGATTGCTCGCCTCGAGAGCACCTTCTACTGTGGCACCGCCGCCGAGGCGCCTCACGTAGCGCCACTCTATAGCGAGCCCTCCGTATGGGGAGAGGTCGTGATGACGCCCCGCACGCCAGAGACTGCCGAGACGGGAGGCTTCTCGATGGAGCTCTTCTTCAACGCTCTGATGTACAACACCCAAGCGGTGCTACAGCACTTATCCCAACCAGTAAACGATACACTCACCCCACAAGCCCCTCTCTCACTATGAACCAATCTGCTAATCTAACGACCGCTGCGCCTAAGACAGGTGACAGCTCCTTTAGCTTCAAGCGTCTCGGCCAGCTCCTGCGGCTGGACTTCGCCTTTCACCATAGACAGTGGATACAGATCCTGATCGGTGGTTTCCTCGCAGCCTCTATACCTGTGGTCGTGTCGGTACTAACCACCTTACTCTTTGGAATGGGTGGCAGTGACTTCTCCGCCCGTAGCGTATACTTTGCCTGCCTATACTGTAGCCTTCTAGCGGTCTCTCTCGGTGTGATGATCAGCTACAACCAGCGTGTCAATGCTCCGCTCTCGCCACTCTACCTACAGATACCCGCCTCAGCCACGGAGAAGTATGTTTCGCTCCTCCTCCTGACGCTGGCACTGCACATCATCACGCCGCTTCTAGGGGCGATCGCCTGGACTGTCTACATGCTTATATGGGCCCTGATGGATGGTAGTCAGGTACTCGCCCTCTATCCAGATATACTCACAGATCCGCTATGCTACTATGGTGTCTCGCCACAGTATGGGTGGAATGTCAGCCTGATGATAGGTATGCAGCTGGCGGGCTATGCCACCTACCTTTACTGTGTCATCTCGGCGCGCAAACCCCTACGTGCAGTCCTGCGCTTCCTAGGGATCGGCTTTGGGATCTTTGTCGTATCGATGCTTGGCATGAGTATGATGATGCATTTACTAGACATTGGTAGTATAAGCCCTGATGAGACAAATCGCTATCTCGTCTTCTACTTGGACAATGGCGATGAACTCAGCATCTCGCTCCTCGCTATGACGATACCATTCTACCTCTACGCCTTTGCGATGGTTTGGCTCGGCCTGCACTCGCTACGACGCAAGCAGGTCAAGGCGTAACCGCTCTAACTTAGTAATCATGATCACACCACATTTTAATCCGCAAGTAGTCATCTACGCTCAGATAGAGCAGCGCATCAAGGAGAAGATCCTCTCGGGCGAGTACCCCGCCGGGACGCAGATCCCGAGCGTGCGCCAGCTGGCTGCCGAGCTGGAGACCAATGCCAATACGATCTTCAGAGCTTATGAGAACCTGCAGAACGAGGGGCTCATCTATCCGAAGAAAGGGCTCGGCCTCTATGTCTCCGAAACGGCCGAGATGCTCCTACGTGATGAGGCTTATCGTGTGCTAACCGAGGAGGAGCTCCCCGAGCTCTTTGCTCAGCTCAAGGTGCTTAACATGAACATCCTAGAGGTGGTCAGACGGCACACTGACTGGGTCAAGCAGCAGGGAGACCCAGACGCTTAGCCCGCCTCCGCACTAATCCGCAATCATCACTTTTCCAAATAGCGTTAGTTGTAAGAGACTGTTGCCCCCGTGCAGCAGTCTCTTCTTCTTTGGTTAGCCCCCACCCCACCAGCATGGGTTCTGCGCTCTCCTGAGGGTGAGTTTGGTCGCAAAGTGGAGAAGACCCGTTTTCGAACTAGATGAAAATCCATTTTCACCTAGGAGAAAATCAATTTTCATACGGGAGAAAATCCATTTTCATACGGAAGAAAATCCATTTTCATGCGGAGGAAAATCCTTGACAATCGGAGAAGAGCGCCTTTTGCAGCCATGGCTGACATCGTTCTACTGACTAGCTCTTGCATTTTCCTTACCTTTGTGACAGTTAACTATGACGACAGTAGAGAGATATCACGATATAAGCATGGGACATCGTGTCGTGGGACACGAGTCGAAGTGCCGCCACCTACACGGACACAACTACCGAATACACTTCACCTGCTCCGCAGCACAGCTTGATGAGCTGGGGCGGGTGATAGACTTTGGCGTGATCAAGGAGCTCCTCTGCATGTGGCTGGAAGAGCATTGGGACCACAAGATGATGATCTACGATGAGGACCCGCTGCTCCCCTCACTACGGGAGCTGGTGCCAGAGGACTTGGTCGTGGTGCCCTTTAACCCGACGGCCGAGGCGATGGCACATTACCTCGTCGAGACGATTGCTCCCGCACAACTTGCCGGCACGGGCGTGACGCTCGTCAGCTGCCGTGTCGAGGAGACGGCACGATGCAGCGCTACCTACTCACTACCTATATAGTATGCAGTCGCTACCAGTCAACGAAATCTTCTACAGTCTCCAAGGCGAGGGAGGACAGATGGGACGCGCGATGCTCTTCGTGCGACTCTCGGGGTGCAATCTCGCCTGCGACTACTGCGACACGGACTTTGCGGGGCATCGGCTCATGACCGTCGCAGAGATTTTGGCAAAGCTGGAGAGCTACCCTTGCCGAGACATCCTCTGGACTGGTGGCGAACCGACCTTAGCGCTGCGGGAGGAGCATATAGCTTTCTTTCACGAGCAGGGCTATCGTCAGTCTATAGAGACAAATGGCACACGCCCTGTGCCTCGAGGACTGGACTACGTCACTTGCTCGCCTAAGGCAGAAGCAATAAGTGGCCTGCGGGAGCGTTTTGTAGATAACTACCCTGACGGCATTGATGAGGTGCGCTGGCCACTACAACTAGGCGCTCCACTACCGCCACCTATCGAGCAATTGGTGCAGGCTCGGCGTTACTACGTCAGCCCCGTAGAGGAGACGGGCGTGGAGATGTCGGCAGTAGTGGCACGCTGTATGGACTTCGTCCTAGCCCACCCCGAGTGGCGGCTCAGCGTACAGCTACACAAGTTGCTAGGGTTTCGCTAAGTAAACGGTTTGCTATGAAGGTCTCGTCGTCACATATTCGCTGGTTGCTCGTGCTACTTTCGTGCGCTATAGCGCTCTGTAGCTTGATGGGCTGCAAGAGTGTGACGCTGAGCAAGGCGGAGCTGTACGACCATACAGGTCGCTATGCCCTCGCTGCCGATAGCTACTACACGCTCTACCGCCGCACCTCTCGCAAGAAGCCTGAGCGTCGGGCTTACCTAGCCTTCAAAGCTGCGGAGAATTACCGACGACTGGGCAACACACCCCGTGCGCTCAACTGCTACAACCTAGCGCTCTCGGGCAACTATCCCGACTCGATCCTCCACCTACGCATTGCTCAGGAGCTACAACAGCTGGGTCGCTGGCGGGAGGCGGGCAAAAGCTTACAAGCAGTTTTTAGAGTACTACCCACACGACTACTTCGGACGCATAGGACTGGCGAGTGTGCGTCAGGCCGATTCGCTCCTTGCCCACCCCACGGGACACACGGTCGAGACGGATCGTCTCTTGATCTCGCCCTATGCGGAGTTTGCCCCTTGCTATGCGCCCGACGGCACGATACTCTACTTCACCAGTAGCCGTGTGCCTCTCCGTGATATGCTACAGGAGAGCGAAGTGACTGGGCTGGGGACGAACAACCTCTTTATGATCAAGCAGGACGCTGCGGGCAAGTGGTCTCGCCCCGACAGCGTGCCAGGCAGTGTCAATACGCCCGAAGATGAGGGTACGCCCTCCATCTCGTCAGACGGCAACACGCTCTACTACTCCTACGCTGAGCAAAGCTCCACCTACGACCGTACCGTGCAGATCTACAAAGCCTCCAAGTCTAGCCAAGGAGGCTGGGGCAAAGGCGAGCGCGTACCCATCTGGGAGGATTCGCTACGCATGGCGGCGCATCCTGCCATTGACGCTTCGGGACGATACCTTTACTTCGTGAGCGAGGGGGCTGGCCTAGGGGGCAAAGACCTTTACCGCATAGCCCTCAGCGAGCATGGTTGGGGCAAGCCAGAGCACCTCGGCAACGAGATTAATACGCCTGGCGACGAACTCTTCCCCACGATGGTGGGCGACAGTACCCTGTACTTCTCCTCTGATGGACGTGTGGGGCTGGGCGGGCTGGACCTATACAAGGCGCAGATGGACTCGCTCGGCGGATGGCAGGTGACGCATCTGGGCGCTCCGATGAACTCCCCCGCCGATGATTACGCTCTCACTTTCTCACCGAAGCCGCAGTCGGGCTTAGCGGAGGAGGGTTACCTCTCCTCGACTCGTGGCGACCAGCGCGGACGGCCACACCTCTACCACTTCTCATTGCCCGCCACCATCATCCGTATCGATGGCTTCGTGATGGACCGTGAGGGGTACGGCATCCCGCAGGCGACGGTACGCATTGCCGATGAGCAAGGTTTGCTCGCCACGCCCATTGTTTCGACACGTGACGACGGTTCTTTTGTCCTTGAGATTGCGGGGTCAAACCGCTACGTGCTACACGCCTCGCACCCAGACTACCTCAACCAATACATGCCGCTCGTGACCGACAGCGCCACCGAGAGCACCGACTACTTGGTTGACTTTTACCTAGCTTCGCGCCTGCACTCGGAGCAGATCCACGACATCTACTACGACTTTGACCGAGCTTCGCTACGCCTCGAGGGGAAGAAGAGTCTCGACTACCTCGTCACGCTCCTAGAGCAAAACCCCGACGTGCGCCTAGAGCTGAGCAGTAACACCGACCGCAAGGGTTCGCAGAGGTACAATAAGAGGCTCTCACAGCGTCGTGCGCAGAGCGTCGTCAACTATCTCATCGCCAAGGGGATTGCGGCCGACCGACTAGAGGCTCGTGGCTACGGCAAGGAGCGTCCTTACGTAGTGACCAAAGGGATGGCGACACGCTTCGATTGGTTGCCCGAGGGACAGGAGCTAACGGCCGAATGGGTCGGCGCGCTGACCGAAGAGCAGCAAGTCGTCTGCGACCAGCTCAACCGCCGCACCGAGTTTACCGTCATACAATAATATATAGAGTGACCTAAGCAATGATACATTACCAAGCGGACCCAGACTTAGCGGGCGTCTACCTCATCGAGCCAGACTGCTACGGCGATGCGCGTGGCTACTTTGCCGAGACTTACCGCACGGCAGACTTTGCAGCGACCGTCGCGCCTAGACCATGGGTGCAGGAAAACGAATCGTCCTCCGTCCGTGGTGTCTTGCGTGGTCTGCATCTCCAGCGAGGCGAAGCGAGCCAAGCGAAGCTGGTGCGCTGCGTCGTGGGCGAGATCATAGACTTGATCGTGGACCTACGACGAGACAGCGACACTTACGGGCAGTGGCGCAGCTATCATCTCTCGGAGCAAAACCATCGGCAGCTCTACATACCGAGAGAGTTTGCGCACGGCTTCCTCGTGCTCTCGGAGCAAGCGAAGTTTCTCTACAAAGTGGACAACGGCTACGCCCCCGAGAGCGAGCTCTGCATACGCTATGACGACCCGCAACTGGCGATCCCCTGGGAGTCGTGGGGCATCTCGTCCGAGGAGCTGATCCTTTCGGACAAAGACCTACGGGGTATCTCCCTAGCCGACTACACCGCATCACGCTTTTGACACCTTACGCTATGACCTCATACCGACATACCTACGCCGTGACTGGAGCTGCTGGCTTCATCGGCACTAACCTCGCTTACTACCTGAGCGAAGCCCTCGCCCCTGACGAGCGGATCGTCCTGATCGACAAACTAACCTATGCGGGCAACTACCGCTCCATCGAGCCGCTCATCGACAACGAACGGATTGTCTTCGTCCAGGCTGATATCTGCGATGCCGAGGCGATGGACGCTCTCTTCACCCGCTACGCTCCGCACTACCTGATCAACCTTGCGGCCGAGAGCCATGTCGATCGAAGCATCGAGGACCCCGCCATCTTCGTACGCACCAATATCCTCGGCGTGCAGACCTTGCTAGACACCATTCGCAACCATTGGTCTACCACCAGCGGGCGAGGCTCTTATCCCGTATGGCAGGAGGGACGTATGATGCTTCAGGTCTCTACGGACGAGGTGTACGGTTCGCTCGGCCGGGAAGGCTTCTTCGTGGAGAGCACACCGCTCGACCCACGCAGTCCCTACAGTGCTGCGAAAGCTTCGGCCGATCTCCTCTGCCAGGCAGCCGTTCACACGCACCATGCGCCAGTCGTTTGGACCAGATGCTCGAACAACTACGGCCCCTACCAGTTTCCCGAGAAGCTCATCCCGCTCGTCATCCGTCAGTGTCTCCTCGGCAAGGAGATACCGATCTACGGCACGGGCGAAAACGTCCGTGACTGGCTCTATGTCACCGACCATTGTCGTGCGCTCCACCTCGTGGTGACCCAAGGGAAAGCTGGTACAGCGTACAATATCGGCGGGCACAACGAACATACCAATCTAGAGATAGTCCGTATCATCATCAGCCAGCTACACGATCGTCTGAGCAAAGAGCCAGCACGTGCCGAGCGCATCTCAGAGATCTTAGGCGCTCAGGTTCAGCCCGAGCTAATCAACGAAGAGTTGATCACCTTCGTCCGTGACCGTCTCGGCCACGATGCCCGCTACGGCATCGACCCCACCTTCATTCATCAGGAGCTAGGGTGGCTACCCTCGGTCCCCTTTGCCGAGGGCATCGGCTACACGATCGACTGGTACCTTGACCACTTTGACTGGGTCAAGAGCATCACCGACGAAGACTACCAGCACTACTACCAGCAGATGTACAGCGGACGATGAAGGTCTACGGCATAGACGACGAGTCGCGACTCTTTTACAAAGGCGAAGCACTTCTTCGCCCGGGCTATCCCTTCTTCGTTCCACACCTCGAAGCGGAGTGGTGCGCCATTCCTTCGCTCGCCATCAAGATAGGACGGACAGGCAAGTGCGTGGCGCCACCTTTTGCCGAGCGGTACATCGAGTCGTGCGCTGCTGGTTGGGACATCACCTGTCGCTCGCTACTCGCTGAGCTACGTGAGGCGGGCGCTCCCTGGGAGCGTGCTAAGGTGTACGACGGCAGTGCCGTAGCCCTCGACTGGCAACCCCTTGACACTGCGCTCGCAGAGCACTACACGCTGACCCTCTCCGAGCAGAGCTGGACGCTCTCCCGTGAGGCGGTCTGCCAAGCGCTCTCGCTCCTCTCCGAGTGCCTCACCATTCACACGGGCGACGTACTCCTACTCAACACTATCCCCATAACAGCGGCTCCCGCCATTGCCCCCGAGCAACAGCTCTCCCTGACGCTACAGGCTGGCGAAAGGCTCCGCTCCACTACCCTACTACGCATCAAGTAAAGCATCTATATCGAATCGTCTAAAAACCCCTTCACTATGGCTATTGTATCTCCCTCCCTCCTCAGTGCCGATTTCCTGCATCTCGCCGATGAGATCACGATGATCAACGAGAGTCAGTGCGACTGGCTCCACATTGACGTGATGGACGGTGTCTTCGTTCCGAACCTCTCCTTTGGCTTTCCCATCATTGAGGCGATACGCCCCATCTGTCAGAAGCCTCTCGACGTGCATCTGATGATCGTCGAGCCGTGGAAGTTCATTGATCAGTTTGCCAAGCTCGGCATCCACATTATGAATGTACACTACGAGGTGTGCCCTCACCTGCACCGCACGCTGCGGGCTATCCGTGAGGCGGGCATGCGTCCAGCCGTCACGCTCAATCCGCACACCCCCGTGGAGCTCCTCACCGACATCCTCTGCGAAGCCGACATGGTGCTCCTCATGAGTGTCAACCCTGGTTATGGCGGGCAAAAGTTTATCGAGCATTCTGTCCGCAAGGTCGAGCGCCTGCGCAAAATGATCCAAGAGCAGGGACTCTCCACCCTCATACAGGTCGATGGCGGGGTCAACCTTGAGACGGGTCGCCAGCTTGTCGAGGCGGGTGCCGACTCGCTCGTGGCAGGCAGTGCCGTCTTTAAGGCGCCCAGCCCTCAAGAGATGATTGCACAGCTACACGCCTTGTAAGCCATCTTGCACTACCTCGTCCGAGGGCTACACGCCACAATCATGCGCCCAGCATTGGTGACACTCCTGTCGCTAGTGCTGGGCATTTATCTAGGTAGTCTCGGGCTACTAGCAGCGCAGTGGTACCTCCTCGGCATCGCCGTGGCGACGCTCCTCCTCGTCCTCTCTAGGCTTTGGCACAAAGCGCTCCTCGCTGGCTCCGCTTGGTACTTAGTGCTCCTCTGCATGGGAGCTTGTCTGGCAACAATTCCACGGGAACGGGTCGCACAACTTCCACAGCCCAGCGAAGAAACGACCTACCTCGTCACCATCTCCCGCCCGCCCACAGCACGCGAACAGGGCTCTCGTGCCGAGGCTATCATCGAGCAAGCGACAGACCCGAGCGGAGCAACCCTCGTTCGCTGGCGTGGTCAGCGCATCATGCTATACCTATATAATGACTCGCTGCAGCTCACGCCTCGCACTAACTACCTCGTCCGTGGACGGCTCACACCTCTAGATCAAGTCTCCTCGTCAAGCTATCAGCACTACCTCCTCTCACGAAAGGCTTCGGGCGTGCTATCCGCTTCCACAGCAGAAGCTTGCAATGCGCTAAGCACTACCCACTGGTCGCTCTGTGACCAATTACGCTACCGCGCCTACACCCTCCAGCAGCGCATCGGTGGCACCCTAGACGAAATTGACCGACTCACTCCACTACAGCGAGAGACGCTCCGTGCCATCTGCCTAGGCGATCGCTACGAAGGAACCGTCGCAGAGGCACAGTTTCGCTCCGTAGGCGTTGCGCACCTGCTGTCGGTCAGTGGCTTTCACGTTGGGGTCGTCCTGCTACTCATCTACTGGCTCATACGCTACCCGCTCCGACTCATCCACAACGTCCGTACTGCTTACCTCCTGCGCTGGAGCCTCACCCTCGTAGCCGTATGGCTCTACGCTTTCGTCTGCGGACTCTCCATCCCGACACTCCGTGCCTCGCTCATGTTCTCCATCTTTGTCGTGGCTCGGCTCTTGGGGCGCTCCACCGATCGGCTCAACGTATGGGCGCAGGCAGCCGTCCTTCTACTCATTGTCTCACCCTACGCACTCTTTGACGTAGGCATGCAACTCAGCTTCGGAGCGGTGCTAGCCATCTTCGTCACCTGGGGCGCACTCAACCAACGCATCACACCGAGTAGCTCCCGCATCGTCAGCTACCTCTACTACCTCATCGTCACGACCTTAGCCGTACAACTCTTCGTCTGGCCTATCCTCGCACGAAGCTTCGGCAGCACCGCCGTCTGGCTACTCCTCGCCAACCTCCTCCTGTCGCCCCTCGCTACCCTACTCATCATCACGGGACTAGTCACCATGGGACTACTCGCCCTCGGGCTCCCCACGACGCTCCTACCAATGCTCCTCGTCGGCGTGAGCGACCTCACCAGCGGTGCGATGGCACTCCTCGAGCAGCACTTCACCGCTCAGCTCACCATCGCCATGCCACTCTGGCTCTGCGTCGCTTACTACCTCCTCCTCTACGCCTGGGTGCAGTACCTCCTAGCCCGTCCTCGCCCCGTCCGCATCTAACTTTCCGCCCTCTCCGATCGGTATACTCTTTCAGGAAGAGGACAATCCCTTCGTATGACACTCCAGTTTCTCACCCATGAAACTTTAGTTTCTCCCGTATGAAACTCCAGTTTCTCCCGTATGAAACTCCAGTTTCACCCGCATGAAACTTTAGTTTCACCCAAGTGGTACTGATAAATACCTACTCTTGGGTATTTACAGAGGCAAGCAGTGCTGTACCTTTGCAGTACCGCTTTACAGAAACACTATGAAGAAGTCTATCGTTCGCCTACTCTTGCTCTGCCTGCTGCTCCCCATACTGTCGCAGATGCTCTATGGTCAGGGCGCTCGTCATGCCCTCACGGGTGTGGTGTGCGATGCGACTTCGGGTGAGCCGATAGCTTACGCTCTGGTGGCTCTCTCGGCTGAGGGGCACAAAGATGTCGTGACTTACACGGACGATGATGGGCGCTTTGCCTTTCAGTCGGTACTAGCAGGGCGATACCGTCTACAGGTGCGCTACGCAGGTCTGCGCAAGGAGCAGACGATCACATTGCAGCGAGACCAATACTTGCGTATCCCCTTTAAGCTGGAGCAGGTACTAGGCGAGGTGGTTGTGACGGCACAGGAGGGACGGCACCTGACCAGTTCCTCGACGATTGAGCGGGCGGCCATTGATCACCTGCAGCCAAGTAGCTTCTCCGACCTGACGGCACTACTGCCTGGAGGTAAAAGTAGCATCCCTAATATGGGCGGGGTCAACAACCTCTTGCTCCGTGAGACAGGCACGATCAATGTGCAGGGCAATAAGACGAACAACCAAGACTACGCCATCAGTTCGCTGGGGACCCTCTTTATGGTAGATGGGGCTCCGCTCAATACGGATGCGGATATGCAGTACACGGCTTCCTCCTCGGGCTCGCTCCTCGGTGCTGGCAAGGTCAATGTGAATCGTGGTGTGGATATGCGTACGCTGCAGACGGACAATATAGAGCGGGTTGAGTTCATCCGTGGTATCCCCTCCGTAGAGTATGGCAATATAACCTCTGGCGTAGTACTGGTGCATCGTAAGCGACAAGCTTCGCCAGTGCAGAGTCGCTTTAAGGTAGATGGCTACAGTAAGTTGGTCTCTGTGGAGAAAGGCTTTGCCCTCACACCCTCCCAGCATCATATCCTCAATGGGGATGTGAGCTATCTAGATGCCAAGCCTGACCCGCGTGTCCCCTTTGAGACTTATCGGCGCTTGACGGGTTCGCTACGTTACCACGGCACGAGTAGTGACCAGGCGCATAGATGGGAGGTGAGCGGAGACTATACGGGTAGCTTTGACAAGAACAAGATCGACCCCGATCTCTCCTATGGACGGACTGACGAGTACCTCTCAGACTACAATCGCATAGCTCTCACCTCGCGATATAGCTATACCCCGACAGAGCGTACGGGAGGCTTGCAGCGAGTGGAGCTGACCCTCTCAGCGGCTCAGCAGTTTGACTACCTACACCAACGCCGACTGGTGGCTCCAGACCGTATGACGATCACTCCTACCGGTGTCGAGGCGGGAGAGCATCCAGCTACATTGATCGGACGAGAGTACGTGGCGGACTATGTGAGTGATGGCAAGCCACTGACGCTTTTTGCCAAGGGGCAGACCCTATATAATATAGAGTGGGGAAAAGCTTCGCATAGGTTGAAGGGAGGCTTTAACTACGAACTATCCAAAAACTTCGGTCGCGGGCAGGTCTACGATCTCTCTTACCCTCTCTTTCCCAAAGCATGGGACACTCGTCCACGTCCTTACTACCAGATTCCAGCTCTGCAACAGCTAGCACTCTATGCGGAGGACCTATACACGCAACCTCTCGGAGCGCATACGCTCCAGCTAGAGGCGGGCGTACGACTCTCTATGCTCCTAGGCCTCGCTCCGCAGTACACGCTGAGCTATAAGCCTTACCTGGATCCTCGTGTCAACCTGCGCTGGAGCTTGCCCGCCTGGGAGCTATGGTCACGAGACCTCAAGCTATCGCTTGATGCGGGCTGGGGACTGACGACACGTATGCCTACGCTCAACTATCTCTACCCTGACCCACGCTACGTAGACATAACTCAGCTGGCTTACTACGACATCAACGCTCCCTATGAGCGTAGCCTATACTACGTCCGCACTTACATAGAGGACGCGACAAACTACAAGCTACGCGCCACGCGCAACCAGAAGCTGGATCTACGTCTCTCTGCCGAGTGGGGACGCAACAGGATCTCTGTGAGCTACTTCAATGAGCTGATGACTACGGGCTTTAGATACCGCTCCACGGCACAGGTATATGCCTATAATAAGTATGATGCCTCGGCGATCGACTATAGCAAGTTGACAGGACAGCCCGACATCAATACCATCCCCTACACTCCAGCAGCTCGTATCGAGTCAACAAGTCGCCCAGAGAATGGTAGCATGATTCGCAAGGAGGGCGTGGAGCTACAGATCATGACGGAGCGTATCCCAGTAATCAATACGAGTCTGATCCTAGGGGGGGCATGGTTTCGCTCTACCTACTCGAATAGTGTACCGCTCTACTACGCAGTCTCTGGAGTCTATGGCAATGTAATCCTCTCGGATCAGTACCTAGGGCTCTACAACTGGCAGGATGGTTCGGAGAATCAGTCTCTCTCGACCAACCTACTCTTTGACACGCAGATTCCACAGTGGGGACTTATCCTGACGACTGCCGTAGAGAGTACTTGGTTAGTCTCTCGTCGTCGCCTTCCCCAAGATGGTCGGCCGATAGCTTACCTAGATGTGCACGATGGTAAGCTACACCCCTACACGGACGAGTCGGAGCGAGATACCTATCTGCAGCATCTCTTCATACGCTACAGCGATACGCTCTTTAAGCCGAGTCGCATACCCCTAGCTCTTGGGGTTAATCTCAAGGTGTCTAAGCAGCTGGGCAAGCTCTTTACGCTATCTCTTTTTGCCAACAACGTCATAGACTACCTACCCGACTACAAGGTGGGTACCGCTACACTCAGACGTACTGCCACACCGTACTTTGGTATGGAGCTTCGCATTAAGATATAATCAACTCAACAATAGATCTCTATGAAACGATTACTCTACATACTACTCTTACCCGCGCTCCTAGTCGCTGTGACCTCTTGTCGCCCAGACCCTGTCACGCCAGACAACCCCAAGGAGCAAAAGTCCATCACTTGTCTCTTCGAGCGCACACTGCCCGAGGATGTCACGGACTTGACAATACAAGAGGAGCTACTCACGCTACACAACATCACCACGGGTCAAGACGTGGAGCATAAGACGCTAGAAGAAGTCAAGCTCGCTCCTGGGCTGTACAACCTAAACTACACAGCAAACTGTCGCTATAAGCTCAAAGGGGTCTCAATGGAGGGACGACTGGTCGCACAGATTGAGAATCTGGAGGTAACTGACCAAACGACCGATCCACTCAAGCTACGCCTAGAGCTACGCATCGTGCCTACGGTTCAGGACTTCGTCATCCAGGAGATCTTCTTTACGGGCACACAGACTACGGCAGGTAGGCCTTACGTTGGGACTTCGTATGTCATCCTATACAACGGAACAGACAAGGTCCTTTATGCTGACGGGATCGCCTTTTGCGAGTCAGAGTTTAACCCCGCTATCAAGCAGGATTATAAGCCAGACCTGAGACAGACGGACTTTGTGCCACACGCCGTCTATGTAGTCCCAGGCAGTGGTAAGGAACATCCCGTGAAGCCTGGCGAGCGACTGATCCTCTGCGATATAGGTATTGATCATAAGGCAACCAATCCAAACGCTTTTGACCTCTCTAAGGCTAACTTCGAGTGGTATGACGAGTCTAGTGTACCCACACACCAAGACTTTGACAGTCCCACGGTGCCGAATCTAGACAAGTGGTACTGCTACACGAGAACCTTCTTTATCCTCAATAACCGAGGGCTGGTTTCTTATGTGATCGCTCGTATGCCTGTCACTAAGGAGGCATGGCTCAAAGACTATGTCTACGACTATTCATACGTCTTCGTTGGTACGGGCAATGAGGCCAAGAGGTCTTCCTATCGCATCCCTCTAGACTGGGTTATCGATGGTGTGAACTGTAGCGTCGAGGCTATGCACAAGTGGACAATCCTGCCCGAGCGGATAGATGCGGGCTATACTCACTGTGGTAAGGTGGATCGCGATCCAAATCGCTTCTTCCACAGCGTACGCCGTAAGTACCTAGGCAAGGATGCTGAGGGGCGGATGATCCTGCAGGATACCAATAACTCGACCGAGGACTTCAACCCGATGGTCACGGCCTCACTCATTGAGGAGCAAGGCTCTGCTATCGATGCTAAGGGTACGCCCTGCACGACTAAGACCTATGACGGTGTCGTGCCTATTGACAAGTAAAGTCTCTGCTATTAGATTATGGTGCATCATCCTTCTGTATGTCTTAGTAGATCTCTTGCGCTCTTACTCTGCCTCCTAGGTGTGCTCACCAGTTCGCTCTATGGACAGCCATTAGATTTTGGAGCTAAGGGTTTTTGGGATAGTCAGGGCACTCTTCGTGCGCCTTGGCTTTGGGGTACAGCCTTCGCCATGGGTTCCAGACTACATCAGGAGGATTTGCTGCCACACCTTACTGTGGCATGGAGCTACACATCAAGATATAACCTTAGTCACACTCCAACTAGCTCTTTATGAATCGGATCTTTCGACTACTCCTCATCATATCTGCCGTGATAGCGGTCAGCTCATGCCGCCCTGAGCATGGCCGGGCTCCGCTACCTACGGTCTCGTGCGCCTTCACTACGCAGCTCCCCGATGGACTGACAGATCTCTCTGTACTGGGCGAGGAGGTGCACTTGACGAATAAAGCAACGGGAGTGGACACCCGCTACACCTCACTAGACAGCATTGCTGTCACCGTCGGGCTGTACGATATATCCTATACTGTGGAGTGTACCTTCACGCTCCACGGGATACAGATGCGAGGACGGCTCGTCTCTCGACTCGCTGATGTGAGCATTACGGAGCAAGAGGGCGATAGAGCTGTGCAGCTTCTCTTGCCTCTTAGGGTCGTGCCACAGGTAGATGACTTCGTGATACAGGAGATCTTCTTTACAGGGACACTGACTCCCGCAGGCAAGCAGTATCATGGCGACAACTATGTCGTGCTTTACAACGGAACAGACCATGTACTGTATGCTGATGGAATAGCCTTTTGTGAGAGTCGCTTTGTCTCTACGAGAAAGTATGACTACAAGCCCGATATCCGCCATGAAGCTATGGCAGTGCAGGCGGTCTATGTAGTACCTGGCAATGGTAAAGATGTCGCTGTGCCTCCTGGCGGAAGGCTCATACTCTGTGATACAGGGATAGACCATAAGACGAACAACCCAAACTCTTTCGATCTCTCCAAGGCAAACTTTGAGTGGTATGATGTCTCTACCGTGCCTGCCCATCAAGACTTTGACAGTCCTTTGGTACCTAACCTAGACAAGTGGTTTTGCTATACGAAGTCCTTCTTTGTCCTTCACAATAGAGGCTTCAGATCGTATGTTATAGCACGTGTGCCTATTGATATTGATAAGGAGAGCTACCTGAAGGACTATGTCTACAAGTTCACTTGGGTCTTGACACATGCTGGGGTCAGCTACGATATGTCTGGCTCTTGCTATAAGATCCCCAACGACTGGATCCTCGATGGTGTCAACTGTAGTGTCGAGGCAAATATCCAGTGGACGATACTACCTGAGACGATAGACGCTGGCTATACAAACTGTGGCAAGGCTGATCATCAGAAGGATCGGTACTTTCACTCTGTACGTCGCAAATTCCTCGGATTAGATGCGCTAGGTAATCCAATCCTGCAGGATACAAACAACTCAACTGAAGACTTTAACCCGATGGTCACGCCAGCTCTCGTAGAGGAGCAAGGCTCAGCTATTGACGCCAAGGGCACACCCTGCACGACCAAGACCTATGATGGTGTGACACCTATGGTCGCTAAGTAAACATTCCGAGGACTCTATGCTACTAACAACTAGACCTATGGTCATACACTTCAGTCCTCTGGCTCTAGCCTGGACACTGTTGAGTCTCTTCATCGGCAACCTATATGGGCAGCAGGTCGAGACTCAGGCTATCCCTGCAGATTCTGCAGATACATCCACTACGCTTCGCACGCTACTGGAGCAAAGACGACCAGGTTATGACTGTTCGGTATCACCAGCGGTGTCGCCACTCTACTTCTTCTCAGAGCGTGGTAGTCGTACAGACATTTCGCTGGGCGGAGCTGTGCGTCGAGATGGGGGCGAGACGATGGTCCCACAACTAGGCAAGCAGGACATAGATGGATCGGTGCATATCGAGAGCGCTTTGCGTCAGCGCAACAACTTCGCTTGGGGTGCTGCCTCCTACACTTATCGTGCTACGGAGGGGATACGTTTCAACGAGACAACCGACTACCAGCTCCTCGCTCCTTACGTTATGGGAGACACGGCATACACGGCTCGTCTGCATCAAGATCTTTACACCTTTGGGGCGGGTACAGTACATCGCCTCGGCAATTGGCTTCTCTCTTTGAAAGCGGACTACCGTGCCACCTTTGCCTACCGCACGCAAGACCCTCGTCCTCGCAATCTGGCGACGCTCCTAGAGGGGCAGCTAGGCGTCGGCTATCAGTTTGCCGACTATGCGCTCGCCCTAGCAGGTACGCTAGGTCGCTACAAGCAAAACAATCAGGTAGACTTCCTGAGTGAGGTCGGGGTGGCTAGTGAATATCATTTTACTGGTGTCGGGGGAGACTACTATCGCTTTAGAGGCAATAACACGTCCCTCTTTTATCAAGGGATATCGTATGGACTCTCGCTCGGCGTAACCCCTACGGGTCAAGCGCGTCAAGGCTTCTATGCTCTGGCAGCGTGGCATCTGCTGACGACCGACCGAATCATACGCGAGCTCAACAACCTGCCCCTCTCGACACTTCATCTGCACACGCTAGATCTGCAGGCGGGATACACCGCCCGCTCAGCACGACTGGGACGTTGGGGCGTTGCGCTTTACACCCAAGGCGACATACGTAGAGGGACCGTCCACCTCTTCGGAGATCCTAAGGGGAATCTTTACCCACGCATAGCCACCGAGCGGTCATACTATGGGCAGACCTTAGAGTTTGGAGCTAAAGGCTTTTGGGATAGTCAGGACACTCCTCGCACGCCTTGGTCGTGGGGCATATCCACCTCGCTCGGCTATCGACTACATGAGGAGGATCTGCTGCCCCAAGCAGAGCGACTCTTCTACCATCTAGGCGGGACATTGGCTCCTTATGTTAGCTTTCATCGCGGGCAGTACTTTGTCTCTCTGACCCCTACCTATAGTATCTGGGCACAGACGGGACACCCTTCGCTACAGTTAGCATCTCAGCATCAGCCTATACCTACTTATGCTGAGACACTGGAGCGAGCCTTCCAGATAGTTAGTTCCACGCAGATGACCTACGGGCTCTCTATGACTCACGGCTATCAGCTTAGCAGTCGCTATGCGCTGTGGCTCTCACTAGACTACCTCCATACGCAGACCAAGCTGTGTGGTAGCGACTACGGAGCTATACGTTGTGGCATCTCATTCTAATTGTAAAACCAAATAACCAAACAAACTAAATATCATCAGTATGCGAAAACAACTACCAGTATTACTTATGCTCCTCACGCTCTTCTGTACGGCGAGTGTGACGATAGCACAGACTCCAACTGAGGGAGTAGCAAAGAATTTCCTCTGGTACCGTCTTGTCGCCAATAGTGTAGAGCGTATCCAAGTACCTCAGCAAGTGGTCGCCTCAATGGACGGCAATCTCTTTGCGAGCAATATGTTCTACAGTAAGGAGCGCGCTGACTCTAGCTCAGTCTTCAACTATGATGCACCCAACGTTGCAGACAAGGCGGTCTCCTTCGGTGATGATGGAGAGGCTGCCAATGGCAATGTCGCTATCTCCATCTACAAGATGACTCCAGAGGGCAAGCTTCTCTGGCACATCTACAACAGCCGAGGAGATGTTCACTCCAATGTCCACTGTATCACAGCAACTCCAGACGGGGGCTTTGTGACCATCTTGATGGTTCGCGATGCTAAGTCCAAGTCAAAGACCGATGTCGACATCTTGCGTCTTGTTCAGGCTGACGGCAAGCCCTACAACATAGAGATGAAGTCTCGATTTGTCGGAGCGAATGAAGATGCCTCTGCAGGGGCTACGCACCGCAAGGTCATGCCTATCCTTGTCAAGGTTAGTGCTACGGGACAGATTGAGTATCACAAGGCTTTTGAAGTAGATCATAAACCAATGCCTGATGCGACTTACTATAGTTATGGGACCCCTACGGGTTGTGACTTCAAGGGTACGACTATAGACCCCGAGGGCAATGTCTATGTCTGTGGCTTCGTCCGCACGGCCATAACCATCGGCGAGACTACTATCAAGGCAAAGAACAATGTCGGATGGAATGGAGATTCACAAAAAGATATGGGAGACTTCTTCATCCTCAAGTTTGACAACAAGGGCAATCTCGTCAAGACGCTTACCGAGCAGGGAGCCCCCATCGGACGCTCTATGCTCTGTGTCATCAAGTATCAAGATGGTAAGCTCTATGCTACGGGTCGCTTTACAGGAACTAAGGAAAAGACCCCCATCACCATCGATGGCAAGCAACTCATCCCCAGCGATAAGGAGAGCCTTGTCACCCTATGCCTAGACACAGATCTAAAGGTCTCGTGGATCTCTCAGATTGACGTCAAGGCTGTACCCGATCACGGCTGGACGAAGGTCTTTGTCGATGGTGTGGCTGTCGGCAAGGACAAGGTCTACATAGCAGGACGCTGTGCTGGAGCTCTCGTTGATGCCGAGGGGAATGTAATCCTCGAGCAGAAGCTCAAGCAGCACAGAGGCTATGCTCTAGCGCTAGACAAAGCTACGGGAAAGCCCAATGCGAAGTGGCATACGCTACTTCCAGAGAAGGGAATCTCCAACTGTACGGCTATCTCCACGCAAGGAGATCGTGTCATCCTGCATGCCTACGCTCTATTCGGACAGACTTATTACCGAGTGCTGGACCTCAACTTCTCTGAGGGCTCTATACAAGACTATCCTACGGTAAGCAAGGCTTCTGTCTCATTCGGTGGCGATGTAGTCGCCAATAGCTATGTAGCTACATCACGTTGCCGCAATAGTGCTAAGCTCCTTACGACCGAGGGCTATAAGGAGATGACATACAAGGGCTGGTTTAGCCTCTTTGTTGCTCACAAGCTCCCCTTCCCCTCAGTCTCGGCTAGTTGCAAGGCGCTTCACCTATCAGAGGGCAAGGGCACCCTACAGGTCCTAGCGTCTGACCTTAAAGATCCGATCCAGGTGACATGCTCTGGCGAAGGCTTTACGGCACAACTCAAGGAGCTACCCGCTACGGGTGGAGCTCTCGAGATACAGTTCAAAACGGCAGTCACCAAGACGCCCGAAGAGCGTATCGGCAAGCTAACCCTCACCTCTGGCGGTGCCAGCTACGAGGTCTACCTCTACGCAATGACTGAGACAGAGCAGTACATCAAGGCATCTCAGAGCGAGATCAACTTCTCGATGATACCTGTCGGTGAGCATAAGTCTGTCGATCTGACCGTCACTCAGAAGAACCTCATGAGCGCTATCACCTGTACGATCGAGGGTGAGGGTGCTAAGTACTACTCTGTGGACAAGAGCGAGATCGCCATCTCCAATGAGCCTGCCACCCTCAAGGTAACCTACACGCCTGACAAGACCATCGCAGCTAATGCCAAGGCGACAGCTCAGCTCGTCCTAACCTCTGGCGATGTCAAGACGATTGTCACACTATCTGGTCAGACCAATACAGCTGTTGAGGAGATTGTAGCAACCAAGCTCTCTATTGCTACCGTTGCTGGTACGCTCTACGTACATAGTGATGTGGCTCGTCCAGTAGCTATCTACACATCAGCTGGTGAGATGGTCGCACAGCAACTACTCTCTGGAGATATGGAGATCGCACTACCTGCCGGTGTCTACTTCATCCAGACGGCTCGTGAGACCTATCGTGTCTACATCCCCGCCATCTAATCTGTTTCGTCCCTCTTCTCCCTATGTGGAGGAGAGGGACTATCCTCTTTTATAAGCAAATCTGTGAAGCTCTCACTTCACACACTATTATCTCAAAGCATAGTTTTCACACCCAAGCAGTATGAACAATAAACTATCTCTCGTGCTCCTCGCAGCACTACTCTCCCTCGCCCTCATCGGGTGCAATAAGCAAAAACAAGATCAAGATCAGACCGCAGCCGCAGAGATGGAGGCTCCGACCTATATGGATGTGGACGCGCTCCTCGCCTCTGCCGATAGTCTCGTTGGTCAGACGGTTACCGTGCAGGGCATCTGCACCCACCTATGCAAGCATGGCGCTAAGAAAGCCTTCCTCATGGGTAGCGACGACACCAAGGTGATCCGCGCTGAGGCTAGTGAGGAGATGGGCGCCTTTGCCCAGGAGTGTATCAACAGTATAGTCTCCGTCACAGGACAGCTTGTTGAGGATCGTATCGACGAGGCTTATCTGCAAAACTGGGAGGAGCAACTCAAAGCTCAAGCCGCCAAAGAGCATGGCGAGGGCAAGGCTGGCTGCGCCAATGAAAAGAAGGCTCGTGGCGAAACGGCCGACACGCCTGAGGCGCGCATCGCAGACTTTCGCAAGCAGATCGCTGAGCGCGAAGCTAAGGAAGGCAAGGCATACCTCTCCTTCTACCATATCGATGCTACAAGCTATAAGATAGAGCAGCAGTAACCCACATCTGGAACTGACAAGACTCTATGAGAGTAAACTTCAAGAAAGTAGGTAGGAGCGTACGTCGCTGGAGTAGATTACTACACCGTGACCTCTCCTACCTACTTGCTACGCTTATATTCATCTATGCCCTATCGGGTCTCTACATGAATCACCGAGACTCGATCAATCCACACTACATCATCACCCAGCGAGAGTATCAGATCCCGCTAGAAGAGCTACAAGCTACTGGACGCCTGGATGCGCCAGCCGTCCGTAAGCTCCTAGACGATATAGACCTGTCGGGGAGCTATACCAAGCACTATTACCCCGACGACCATACGCTCAAAGTATTCCTCAAGGGACGTGCCACCCTACTCATCGACACCTCAACGGGGGTAGCCGTCTACGAGTCGATCGAGCGACGCCCGCTCATCAGCTCTATGACACGCCTACACTACAATCCAGGGCGCTGGTGGACGATCGTCGCTGATGTGCTAGCCATCGGGCTCATACTCATCACCCTCACGGGACTACTCATCGTGCCTGGGCGACGTGGACTCATAGGACGTGGTGGCATCCTCCTACTGATCGGGCTGGCGGTACCACTGCTCTTCCTCTTCCTATAAATGTAGTCGGCCAACCCCTTATACCACTTAACTAACATGGACAACTTAATCGAGTGTCACAACCTGACCCACTACTACGGCAAGCGACTGATCTACCGTGATCTATCCTTTGCCGTGCCTCGTGGTCGCATCCTCGGTCTGCTTGGCAAGAACGGTACTGGCAAGACCACCACAATCAACATCCTCAGTGGCTTCCTCCGCCCTAAGTCGGGCGTCTGTCGTATCCTAGGCGAAGACATCACCCGCATGCCTGACCGACTAAGACAAGACATCGGGCTACTCATCGAGGGACACGTTCAGTATAGCTTTATGACTATACGGCAGATAGAGCGCTTCTACGCACCTTTCTATCCGAAGTGGCGTAGGGAGGCTTACTACGAGTTGATGGAGCTACTCAAGGTCACCGAGAGGCAGCACCTCAGTCGTATGTCTTGTGGCCAGCGCTCGCAGGTCGCTCTCGGACTGCTCCTAGCGCAAAACCCCAAGCTACTCATCCTCGATGACTTCTCCATGGGACTAGACCCCGGCTATCGAAGGCTTTTTGTAGACTACCTGCATCACTATGCCAAGGAGCAGGGCACCACGATCTTCCTCACCTCCCACATTATTCAGGATATGGAGCGCCTGATCGATGACTGCATCATCATGGACTACGGCTCTATACTCCTGCAGCGCCCAGTCGCTGAGATCCTAAGCGAAGGGCGCCTCTACAGATGCACCCTCACGGACGATCGTCCTCTCCCTGAGATTGACGGACTGTACCACCTTGAGGCGCACCATAGAAGTGGAGAGTGCTACTCATTTCTTCCCTTGCCAGAGGTCGCCGAGCGACTCACTCAGGCTGGTGTATCCTACCAAGACCTCACGGCACACGAGACGACACTCGAGGATGCCTTCATAGGACTCACTGGTAAGTATTAACGCTATCTATATGTTTACCTCCATAATATATAAGGAGTGGCTCAAGCTCCGACTATACGCACTGCTATCGACACTCGTCGCACTAGCCGTACCGCTCTACGGCGTCATACGCATACATCGAGCCATCGCCCTACAAGGCGCTGACCATATCTGGCTCGTGATGATACAGAAGGGAGTAGTCTTCGTAGAGAGTATGCGCTACGTACCCCTTATCTTAGGCTTGCTCTGCGCCATCGCTCAGTTTGCGCCAGAGCTCTCTCGTCGTAGTCTCAAGCTCACCCTGCACCTGCCTCAGTCACCACTCCGCTCGACCTACCAGATGCTCGCCTGCGGGGTGACACTACTACTATGGCACACCTTATTATATATAGGTGTCCTCTTCATCGGACTGCAAGGGCTCTTAGCTTACGAACTCCTCGCCTACGTCCTCTCCGCCACATTGCCCTGGATCTTGGCGGGCTTCCTCGGCTACCTCCTGATGAGTTGGATACTCCTAGAGCCCACTTGGCGTAGACGCATCCTCTACACCCTAGTCGCTGTACTCTTGATACGCATTAACTTCATCTCCCCCACAGCAGGAGCTTACGCGCCCTTCCTGCCTACGCTACTTATCTACACCATCCTCTCCTCGACACTGGTGTGGCTCTCTGTGAGCCGCTTCAAAGAGGGACGACAAGACTAGACTACTATGAAGCGCATAGCCACAATACTCCTATACATCACCGTCGCACTACTCATCATCTGGCAGATCCCCTGGTGGTACAACTACCTCCGAGCCGATGCGAGCCGTGAGCCATTCACCATCTACAGTCAGCTCCTAGGCGACTTCATCATCACAGATCACGACGAGGGTACGATGAGCTACCGTAGTGGTCAGGGTATGCAGTATAGTCGTGAGGAGGTCGACAGCCTACTCCCCACCTTCTACTACCGTCAGCTCCTGACCGATGGTCGCCTCCCCGACACGCTCTATGGAGAGGCTGTGACCCCGCAGCTTATACAGCGGGGAGCAGTCACCTTCCGCTGTTCGCCACGCACTCTCGCTGCGCCTGCCGTGGCGCTCTACCCACTCCTTGAGAGCGCCTCACGGAGGGTCAAGCTGGAGATGCCCACCGATCTCTTTCGCATCACAGGGCAAGCGATCGAGTTCGTCGATATGAAGAGCAATCAGACCGACAAGGCGAAAAGTGCTCTCTATACGAAGCTCTTTCAGGAGAAAGGCTTCGCCTTCCCCGCCCAGTGCGTAGCAGGCAATGCCACTGCGCAAAAGGAATATGACAACGGCTACCTCCTCATTGACCAGCGTGGCAAACTCTTTCACCTCAAGCAAATGGCTGGAAAGCCCTACCTGCGGGCTATTGACCTGCCCGAAGGCGTGGAGGCTGCCCAGGCCTTCGTCTGGGAGCTACCGAGTCGCCGACACATCGGTCTCATCTCAACCCGAGATCATCAGCTCTATCTGATCGAGCGTGAGGGCTATCGCTCCTGTCGCCTAGAGATCCCCTCATGGGATCCGCTCCGTGAGGATCTCACCATCATCGGCAACGACCTAGACAGCTACACGCTCAAGGTCTCCACAGCCGATGTCACAAGCTACTACGCACTAGACGCGACGAACTACACGCTACTGAGCACACTACAAGTAGATCACCCCGAGCGAACCATCCCCGGGCTGCACTTCACCTCGCGCCTAGACAGCTGGGTGAAGCCGAGACTAGACTAACCACTGCTATGGGGTCGTCGGGAGGATGAGACGGGACGACTTCATCAGTGGCACTATCAAGGAAATCAAGAAATTCCTCCGTGGAGATCTGCGAATCTTCATGGAGGAATAAAAAAATTCTTCGGAACTTTGATTTCTTTCTTCCGAAGTTTCATTTCATTCTTCCGAACTTTTATTTCCCGGTTCCGTGGAGAATTTTCGTTTTCTCCCTGGAGATTTGCGATTTCCTCGGTAGAGGAGCTGGGTGGTGGCTTGGCGGTTAGCGGTTGGCTGTTGGCCGTTAGCACTAGTGGCTCTAGTGCTCCTAGTGGCACTAGTGAAGCTAGGATCTCTAACTTCTAGCCTCTAGCTTCTAATCTCTAACTTCTAACCTCTATCCTCTAACTTCTAACCTCTATCCTCTAATCTCTAATTTCGTATCTTTGCAGATAGATATAATGAGAGCCTTGGGGCTTTCGCCACATAGTATAGTTTATGCTCAAAGAAATCTTATCCATCTCAGGCAAGCCAGGACTCTTTAAGCTCCTGACCCACACCAAGAATAGTATCATCGTCG
The DNA here is from genome assembly GCF_000174775.1 of Porphyromonas uenonis 60-3. Lineage (GTDB taxonomy): Bacteria > Bacteroidota > Bacteroidia > Bacteroidales > Porphyromonadaceae > Porphyromonas > Porphyromonas uenonis_A. Next base: position 48,821 of record NZ_ACLR01000059.1, read on the forward strand.
AGGATCTAGAGACGAAGCGTCGTATCCCCGCTTACGCCTCCGATCGTGTCGTATCGCTAGGCGATATATCAATCTACACGACGACCGAGGAGACGCCACTGCGCGTGATCCTGCAGACACTCCTTGACAAGTACGAGGGCAAGCCCATAGACCTCAAGAGCCTTAGTGGCAAGGAGGCTTACTTTGACCTCTTTGCAGAGGTGCTCCCTGAGTACGACCGCCAGCGTGTCCACGACAACGATATCAAGAAGATCTTCCGCTGGTACAATATCCTCGTTGAGACGGATCATACCGACTTCTCGGAGCCTGCGCCTGAGGAGACTAGCGAGGCTAGCGAGACGCCCGCTGAGGAGTAAGAGACCTATCGAGCCACGCTTGGCTCACCCACTCTTGTCTAATAACTTTACCACATAATATCATGTACAAAGAACTGAAGAACTTCCTCACCAAGGAGATCCAGGACACTAAGGATGCGGGTCTCTACAAGGAGGAGCGCATTATCATCACCCCTCAGACGGCTGCCATCAAGGTACAGGGGGGTAAGGATGTCTTGAACTTCTGCGCTAACAACTATCTAGGTCTATCTGACAATCCTCGCCTCATCAAGGCTGCTAAGGATATGATGGACTCGCACGGATACGGCATGAGTAGCGTACGCTTCATCTGCGGTACGCAAGATATCCACAAGCAGCTCGAGCAGGCTATCGCTCACTACTTCCACACGGAGGATGCGATCCTCTACGCTGCTTGCTTTGATGCCAATGGCGGTGTCTTCGAGCCTCTCTTTGGCCCAGAGGATGCGATCATTAGCGACTCGCTGAACCACGCTTCCATCATCGATGGTGTACGCCTCTGCAAGGCTAAGCGCTATCGCTACGCTAATGCCAATATGGAGGAGCTCGAGAAGTGCCTTCAGGAGGCTCAGGAGCAGCGCTTCCGCATCATCGTCACGGACGGTGTCTTCAGTATGGACGGCAACGTAGCTCCTATGGACAAGATCTGCGACCTCGCTGACAAGTACGATGCGCTCGTCATGGTCGATGAGTGCCACTCGGCTGGTGTCGTCGGCAAGACGGGTCGTGGTGTCGCTGAGGCGTTTGACTGCTTCGACCGTATCGACATCCACACGGGTACGCTGGGCAAGGCTTTCGGCGGTGCTATCGGTGGCTTTACGGCTGGTCCTAAGGAGATCATTGAGATGCTACGTCAGCGCTCTAGACCTTACCTCTTCTCTAACTCACTGCCCCCCGCAGTCGTCGGTGCTGGTCTTGAGGTCTTCAAGATGCTGGAGGAGGATGACTCGCTGCACACCAAGCTAATGGAGAATGTCAAGTACTTCCGTGATAAGATGCTCGCTGCGGGCTTTGATATCAAGCCTACACAGAGCGCTATCTGTGCCGTGATGCTCTACGACGCTCCCCTATCTCAGCGCTACGCTGCTCGTCTTCTCGAGGAGGGTATCTATGTGACTGGCTTCTACTATCCAGTCGTACCGAAGGGCGAGGCTCGTATCCGTGTACAGCTCTCAGCAGCTCACGAGCGTGAGCACCTTGACAAGGCGATCGCTGCCTTTATCAAGATTGGCAAAGAGCTCGGTGTGATCAAGTAGAGACTGTTGCAAAAGTCTCAAGTAATTGCAGCGCTTAGCAAAGCATAACTAACAACGAAGGTGACTAGACGCTATCCCATCACATAGGGAGTGCAGGTCTAGTCACCTTCCTCTTTATATTAAGCTGTTAAACTACCCTATATATGTCCCTGCGAATAGTTGTAGATAGTTCTATCCCCTACATGGCCGACGGTATGCCCCTCGGAGTCGAGGCGCACTACTTGCCGAGCGGCGAGATAACGGCCGAAGCGGTTGCCGATGCCGATGCGCTGATGATCCGTAGCGTGACGCACTGTGACCGAGCACTACTGGAGGGTAGCGCTGTTCGTCTGATCACCTCGGCGACAGCGGGCTTTGACCATATAGATACCGACTACTGCCGTGAGGCTGGCATTCGTTGGTACAATGCTCCTGGGTGCAACGCTGCTTCCGTAGCGCAATATGTCCTGACGGCGATCGCTCGTATCGCCTTAGAGCAGGGTTTGGCACCTGAGGATATAACGCTCGGCATCATCGGTACGGGACATACAGGCGGACGGATCTATCAGCGTGCCAAAGCGCTCGGCATGCGGACGCTCCTCTACGATCCGCCTCTCGTGGCGGCTTACGATGAGCACCCTGACTGGCAGAGCTATCTGGAGGAGTTGGACAGCAAAGGGCTCCCACGCCCCTACCTTGCGGAGGCTATGCCAGCTCTACGAGGTAGCTACGTAGAGCTAGAGACGCTCCTCTCATCAGCTACGATCATTACCTGCCACGTGCCTCTGACCAAGGGGGGCGCATACCCAACTTATCACTTAGTCAACGAAGCTTTCTTGCGAAGTGCTCAGCAACGACCTTGGTTGATCAACGCTTGTCGTGGAGCTGTCGTGGATACCGCAGCACTGGTACGAGCGATAGACGACAAGGCGGTCTCAGGAGCCGTGATCGACTGCTGGGAGGGCGAGCCACACATAGCGCAGGCACTACTAGACCGTGTCTTCATCGGCACACCACACATTGCAGGCTTCTCGGTACATGGTAAGGCGCAAGGCGCTGTGCAGAGTTTGCGTCACCTGTGCGACTTCTTTGATCTCAGTGAGGAGCGCATAGCGCTGGCACACCCTCGACCCTTGGCGGAGCCAACCCTAGATCTCTCGGGGTGCGAGCCGTGGCAGATGCCTTGGCGTGCGATGCTTCACACGCTTGACTTGCCAGCTATCATGCGCCGACTGGTCGCCACGCCCGACACCTTCGAGCAGCAACGCGTTCACTACCAGCACCCCTACGAGCCACGCGACTACACCGTGCGAGGCGTCCCCGCCTCCGTCCGTCCTGCGCTCGCTACGCTTGGCTTCGTCGTGAGCAACAATTAACTAATAGACAGAGCCGTGGCACTCTGAAACAACCAGCTCTATAGTTTGGACAGATTGTTGTGTTGTTCCTCTTTGCGTACTGTCAGACTATGTCTAGGCTATAGGCGCATCTTGAGTACACTAGAGAGCAGCCTCCATTGTCATCCATATTACCTTTGCACTGTCTTTTGAGATCCAGAGTGTCACAACATCTATTTCACTCTTTCAGTAGCCTATCCCCTACGAACTACTAGACTACACCGAGCAAGGCATGCGGAGACTGTTGCAAAAGTCAACAGTCTCACAATCTTGCTTGCAAGATTGTCTTGACTTTGCAGAAAGGATGAAGCGCAAGGCGCTGAGGGTGAGGTCTGAAGGGAGCATACCTCCGTATGTGACCGAAGCCGAATCCCGAAAGCAACACAGCGATTCGCCTTTATGCAACAGTCTCATACGGGGCGTTGTCGCTTCGCATAAGGTTTTGTATCTTTGGGGATGTAAGGGCTCGGGAAGCGACTGAGACCGTTTGAGACTGTTGCAAAAGTCAACAGTCTCACAATCTTGCTTGCAGGATTGTCCTGACTTTGCAGAAAGGATGAAGCGCAAGGCGCTGAGGGTGAGGTCTGAAGGGAGCATACCTCCGTATGTAACCGAAGCCGAATTCCTAAAGCAATACAGCGATTCGCCTTTATGCAACAGTCTCCGTTGGCAGGTGGCAGTCATAGCACGGGTCGTTTCGTTAATCCTTAGACAGATAATAATCGTATGAGACAAAGACAGATATTGGGACTTTTGCTCTTCGTACTCCTCTTAGGAGCTGGGAGTAGCTGGGCACAGACGGTAGACCAAAAGCAGGTCTACGAAGCTTATGTGAAGCGTGACGTCAACAGCTGGAAGCGGGTCATAGACCGTATGCACGCTGAGCCAAATAAGAGCTACGCACGCATTGCTGAGTTGGTCGAGTATGAGTATGGCTACATCGCCGAGTGCATCCTGCGCGATAGAAATAGCGAGGCGGAGCAATACCTCAAGCGCTACAAAGCACATGTGGACTATCTCATCGAGTGCGACTACAAGACCGCCGAGATGACCGCCTATCTATCGGCTTACTACACTTATCGCATCGGCATATCGTGGCTCCGAGCAGCTCTCGTGGGCAATAAGAGCATCAGTCTGATGAATCGCTCGATCAAGATGGACAAGCAAAACGCCATCGGCCTGATCCAGCGAGGCAATGCGCAGTACTTCGCACCAGCTTTCTTCAAGGGAGATGCGAAGAAGGGTGCTATTGACTACTTTCTTCGAGCAGAGCGTGCGATGGTTTCGCAGGGCAAGAGCAAGGGGTCGTGGCTTTACTTGAGTCTCCTAATCCAGATTGCCGAGTGCTACGTAGGTGTCGGCGAGCAGACGCAGGCAGAGGCATGGTATCGCAAGGTTATATCCCTAGAGCCTCGGCTGACTTGGGCTCTCGACAGTAAGTACCTAGAGAGCAAGCAGAAGCACGGACAGCAATAGAGCAAAGTAGGGTGCTATGTCCTTCCAATTAACCTCAAAGTATAAGCCGACGGGCGACCAGCCAGAGGCTATTGCTCAGCTCTCGCAGGGGGTACGTGATGGGTTGCCTCATCAGACGCTCCTCGGTGTGACAGGCTCGGGCAAGACCTTTACCATCGCCAATGTGATCCAGCAGGTGGATCGACCGACGCTGGTCATTAGCCACAACAAGACGTTGGCAGCTCAGCTGTACAGCGAGTTCAAGGCCTTCTTTCCCAACAATGCGGTGGAATACTTCGTCTCCTACTACGACTACTACCAGCCAGAGGCTTATCTGATCAATACGGATACCTATATAGAGAAGGACATGGCGATCAATGCGGAGCTGGACAAACTGCGCCTACGTGCTACCGCTTCGCTGCTCTCGGGTCGTCGCGACGTGATTGTGGTCGCCTCGGTCTCCTGCATCTACGGTATGGCCAATCCGAATGACTTTGAGAATAAGATCATCAAGCTGGAGGTGGGCATGCAGATCGAGCGGGATGCGCTGATGCGACGCCTGGCGGAGTCTTACTATGTCAACAATAAAGCGGACTTCGTGAGTGGTTCCTTTCGGGTGAAGGGAGATACGATCGATATCTTTCCCGCCATTGAGTCCTTTGAGGGAGTGGCTTACCGCATCGAACTGTGGGACGAGGAGATCGATCGGATCACCATCATTGACCCTATCTCGGCGGAGAGCCAGGGAACGCTGGACAATCTACGCATCTACCCCGCCAACCTCTTTGTAACAACCGAGGAGCAGACGCAACGTGCTATCGTGGAGATCAAAAAGGATCTGGGCGACCGCACGGCCGAGCTGGAGCGCGAGGGTCATCTCTTTGAGGCGAAGCGACTCTATGAGCGGGTCTCCTATGACTTGGAAATGATTAAGGCGGTGGGCTACTGCTCGGGCATTGAGAACTACTCGCGCTATTTCGATGGTCGCAAGCCGGGCGAGCGTCCCTTCTGCTTGATGGACTACTTCCCCGATGACTACCTACTGGTCATTGATGAGAGCCACGTGTCAATACCGCAGATACGAGCGATGTATGGCGGAGACAGGGCGCGCAAGACCACTTTGGTGGAGTATGGCTTTCGTCTGCCAGCGGCTTTGGACAATAGACCGCTGGAGTTTAGCGAGTTTGTCAATCTGACGAACCAAGTGATCTACGTCAGCGCCACGCCGGCCGACTACGAGCTCAACATGAGCGAGGGAGTAGTGGTCGAGCAGGTGATACGTCCTACGGGACTGCTGGACCCGCCCATCGAGATACGACCCACGGAGCATCAGGTGGACGATCTGATGGAGGAGATCGTCATACGCACGGAGCGCAACGAGCGGACGCTCGTCACGACCCTGACGAAGCGTATGGCGGAGGAGCTGAGCGACTACCTCATACGAGCGGGCATCAAGTGCGCCTACATACACAGCGATGTGGACACGCTGGAGCGTATCCAGATTATGGACAGTCTGCGTGAAGGCGCTTACGATGTTTTGGTCGGAGTCAATCTCTTACGTGAGGGGCTAGACTTTCCCGAGGTCTCGCTCGTTGCTATACTGGATGCGGACAAGGAGGGCTTCCTCCGCTCGCACCGTTCGCTCACCCAGACGGCTGGGCGTGCCGCCCGCAATGTGCACGGGCTGGTCATCTTCTATGCGGACAGCATCACCGACAGTATGCAGGCGACCATCGACGAGACCAACCGCCGCCGTGCTAAGCAGATAGCCTACAATGAGGAGCATCACATCACCCCGACGCAGGTGGTGAGCAAGCGAACGAATGCGCTCTCGCAGGAGGGCTATGTAACAACAAAATCCTCGGCACAAGCCGAAGCTTATGTCGAGGAAGAGATAGCTGTCGCCTCGCCTGTCGCTGAGTACCTCACGCAGGACAAGCTCCCAGAGCTGATTGAGCAGGTGCGCAAGCAGATGTATGCCGCCGCCAAGGAGCTCAACTTCGTCGAAGCTGCACGTCTACGTGACGAGATGTACGCACTGCAGAGTCGCCTAGAGGATCAAAAGAAGTAACCCGTTACTTGTTGTCTTCACGGCTAGCTGCGAGCGTGACGCTGGCAGCTTCGATGATACCTGCGATGGGTGGGATCGCTTTCTGGATGGTTATCTCGCAACTATCCACCAGTTTGTAGTTAGTTAGGATCTCCTTTAGTATCTGTCCAGCGACATACTCAAGGAGGTTGTCTCGCGAGTGGCCTATCTTGTCTGCGACCACATTGTAGAGGTCCGCGTAGCTCACTGCATCGGCCACATCGTCGCTCTGAACCGCCTGAGAGGCATCGTAAGTAGCCGTGAGATTGACAATATATCTATTGCCCAGCACCTGCTCCTCGGGGAGCGCTCCTATGTAGGAGTAGAAGTGTGCATTGACTATCCGAATGGTTGCTTTCATAAGCGCATGAGATGGGTAATAAGACTTAGTCCTCGATGAGGATCTTGCCACCGTACTTCTCGTGGAGGAGTGCAAGTCCACCTTCAGCCGTCTCCTTGTAGAGGCTCGGCAGGTCCTTGCCCGTCTGGTGCATCGCTGCGACCACCTGATCAAAGCTCACACGGTGACGACCATCGGTAAAGTTAGCATAAGTATTCGCATCCAGCGCACGACTAGCCGCAAAGGCATTGCGCTCGATACAGGGGATCTGCACCAGTCCGCAGACAGGATCACAAGTAAGCCCCAGGTGATGCTCCAAGCCCATCTCGGCCGCATACTCGATCTGATGGAGCGTCCCGCCGAAGAGCTGACTAGCCGCAGCTGCAGCCATAGCGCAGGCGACACCCACCTCGCCCTGACAACCTACCTCAGCACCACTGATTGAGGCGTTCGTACGCACCACATTGGCAAAAAGTCCTGCCGTCGCCAAGGCACGCAGGATACGTTCATCACGGAAGCTGCGTGTCTCCTGTAGGTAAAGGAGTACTGCTGGCATCACACCACACGAACCACACGTAGGAGCCGTGACGACCCGTCCACCAGCAGCGTTTTGCTCACTCACCGCCAAGGCATAGGAGTAGACCATACCACGCGTCTTGACACTATCCTTGTAACTCAGAGACTTGACCAACGTATCGGCTGCTTTACGACGCAAGCGCAGACCACCTGGCAGGACACCCTCAGCAGCCAAGCCCTCATGGACACTCTGCTTCATCACCTCCCAGACCTCTGCGAGGTAGTCCCATATGTCGGGTCCCTCGCAACTCTCTACATACTCCCAGTACGAGAGCCCCCGCTGGTCCAGGTACTCTATAATATCAGCCATCGTGGAGAGTTCGTAGACAGGCGTGGTGACCTGCTCGTTGAAGCTCTCGTTGGCGAGCGTACCGCCACCGATGCTGTAAACCTTAAATTCCTTAAGCTCCTTGCCCTCCTTGTCAAAAGCGACAAACCTCATCCCATTGGGGTGAAAGGTGAGCTCCACACGAGGCTCCCAGAGTATTGTCGTCGGGTGAACAGGGTTGAGCACAGATAGTATCGCTTGGTCGGTCATGTGCCCCTTGCCAGTAGCAGCGAGGCTCCCGTAGAGGGTCACCTCGATACGATCCACAGGCAACTCCTTAATCTGTGTCAGAAACATCTTCGAAGCTCTCATAGGAGCTATCGTATGACTACTGCTCGGTCCGTGACCGATCTTATATATTTGCTTGATAGAGTCCATCATAGTTGTTAGGTGTGTAATCTATTTAGCGGTCAAAGGTACAAAAAAGAGGTTAGAAGCTAGAGATTAGAGGTTAGAAGCTAGAGGTTAGAGATTAGAAGCTAGAGGGGACTCCGATAGCTCCGATCACTCTGATGGCTCCGATCTCTTCTCCCTCTAATCTCTAACCTCTAATTTCTAACCTCTAATCTCTAATCTCTAATCTTCCACCTCCGAGGAAATCAAAAATTTCTTCGGAGGTTTTTTTGATTCTTCACGGAGGAACAAAAAAATTCTTCGGAACTTTGATTTGCTTCTTCCGAAGTTTCATTTCATTCTTCCGAACTTTTATATCCCGGTTCCGTGGAGAATTTTCGTTTGCTCCGTGGTGGATTCCGATTTCCTCGGTAGAGATCCAAATCTTTGCGAATTTTCGACAGCTTAGAGCACAGGATCCATATCGTGCCTGCCTTGGAACTGAGGAGTTCCTGCCTTGGAACCTAAGAGTTCCCGCCTTGAAACTGAGAAGTTCCAAGGTGGATTTTTTTCGCAACCCCTATGTATAACAAAATCAGCACGCTACGAAGCTTCGTGCGTGCTGACAGTTTGCATTCTTATGACAGTCTATTCGGCTACGCCTTAATGCTGGCGAGGTACTGGCCGTAGGTGCTACCTCGTTGTTGATCGGCAGCGACTTGTAGCTGTGCGAGCGTGATCCAACCCTGATGAAAGGCTATCTCCTCCAGACAGGCTATCACCAGTCCCTGACGCTTCTGTATGACACTGACATAGTTGGTCGCCTCCATGAGCGCCTCATGAGTACCCGTATCGAGCCATGCGAAGCCACGTCCGAGGGATATGACGGAGAGCTGCTGTTGCTGCAGGTAGTAGTCATTGACCGCTGTAATCTCTAGCTCCCCACGCTCCGAGGGAGTGATGCTTTGCGCCACTTGGACCACATCATTAGGATAGAAGTAGAGCCCCACGACGGCTAGATTGCTCTTGGGGTGCTGAGGCTTCTCCTCTATGTCTGTAGGCTTGCCAGTATCATCTAGGCAAACGACTCCATAGCGCGTCGGATCAGAGACGGGATAGCCGAAGATGGTGGCGAGGCGATGCTGGGTGACGTTGTCACGAGCTGCGGCTAGTTGTGCTGCAAAGCTAGCTCCGTGAAAGAGGTTGTCACCCAAGACCATACAGACATCGTCCGTGCCGATGAACTCTCGTCCTATAATGAAGGCTTGCGCCAAGCCCTCGGGACGAGGCTGCTCAGCATACGTTAGCTCAATACCGTAAGCGGAGCCATCGCCTAGGAGGCGCTCAAAGCTCGGCAGGTCTTGTGGCGTGCTGATGATCAGTATCTCACGAATGCCCGCTAGCATGAGCGTAGAGAGCGGATAGTAGATCATCGGCTTGTCGTAGACAGGGAGTAGCTGCTTGCTGACCGACTTGGTCAGTGGGTAGAGTCTGCTACCCGTACCGCCTGCTAGTATGATACCCTTCATAGAGTCATAGATTAAAGTGTAGAAACGTAGTGCCTGACCTCAGCAAGCGAAGCCTCCCGCTGTAGTACGACCCCATCTGACGAGATGACATATATGACTGGCGTGACAGCTAGGTCATAGAGCGACTTCTCGAGGAGACGCAGATCAGCATTGAAGGCGGGCGTACCAAAGGGTGGTAGCGCCGAGAGCCCTTGCTCCCACTCGCTACGCTCGTAGACGAGCGAGACGTAGAGTATATCTACCTTGCCAGCTTGATAAGCACGCTGTAGTATCTGGTCGTGAGCCACTTCCTCTAGTAGATGCGTACAGCGATCACAGCCAGGGGTGTAGAAGATGACCACCTTGGGCTTGCTACGTAGTGCGTAGAGCGTTGTGTCGGCAAAAGTGTACCCCTCAGCTGCTGACTGTGCCAGGGTGATGACAAAGTCCGAAGCGGGCGTGCCGACTCGGTTTTGCGACACGATCGAGAGCATATCCTTGTAGACCACTTGATCCACATACTCTACCTGTGGTGCCGTGGTGGCCCACTGCAGTGCTTGGATATAGAGGTTGTGATTCTTCAGCGGTGATCCGCTCTCATAGAGGTACTTGGTGTAGAGCCTTAGCGCCTCGCTCAGCGCTTTGCCACGCATCAGTTTCAGCGGGCGGAGTAGATCCTCCTGGGTGACACTTCCTGCGGGCATGTTGCTATATACATATAGGTAGTCCACAAGTCCCTGCTCCATAGCTGCGGAGTCAACGACCTGCTCCATAGCAGCCTCTGGCCAGCGGTCGAAGAAGTGCGTCAGGGCATACTGCGCCCGCTGTAGTGGCTCCCGCACATTCTCGGGGATCTCTACCATCGGATAAGGCTGCGCTGTCACTGTGCGGGTGTGCGTCGTGTCCACGACTTCGAAGGAAGTCTCCAGTGGTACAGGGGTCTGAGCATGTCGCTTGCCTGTAGCACTGCAGGAGAAGAGAGCTAGGGTGAGCAATAGGGTCGTAGAGACCAATTGTAGGAAGTGAGGCATATAGCTCTTGCTAGGAATGGGGTGGTAAGGGAGTAAAAAAAGAAACGCATCACGCCCTGAGAGAAAGAGGTCAAGTGCGTGATGCGTTTGGGGAGGAGAGGCTACTTCAGCGTACCTGCCTTAGCCTCTTCGATCATCTTCTGGCTAGGTAGGATGAAGACCTCTACACGACGGTTCTTGCGCTTACCCTCAGCGGTTGCGTTCGTGTCGACAGGCTCATGGCTACCACGTCCCTCGTACTTCATACGTGTAGAGGAGACACCCTGACCCTCAAGGAAGTCGCGTACGCTCTTAGCGCGATCACGTGAGAGCGGATCATTGATGCGATCATTGCCCGAGCTATCGGTGTGACCGATGATCTCTAGGACGGTATCATGGTTCTTATTTAGGTTGTCTGCAAACTTACGCAGATCATTGCGTGAAGAAGAGCTTAGCGTACTCGAGCTGGTGTTGAAGAGTAGACCGCTGTCGAAGACCACCTTGATAGCCTGTCCGTCATTGACGGACTCCACCTGGGTACCCTCGGGTAGTTGTTGCTCGAGCTCCTTCTTCTGCTTGTCCATACGGTTGCCGATGAGAGCACCAGCAGCACCGCCTACGACGGCGCCGATAGCAGCTCCAGCTCCTGTATTGCCTGCAACCTTGCCGATACCAGCACCAAGGCCAGCACCGACAGCTGTTCCAGCACCAGCACCGAGGAGTGTGCCGTTTAGCTCCCCACAACTAGATAGGGAGAGAGCCACGGCTACGATGCCCGCTGTGATAGATAGTTTGTTCATGATTACTGTGATATTTGAGTTAGTAAATATATCGTTAGTATGTATGTGTCTCAGCTTTGACCTTATGCCTTACTGCTGAAGTAACGCATAAACTGTGAGCGCATGTAGAGCTCTTGGTCAGACTGCTTAGAGGCGTTGAGATTACCTCTAAATTCATCAATAGACCTATATCCATGCTGAGTCATCCACTGTGTGAGCTCCTCAAGCATCTTCGTCAGATAGGATGCTCCGTGCTGATAAAGTGCGGAGACAACCTGTACGGAGCTAGCCCCAACGAGGAGACTCTTGACCACGCCAGCATAGTCCATGACGCCACCCGAGGCTGAGACCGCGAGCTGAGGGAGCTTGCCAGTGAGGAGCCCCGTATACTTCAGCGTGTTGTACAGTTCGTGGCCCGTCGAGATGACAGGTCCCTGGACGATCTCTAGGGTCTCTATATTGATATCGGTCTGCCAGCTCTTGTTAAAGCAGGTCAAGCCTTTGACACCGCTCTTGACCAGCTCCTGTGCTAGGTAAAGGATATTGGTAAAGCGGTCTGAAATCTTGAAGACGACGGGTATCTGGACGGTACGGGTGATCGAGATAGCTAGATCTACGAGCTCCTGCTCTAGGTCACTGCCACGCTGTGCGGGGTCCGTCTCGATACGCATCACGTTGAGCTCGAGTGCATCTGCGCCAGCCTCCTGTATGCTCTGGGCAAAAGCCTCCCACTCGCCACCGCGGTAGCAGTTGACACTGGCGATGACAGGGATGTCGATAGCCTGCTTAGCCTCACGGATTAGGTCTAGGTACTTCTCTACCTCATGCTGACGCGTGTAGTGTAGCATATAGTCCAGCCCCTCTGGATAAGAGGTGGCCATCTCAGCCTCAGCTTGTAGAGCCGTCGCTTCTATCTGCTCCTCAAAGAGCGACTTAAGTATGACTGCGCCTGCACCAGCCTGTGCTAACGCTTTAATCTGCTGGAGTGAGGCTGTGAGGCCCGAGCTACCAGCTATGATCGGATTGCGGAGGGCGATACCTCCGTAGTGTGATGTCAAGTCCACCATGCTATTTGTGCTATGTTACTACTCGCAAAGATACAAAATAAGCTTGATTGCGCCATCGTTTGGTCAATTCAAAAAGTTGTCGTACCTTTGCATCACCAAAACGCAGAAAAGACGGTGCCATAGCTCAGTTGGTAGAGCAAAGGACTGAAAATCCTTGTGTCCCCGGTTCGATTCCTGGTGGCACCACTCTGATACGATTTTGAGACCTCGCATAAACCTATTGCGAGGTCTTTTTTTTGTGTGCTTTTCGGTCAACAGATCTACCTCCTGACGTGACCTCGCTAGTGAGATCGCACCTTCTGTCGTTGCCTTAACTGAAGCTTTATAGAGACTGTTGCACAAAGGCGAATCGCGGTGTTGCTTTCGGGATTCGGCTTCGGTCACATACGGAGGTATGCTCCCTTCAGACCTCACCCTTAGCGCCTTGCGCTTCATCCTTTCTGCAAAGCCAGAACAATCTTGCGAGCAAGATTGTGAGACTGTTGACTTTTGCAACAGTCTCTTATAGGTAAGGTCTTGGGTAATCCGACATTTATCAGTACTTTTGTGAAAGCGTACTCTAATACTTGAACGATTAACTTATGACACATAGCATGCACTATAGTAGATGGGCTTGGCTGATCGGCCTGCTCTCGCTCTCCTTCGGAGTCATATATGCACAGCACAGCGCTGCACCTCAGCGGGTGACGGTCGCATTCTATAACTTGGAGAACCTCTTTGACACGATCAATCAGGAGAACAATGACGAGGAGTTTCTCCCCGAGGGAGCCAATCGCTGGACGCCCGAGCGCTACCAGCACAAGCTCCGCAACATGTCTCACGTGATCTCACTCATCGGTGGCAATGGCCCTGCAATCATTGGGGTGGCCGAGATAGAGAATAGAGGCGTCCTCGAGGATCTGATCGCCCAGGAGTCGCTACGAGACAAGCACTACAATATCGTACACTACGACTCACCTGACCTACGTGGCATAGACTGTGCTATACTCTACCAACCAGATGTGTACAAGGTCTTTGCATCAGGCGCTAGAGCTGTCGTGATACCTAACGAACCGTGGATCAAGACGAGAGATGTGGTCTACGCCTCGGGGCTCATCGATGGCGAGATCGTCCATGTCCTCGTGGGGCACTGGCCCTCACGTAGCGGTGGTGAGGCGGTCTCCCTAAATCGTCGTATGGCTGCAGCTAAGACGATGCGGAGCGTGGCGGACTCACTCTATACGCTCTTCCCTGGGAGCAAAGTGATCATGATGGGAGACTTCAACGATGACCCTATCAGCCCCAGTGTACGTGACGGACTAGGCATACAAAAGAGTCCTGATGGACTAAAGGCTTCGGACTACTACACCCCTATGCTACAACTATACAATAAAGGCATGGGGACGCTCGCTTATCGTGACGTGTGGAATCTCTTTGACATCATTGCGGTCAATGGCGAGCTCATCGGTAGCAACCCCACGACCTGGCAACTATACCGTGACCCCGAGACGACCGACATGGGCTTTATCTTCAAGCAGCCCTTTATGATCCAGCAGAGTGGCCAGTACAAGGGCTACACACTCCGCACTTTCGTCGGCGGGCAGTGGCAAGGAGGCTACTCAGACCACTTCCCCGTATATGTCTACCTCGTCAAGGGGGTGGCAGCGAAGTAGCTCCACACCTCTGTCGCAATAGACCTTACGTAGTCTCCTGTAGCATGACCGAAGATGAACTGCAAGAGCAGATTATGAAGCCTGAGACACGTGCCGTCGCCTTTACGAAAGCGGTGCAGATGTATCAGGAGAAGCTCTACTGGTTGATCCGTCGCATCGTCAGACAGCATGACGATGCGGACGATGTGCTACAGGAGACCTTTCTGAAGGCGTGGCAAAACCTTGGCTCTTTCAGAGGAGAGGCGAAGCTTTACACCTGGATCTATCGTATTGCACTCTTTGAGGCGATCAACTATAACAAAAAGAAGAAGCGCATCACGGACAACGAATACGCTGTCAGCGAAGATACTAGCTATCTCCTAGAGAGTGCCGTTGCTGACCCGTACTTCGATGGAGACAAGGGCGAACTGATCTTACAGCAAGCCCTTGACACGCTTCCTCCGAAGCAACGACAGGTCTTTGAGATGCGCTACTTCGATGAGATACCTTATCGAGAGATGGCTGCCATCACAGACACTTCGGAGGGAGCCCTCAAAGCTTCGTACCATCATGCTGTCAAGAAAATTCAGCAGTATGTCTCCGAGATGAATTAAACTTACCAAGCCCATCTGTATCCAATAAGGTGTAAGAGGAGACCTCTCTGCGAGGTCGCACTGGACTATACACATACAACATCTCATGCCTACACCTTCAGAAGACTTAATCCGTCAGATCCCCTCGCTCTCGGAGCGACTAGCGCATTACCGTGTGCCTGAGGGCTACTTTGATGATCTATCTACTCGTATCCTATCGCAGATACCGCTTGATGAGCCTGTGACTGGGGATCAGTGCGACGGCACCCCTAGCACGCGTCGGCGCTCTAGGCTCTGGGTGCGGCTACGTCCGTGGGTTGCTGTTGCCGCAGCGTTGATCGCTGTGGTAGCTCTATGGAGCGTATGGCGGGGAGATGTCCAGGAGCCTCTTCGCTCTGACAATGAGGTAGCCAGCTCTGTCTATGATCTCAGTGTGACCCCACTCACCGATGCCGAGTATGCAGACTACCTTTACGAGACTTGTGTAGATATCCTCCTAGATGATTACGCTATAGGAGAGACTATGGGGGCACTCTCTGAGGATGAGATATAAACGATGACAAACACCTAGACACGATATGACACGACGCAAGCTTTACCACCTGCTATGGATACTCCTTCCCATGCTACTTCTGCCCGATTTCCTCGTAGCACAACAGTCTCGCAGTGAGACGGACGGTCGCCGGAGAGAGGAGCTGGTCAAGCTACGTAAAGATTTCTTCGCTCAGGAGCTAGGGCTTACAGCTGACGAGGCTACTTACCTAGACCGCATCCTACGAGAGGCTGACAAGAAGCGGATACCGCTATGGCGTGAGCTCCGAGAGCAATACGAGCTAACGAAGAGCGAGGCGCTATCAGAGTCGCAGGCTACTAAGTGCCTCCAGCGTGAGCAGCAAATCAAGTCTCAGCTGGCGGAGATAGACGAGCAGACCATCATCGTGCTACGCAAGCAGATACCCGCACGCAAGCTAGTCAACTATCTACAAGTGCAGCGAGAGTTCGCTCGAAAGTATATCAAGCGCAACCAGCTCTACCGCTCAGACCGGCGGTAGCTTAGCCCATTTACAAGCACAGTCGTGTGTATTTGCTCGGCTAGGCGCTTGTTTATTCAATTAAATGTCGTATCTTTGCACCACGATCGGCACGAGAAGGGAATTTGCTCTCTTGTATTACGCCAATCAGAAGCTTCGGGGTGTAGCGCAGTCCGGTTAGCGCACCTGCTTTGGGAGCAGGGGGTCCCAGGTTCGAATCCTGGTACCCCGACTAAGAAGCTAAAACGACAGCTAAAACGACAATAGAGTGGCTTTGGTCACTCTATTGTCGTTTTTACTAATAGCCTAATACCCCGAAGAGGAGTATCACAAGATCAGGTAGATGGCGACGGCGACAGGGAGCGGGCCATCAATGGTGTAGCGGACCCGTGAGTCGTAGTCGTAGCGCTTGTCACCACCATAGATGCGAGTGCCGTCCCACGTGGCGATGACTCGAGAGTCGTAGTCGTAGCGCTTATCACCGCTGTAGAGGCGGGTGCCGTCCCACGTGGCAAGGACTCGCGAGTCGTAGTCGTAGCGCTTGGTCACCGCTGTAGAG
>NZ_ACLR01000058.1 GCF_000174775.1 Porphyromonas uenonis 60-3
CCTCGGGCAAGACGTCCACGCCCACCACCTCGTGGTGCTGCGCTAGGAGTACCGCCACCGAGAGTCCCACATAGCCCATGCCTGCGACTGCTATCTTCATACGTCTAGAGATTAGATTGTAGTTAGTGTCTGGACAAAAATACAACAATTCGTGGATAGAAACTCACAACGCTGACTTCACACCAGGGCTGACGCATTATATATAGTTATTGCTGTCCAGTGAAAGCTTTTTGAGGGGGCATCGGGTAGATCGTTCTGCAGAAATGAGCTAACTACCAGTACCACTTGGGTGAAACTAAAGTTCCATACGGGGTGAAACTAAAGTTTCTTAGGCATGAAACTAGAGTTTCCTAGGTGTGAAACTAGAGTTTCCTACGAAGAAAACTGTAGATTGGTCGAAGTCGAGTAGTCGGACAGCAATACTATATAATGAATTCATCCAAGTCTCGCTTGTCGCTAATGTGTAGCTCCTAACGGAGCAATTATAATGCGTCAGCCCTGCATCATATAGAATTCG
>NZ_ACLR01000057.1 GCF_000174775.1 Porphyromonas uenonis 60-3
TGCCAACCTCTAGCATTCTGCCCATTGAGCATCTCGCTTGACACGAGATTGTCAACAGCCTCCAGCAGGGCATCTTCGCCATACTCTCGAAGGCGGGCATTTAGTTCAGCTAGACGACTTCCTTGCAGAGAGCGCAACGCTGGTATGTTAGCTTGCTTTGTTGCTAGCTTGCCATTGAAGTAATCTACGAAGGCGAGAGCCTCCTGCTTCCTTAAGCCTTTATGGGGTGATACGTCCGTCAGGCTTAATTGCCCGTCATCGGCTCCCAAAAATTTTGCCTCACGCGCACGGGGCTGGAGCTGGGTCATCTGAGCGAAGCGAAGATGACGAGATTGGGGGATTATAGGGGGTATAGAGTTAGGGGTTACAGGGGAAAGAGAAAAGGGGGACGAAGGGGGGAAAGAGGCAAAACCTTTTGCTTTTTCCTCCTGAGTGGTGGAAGAAGAGCTAAGAGGATTAGCAGTACTTTGCTCTACATCAGCCACTTGGGTATTTTCTGAGAGCAAATAAACCTTTTGCTTTTCACCTGCTTTGGGAGCGGAAGAAACCAAATAAACCTTTT
>NZ_ACLR01000056.1 GCF_000174775.1 Porphyromonas uenonis 60-3
GATTTCAAGTGGAGAGTCATCGATGACCTCCTAGCCACAGGCGAGAGCATCGCCACCACCAGCCAGCGCTACGGCATCACCGCACGCACCATTCGAAATTGGTTGCGTACCTTTGGTGTAGAGTTACCCAACCAAAGCACTATGAGCAAGACAAACAAGAACAAAGCCGTAGATCCAGATTACGCAGAACTCAAGCGCGAAAACGCTCGCCTCAAAGCAGCCCTCTTCCAAGCTGAGAGCAAGGCCTTGGTCAACAAAACACTACTCGAAGTGGTCTTGAATCGCTACCACATTGATCTAAAAAAAAGACCGATTTGTAGCCGTGAAACAGCTTGAATCCGCCCAAGTGAGAGATCAAAAGCTCTCCATAACCTACCTTTGTCAGCAGCTAGAAGTCAGCCGCAAAGGCTACTACAAGCACACCTTCACCGAGCAAGACGAAGATGTCAAAGTAGCCTCCGTCCTACACTATTGCCAGTATGTGCGCAGTTGGCTCCCCAGGG
>NZ_ACLR01000055.1 GCF_000174775.1 Porphyromonas uenonis 60-3
CCTGTAGGTCTGCCGTGGGGAACCACTTGCTAAAGTCCTTGAAGAACTTTAGCTGACCAGCGTTCCAGGACTCTAGAGTCTGCAGGTTGCGTCCCTTGATGTAGCGTGCCCAGTCAAAGCCAGGGTTGTCAGCGACAAACTTCTTGATCTGAACCTTGTTGAAGTTGCGAGTTACATCACGCAGCTCTGTCTGTGAGTAGCACATCTTGGCGAGCTGAGTGCTGACGGCAATATTGTTTTTCGCAATGCGCTGAGCCTCCTCGGCAGAGTAACCAGCTAGCTGAGCGATGCGCTCGATGTACTGATTGTAGGCCTTGATGATCTCGCCATTCTTTGGATCTGTGTAGTACTCCTTGTTGCCCAGAGCTAGACTTGTCTGTTTCAGGTTAAAGATGTTCATGTCACTATTCTCAGCATCGGCCATGACATAGGTGCCAAAGAATGTATCATCACCCTTATTGTCCTGCTGAGCTGCGAAGTCTACGAGCGCCTTCTTAGAGTTGATCGCCTCAATAGACTTTAACTCGTCAAGGATCGGCTGAGCGCCTAGCTCGTTGCGCTTGACACTGTCGATAGCCTGCTTGTATAGTACAGAGACACGATACTCATT
>NZ_ACLR01000054.1 GCF_000174775.1 Porphyromonas uenonis 60-3
AGCAGAAAAGCATGGTGTCGGTCTTGACTCCTCGACCAGCGTTCTTCTTGCTCCAAGAGACGAGGCTCCGGAACCCCTTAGGGTTGTTTTCTACAGTGGTGTAGGCGAGCTGCTGCTCGCTGTCTGATTCTGATTCGTAGCGAATCAGGGTAGCATCCAGTTTTTCTTTGGAAACGTCGATGCCGATAAAGTGATATTCCATAACTTTGTATCTGATTATTGATAAGGACCAGCTAGGCTACATTAGACTATTACTTTAATTAGGCTCTAGGCCTCACTTTCTAATGAGTCTCAAGTAGCTGAACTCCAGAGGGTCTATAACAGACCTTAGGCTCGAAGCCTCGTAGGGACGATAGATTACCCTCTGGTTGCTGTCCTTACCTCACTACAACAAAGGTAAGAACAACCCGTTCAACTGACCTAATCTCGGGTCGATTTCTTTTCACTCTGCAAAGTTAAAGTAGGGACGATTGAGGAATTCAATAGCATGTGGAAAGGTGCAGTACTTTCCATTCTCATAAATCTTCAGATACCAGATGATAGCTGCAAGCAGAATGATTGGCGACTCCACAAAGAAGTCCCCCTGCTTCTGTATCCACGTTCGGTTGAGATTAAGCATAATCGTATATGCCGATTCGTACGCATCGGAGATGTCGGTCATAAAAGCAGGGTTAATCGGATTGCAACGATGACTCTTACGTGGGTCATCAAAGTTAATCACATAGAATTTGGGCTTCACCTCATAAGCATCAAGGTGATTTCGTAAGTGATTGTAAGCAATCTCCGATAGGTCGGGGAACTTATAGTCGTAGATATACATGGCAAAGCCTTTCTCTATCTGCTGTTTGATATAGTTGTTCACAATGGCGTAGGACTTACCCGACCCCGGTGTACCGAGCACCATCGAGGCACGGAAAGGATTGACTACGTTAATCCAGCCATTATTCCACTTCTTTTTGTAATAGAAGCGTGTAGGAAGATTTACCGAGTACTCGTTCTCCATCAGTCTCGTCTCCTGCATGAAACTCTCATTCTCCGTATTGAATACATCGTCCATTAGGTTGTTTTTCAGCAGGCGACTCATCCATACACCAGCCATCAGCAGGCAAATATACCCCACAGAGAGTGTGAATATGTAAAGCGAAGCTGCACCAACAACTCCAATCGGAAGTGCCAGCAGCCACCAATTGAGGAAGAATAGCACAAAGCCGATAGTCAGAACCGTCCAAATCTTAGCCCAAGTAATCTTCTCTTCCTTAACTCCACGAGTTCCTAAGCAAGAAAGGGCAAGGAACAGCACACAAAAGAGCTTCGTCCAGAGAATCGAGGAGAAGAGCCCTGCTGTCCGTTGAAAGTTCATCAGAATCTTATTGAGTACCGAGAGCGTAAAGCCCCAGGTGTGGAATGCTTCATAGCAAAACCAATAGCAGTTGAGGAGAAGGAATAGTACAGAGATCCCTCTCATAAAGTCCATAATCTTGCCCAATGCTCTCAAATCATCTTCTTGTGCCATAGTTATCTGTTGTTTAATCGTTGTCTAATCACTATTTCGTCAAAATCAAATGCGTAAGCTTCGCTGCTTTCCCTTTTCACCGAACTGTATCTTCACAGAGAAAACAGTAGATACCTACGTGACCATTTTCTATTTTCCACGGAGGGGCGATCTATTTCCTCGGAAGTTTCATTCCATTCTTCCGAAGTTTGATTTCATTCTTCCGAACTATCACTTTGTCCTTCCGTGGAGATTTCTTCTTTCCCCCGTCTCTATTTCCAATTTTCTCCGTGAAGAGTGCGATGCCGTCCTCTTTATCATACCATGCCTTGACTTACCTCTTCCTTCGTCTGAGATGAACCTTGCTCTGTCTGCGAAGTTTCCGTTGCCAAGCCGCTTCTTTCCAATCATCGTTGCTACTACCGAGCGGGAGGTCACCGACAATGTCATCTACCAGTTCATCGACAAGGTTGTCTCCATCGTCCGCATCTGACTGTAACGGTTGAACAGTTGGGGCTTCTTCTTTCAATTGAGCGGAAGAAGTGCCATACAATGTTTTATCCATAAATGGATTGTAGGTCGGGTTGGAGAGGTAGGCATTAAATGTGTTGGCCGAGTACCCCTTGCCTAGTCGGGAGCCATTGAGAGCAATGCCATTCTCATCGTCTATGAACGTAATACCATAGATGCGCCCGCTCTCATTCTTTCGGATAACCGTTCGCAAACCTTGCTCCTCCAATCGATGTCGCAGTGCTTCCTCTGTCTGGGGAGAAGTACGCATTACTTGTAAGACTTTCTCCTTTACGGCTGGTATCAGTGGCTTGATAGCTTGCTTAGATTGTTGCATCCTATTCTGTACGGCTGTATAGCCCACACCACGACCAATCTCCGAGGCATGGAAGGGTGTACTTACCTTATCGCCTTTATCATCAGTCGGTACATAGACCAGTCCATCGTACTTCTTGCCTCGAAACTCTGTCTTGACTTCTTCTACGGCAAGATTGTATTGGGTAAGAATGGCATTGAGTTCTCCCAAGGAACAGAAACGGTAATGCTTCAGAACAGAACGAGCTATAGATGCTACTTGCTTTTTGATATTTCCTTTTGCCATATCCACCTTTGAGAGCTCTTGTAGTGGCTTGTCTGTAACCTCTGTGCTGGGAATTAGATGGTACTTCTTCTCCAGCGCATCCGTAATTTTCTTGCTCCGTCTGCCTTCAAACTTGTCATTGATCTTTCGACCATCACCGTCTACCCTTAGCGATACAATGTGTATATGCTCACGGGCAATATCATTGTGCTTGAACACAATATAGGGTTGCTTACCATAGCCCAGAGCCACCATATATTCCTTAGCTATCTGCGAGAGCGTTTCATCGGATAGCTTCTCGTCTGGATGGGGATTGAGCGAGCAATGGAAGACAGTTTTCTTTGTTCTACACTTTTCGGGTATCAATGCCTGCATATCTGCAAGTACCTCCGACATCGTATATTCGCCCGCTCTGTTTTGGTACAAGCCATGTGCCAGCAGAAGTGTCGCTTCCTTCTTATTCACCTTCTTAAAGTTGTAGCCGAGTGCACCCCCGAGGTTCTCCGTTGCTGAAATCTTGGCAATCATTACTTGCGGTAATCAATGGTCAGAGAGATAGCCTGCTCCTGCAAAGTAATGATCTGAGCTGATAGTTGCTTCAGCTTCTCAAGCAGTATCTGAGCAGTCTTCACGCTATGATAGCTGTTGATGGCACGTACAGCTTGATTATACAGCACTCCTATCTTATGTATCTGGGCAGTCAATTCGGAGAGTTTACGATAGTACTCCACGGCAGACTTATCTACCGTTATCACCTTGAAATGCTCCCCCAATATCCTTGCCCGCACGAAGTCGGACTTCGTTTCCGCCCCTGATTTATGGAACAAGTCAATCGCTCGTTGCTGGTCTTTCGGGTTGGGAAGACGGGTATCCCATCTGTCCCATCGCTCTATCTTTCCATTCATTGTTTTTATCCTTATCTAATTACGACTTTGGAGTAATTCTCTCCCCTTCGGGGCAAGGGGCTTTGTCGGCAGAAACGGAGTTTGTCGGACAAAGACACACCTTGCCAATATCAACAAGTGATACGATGAAGTATCCACCCCTCGGGGGTGTCTACTTCGGGGAGAAAAGCTCCACGACTTCTATCTGTCTGCAAAGTTACAGCGACCTTGTAACTAATTCACTATAAACGACATTCCTGTGATTTCACTCCTTTTCCTCATGCTTCACTAGAGGTTGAGACTTAGGTTAAGAGCTAGTTATTTTGCAACCAAACTCAGTCATAAGTTAAGTCAATCTTGAGTTAAGTCAAAACCTAACTCTTGAGCTAAGTCAATTTTGAGCTAAGTCAAAACCTAACTCTTGAGCTAAGTCAATCTTGAGCTAAGTCAAAACCTAACTCTTGAACTGAGTCAATTTTGAGTTGAGTCAAAACCTAACTCTTGAACTGAGTCAATTTTGAGTTGAGTCAAAACCTAACTCTTGAGCTGAGTCAATTTTGAGCTGAGTCAAAACCTAACTCTTGAGTCAGATCTAGAGTGAAACAATCGCCCCATAGGCTTATAACACAAGTAGTAACCAAAGAACGATATGGACAGATCAAACAGCCGCCCGCTCTACTTAGGCTTCGCTTCACAAAAGGGAGGAGTCGGTAAGAGTACGCTAGCCGAAGTGCTAGCATCTATTTTATACTACGAGAAGGATATCCCTCTTGTCGTAGTGGACTGCGATGGCACACAGGAGTCATTTTTCAAGCTCCGAGAACGTGACAGAGATCTTATTGGGACCTCTCCAGATATAGGGAAGGCACTTCACGAGCGACTTGCCCAATATGGGAAGAAGTCTTACCAGATTATCCGAAGTAATCTAGAGCAAGCGATAAGCAATACAGAGCAATACTTGAGTAAAGCACCAATAGCTCCCCAACTCGTTATATTCGACTTTCCTGGTCACGTTGCTACCAGTGCTATGATGGAACTATCCATTATGATGGACTATATCATCTCCCCCATAGAGGCTGACCCGCAATCGTTGGCATCAAGCTTTGCTTATGCCAAGACAATCCAAGAGCTAGGTGTAGGCTTTGCAGAGTCTCAAATCCAAGATCTCTTTTTGCTTTGGAACAAAGTAAATCGCAGTGCCAGCACTATGGTTATCGAACTGTTCAGTCAGCATGCCCAAGAGCAGGGCTTGAAGATTCTAGACGCTCGTATCTACCATTCCGTTCGCTTCAGTCGTGAGCTAGCTCAAGGGGGTGTCAAGGGTGTCTTTCGTTGCTCTTACCTACCTCCAGCTACCACGCTACGCCCTCAGACAGGTGTGGATGAATGGGTCGAAGAGGTGATACAGAAGCTAGGTCTACAAAAAGGTACAAGCGTATGAGCTCACTTAAAGAACAGCGAGAGCGACTGCTCCAAGCAAAGATGAGAGAGATGGCAAATATAGGGGTCACCAAGCGTACCGCAGAAAATATCCCGGACTTTGATGAGCCGATAGATTTAGATGAGGAGCCAATGCTTGAAGAGAATCCAACACTTGAAGAGAATCCAACGCTTGAAGATGAGTGTAATGCCGTCTCAGAGACTGAGGAGACAACAGCCTCAACTCCGACCACCTCTCCTCAAGCATCCCAGCGTCACAGCTCCAAAAAGAAGTCTACTCCTAGGAGTTGCTCATCGACATTAGAGTTTGCAGCGTACGAAGAGCGTTTCCTGATATCTGTACGAGACGGACGCAACAAGTCTGGCTTCAGCATTCATACCGAAGTGCTACAGCTACTTCGAAATGTGGTGAGTGACCTCCGTGTAGAGACCTCCATCACAAGCTATATTGAGAACATCATACTGGATCACTTGAAAACGCACCAGGAGCTATTAAACCAAATCGCCTCTCAGCGGAGACGAGATAAGACTATTGACCTATGATTGAAGAGACATTGAGATGCTTACTGCTCTTATTAGGGATTGTGTGGGTGATCTTTGGCATCACATATTGGCGGAGACTCTTGAACAGCTCTAAGCAAGACCCTATAAGAAAGGCTGCAGCCAAGAAAGAGAAGACGGAAAAAGCAGACTCCAATCAAGAGCGTAAGGAGCTTGTGAGAGACGAACTGGTCGGCAAGAGCAAGCCTTTTGTTTCCTCATCTTTCCCTATGGTTCCTAAGAGTTCCTCGTCTGAAAAAGCGGACGATAATCCCGCTACATTTGCAGAGTTAGATAGTGATAAGTCAACTCCAAGAGATGACGCTACAGAGCCTTTAGAAGCGGAAAGCGAAACTATCCCTGAGGCAGAAAACGAGATACAAGTCGCCTACACGATGGAGGATCTAGATGAGGAGAGCATCCTGCGGGAGGAGTTACAGATTGCCAGCGAAGCACTGCCCGAACTCTCCCCGACAGCCATCCTAGCAAGAGATTTATCTCGTATTAGCCAATGGAGTAAGCAAGAGGATTCACTGACTAATGAAAATGAGGAGGAGGTGTGCCAGACGCTCCGCACCTTGCGAGGAACGGAGCTTATGGATCGGCTCAAAGAGTACACGCTAGAAGTGGAGGAAGCTCACCGCAATCTCTTTGCAACCCTGCGGAAAGCTGAAGAGCTAGAAGAGGAACCCGCACCTTCCCAAGCAGAGACAGAGGCGGGAGAAGAAGAAAAACCGCTCTCTTACTACTTGTAACCCAACAATAGAACAGCAAGATTATTCTTTAACAACTTGATATAACGATAGACAATGAACAGACGAATGATTAGCAAGGAACGCCTAGCGATGCTTGCCCTGACCCTGATGATGACAGGTGCGACAGCCTTTGCCCAAGGCAATGGTATGGCGGGCATCAACGAAGCGACCAAGATGGTCACTTCCTATTTTGACCCAGCCACCAAGCTCATCTATGCCATTGGGGCAGTGGTGGGCTTGATAGGCGGTGTCAAGGTGTACAATAAGTTTAGCTCAGGAGACCCCGATACGAGCAAGACAGCTGCAAGCTGGTTCGGAGCTTGTATCTTCCTCATCGTAGCAGCTACCATCCTGCGTAGCTTCTTCCTCTAATGGCTAGTTGGGAAGTAAATAAAGGAGTCGGTCGGACGGTGGAGTTCAAGGGATTGAAGGCTCACTACCTCTTTCTATTTGCAGGAGGGTTACTGGGTATCTTCATCCTTGTAGTGATTCTCTATCTCTGTGGCATCAGTCAGATCATCTGCTTGGGCATAGGCGTAGTGGGTGCCACCGTTGTGGTGTGGCAAACGTTCGCCATGAATCGCAAGTATGGTCAATATGGATTGATGAAGCGAGGAGCGATAAGAAGACGCCCGAGGTATCTCTTGAACCGCCGTTCGGTCTATCAGCTTTTTCACCAACTCAATAGCGCTAGATGATGAGAAACAGAAGCAAGATAACCACCTTAGAGTCAAAGTTCCCCTTGCTGAGTGTAGAGCATGGGTGCATTGTCAGTAAGGATGCTGATGTGACGGTTGCTTTTCGAGTGGAGCTACCCGAGCTTTTTACAGTCACATCTGCAGAGTATGAGACGATGCACTCTACTTGGCATAAAGCCATCAAGGTTCTACCCAACTTCACGATCGTTCACAAGCAAGATTGGTTCATCAAGGAGTGCTACCATACGACTTGCAAGCGTGGTCAAGAAAAGCCTTTGAGCTTTCTCGCTCGTGCCTCTGAGAGACACTTCAATGAGCGACCCTATCTGCATCACACGGTCTACCTCTTTATCACGAAGAGCAATCGACAGCGTATGGCACAGCAGAGTAACTTCTCAACGCTTTGTAGAGGTCATCTACTGCCTAAAGAGATTACCAACGAAGAGGAGATGGTGAAGTTTATGGAGACTGTGGATCAGTTCGAACGCATCATCAATGACTCCGAATTGATAAAGCTGGCTCGAATGAACGAGGCTGAGCTAGTTGGCTCTAGGGAGCAAGCTGCTCTATTAGATCGCTACTTCTCTCTATCAGATAGCAGACACGGCACATTGGAGGATATACGTTTAGGGGCAGACCTTGTACGTGTGGGAGACAATATGCTTTGCCTGCATACGCTCTCGGATACGGATGATCTACCCACTACGGTCAGTACCGATGGTCGCTATGAGCGATTATCAACAGACCGCTCGGACTGTCGCCTCTCCTTTGCCTCTCCAGTGGGGCTGATGCTCCCCTGCAACCATATCTACAATCAATACATCTTCATTGAAGATAGCGAGGCGAACTTGCAGCGCTTTGAGAAGCAAGCTAGGAATATGCACTCTCTAGCGCGCTACAGCCGTAGTAATCAAATCAACGAAGAGTGGATACAGGAGTATCTCAACACCGCACACTCTCAGGGACTCACCTCCATTAGAGCTCACTTTAATGTCTTGGCGTGGAGTGACGACGAAGAGGAACTACGACAAGTCAAGAATGATGTGGGCTCTGCCCTTGCCTTGATGGAGTGCCGTCCTAGACACAACACCATCGATACAGCGACCCTCTATTGGGCAGCTATCCCGGGTAATGCAGGTGACTTTCCCGCAGAAGAGTCTTTCTACACCTTCATTGAGCCGGCTCTCTGCTTCTTCACGGCTGAGACCAACTACAAGGACTCGCTCTCTCCCTTTGGGATTAAGATGGCAGACAGATTATCTGGTAAGCCGATACATCTCGACATATCTGATCTGCCGATGAAGCAAGGAATCATTACCAACCGCAACAAGTTTATCTTGGGACCCTCGGGCAGTGGTAAGAGCTTCTTCACGAACCATATGGTACGACAATATTACGAGCAGGGGGCGCATGTCCTCTTGGTCGATACGGGTAACTCGTATCAAGGGTTGTGCGAACTAATCCATCGTAAGACAAAGGGGGAGGATGGAGTCTACTTCACCTACACCCATGACCATCCTATCTCCTTCAATCCTTTTTATACGGATGACAAGTTCTTTGATGTAGAGAAGCGAGAGAGTATCTGCACCCTACTGATGACGCTTTGGAAGAGTGCCGATGAGCGGGTCACCAAGACTGAGGCTGGAGAGCTGGGCTCTGCTGTCAATGCCTATATCGAACTCATCTGCTCAGATGCTAGTATTGTCCCGAACTTCAATAGCTTCTACGAATACCTTAGAGATGTCTATCGTAAGGATATGGAGCAGCGAGATATCAAGGTAACGCTCTCAGACTTCAATATCAATAACCTTCTGACTACGCTCAAGCAGTACTACAAAGGTGGTCGTTACGACTTCCTACTGAACTCGGATAAGAACATAGACCTGCTCTCTAAACGGTTTATCGTCTTTGAGATTGACCAAGTGAAGGACAATAAAGACCTCTTCCCCGTGGTGACCATTATCATCATGGAAGCCTTTATCAATAAGATGCGTCGACTGAAGGGTATCCGCAAAATGATTCTCATCGAGGAGGCCTGGAAGGCGATTGCTTCGGAGAATATGGCGGACTACATCAAGTATCTCTACAAGACGGTCAGAAAGTATTTCGGAGAGGCTATTGTGGTGACGCAGGAGGTAGACGATATCATCTCTTCACCCGTAGTGAAGGAGAGTATCATCAACAACTCTGACTGCAAGATCCTATTAGACCAGCGTAAGTACATGACCAAGTTTGATGGTATCCAATCGATGCTGGGTCTCTCCGAAAAGGAGAAGAGCCAAATCCTCTCAATCAATCAGAACAACGATCCTCACCGACTCTACAAAGAGGTGTGGGTCGGGCTGGGAGGTATGCAGAGTGCCGTCTATGCTACAGAGGTGAGTATGGAAGAGTATCTCACCTATACGACAGAGGAGCGAGAGAAGCTGGAAGTCATGCAACGTGCGGAGCAGCTGGGAGGAGACATTGAGTCGGCCATCCGACAACTCGCCATAGAGAAAAGAGATAAGCAATAATAGTAACAATCAAATACCTAGTGACAATGAAAAAGTATCTGCTGATGGCTCTCTTTGCAATGAGCCTATTTATCCCTCAAGCTCACGCTCAGTGGGTGGTTACCGACCCTGGGAACTTCGCTGGCAACATAGCTAACTCCATTAAGGAGATTGCTACCGCCTCGAAGACGGTCAAAAACACGCTAAGTGGTTTTAAGGAGGTGGAGAAACTGTACAACGACACCAAGAAGTACTACGATGCACTCAAGCAGGTGAACAACCTTATAGGCGATGCCTACAAGGTGAAGGAGTGCATCCTAATGGTGGGAGACATATCAGAGATCTATGTAACCTCCTACAAGAAGATGCTAGCGGACCCAAACTTCCGCCCCACAGAGCTAGCCGCTATGGCTGCTGGCTATGCCAAACTCTTGGAACTGAGTGGCGAGAGTCTCAAGGAGCTGAAGTCTGTAGCTAAGAGCAAGGTGTTCTCAATGAATGATAGCGAGCGTATGCAGATGATAGACCGCATCTATACGACACTACGTGAGTATCGATCGATTGTTTCTTACTACACCCGAAAGAATATCTCCGTGAGCTATGTACGTGCTCACGAGAAGAATGATCTAGCATCGGTCAAAGCGCTTTATGGAAATCCAGAGAGCCGATATTGGTAAGACTGACTACGTAAAGATAGCCGTTAGGATCTATGGACTTTGCATCACTACATGAATTACTCCGCTCCACCTATCAGGAGATGATGCCTCTCTGTGGAGAGATGACGGGCATTGCCAAGGGGATTGCGGGATTAGGAGCTCTCTTCTATGTAGCCGTAAGGGTGTGGTCTTCGTTGTCTCGTGCCGAGCCGATTGATCTTTTCCCCTTACTGCGACCTTTTGTGCTGGGCTTCTGTATTATGTTCTTCCCAACGATTGTGCTGGGTACGATGAATACGATTCTCTCTCCTGTGGTACAAGGTACAGAGCGAATGGTCAATAAGCAGACGGTACAACTAGACAAGTTGATTGCTAAGCGTGACAAACTACAAGAGGCTGCCTATCTCCGTAACCCCGAGACGGCTTACTTGGTTTCCAATGAAGCTTTTGACCAAAAGATAGAGGAGATGGGGATCATCGGTCCGAGCGATGCGGTGACCATCGCTGGAATGTATGCCGAGCGTGCTGCTTACAAAACAAAGCAATGGCTGATGAAGCAACTCCATGACCTCATAGAGTTGCTATACCATGCAGCTGCTCTGATTATTGATACGCTCCGGACCTTCTTTCTTATCGTGCTGAGCATACTGGGACCAATCGTCTTTGGTATTGCGGTTTGGGATGGCTTGTCGGGGTCGCTTACGGCTTGGTTTTCCCGCTACATATCGGTCTATCTGTGGTTACCCGTGAGCTCTGTCCTCTCGGCTCTCCTCACAAAGATACAGGTGTTGATGGTGCAGAAGGATATTGCAGCATTGAGTGACCCCAACTATCTGCCTGATTCGGGTAGCTGGTACTACATTGTCTTCTTCCTGATTGGTATCGTGGGGTACTTCTGTGTTCCTACGGTAGCGGGCTGGATTATAGAGGCTGGTGGTGGTATCGGGGCGTACGGACGCAATGTCAATCAGACGGCGCAACGAGGTGCCCAAGGTGCCTATACGGGAGGTAAGGCAGTAGCTGGCGCCACTGGGTCTATGGCCGGCAACGTAGGCGGACGTATCAAAGGGGCACTTATCAAGGGCAAATAGCGTCCCTTCAGCCGAAGGGTGGCTATGACACGCTTGATGAGGATGCAATGACCACGTGATGGTCGTATGACGGTCAGGTGGGTAGGATTAGCTCCTCCTATGTGTGTCAATGTAGCAGCTGGGGAGGTAATCGTAGTGCCTGCCGTGTGGCACTAGAGTTTCCTACCCA
>NZ_ACLR01000053.1 GCF_000174775.1 Porphyromonas uenonis 60-3
GCGGAGATTTTCCTTCCTTGGACTAGGCTCGTAGGGCTCTCTTCGCTTCGTGGTCTAGCTCGAAGTCGCAGTCGTGAGCCACCAGCGAGAAGAGGATGTGTAGGAGCTTATTGTTGACGTTGTTGAGGATGACCCCGTAGGGCTTGCCTTGAGCTTTCATGCGTTGGTAGTACTGTTTAAATGTTGGGTTATGAGTTATGGCACTTCGGGCTGCTTGGGTCAAGATTCCTTTTAGCCGTCGGTTACTGTAGCCTCCTGTGTTGGATTTGTGAAAGACTGAGCTCCCAGAGCTCTCGTAGAAGGGCGCTATACCGCAGTAGCTAGCCATCTTCTTGGCACTCCAACCCTTGAAATTGTCGGTAAAAACGATCAGCATGACCGAGGTGACGAGACCCACGCCTTTGCAGGAAATGAGGTGCAGGTAGTGGCGGTACATCTCCTCGTCTTCCTTGATGATTTCAAGCATTCGGCGCTCGCACTCTTTGATGCTTTTGGTCAAGAGGTCGATGGCCTTCT
>NZ_ACLR01000052.1 GCF_000174775.1 Porphyromonas uenonis 60-3
TCTAGATTGCTGTTCCTTAACCTCTTACGATTAAGATTGTCTGCTTCATCTCTACTACAAAGATAACAAAAAACTCTGACACTACCAAGTTTTTCTAGCTAATTTCTATCCGTAAAAGAGAATTAGCCATCTATTCTCTTGTCTATATGGAAAATAAGTCGTATATTTGCCACTGTGATGAAGAGATAGTTCCTACCTCCTTCCACCGAGGTCTTTGAAAGTGCCTGTTTGGCTACAATTTGGCTACACGATGTTTCACGAAATTCGTAGTACCCTATAAACGAGATGTTTATAAAGTTACTTTCGCTTCTTCCGAAGAATGAAATGTGCTGTTTTAGGGTAGTGTGATTTTGCTGGTATATTGCTGACAGCTATTTGGTTACATTCTTTTGACAGAGGCGAGTTGATAGTCTGCTTCTACGATGAAAGTTGCTAGTTAGCCTTTACAGGGGTTTACGTAGCCGTTTGTATACCAATGCTTTGTGCAAATGTTTCACAGACTTAATGTGTGCTTGGCTACAAAATGGCTACATTTAGATTTTCTAAGACTAAGATGTAAGGTGTTTTGAACACTTTCTCTTCATCACCAAACTACTAACTAACAATGTTCGTGATGAAGAGATTAGACTTGGACGTTAAAGTCCGCTACTACACGAGGCATAACAAGAGCTATCAAGGCGATAGCCCTATTATGATACGACTGTATGTACAAGGCGAGCGAGCCAGCTTAGGTCAGGTTGGCTACTCTGTCCGACCTTGCTATTTG
>NZ_ACLR01000051.1 GCF_000174775.1 Porphyromonas uenonis 60-3
CAAAGCTCCGAGCCCATGCCGCTTAACTCCCAACAAAGAGCTATCTTTGTGTACCTCCGCAGTAAAAACGACCACAAGTCGTGTACCCCAGCAGGAGCAAAACTAACAGATGAGTACACTCACAGGACTAACAAAAATAACCCGTGTACCATCTCAGTAACACCTTCCCAACTGTGTACTTTTTTCAGGAAGAGGACAACACCTATGGAACTCTAGTTTCATACGTGTGGCAATTTTGTTTCTCCCAGGTGAAACTCCAGTTTCTCCCGCATGAAACTCCAGTTTCTCCCGCATGAAACTCCAGTTTCTCCCGTATGAAACTACATTCTCCTCACAGATGGCGAAACTGAGGAGGACATCCTACTACTAATATACGTCTCAGCTCTACGCCACTGTCAAGGAAATTGAGAGATTCCTCCGTGGATATCCTTAATTATCCAGCGAGGAACGGACAAATTCTTCGGAACTTCGAAATCTTTCTTCCGAAGAATGAAATGTGCTGTTTTAGGGTAGTGTGATTTTGCTGGTATATTGCTGACAGCTATTTGGTTACATTCTTTTGACAGAGGCGAGTTGATAGTCTGCTTCTACGATGAAAGTTGCTAGTTAGCCTTTACAGGGGTTTACGTAGCCATTTGTATACCAGCGTCTTGTGTAAGTGTTTCACAGACTTAATGTGTGCTTGGCTACAAAATGGCTACATTTAGATTTTCTAAGACTAAGATGTAAGGTGTTTTGAACACTTTCTCTTCATCACCAAACTACTAACTAACAATGTTCGTGATGAAGAGATTAGACTTGGACGTAAAAGTCCGCTACTACACGAGGCATAACAAGAGCTATCAAGGCGATAGCCCTATTATGATACGACTGTATGTACAGGGCGAGCGAGCTAGCTTAGGACAAGTTGGCTACTCTGTCCGACCTTGCTATTTGGTTAATAACAAGGTTGTGGCAACGGCT
>NZ_ACLR01000050.1 GCF_000174775.1 Porphyromonas uenonis 60-3
CATTCTTGTCTGTTTGGTATCGCTTGTCAGGTATACGGGGTAAGCCACTAATAGTCGCAAAGGGCACTGGGACAGAATCAGGAGAGAGG
This sequence comes from Porphyromonas uenonis 60-3, assembly GCF_000174775.1. GTDB lineage: Bacteria > Bacteroidota > Bacteroidia > Bacteroidales > Porphyromonadaceae > Porphyromonas > Porphyromonas uenonis_A. The sequence continues at coordinate 90 of NZ_ACLR01000050.1, forward strand.
CATTGATAGAGACAAGCTCCATCTTCTATACGCACACCGTTGGCGACAACTTTTCGTTTCTCATTTGTTGTTGGGTCAGTATAAGTCACCTCGGGAGACTTACTAATGAGTAACACTTCGTACTTACCTTGCTTTTTTAGAGCTGGCACAAGCACTCCGTTAGGATATTGAGGCGCAACAGGAGCTGGTGGTGCAGGAACAGGTGTTTTCACCCCATCAATGTAGTAGTAACCATCTACGATAGTTACTACGGGCTTATGATTAGGCTTAATTGCTATACCTGTGTCCGCACCATTGATATAGTAGTTGCCGTTCTCGCCTTGCGCTACGTCGCCAATCGGAGGAATTTGACTGTTGTCAGGAGAGGGCGTATTGCCCCCTCCTGACTGCTCAGACAGCTTAAACTCTAAGAGCAAGCTTT
>NZ_ACLR01000049.1 GCF_000174775.1 Porphyromonas uenonis 60-3
GGCAGTCGGGGTGCTTATTGCCCGAGGCTGGTGCTAGGTCACTCATAGTATAGTGCTGGGGGGTAGCTCCTACCCAAATAGTGTATCGATAGGTCTCGCCGCACTCGTTTGGTACGGGAATCTCTATCCTAGAGGCTGCAGTCAGGTCAGCTGGCTCTAGATGCTTGTATGCGATGATCTCTCCTGATGAAGGGACACTGATGACAATATCCATGTAGCCCGCCTTGCCAATGTAAGCCGAGTCAGACATACAGGGCGTCTGCATATAGGGCGTGAAGACCAGTATCGTGGGGCACTCGCCTCGATCATATATAAGCTTATCACAGCTAACGAGTGATAAGACGAGGAGAGGTAGCAGGAGTATACTATATATAGTGTGTCGCTTCATAAAATGCAACTGTGATTGAGAGATCAGGTGTGTCGGTTTAGAGGAAAGGGTCGGATCGTAAGGCTAACGATAATGGGGGGGAACGTGTAAGGATTTGTAGGGACGCTCGGCTCGAGCGTCCGTTGTCTTTACGCTTTAACGCTGCAACCTTTGATACAACGGACGCACGACCGTGCGTCCCTACAAAGGGTTACTCGTCTGTCTAGCACGGACACACACTGTGTGTCCGTACTAGCAGACAGATTCATTTTAAGGTATCGTAAGCTCGATATTGTAGGTGTGTACGCTCCAGGGGACAACCGTAACATCTACAGCCATGTAAGTCTCCTTTGGCGAGAGGTTATCCTCGGGCTTGATGGGAGGAACAGGCTCGTTTGGATTATCCTTTGGCTTGGGATCTGGATTCTTAGGATTGTCGCTATCTGGATCCTCTGGGAAGAGTGGGTTCCAGTTCACACCTATCTTCTTGAAGCCCGTTACGCTGATGTGGTAGATGCTATTACGATATACAGGAGCGTTAAGCGGTCTCTCTGTCTTGTCAGGATTGACAATTGCATAGTAGAGGACCTTACCATTCTTGTATTCTGAGTACTTCTGACCCTCTACGCCACCAGCGCCAGAACTCTTTTCGTCGGTTACATTAATCGCTGAGCGATAGAGCGCACCATTCTCACCAACGTAGAATGTCTCCCCCTCTTTATACGGCTCAGTAAACTTAGCCTTATCAGCAAAAGCATCATTATTAGGGACAAAAGTAGCACGAACGAGGACATAAGCCGTATTGGCACGTCTGTAACCACCTTTGTAGTTAAAGATGTCATAAGCACCATACTTATGCGTATTTTCAAATATAAAGGCAGAGCTCTTGAGAGACTTCTCGCCAATAGCCAAAGCGCTATTGAGATCATCAGCGACAAGAGCCTCGCGAGCCTGGCCAGGTTTAGCAGTCTCTACAAGATCGCTGTAATCATAGAAATTTTCCATGTCTGTATAGCCCTTAGCTGGAAGAACTCCTGGATTATCAGTCTTCGGGATAAAATTATATCCTAGTGTTTTCACAACACCTCGTGAACTTGAAGAATTTAATCTTTTTTGTGTGAGATAGAAGCTGTTCTCACCTTGTGCGACTGCATAGGTGATGTTCTTTATCTTACCTAGAACAACACCATCTGCGCGGACAATCTCATACTCTGGCTTAGTGGTCGTAAGGATGACACGAGCCACAGCACGCTGTACCTGTACCTTGATCTGGTTCTTCAGACCATTTTTAGCTTTCTCTGCGGTAACACCGTCCTCAATCGTCTGCTCGGCTGGCGCCGTTGCATTGGTCATCAGAATGACGTCGTTGCCATCACCATCAACCTTAGTTGCCTCTTTAGCAGCAATCACACTGACAGCTTTTTCATATGCTTGCTCAAACTCGTTAGGGATAGCCTTATTCAGGTAATCCTTAATCGCTTGAGGAGCATTAATGACGACGTAAACCTTCTTATTTCCAGGGGTTGTCAAGATAGCCTTCTTAGTCGTGATGGTGATGTTTGTAGTACTTGTAGCAGGCGTGATATCGAAGTCAGCCTTCGTGTAGCCATCCCAAGAGACAGAGTTTTTATCAACTACGTAGACGGTGATGTTTTCAATAGCATCCTTACCGTTCCACTTACCCTTCGGGTTGTACTCGTCATCATCGCCCTCACCAGGGGTGGCGCGTAGACCCGTAGGGATACTAATAGCCACGTTGACGTAGGTCGTGCCTTCGTTCTGATGCGGCTCTTTCTGATCCTTCTTGCAGGAGGTCAGAGCGACTAGACCTATCGTTAGCAGGCCTAGCAGTGTTCTTACTGTTCTGTTCATTATTCGTTTATTATGAGATTGATATAAAGTTTCTTCACCACCCTATAGAAATCACTATTGTCTAAGGGGATACTCGTAGCAAAGGTAGGCATAATCCGTCAACCATCACTCAAAACGACTTGACATATTCGGTATTTCTTTTGACATATTCGGTATTTCCTCACGGAAATAGAAGTTAGAGACGGGTAGCGACATGTAGGGACGCACGATCTGTGCGTCCGTCCCCGTTAATACCACGACGCTGTAACCTTTGATACAACGGACGCACAGATCGTGCGTCCCTACAGGGCTCGGGCTCGCCTTGATACAACGGACGCACAGATCGTGCGTCCCTACAGGGCTCGGGCTCGCTTTGATACAACGGACGCCCTCCCGCTAAACACTTTCGTGCGTCCCTACTTTAACTTTGCAGAGTGAAAAGAAATCGACCCGAGATTAGGTCAGTTGAACGGGTTGTTCTTACCTTTGTTGTAGTGAGGTAAGGACAGCAACCAGAGGGTAATCTATCGTCCCTACGAGGCTTCGAGCCTAAGGTCTGTTATAGACCCTCTGGAGTTCAGCTACTTGAGACTCATTAGAAAGTGAGGCCTAGAGCCTAATTAAAGTAATAGTCTAATGTAGCCTAGCTGGTCCTTATCAATAATCAGATACAAAGTTATGGAATATCACTTTATCGGCATCGACGTTTCCAAAGAAAAACTGGATGCTACCCTGATTCGCTACGAATCAGAATCAGACAGCGAGCAGCAGCTCGCCTACACCACTGTAGAAAACAACCCTAAGGGGTTCCGGAGCCTCGTCTCTTGGAGCAAGAAGAACGCTGGTCGAGGAGTCAAGACCGACACCATGCTTTTCTGCTGTGAGACT
>NZ_ACLR01000048.1 GCF_000174775.1 Porphyromonas uenonis 60-3
CTACACAGGGCTACTCGTCTCGTCGTTCGACAACGGACGCACGACCGTGCGTCCCTACTTTAACTTTGCAGAGTGAAAAGAAATCGACCCGAGATTAGGTCAGTTGAACGGGTTGTTCTTACCTTTGTTGTAGTGAGGTAAGGACAGCAACCAGAGGGTAATCTATCGTCCCTACGAGGCTTCGAGCCTAAGGTCTGTTATAGACCCTCTGGAGTTCAGCTACTTGAGACTCATTAGAAAGTGAGGCCTAGAGCCTAATTAAAGTAATAGTCTAATGTAGCCTAGCTGGTCCTTATCAATAATCAGATACAAAGTTATGGAATATCACTTTATCGGCATCGACGTTTCCAAAGAAAAACTAGGATGCTACCCTGATTCGCTACGAATCAGAATCAGACAGCGAGCAGCAGCTCGCCTACACCACTGTAGAAAACAACCCTAAGGGGTTCCGGAGCCTCGTCTCTTGGAGCAAGAAGAACGCTGGTCGAGGAGTCAAGACCGACACCATGCTTTCTGCTGTGAGACTACAGGAGG
>NZ_ACLR01000047.1 GCF_000174775.1 Porphyromonas uenonis 60-3
TCAGCGCCAAGGAGCAAGCCAAGGAGCAGGCTCTCGCAGCAAAGGTTCAGGAGCTCGTCACGCTCGATGAGCAGAAGCCCCTCACGATCAAAGAGCTGTACGAGGTGCACGCCGATCTGCAGAAAGAGATCAATAAGCTCCTCGGACTCAGCGACGTCGAGCCTGCAGCAGAAGCTTAAGCAATCAGCCGAAACGGGTAGCCAGCAAAAGCTACCACAAATCATACAGACTAGCGGGATCATCTCACCGACGTGTGAGGTGATCCCGCTAATTTATGAGACGATGGACCCTTTGTATGGACGCAGGGGAAGTGTCAAGCGAGAGGGAGTCCGTCCCCGAACGACGAGACGTGTAACGGCTGTGCGTCCGTTGTGTCAAAGCTGGACGAGTAACGGTTGTAGGGACGCTCGGTCGAGCGTCCGTTGTGTCAAAGGTTACGGCGTTCGTTGGTTTTAACGGGAACGGACGCACGACCGTGCGTCCCTACAACCGTTACTCGTCTCGCTTTAACGGGGACGGACGCACAGACCGTGCGTCCCTACAACCGTTACTCGTCTCGTCGTTTAACGGGAACGGACGCACGACCGTGCGTCCCTACAACCGTTACTCGTCTCGCTTTAACGGGAACGGACGCACAGACCGTGCGTCCCTACACCCGTTACTCGTCTCGCTTTAACGGGGACGGACGCTCCGACGGTCTGCGTCCGACCGAGCGTCCCTACAGCCGTTACTCGTCTCAAGGCACTCCGATGCACTTCGAGGACCTTGACACCACACCTCCGAGGAAATAGAAATTGCCTCGGTAGAAAATGGAAATCCTCCACGGAGGCATAAAAAATTTTATCGGAACTTTGATTTGCTTCTTCCGAAGTTTCATTTCATTCTTCCGAACTTTTATTTCCCGGTTCCGTGGAGATTTTTCGTTTGCTCGCTGGAGATCTCGGATTTCCTAGCGAGGGGAGAGATTAGAGGTGAGCGGTTAGAGATCGGAGTCATCTGAGTGATCAGAGGCATCAGAGCAGTCGGAGCAATCGGAACCATCGGAGCAATCGGAGCCATCGGATACGTGTAACCCGAACCTCTAATCTCTCACCTCTAACTTCTAATCTCTCACCTCTAATCTCTAATCTCTAAATTCCTTACCTTTGCGATAGCGAGTCTGCTACAGCGCTTGGCTGGCTCCGTAGGTTTGAGATCTATGTGGACGATACTGCTGACTATCCTATACACGCTCCTGGTCGTGGGCGTGGTGGTCGTTATCTTGACGGGCGGCGATGACATCTATCGGATGTTTTCGTGGCTGATGGTTGTGCTCTTTCTGCCTATCGTTGGGGTGATCCTCTATCTGCTCTTCGGGCGCTCGGCAGCCTCCATGCGGTTGATCTCTAAGGATTTCCTTAAGGAGATCAATAGGATGCCACTAGAGCACACCGATCAGACCTTTCACCAAGCACTCCTAGAGGATCCCTACTACGGGACGCTCGGCAAGTTGCTCTATAATAGTGATGATCGTATGGTGCTGGCCGCTTCCTCAATGTCGGTCATCACGGTGGGCACGGACAAGTACCGACAGCTCTTTGAGGACATCAGCTCGGCAAGGCGTGAGATACATCTGATGTACTACATTATCGCTTCTGACGAGCTGGGGGTCAAGCTTCGTGACCTCCTAGTGAGGAAGGCTCGCGAGGGGGTTCGTGTGCGGGTCATCTATGATGGCTTGGGCTCCTTCTGGAGCGATGTGAGGGGCTTCTGGAAGCCTCTTCGTAGGGCTGGCGGAGAGGTCTATGCGTTTCTACCAGTACGGTTTCCCTTCATTGATCTGCGTATCAACTACCGCAACCATCGCAAGGTGGTGGTGATAGATCAGCGGGTCGGCTATCTCGGGGGGATGAATGTGGCGCAGTACTATGCGCAGGGCAATGAGCTGGGGCGGTGGCGCGATACGCACTTTCGCATAGAGGGTAGTGCCGTGGCGGGGTTGCAGCGTGTCTTCCTAGTGGACTGGGCCGTGGCGGTGCGTAAGCGCTTTGACCTGGCGCCTTACTTTGCCGAGATCGATCGGGGCGCTGCGTACGAGCATCCGATAGCGATGCAGTTCCTGACGAATGGTCCGCAGGCGCACTGGCTAACGATCGAGCAGGCGTTCGTCAAGGCGTGCTCGATGGCCCACGAAGAGATCTTGATCCAGACGCCTTACTTCCTCCCGCCTGAGGGGCTGCTGATGAGCCTTTGCAGCGCAGCTATGCGTGGTGTGCATGTCTGCGTTATGATCCCCGAGCGGGGCGACTCCTACCTGACGCAGCGCGCCTCAGACTCTTACCTGACGCAGCTGATGCAGGCGGGCGTGGATGTGAGGCGCTACCGTGGCGGCTTCCTACACTCTAAGCTAATGGTGGTGGATAGGCGTATCGTCGGTGTCGGCAGTGCGAATATGGACTTCCGTAGCTTGGAGATCAATCTAGAGGTGATGGCTTTTGTGTATGATAGGCTAATTGCAGAGGAGCTCTGCAAGACGTTTGAGGTGGATCTGCAGTCGTGTCATCAGCTAACGCTTGCGGAGTGGGATAAGCGCCCCCTATGGATACGTAGCTGGGAGGCTGTGGCTCGGCTCTTCTCGCCACTCCTCTGAGTAAGGGCACAAAAAAAGCCGCACTGTGGATTAGAAAAACTCCGAAGAACATACAAGTTTTGAGGATCCGCCACCCTCTGAAGTCCACTGGAGCAACGAGTGCTCACATACTCACCAGGAGCATGTCGAGGCCGGTCATCAAGTAGGCAGAATAATCTCGGAATAGTCTATTAAATTTGAAGAGTTTCCGTATCGAGCAGTGCGGCTATGGGTCTGTGCCGTGCTACCTATCTATATGCTAAGAACACGCTACCAAGTCACCTATCGGTGTCTTGCTACGACAAATATAGAGCAATATTTTGAGCTGTGCAAATTAGGCATCGGTTGCTGGGGTGCGAATGGACTTTTTTGAGATGCGGGAGCGCCTCCATTTGATGGTTGTAGCGCTATTTATTACCTTTGCAGACGAAAGCGTCCCCCTACACACCGCTTTTAACCAACACTGACTATGGAAAATCTTTGGAATAGCGTCCTCTCTGACTTCGAGCACTTCACATTGCCGAGCTTCTTTGCGACCTTTATGATCCTCTTTGTCTCTATCGACATCATCGGGGCGATCCCGATCGCGCTGAGCCTTAAGGAGAAGGGAAAAGTCTTTCACCCTAGCAAGGTGGCCATCATATCGGCCATTATGTTTATGGCATTCCTTTTCATAGGCGAGCCACTACTCAGCTTCTTCGGGGTGGATGTCTCCTCCTTTGCTGTGGCGGGTTCGATCGTCCTCTTCGTCCTAGCTGTCGAGATGATCTTCGGTATACAGGTCTTTCAGGATGATGACCCCTCGGGCAATGCCGACATCGTGCCTCTCGTCTTCCCGCTCTTTGCGGGTGCAGCCTCCTTTACAGCGATCCTGACGATGCGCTCCTCGGGCACGGCAAACTCGACTCTCTTTGTCGCTATCATCCTTAACGTGGTCTGCATCTACCTGATGCTCCGCACCGTGTCGCTCCTAGAGCGCTGGCTGGGTAAGGGGGGTATCTACATCCTGCGTAAGTTCTTCGGAGTAGTGCTACTAGCCATCTCGGTGAAGTTCTTCATGCAGAACCTGATGATCATCCTCGAGCCATTCTTTGGCAAGTAAAAGCTCTTAACATAGAATAGCGTAGAGGCTCTTCCACCAAGGAGGAGCCTCTACTTCTTGGAGACTGCGGCGAGCAGTCTCCGTTCCCCTAAACTGAGGCTATGGCTTGCACCATAATCCTCAATGTCCATGTCTACGGTATGACCACCTTAACCGCCTCTGAGGGAGTGGCTAGGATGTATAGACCTGCTGGGCAAGCGGTGAGTGGGAGCTCACGTAGCCCCTCGGCATCGGTCTCCGTCTGTAGCTGTAGCTGTCCCGACAGATCGTAAAGTGCGATAGATGTGTGAGGCGCTGCACTAATCTGTAGCGCGTCCGCTGTGAGACGGATCTGCACAGCGTGTGTAGCCACTGGTACGATGGGATGAATGAATGTGGGGATCTCAATGGGAGCTCCTGTGTCTCCCTTGCTCCCGTCTAGATAGTCACTCATCGTCCAGCCCTTAGCCTGTGCTAGGAGTTGTAGCTCCTTGGCAAAAGCGTTGTCAACACCTGCGCCCTTGCTATTGAGCCAGAGGATCGTAGCTCGTTCCGCTTCAAGACGCTTGGGTAAGCTGGCAATAACGTCTTTGCCCGCCTCGACGGTTAGCTTGTTGCCGTAGCAAGAGATGTAGTTTAGCAGTGGCGTACCACTGAGCTGGATGGAGGTGAGCTGATTGTCGTGCAGTCGGAGCGACACGAGGTTGGGTAGCTCTGCGAGTGTGATGGTCGCAGGCTGGTAGTCATGTAGCTCGAGCTCGCGGAGGTAGGTCGCCTTGGTCAGCTCTACGGCCTGGATGGTGGCTCCGCTGACGATCAGCTTGTAGACATCTCCATGGATGGTTAGCTCGTTGCCCTCGAGGGTATAGGTGACGGGATCCTTTGAATTGGTAATAGGCTTGGTGGTACCTGTGGACTCGAGCAGTCCTAATCCGCCGACGGTGAGCTGTACGGTGCTACCCGCCTTGTCAAAGGTGAACTTGACCACGCTCTCGCCTAGCTCGGGAGCATCGGATCCTCTGTAGTCTAGTCCATTGCCACTGTCGGCAAAGTCCGCATAGTCGACGACGCGCCAATACTTACCGAGAGCTTGCTCCACAAGAGCCTTGGTACAGACATTGCCCTCAAGGGTGCTGGGCGAGTTCACCACCTTAAAGAGTCCTCTCGTCTGCCCCGTGCGATTGGGTAGCTGGGCAATGATCTGCGCCATCTGTGACTCCTTGATCTGATTGTCGTAGATGTCCAATTGGCGAAGCGGTGCGCTAGCTGGCAGGGTTATGGAGGAGAGCTGGTTGTCGTTGCAGAGTAGCTCCTCTAGATGCGTTTGCGCAGAGAGATCGAGCTTGCTGATGTTATTGTAGAAGAGGTGTAGCGTCTTGAGCTCCTTCTGAGCAGAGAGGTCTATCTGCGAGAGGTTGTTGTGCCCTATCCGTAGTGATACGAGCTTAGGGTTGTGACTTAGGTCGATAGACTTGATCTGCAGGTCGCCACAGCTGAGCTCCTCGAGGAGTGGGCAGTGCGATACGTCTAGCCCAGCGAAGGGGTTCTTGGCACAGCTGAGGATGCGGAGGTTCTGATTGTGAGAGAGGTCTAGCGAGGCGAGCTGTCCATAAGCACAGGAGAGCTCCTCAAGAAGAGGAAACTTAGAGAAGTCTAAACTCCTTACGCCTGTGCCGTAGAGGTCTAGGTAACGTAGCTTGGATTGCTCTCCGAGGGTTAGCTTGCTTAGATTAGAGCAGTTAGCTACGGAGAGGCGCTCCAGTGAGGAGAGATGCGCTAAGTCTAGAGAGGAGATCTCGTTTTCTCCACAAGAGAGTGAGCGCAGAGCTCCATTGTGGGATAGATCTAGAGAGCGAAACTGATTCTTTGCGAGATCTAGCTGTTGTAGTTTAGGACACTTACTTAGGTCTATAAAGGCGGGATAGTAGTTGTCCGCATAGTCGAGGATCTCTAGGTCAGGACACTGGTCCAGGTCAAGGCTCTTGACGTAGTTGCCCTTGAGGCGTAGCTCCTTGAGGGCAGAAGCTTTGGGTATGTTGAGTTGCTCTAGCTGATTGAAGGTGCAGTCTAGATGCTGGAGTCCTTTGGCAAAGGAAAGGTTTAGCTCCGTGAGGTTGTTGTCCACACAACGTAGCTCGGTGAGCTCTTTGGCCTGTCGTATGTCAAGTGCAGAGAGCTTTTGGTGCGAAAGCGTGATAGCCGTGATGGCTCCTGAGAGCTTCACCTCAGCACTCTCAAGGGTATAAGCGTGTGCCTTGCCATCAGCGAGGATGGATCCTGCGAGGCCTTGAGCCGTTACTGCACCATCTGCGGAGAGGGTGAGTGTGATCGTCGATCCTACTGGCAGAGCCGTGGTGAATAGGATACGAGAAGCTGCGTAGCTCTGAAGAGAGCATAGGGCGAGGCCCATGAGCATAGTCATGAGTCCTCGCCTTATGATAGAGTGAAGCATAGGTCTTGCTTGCTTATTGTGTTATAACCACCTTGTCAGTCTGTGTGCTGTCAGAGGAGATCGTGCGAACGATGTATAGTCCGTCGGGTAGCTCGCTGACGCCCATGTCTATGCGCTGGCAAGGTGCCGTGCGGTAGTCACGGAGCAGCTGACCTGTAGTGTCGTATACCTGAAGGCCCTCTAGGGATGCGCCCTCAGCGGTGATCGTGCCATAGGCATACTGTACCGTCGTGGCGCCTCTGTCGACTAGCTCCTGGAGGTGACGTGGTGAAGCCTCAAAGGTGTAGACGAAGTCCATGAAGTGCTTCTCCTTGCCATCGCTTAGGCTCCAGTACTCAGCCTTCTGGCAGTGTCCCGTGAGCTCGTAGAGGAACTCAGCGAGCGTACCTCCGCCCTCTGTAAAGGGTCGCTTAGGCCAAAAGACCTTTGCCGTCTGCTCTGGTGCATACTGAAAGCGCAACTCATAGACAGGCTTAGCGACACCCTTGTCGGCATCCTTCTCACCCTCTTGGTACTCGAAATTGATCGCTTGATAGGTCGTTAGGAGTCCGTTGTTGTCCCACTTGTAGGCCTCTCCCTTGAAGTACTTCCACTCAAATTGAGCCGCAGAGCTCTTCACCTCGCTCTTTTGTCCCTTCTCGTTATAAGTATAGAAGGTCTTGCCCGACAAGGTGGTGATAGTAGGACGATCTTGTGAGAGGTCAGGCTTGCCAAATTGCTCCTCGATGAGCTGTCCCTTGTCATTGTAGGTGTACTCAGACATCACCTGAGCCTTCTCGTCCACCCAGTAGTCTACCTGACCGTCTGGGCGATAGAGTATCTTGTAGTTAGCCATTAGATTATCGTATAGCTTCATCTGGCGTCCAGTCATATGACCCTGGTCATCGTATGTGAAGTGTGCAAACATGCTGGGCTTGCCGTCTCCATCGTAGTCTGTGGAGATAGTTGTGGCGATGTCGGAGATCCGACCTTTGGCGTCGTAGCTAATGCTGTTGTGCTGAGAGATAGAGCCATCAGCCTTAGTCTCGGTACGGCTTGTCCATCGCTTGTTATCATCGTATCCATAGGTATACGTGTAGAGGTCAGGGTGAGGCTTAGAGGGCTCTACCTTGGTGAGGTAGTACTGATATACGCTACCCTTGGCAAAGGTTGCTGTGACCTTGCCATCTGCCATTAGGTCAAACTGCATATCCTTAAGTATATCCTCGTCATTGAGCTTAAGGGTCTCTAGCTGATACCCCTCATCTGGTGTAGCGACCACCTTGTAGGTCTCACCCACGGGGAGGAGAGCTAAGTCTTCGGCATCTAGTCCCTCTAGAGCGACCTTGCCATGCTCCGTCTTTTCGATTGTGACCTTGGCATAGTCGCTGTAGAGTGGTTTGGGAATGGAGTTGTCGTTGTCATTCTTAGAGTAGAGCGTCCATCCCTTGCGTCTAGCTACGCTTGCAGCCTTGGGAGTCCAAACGTTTGCCTCCGTGTAGTCAAACTTAACGCCCTTTGCGTAGACCTTGAAGGCAGGCTTCATAGCATCGTAGTCAGCACTGTGGTCTGCCAGTCCATTGACGACAGCGAGTGTAGCCTCTGCGGGGAGAGCGCTGAGGTATAGGCTAAGTAGCTTGAGGTTAGGACAGTCGGATACAATCACCTTGGTAAGAGACTTATTGTGCTCTAGGTAAGCCTCCTTAAGTCCCGTAAGCCCCGTCAGGTCTACCGTCTGTAGTGGCTTGCAGTCCGATAGGTAGAGGTACTGTAGCTGGCCCGTCTTAGGTAGCTGAATGGTAGCTAGATCGCCACAGCGAGAGGCGGTGAGCATCTCTAGAGCTGTGCAGTCGGAGAGAGATAGAGCTGTAAGCTTGGTCCCCTCTACGTTGAGCGTCGTGAGCTTGGTCAGTCCAGCCACTTGGAGTGTCGCAAGTGGGTTACGCTCTAGCTGAAGGCTCTTAACCTTTGTCAAGCCTGAGAGGTCAAGCGTCTTGATTTCACCGTTTTGTAGCTGTATCTCCTCGAGAGCTGTACAGCCCGTGAGTGTGACGCTCGTGAGCTTCATACAGGAATTCGCCTCGAGCTTCGTCAGTCCCGTGCAGCCTGTCAGATCTAGTGCAGGGATAGAGGTGCGAGCACAGATCAGCTCCTGGAGCGAGGTGACACCCTTTACCTGTAGATCGGTCATGCCACTGTTCTTGACATTGAGCTGCTCGATCGTCTTGGAGCTAGTGATGTCCATTGCCGAGAGTACGTTGGCGTAGTCGCAGCGAATTGACTTAACAGCACCACGGATCTTGATCTCTAGTGCTGTAGGCTTGTAAGAAGAGCGATCAGCAGCGTAAGCCTCAGCGACACCCTCGATGGTTATACCCTCTCCCTGCACAGCTAGTGGGAGTGTGGTGGGCTGGTCATCATCATCGGTAGGCATCGCCGAGAGCTTGATCGTAATGACATTGCTCTCGCCAGCCTGCTGAGCTGGTAGTGGCGCATAAATAGCCATCCCAAGGAGGGCTAGCAGCGTGGCAATAAGTAATCGGTGATTCATTGTTTTGAATGTTTGTTGGTTTGGAATATCTGTTGATTGGCGCAGAATGGTATTGATACGAAACTGCACCTTTGCCGACAAAGGTAGTAATTATCCATTTAGTACACAATAGCTATAGTTTGGTATGTAACAATTCCAAATAGGCGATATTATTCCGATTTTCCAAATATTCCCATACCCATATCGCTCTAGGAAGCGTGTTTTAGCAAGAAGTCAGGCCACCTCCTGTAGCACTTCTTTTTCTCCTAGATGGAGCATGACGACCGCACGATGGCAAAAACCGCCTAAATGGCTTCAACAGTAGAGCTAACGCCTGTAAGTATGTCGTAAATGGCGAGCTCTCTCAGCTCTCCACGGAGGAATTTTGGACTTCCTCGGTGGGAATCTGTAAACCTCCACGGAGGAACGAAAAAATTCTTCGGAACTTCGAAATCTTTCTTCCGAAGTTTCATTTCATTCTTCCGAACTTTTATTTCCCGGCTCCGTGGGGAAATTTCGTTTGCTCCCTAGAGATTTGCGATTTCCTCCGTAGGGGTGAAGTATACCCCGTATCGTAGAGACGCACGTCCGCTCCTTCTAATCGCTAAACTCTACCCAATATTATGTAGTCGTGAGCGCTATTTTTTCGTACCTTCGTACCGAATAATCAATCCTTTAAATAAAGCTTTATGATAGATCCAAAAGAACTACAGCAGATGGGCTTCGCTACGCGTGCCATCCATGCGGGTAGCGAGCACAATCAGCACGGTACGCTGGCTACTCCTATTTACCAGACCTCTACCTTCGTCTTTGACTCTGCAGAGCAGGGCGGCAGACGCTTTGCCCTCGAGGAGGATGGCTACATCTACACTCGTCTAGGGAACCCGACCTGCACGGCTGCTGAGCAGAAGGTCGCCTCTCTAGAGGGTGGCGAGGCTTGTGTCAGCGCCTCTTCAGGTATCGGTGCGATCACCTCTGCTATCTATCCGCTAGTACAGGCTGGTGACCATATCGTCGCTGGTAAGACGCTCTACGGCTGTACCTACTCATTCCTCGAGCACGGGCTCTCACGCTTTGGCGTGGAGGTAACCTTCGTTGATGCACGCAATCTGAATGAGATCAAGGCTGCTATGCGTCCTAATACGAAGCTGGTCTACATCGAGACGCCGGCTAATCCTAACATGTACCTGACGGATATCGAAGGCGCTGCTAAGATAGCTCACAGCCAGGAGGGAACTGTCCTGATGGTGGACAATACTTACTGCACGCCCTTCATCACGCGTCCACTAGACCTCGGTGCTGACGTGGTTGTACACTCGGCTACGAAGTATCTGAATGGTCACGGTGATGTGATCGCAGGATTCGTCGTCGGTCGCAAGGAGTACATTGACCAGGTACGTCTCTTCGCTGTCAAGGATATGACGGGTTCAGTGCTTGGGCCGTTTGAGGCTTACTTGATCGCTCGTGGTATCAAGACACTGGAGATACGTATGGAGCGTCACTGCGCTAATGCGCAGCGCGTGGCTGAGTTCCTGGAGAAGCATCCCGCTGTCGCATCGATCGCTTACCCTGGTCTCAAAAGCTTCCCACAGTATGAGCTGGCTCAGAAGCAGATGCGCCTACCGGGTGCTATGATTGCCTTCGAGCTCAAGGGTGGTCTAGAGGCTGGTCGCAAGCTGATGAACAGCCTGCACCTAGCTACGCTCTGCGTGAGCCTTGGTGATGCTGAGACGCTTATCGAGCACCCAGCTAGTATGACGCACTCGCCCTACACGCCTGAGGAGCGCGCTGCTTCTGACATTGGCGAGGGTATGGTACGTCTCTCGATCGGTCTGGAGAATGTCGAGGACATCATCGCAGATCTGAAGGGTGGCCTAGATGCACTCCTATAATATATAGTAGGTACTGCCAAAAGAGACTGTTGCAAAAGTCAACAGTCTCCAAAAGGCTATCGCACGAAGCGTGCTTATAGCCTACTAGTAAATAGAGACTCCCCCCATCACAGTCGATGTACTGTGGTGGGGGGAGCTTGCTTTGGTAATGTTTGTAGGTTGATGCGTCCGCTCTTAGTCGCGCACCTCGTAAGTTTTGCTGTCAGATATGATGTAGTGCATGGTGACGTCCCACGGCTCTAGCGGGATCTGATCAACGATCTGCATCGAGGAGGTGACTGCTACACGGAGTGCGTGGGGACAACGTGCAAAAAAGCGATCGTAATACCCCTTGCCACGCCCCATACGTCCGCCATGCGGGTCAAATGCGAGCCCAGGCACGAGGATGAGCTCGATCTCTGCGGGATCTACCGCCTCCTCGACGGCAGCGGTGGGCTCAAGGATCTTGTAGTCCTCGCTGGTGACGAGCGAGTCTGACTGATAGGTGTAGAAGTTGATATCATCGCCCTCGACACGGGGGATGAGCAGTCTCTTCTCACCCTGGTAGCGCTCTAGGATAGCGGTGAGATCTACCTCGTCGGCCATGGCACAGTACAGTGCTATACTGTGACTCCGCACGAAGGGCAGGAAGGTCTCTATCTGCTCACAGACACGCTCTGAGACTGTCTGCCGGTACTCCTCGGTCCACTCGCTCCGCATCTTAGTACGGATGGTGCGACGCAACGCTTTTTTCTCTTCTCTCACTCTGTCACAACTCATCTTTGCGTGTGATAATTGTCTTCTATATATTGCTCTGCGCTACTGATCATCGGGTCGTCTTGCGTTATCACCTGATAGAAGCCCGTGGCGCCAAAGAGATGATTAGCTATCAAAGCATACATCTGTAGTTGCAACCTCCGTGAGGCTTGGCGTAGCATCTGTGGACGCTGTGCTATACCTCGCTCGGCAGCGTATGCGGCTAGGTCTGTTATTAGAGACTTCTCCTGAGCCAGTAGGTCTAGTAGCTCCTGTACGGAGTGCATCTCACGGAGGCTCTCTCTATTTAGATCTACAAAGTAAAAGGCGTACTCCTGCATCAGCCCCGACATGATCAGACGCGCTGCATAAGCATTGATCATGGCGGTGTCTTGCGGGATGAAGATGTCTGGCATAATGCCATAGCCGCTGAAGAGAAGACGACCATTGTCGCTATGATACTCCCGCTGCTTTTGCTTAGTCAGTGAGAGTGTGTCCGCATAGTCGCCCACGGGCTTGATACCTGAGACGCTCATAAGGCTCTCCTCAATGGAAGAGAGACTACCCTGCTCGTAGGGGCGCTGTATGTTACGCCCCGAAGGTGTGTAATAGCGCGCTACTGTGAGACGTACGCTGGACTTGTCCGCAAAGGTAAAGGGCTGCTGTACTAAACCCTTGCCATAGGTCTGTCGTCCTACGATCATCGCCCGATCGTGGTCTTGCATCGCTCCAGAGAAGATCTCGGAGGCTGACGCACTATTCTCATTGACCAGCACCACGAGTGGCAGTCGCTGTAGCATACCTTCGCCATTGGCCACCACATCTTCACGAGGCATGGTGCGTCCCTCGGTATAAACGATCAATTGCCCCTCCTGAAGGAACTCATTGGCGACGGCTATGGCCGAATTCATGTAGCCTCCCGTATTGTCTCTCAAGTCTAGGACCAGCGCTTTCGCCCCAGCTCTTTGGAGAGCACCCCAATGCTGAATGAATTCGTCATAAGTAGTCCGAGCCCAAGTGGTGATCTGCATTAGTCCGATGGTGGGTGTCAGCATATAGCTCACCTCGATGCTCTGAATCGGCACAGGGCCACGCACTACGCTCACATCTCTGCGCGCATTGCGACGTAGTACCGAGAGTCGCACCACGGATCCCGCAGGACCTCTCAGTGCCGAGGTGATGGTGTCTTGGTTGTTGCGCTCACCGAGAAGGCTCTTGCCATCGCACGCTAGGATGCGGTCGCCAGGCTCTAGTCCAGCCGTCTCGGAGGGCCCTCCAGCGAAGACCTGATCAACGACGATCGTGTCGGTGATAATGTTGTAGATGATCCCAATCCCCTCAAACTGTCCCTCCAGTCTCTGCGCCTCACGCTCAGACTCGAGTGGCGGGATGTAAGTCGAGTGCGGATCCAAAGCGCCTAGCAGATAAGGCAAAAGATTGGTCCGTAGCTCCTCCATGTCCACGGAGTCTACGTAATACTTATCGATCAACTGGAGTACCTGGTCAAACTTGTCTGCATGCGTGAAGCTCCGATAGCGAGAGATGAGCCAGAAAGCTAAGCTCCCGATCAACGCTCCAGCCACAAGGCAAAGCAAATATTTATACTGACGGCGCATATCTACCACTTGTTATCTAGGAATAGGTACATATACTAATGGGTAGAGGACTCCGTGTCTGACGAAGTAGTGTCCAGTGGTATGTAGACCACCTCGACACCAGCACGCTTGAGTAGCTCCAAGCCGTCGGTGAGTCGGTACTGCTCGCCATAGACCACACGTCGTATGCGACTTTGGATGATCAGCTTAGCACACTCTAGGCAAGGCGAGGCGGTTATGTAGATCGTCGCCCCCGTGCAGTTATTGCCCGAGGCTGCCACCTTGGTAATCGCATTCGCCTCTGCGTGGAGGACGTAAGGCTTCGTGATCCCCTCGTCATCTTCGCACACATTCTCAAAGCCCGAGGGCGTACCATTGTAGCCGTCCGAGATGATCATCTGATTGTGCACGATGAGGGCTCCCACTTGTCGACGCTGACAGTAGGAGTTCTCAGCCCATATACGAGCCATACGCAGATAGCGACGGTCCAAGATCGTCTGCTTTGAGTCAGGAGCAGAAGCAGTTGTTGGTGTAAATGTCTTCATGTAGTGATTTACCCATAGTGTAAACCGCTACAAAGGTACTGATTATTTGGCACAAATGACACCCCTAGTCGCACGTAGGCTCCATCACTCCGAAGGTGCGACACATGCCCGTCATCTAGCGGAGTGCGTAGGTCGCGCGGACAGTCACCGAGATCGTCTTGTGACGTGAGGAAGTGTTGAAAGCGCCACCCCACGAGTAGTCCTCGCCAGCGTTCTTGCCGACAATTTGGAAGACCCCCATTGAGGCGTTCTGCAGCTTACCCACCTTACCACGGCTACCTGAGGCTATCTCCTCGGCACGATTCAGCGCATCCTCAGAGGCTTGACGCAGCATCTGATGCTTGAGGTCGTCCAGATTCGTGTAGTAGTAGGCTGGCGCTCGGCTCGTTATCTCGACTCCCTGAGAGATCAGCGAAGAGATACTCTTCGACAAAGACTCGACCCCGTCCAGATCCTTGCTCGTCACGGTCACCGACTGCGTGAGGACATAGCCATTGGGCACTTGCTGATAGTTACCGTGCGTATCGTAGCCATTGTTGTAGTCCTGCGACACCTCTAGACTCTCGAAGGTGTAGCCATCGGCCTTCAGACCAGCCTTCTGAAGGAACTCCTGTACCACCGTGCGCTCCCGCTCTATCTCCGTGTAAGCGTCGCTTAGCGTAGCACGATGCACTCGAAAGGAAGCGCTCCAGACGATCAAGTCACTCTCGAAGTCCTGCTCCGCATTGCCCGTGACCGAAACGATGCGAGGGTTGCGCACCGACTGATAAGTCGAGCCTGCGATCCAAATGCCTATGACAAAGGCGACCGCCAGTGCCAAGGCTGCCCAAAAGGTCCACTGCTTAGTCATATCCATAGCTACTTATAGTAAAAGCTTTGCTGGCGAAGCGATTGCCTCGCCAGCAAAACGTTATAGTCCCTTCTCGAGGAGATACTTCTCCACCTCCAGCGCAGCACGGCAACCCGTACCAGCCGAGGTAATCGCCTGACGATAGCGTGGATCCGCTACATCTCCAGCGGCAAAGACCCCCTCCACACTGGTCAGCGGTCGTCCCTCACGAGTCACGATGTAGCCCGCCTCATCTAGCTCCAGCTGACCTGCTAGGAAGTCTGTATTCGGCTTGTGTCCGATAGCCAGGAAGAAGCCATCGATCGCTATATCACGCTTAGCCTCCTCAGGCGTGCCCTTCTTGTAAACAAGGTGAGCACCCTCCACGCCATTGTCGCCAAAGAGCCCCACCGTGTTGTGCTCAAAGAGCACCTCTATATTCTCCCGAGCGAAGAGTCTCTCCTGCATTACCTTAGAGGCGCGCAGATGATCCTTGCGCACGATCAGGTAGACCTGCTCCGCGATGCCCGCTAGGTAGAGTGCCTCCTCGCAAGCCGTGTCGCCACCGCCCACGACAGCGACACGCTTCTTGCGATAGAAGAAGCCGTCGCACGTAGCGCAGGCTGATACGCCCATGCCAGCATACTTCTTCTCATCATCGAGACCGAGATACTTAGCGCGAGCTCCCGTGGCGATGATGACCGCCTGTGCCGTTAGCTCCGTAGAGCCATCGATCTCCACCTCGAAGGGGCGCTTCGAGAAGTCAATGCGTGTCACCTCGCCCGAGCGAATGTCTGTTCCAAAGCGCTCCGCCTGCTGGCGCATCTGCTCGAGAAGCTGAGGACCCGTGACACCCTCGGGGAAGCCCGGGAAGTTCTCCACCTCAGTGGTCGTAGTAAGTTGTCCCCCAGGCTGTAGACCCTGGTAAAGCACAGGCGATAGGTTAGCCCGTGAAGCGTAGATAGCGGCTGTATATCCCGCAGGCCCTGACCCGATGATCAGGCAGCGTATAGTCTTGTCTTGTGACATATTTGTAATAGGTTTTTTAGATGGTGATATGTACCTCACCGCAAAGATACAAATTTAGAAATTAGATATTAGAGGTTAGAAGTTAGAGATTAGATATTAGAAGTTAGATATTAGAGGTTAGAAATTCGATCATTTCGATGGCTCCGATAGTTCCGAAACACTCCGATCTCTAACCTCTAATCTCTCATTTCTAATCTCTAACTCCCTCGATGCACTCCGACACCCTTCGAAGCTCCTGACACCACACCTCCGAGGAAATCAAAATTGCCTCGGTAGAAAACGAGAATCCTCCACGGAGGAACGAAAAAATTCTTCGGAACTTCGAAATCTTTCTTCCGAAGTTTCATTTCATTCTTCCGAACTTTTATTTCCCGGCTCCGTGAAGAAATATCGTTTTCTCGTGAGCTATTTGATATTTCCTCAGGAGGAAAGAGAAATAGCAAGAAGTATGAACGCTCGGTTCTTGTGTCCATACAGGTCGCTATCCGTGTGGTCGGAACATTTAGAGGGAGAGGCGCTCGAGCCAGACGGGGAGGTCGGCGAAGTGGGCAGTGAGAGATGTGGACGAGAGTGGATTGTCGGTGAAGAGGGCGTAGAGGGCGGTGCCAGAGCCGGACATGGCAGCGTAGAGGGCGCCGTGGTGGTAGAGCTTGTCTCGCAGAGCGGCTAGCTCGGGATAGTGCGCGAAGACGACAGGCTCGAAGTCGTTGACGATGAGCTCTCGCCACTCCCCTATCGGTCGCTCGAGGAGTGTAGCGAGCTTGCCCTCCGCCTCGGGGTGACGTATCACCTGTCGGTACGCCTCGGCAGTGCTCATGCCGATGGGGGGCTTGACGACGAGAAGCCATTTGCCGTGCAGTGCTGACGGCATCGTGAGCGGTGTGAGCTTTTCGCCACGGCCTGTGACCAGCACGGGGCGGGACTGGATGAAGAAGGGGCAGTCGCTGCCGAGCTCTCCCGCCAACGTCTCTAGCTGTGCCGTGGCGAGTCCTAAGTGGCACAGTTCGTTGACCGCCAGGAGCGTGTAGGCGGCATCAGCAGAGCCTCCACCGAGACCAGCTTCTGACGGGATCCGCTTCTCGAGTTTGAGCCGTAGCGGAGGTATATCGCGGTGATGCGCTCGGAGTAGTTGTACCGCTTTGTAGATGAGATTGCGCTCGATGGGTAGTTCACCCGCTAGCCCAGCGATCTCGTACGAGTCCTCTGCTGCTCCTGTAGCTATCTCTACCGCGAGCTGATCCGCCCAGCCGATGGGGAGCATACAGCTCTCGATATCGTGGTAGCCGTCGGGGCGGCGGTGTAGGATACGTAGCCCGAGGTTAATCTTAGCGTGTGGGTGTAGGATCATATCGTGGTGACTCTTTCGATTACTTATTCTTATATAGGTGTACCCCGTCGGTACGGTAGCGGTCGTCCTCCTCGAGGAGTTTCTGCAGGATCGGGAGCAAAGCTTTCGTCTTGACTCCTAGGCTCTTTGCCAAGTCCCGCAAAGTAGGCGATGGCTCTTCCATTTGCTCTAGAAGAGCTTTGAGTCGCACCTCCAGAGTCTCTTCACTTCGCTGGGAGCGCGCCTTACGAGCTAGGCAAAGATCACAGCGTCCGCACGGCACAGCGAGCTCCTCGCCAAAGTAGTGTAGGAGCATGGACTGTCGGCAGCCTTGCTGACTGTCGAGGTATGCGACCGTAGCGGTGAGTCGCTTGGTCATCGCTTCCTTGCGCAGCTCGTACACCTCGGGGGGGATGAGGAAGTGATGCTTGCGCTCCCGCCTTGTGTAGAAGAGGATACGGGGCAAGCGCTTGCGCGGGATATAGTGAATGATGCCTCGCTGGCTCATTCGGACCAAGCTCTCGTACACCGCCTCGCCCGTCAGGTGGGTCTGTATGGAGAGGGTACGCTCGTCGATGAAGACGTAATCGGCAAAGAGTCCCGAGTAGTTTCTCAAGACAGCCCGTAGCACCTTGTCATCTTGGGCGGACAAGCCTCGGATGTAGTATAGCTCCTCTCTCGAGACCTCCACGATGAGTCGCGAGCGTGCCTCGTCAAGGAGTAGCTCCCAGGCACCTGCCAACTCAAGGATATGCAAGGCGCTCAAGCTCCGTATCGGATGCAGATGTTCTGTCCGCACAAACGCCTCGAGGTCTATCTCGTAGCTACGCTCCATACCCTCGCCGAGACCAATGCCTAGGTAGCTGTAGAGGGTATCGTACACATCACGAATGTAAGCTTTGTCGGGAAATTCATTTTGCACCCGCTGCAGGAGCATCCCGCGATCCCGACGCTCGTATAGCACCACGGCAAAGGCACGCTGTCCGTCACGCCCCGCACGTCCAGCCTCTTGGAAGTATTCCTCCAGAGCCACGGGCATACTCCAGTGCACGACGAGACGCACATCGGGTTTGTCGATGCCCATGCCGAAAGCATTGGTGCAGACCATCACACGCACCTCGCCAGCCATCCAAGCGTTTTGCTTGATCTCTCGCTCTGCGTGGGTCAGTCCCGCATGGTAGTAGTGTGCCGAGATGCCAGTCTCCTGAAGCATCTCAGTCAGTTCTTGCGTCTTCTTGCGATTGCGACAGTAGACGATCGCGCTGCCACTCGTTGAGGCGAGGATATGGAGGAGCTCCGTCGCCTTGTCCATCGTAGGGCGTACGATATACTGCAGGTTGTCCCGTGCGAATGAGCTACTGATGACATGCGGCTTACGAAAGCTCAGACGAGCCATCACGTCAGCGACAACCTCTGGCGTAGCGGTCGCTGTGAGCGCCAGGAGTGGCACGGCGGGGTAGTAGCGACGTATCTCTGCAATCTTCAGATAACTGGGGCGAAAGTCGTAGCCCCACTGCGAGATACAGTGACACTCGTCCACCACGATCAGCCGTATCGGTAGCTCGGGCAGACAGGCGAGGAAGAGTGGCGATGCCAGACGCTCGGGCGATAGGTAGAGGAACTTGCATCCACCGTACAAGCAATTGTCCAAGGCACGCTGTATCTCCTTGTACTCCATACCCGAGTGGATAGCCGTGGCAGACATGCCCCGCTTGTTGAGACCGTCCACCTGATCCTTCATAAGCGCAATGAGTGGCGTGACGACGAGTGTCAGCCCGTCGTGTAGCATCGTCGGTACCTGAAAGGTGATGCTCTTGCCCCCGCCCGTAGGTAGCAACCCAAGCGTGTCTCGTCCCGCCAAGACGCTCTCGATGATCTCAGCCTGCTTGAGTCGGAAGGTCGGGTAACCCCAGTAGCGATGAAGGACTCCTAGCGGGGTAGCTTCATCGTCCGCAGAGGCGGTGCCAGCCTTTTCAGGTCGATCGCCCGTCGGCTGTGAAGGCTTTTCACCTAGCCACTCACGCTCGGTATCAGCTCGCGGATCGGTCGCTACGTCACGCCATAGGTTATCCTGCTCCTCCAGGAGCAAGTCCCAGTCGACAGCTTCGCCACGTCCAGAAGGGGTGCCAGCCGTCTCATCGCTGGGAGGCAAAGAGGTCCTCTCCAGGTCGTTGTGGCTTGACATCCTTGACTAGTAACTGTAGGGAAACAACTCCGTTAAAGTGGTTTTCATCTATCTGGTAGACAAGGGCAAAGGGTGCACTTGCCCTTCCTGCCGAAGACTTCTTGATAAAGCGGAAGGCGGGAGCTTGGTTGAAGGCTATCCCTGGGCAGTGCTTCCTAGATCCTAGTGACGGTATCGCATCGACCTTAAAGTGCTCACCGTTGCGCCCCACGGCCTTACTACCACCGCCATCATAGAGTTGCTGCGTGACAAAGAGTGGCTGGTAATTGTCTGGACCATAAGGTGCAAAGCGCTGTATCGTCGTGTATAGTCTCTGTGTCACCTCGCGAAGCTCTATCTCGGCATCGACCTCTATCGGTGTTGACTGCGCACGATCCGTATCAACTACCGCATTGACGCTCTGTATGTAGGCTCTAAAATCGGGTAGCTTATCGGGCAAGAGGGTTAGTCCAGCGGCATAGGTGTGGCCACCAAAGTTCAGGAGCAGATCTCTCGCCTCCTCGATGATGCTGTAGATGTCTATACCGCCAACACTGCGCGCCGAACCGACGATACGATCGCTCGTGCCTGTCAGCACGATCGTCGGTCTATTGGTATACTCCGCCACACGAGAGGCGACGATCCCTATGATCCCCTTGTGCCAGTCAGGCTGGTAAAGGACTACGATGGGCTGATGCGCCAGCTCGGGGTTGACCTGCAGGAGCTGCATCGCCTCATCGGTCGTCGAGCGATCCAGCTCACGACGACGGACGTTGTACTCATCAATCAGCTCGCTCATGCGGGCCGTCGTCTTCGCATCATTGCTCAGAAGGAGATCGACCGCTTCGCGGCCATTCATCATACGCCCCGAGGCATTGATCCTCGGACCGATTTTATAGATAATGTCGGCCATCGTGATCTTACGACCCTCGAGACCACAAGTCTTGATGATTCCCTTGAGCCCCATCGATGGATTGCGATTGAGCTGACGCAAGCCGTAGTGCGCCAGGATCCTATTCTCATCCATCACAGAGACGAGGTCGGCAGCGATACTCACCGCGACCAAGTCTAGGAGCTTAAAGAGCGAAGCGGAGGGGAAGCCATTGTCCATACCAAAGGCCTGCATAAACTTAAACGCCACGCCACACCCACATAGCTCCTCAAAGGGGTAGTGACAGTCAGGGCGCTTAGGATCTAGGACGGCCGCTGCATCGGGCAACTGGTCGTCTGGGTGGTGGTGATCGCAGATGATAAAGTCTATTCCCAGCGTCTTAGCATAGGCTATCTCGTTGATAGCCTTGATGCCACAGTCCACCACAATGATTAGCGTCGCACCTATCTCGTGGGCATGGTCCACGCCCCGATAAGATACGCCGTACCCCTCATCGTCCCGCCCTGGGATATAGTAGCTCAGGAGGTGCTCGCTACAGCCCGCCGAGCGGAGGTACTTATAGATTAGTGATACAGCCGTCGTGCCATCTACATCGTAGTCGCCGTATATCATGATATGCTCCTTGCGCCCGAGCGCCTTGTTGAGACGCTTGACCGCTAGATCCATATCTTGCATCAGAAAGGGGTCGTGCAGATCCTCCAGCGATGGATGAAAGAATCGCTGGGCCTCTGCTTCCGTACGGATACCGCGACGATAGAGTAGGCGTCCCGCCACAGCGGGTATTCTCAAGGCGTGCGCCAGTTGAGAGCCACCCACCTCCTCCTCTGGGGTGAAGGGAGTGTATTGCCATTCGTTCGTCATTATATTGTTTTATTTTTTTTGTCATAGGGAGATTGTATAGGCTAGGAGCAGACCAAGGCGCCAGACCCGCTGAGTGGGCGGTCCAGACGATGTGGATATAAGACGGATTACAGCTCATTACTAGCATATTATATAGTCAATACCACTAGCGAAGCTTACGACAAGGTCACATCTCCGCATTTTAGGCTCCGTAAATGTACAAAATAATCTTGAGATGGCAAGAGCGGGTAGACATAACAAAAGAGTCCCTACGGGGAGCAGAGGTGCTCTCGTAGGGACTCTTTGCGTATTTATATCAGAGCTAGCACATGGGAAGGATGTGCGGCTCGCTGGTTACTTCTCTAGAGTGATCAGATTACGATCCTTGTCGTAGATCTTGCAGTCTAGGAGTGCCACATCTTGATCTTCGATCAGCTTGATGTTTTTGGAGTATTTCTTCTTCCACTTAGTAAATAGAGAGGACCCCAGGAGGGGAGCCTTCTTGATATAGGCCACTACGTAGGGATGTAGGTGCATGGCGAAGTTGCGGATCGGCTTGTCGCCCGTAGTCAGCTGGGCTATCATCTCCTCCAGGTCATCGGTAAAGGTGATGGAGGTCTTGATCTTGCCCGTGCCTTGGCAGGTAGGGCAGGTCTCCTCGGTGCGTATGATGGTCGCCTGACGGACACGCTGTCGTGTGATCTGCATGAGACCGAACTTGCTCAGCGGTAGTATCTTGTGGGTGGCTCGGTCGTTTGCCATGAGCTTCACCATATGCTCGTATAGCTCCTTGTTGTGAGCTGCTTCATTCATATCGATGAAGTCGATTACGATGATACCTCCGAGATCTCTCAGTCGTATCTGACGGGCGATGAGGTCTGCGACAGCCATATTGACATCAAAGGCGGTCTCCTCTTGTCCAGAAGTCCTGCGAGCCTTCTTGCTACTATTGACGTCGATGACGTGCATAGCTTCGGTTTGCTCAATGATGATATTGGCACCACTGCGCAGGGTAACTTTACGCCCGAAGAGGGTCTTCTTTTGCTTTGTCACACCGCAAGCGTCGAAGAGGGGTCGCTTAGCATCGTCCTCATAAAGCGTGACGATCTGCTCTCTGCCTGGGTCGATGTCGGCTACGTAGCCTCTGAGCTCCTTGTAGTAGTCAGGATCGTTGACGACGATCTTGGTAAAGCTCTTGTTGTAGGAGTCTCTGATGAGGTTGATAGCACGGTTTCGCTCTTCATAAATCTGAGTAGGCGCCTTAGCACGGACCAGCTTCTTGATGCTTGTCTCAAATCGATCTATCAGATCCATCATCTCCTCGACGAGCTCTTGGGTCTTCTTGCCCGCAGCTTGCGTCCGAATGATGGCTCCATAGCCACTCTTGATGACACTGTGCACGATGGTCTTGAGCCTCGTGCGCTCCTCCGTGGAGCGTATCTCACTAGAGATGGCTACCTGATCGCTAAAGGGCACTAAGACTAGGAATCTGCCCGCTATGGAAAGCTCTGCAGAGAGGCTGGGACCTTTGGTTCCGAAGGCCTCGCGTGTTACCTTGACGAGGATCTTGTCTCCCTTCTTGAGTCCCGAGTTGATGATGTTACCATCCTTAGGCAGGGGCTCCCCTTCTTTGACTTTGTCTATGGGGGGGACCTTCTTCTTTTCCGCTATATCTTCTAATAAGTGGGTGGTCGCTCCAAATACTTTGCCTAGATCATTGTAGTGTAGGAAGCCGTTCTTCATGGGGCCTATGTTGACGAAGGCAGCATTGTTGCCTCTGACGACATTGTCTACCTCGCCGAGCAGGATGTCTCCGACAGCGTAGCGGATATTTCTATTCTCCGTCCGTAGCTCTACGAGCTCGCCGTCTTCGAGCACTGCCATAGACACCTCTTTGGGCTTTACATCGATGATTAGTTCACTATTCACGGTGTCTCAAATAATCTGTGCATTAATAGATTGGAAACGTGTAGAGGTCTAGTATGACCGAACCTCTTCTCTCCTCCGTCTCACAGCTACGCCGTGCCACTGCACTGACCCGAGCTGGTGAGTCATCGAAGTACCTAGTCGCTACACCTCTACTGGAGTAGCTGGTCTCTATGCGTATCTCTTGTCCTTAAGATACACAGAGAGGGGCGGTCTACAGGTGCTGCCGTAGTATTCGTAACCTCGGGCTGATGCAGGGTGCCTGCGAATGGGATGCTACAGGCTCTAGTCTAGTCAGCGTATGAGGGACTACTGCAGGGTGATAGGATGAGTTGCTATGCAACGAAGCCAGCCACAACCGTCCTCTCGTCTATGAGAGGTCGGTCATGACGGCTTGCTTGATGCGTTTCGTGCGTTAAGATTAGATCGCCACACATATGCGATGGCTCTCTAGCGTGTAGACTGTGCGACTTCCGTAGGGGACGATCAACTCGCCTTGGTGGGAATCACACAGGCGGTCTCCTAGACCGCTCGTCTACTACTTCTTCTTATGACGATTCTTACGCAGTCTCTTCTTACGCTTGTGCGTCGACATCTTGTGACGCTTGTGCTTCTTACCGTTTGGCATAATTGTTTCTTTTGAATTGGTCTATATTGATCCGAGGTGGTGAGGTCTGAGACTGATCGTCTTAGGGGACTAGCGGCCTCTCTGCTCACACCCAGGCATGCTTACTTGATCATGGCTGTGAAAGCCTTCGAAGGCTTGAA
This sequence comes from Porphyromonas uenonis 60-3, assembly GCF_000174775.1. Lineage (GTDB taxonomy): Bacteria > Bacteroidota > Bacteroidia > Bacteroidales > Porphyromonadaceae > Porphyromonas > Porphyromonas uenonis_A. Next base: position 23,193 of record NZ_ACLR01000047.1, read on the forward strand.
CGTGGGAACCTTGCGGGCAGGCACGATGATCGTCGTCTGCTTGGATATATTGCGAGCAGTCTTCTCTGCGCGCTCCTTGACGACGAAGCTACCGAAGCCTCTGAGGTAGACATTGTCCCCCTGGCTCATAGCATTCTTGACTGTATCCATAAAGGCCTCTACGACCTGCAGGACCTCCTGTCGGTCTACGCCCGTCGTGTCGGCGATACTCTTTACAACTTCTGCTTTAGTCATGTATTCTTCGTAATGGGTCTTATAATGATTTCCGATGATATGTCTGCTACGACTCAGAGATGTGGACAAATGTACATAAAGCAACCCACACCAACCTGCTCTAGTGCAAAAGAAATAGAGGAGTGCTCTCGATCTGGTCCAAGAACACTCCTCTTCTTTGTGATATATACTCGCTTATGGTATCAGCCTTATGTTATGAAAAACAGCTTGGAGGAAAGGGAGGTGGCTGGCAAGGCTTTCTGAGTAGCCCCTAGGGGAGTCGAACCCCTCTTTCCAGGATGAAAACCTGGCGTCCTAACCGATAGACGAAAGGGCCAAATCGTGCGCCAGTATCCTTAATATAGTGTTATATCCTCAGCGAACTGATACAGTGTTGCGATACGTCGTCGTAGACTAGAGAGATTTGAGATGAAGAGCCATCTTAGACTTCAGGTTAGCAGCCTTATTGCGATGGATGATATTCTTACGAGCTAGACGATCTAGTGTAGAATACACCTTCGGCAAAGCTTGCTCAGCTTCCTGACGATCTGTCATCGCACGAAACTGCTTGATCATCGTACGCGACGTCTTGCTCGCATAGCGATTGCGAAGGCGACGAGTGGAACTCTGACGGATTCTCTTCAGCGTTGATTTATGATTTGCCATTCTTGTGATACTTAATTACTAGGTATACTCGATATGCGAGACTCTATAAGCAGAGCACTTCATATCTACTTGTAGCCCCTAGGGGAATCGAACCCCTATTTTCAGAATGAGAATCTGACGTCCTAACCGTTAGACGAAAGGGCCAGCAGCTACTTGCCAATCACCCCTGAATGTTCAGCTCTCGGGCAATTGTGATGCAAAGGTAATACAAATTTTTCTTCCGACAAAAGATTCTCGCAAGAAAATCTTCTCCAAAAAGCTCAATAGCACCAAAAACAATTCACAAAAGACTGATTCGCAAACATTTATCAAATAAAGCGATCCAAGAAATCTTTTTATCTCAAGTCACGTCCCCAGAGGAGCTTCTCACGGATCACCTGCGTATACGGCTTGTGCGAGAGACGCAGCAGGTGGGCTCGCTTGTCACTCTTGCGGGCAACGATCTCGACTCCACAGTCGTAGACCCGCAGATTGCCATCTATTACGATGGAAAAGGTGGGATGTAGTGAGGAGACTCTCATTGTCAGCACACTGGTATCGGGGAAGATGAGCGGAGCCATATTGAGCGTGTGAGGAGCTATCGGCACTAGTAGCAGCGTCTGGCACTGAGGTGTCACGATGGGTCCGCCCAGACTAAGCGCATAGGCGGTTGACCCCGAGGGCGTGCTCACGACCAAGCCATCGGCAGCATACTCAGCAAGCAGATCTCCGTCCAGGTCGGCTCGTATCTTGATGATAGAACCCGTCTCGCGCTTCTGTACCGCTAGATCATTGAGCGCAGTGCCCACATGCTCACCCGCCACACTTACATCAATCAGCGTGCGGGTCTCTATACTATATTGTCCAGCGAGCAGATCGTCTAGATGATGCCAAGCCTCCTGAGGCTCCATCTCAGTCATGAAGCCAAGGTGCCCACAGTTGATCGCCCAGATAGGCAGCTCTACGTCTCGCAGCTTATGCACAGCGCGTAGCAGCGTACCATCGCCACCGAGGCTCAGAGCAATGTCACCATAGGGCGTCTCCCCGCCCAGTCGCATCTGCGGATACCCCTCCGGGATGCCCGCCTGCGACAGCGCCTCCCAGAGCGGCGTCTCTATATATAGGTCTACGCCGTGCTCCGCCAGCGCAGTCAGGAGCGCTGCCACATCGTCCGTGAGACGCAGCGTGTCATGGCTACCATACACGGCTATCGTATTTATCTTATGCCTATCCATCTGGCTATCTGCTTGCATTGCTACAAAAGTACCGAAAAGCAGGGAGACCCCAAAGCTCCCAACCACCCCTCAACTGAAACTCTAACCTCCAAATGCGTTGCTCCCGAGGAAATCGCAAATCTCCAGCGAGGAAACGAAAATTCTCCACGGAGCCGGGAAATAAAAGTTCGGAAGAATGAAATGAAACTTCGGAAGAAAGATTTTGAAGTTCCGATGAATTTTTCGTTTCCTCCCTGAGAAACGAAATATCCCCACCGAGAAATTTCAAAATTCCTCGGCAGAGCCGTTGGACGAGTCACTATTTACAGGAACACGACCCCGCTATTTCTTAGGCTAGAAGCCAAGAGTGGCATTTTTTGCTCTCTTAAATGCGAAAGACAGTACCTATCATTAGGTATTCACTCATATCGAACGCTCGGTCAGCTTTCGCTATCTTTGTGGCGCATGAAATTGTCGGAATTACATAATGGCGACCGAGCTCGCATCCTATCGGTAGGCGGTCATGGAGCCTTTCGCAAGCGTATCCTAGAGATGGGCTTCGTGCAGGGACAGGTGGTGGAGGTGATACAAGCGGCTCCACTGCGGGATCCTATCTATTATCGGCTGATGGACTACAACGTCTCGTTGCGTCGCAAAGAGGCGGGGCTAATCACGGTAGAGCTCATAGACTCAGACTCTACCTCGGAGGAGCTACCGCCACTGGCTCATGCGTTCGTACATGAAGGTGCGGGGGCTTCACTTACAGAGAGTGCAGTCTCCGAGCGTGTCGCCATCTCCCGCTCACTACGAGTGGCGCTCATTGGCAACCCTAACAGCGGTAAGACGACACTCTTCAACCATGCCAGCGGAGCGCATGAGCGTGTCGGCAACTACAGCGGTGTCACCGTCGAGGCTAAGGAGGCACACTTCGACTATCAAGGCGTTCGCTACGAACTGATTGACCTCCCAGGCACCTACTCCCTATCGCCCTATTCGCCTGAAGAGCTTTACATCCGTGACTATCTAACCAATGAGGAGACGCGTCCAGACGTGGTCATAGATGTACTGGACGTCACCAACCTAGAGCGTCAGCTGTACCTCGCTGTACAGGTGCGTGAGATGGGCATCCCGATGGTTACGGCGCTCAACATGTGGGACGAGTTCGAGCAGAAGAAGAACCAACTCGACGTACAGCAGCTCTCCGACCTGCTAGGCACCCCCATGGTGCCTACCATCTGCCGTAAGGGGGTGGGTGTCTTCGAGCTCTTTGACAAAGTGCGTCAGCTCGTTGATGACAATCTCTATGCGGATCGTCGCTTCCTGCAGATCAACTACGGGACAGACCTTGAGCAGAGCATAGCAACCCTCCAGAAGAAGATCACCGAGCAAGCGACCTTCCCCGACCACCTATCTCCCCGCTACTTAGCGGTCAAGCTCCTCGAGGGAGACCCCCACATGCGGAGCTTTATCAAGCAGCAGCCAAAGGGTGAGTACCTCCTCACCGCTACTGCTTACGAGGAGAACATGTTGCGCAAGAATCACTCCAACGAGGAGGATCTGGAGAACTATATTATCAATCAGCGTTACGGCTTCATCGCTGGCGCGCTCAGAGAGACCTACCGTCCGAACAAGCGGCGCATACGCACCATAACTGATCGTATAGACAACCTCCTCATACACCCTATCTGGGGCTATCCGATTTTTCTCGCCTTCCTCTTTATCATGTTTGAGGCGACCTTTGCTTTGGGAGCCTTCCCGATGGACTGGATCGAGGCGGGCGTGGACGCTTTTGGCGCTTGGATACACGGGATGATGAGTCCTGGTCCTCTACGCGACCTACTGGTGACGGGTGTCATAGGCGGTGTGGGCGGTGTACTCGTCTTCCTACCGAACATCCTCATACTCTACCTCTTCATATCTATCATGGAGGACACGGGCTATATGGCTCGAGCCACCTTCCTGATGGATAAACTGATGCACCACATGGGACTGCACGGCAAGTCCTTCATACCGCTCATCATGGGCTTCGGGTGCAACGTCCCCGCTGTGATGGCCTCTCGGACGATCGAGAGCCGACAGAGTCGTATCATCACAGTGCTAGTCACTTCGCTGATGAGCTGTAGCGCCAGACTACCAGTCTACATCCTCATTGCGGGTACCTTCTTCCCGCAGAGTGCAGGGTTGGTACTCTTCGGACTTTACGCTCTTGGTGTGCTGCTGGCCTTCCTACTGGCGAAGCTTTTCCGCCGAGTACTTTTCAAATCGGAGGATCTTCCCTTCGTCATGGAGCTACCTCCCTACCGCATCCCGATGGCGCGTGCCGTGGGCATACATATGTGGGACAAGGCACGCGAGTATCTACACAAGATGGGATCGGTCATCCTCGTGGCTTCGGTCATCATTTGGGCACTGGGCTACTATCCACGTGAGGAGGTGATGTCTCGTGCTGATGAGCAGATAGCACAGGTGCAGCAGCAGAGCACGCTCTCTGAGAGCGAGCGCAGTGAGCAGGTCGCTGAGATAGAGCGACAGGCATACATGGAGCAGCAAGAGGGCTCTTACCTGGGACGCATCGGACAAACGGTGCAACCCGTCCTAGCTCCGCTCGGCTTCGACTGGAAGCTCAGCGTGGCACTTGTGGCTGGCCTACCGGCCAAAGAGGTAGTCGTCAGCTCCCTTAGCGTCATCTACACGGGCAATGAGACGGTAGACGAGGATAGCGAAGACTTTGCCGTGGGTAGCTCGGCGCTCTCACGACAGATGCGCCAAGAGAAAGACCCCGTCACGGGCGAGCCACTCTACACGCCACTGATAGCCATCTGCTTCCTCATCTTCGTACTCATCTATATACCTTGCGTCGCCACGGTTGTGGCCGTCTCTAAGGAACTCAACAGTGGCTGGTGGGGACTCTTTGTGGTCGTCTACACCTGCGTACTAGCCTGGATCGTGGCTTATCTGGCACGACTGATAGGACTACTCATTATATAAGTAATAGGTGTTGCCATGGATCTGCAAACAATCGTTGTACTCCTCATCATTGTTGTCACGGTGCTCTACATAGTCCGTAGCTTGTGGCGACTAATCCGTCGCCCCCGAGGAGCCACAGGCTGCGCTGGTTGCTCCGCATGCCACCATAGCAAGGTCGCTACGCCAAAGAAGTCGCCCAAGAGAGACTGTTGCGCTTAGGTCTGCACCGCATCCTGCAACTCTTCCATCGGAGTCCTATTGAGACTGTTGCATAAAGGCGAATCGCTGTGTTGCTTTCGGGGTTCGACTTCGGTCACTCCGATAGCTCTGCTCTCTAATCGCTATTCCCGTGAGGGAATACCGATTATGTCAAAAGAAATACCGATTATGTCAAGTCTTTTAAGGAAGAACTCGCTACATTATAGCTAACTTTGCACGAATACTCCCCAATGGCATCTTAGCCTTACGATCTACCCTTCCTCTAAACCGACACATCTGATCTCTCAATCATAGTTGCATTTTATGAAGCGACACATTATATATAGTATACTCTTGCTACCTCTCCTCCTCTTATCACTCGTCAGCTGTGATAAGCTCGTATATGATCGAGGCGAGTGCCCCACGATACTGGTCTTCACGCCCTATACGCAGACACCCTGTATGTCTGACTCGGCTTACATTGGCAAGGCGGGCTACATGGATATTGTCATCAGTGTCCCTTCATCAGGAGAGATCATCGCATACAAGCATCTAGAGCCAGCTGACCTGACTGCAGCCTCTAGGATAGAGATCCCCGTACCAAACGAGTGCGGCGAGACCTATCGATACACTATTTGGGTAGGAGCTACCCCCCAGCACTATACTATGAGTGACCTAGCACCAGCCTCGGGCAATAAGCACCCCGA
>NZ_ACLR01000046.1 GCF_000174775.1 Porphyromonas uenonis 60-3
GCTGCTGAGAAGTCGCAAGCGCAAGCGTCCACCCCAGACGACCAAAGGAGTAGTCAATCACGGCTTCCAAGACCACCTGAACACCACCCCTAAGTACATCGCCACCGACCATTGCCGGCTCACCGTCTCAGACATAACCTACGTCAAGTGTTTAGGGGGCTTCGCATATCTCTCCCTGACGATGGATGCTTATAGCCGCATCATCACCGGCTTTGACCTGCAGCCCACGCTCTCCACAGAGGGCCCCTACAACGCACTAAAACAGACCGTTGACTTCTACCAAAAGCATGGCTTTGACCTCAAAGGACTCATCTTCCATAGCGACCGAGGCTGTCAATACGTCTCCAAGCAGATGACCGACTACGAGGCCAGCCTAGGCATCGTAACCAGCGTCACCCAGACAGGCAACCCTCTCCACAACGCTATGGCAGAGCGACTTAACGGGATCATCAAGAACGACTGGCTCTACAACTTTGAGGACAAACCCATAGAAGAAGTTCGAGAGATCCTCTCGCAAACGATTGCTCTCTATAACACAGCG
>NZ_ACLR01000045.1 GCF_000174775.1 Porphyromonas uenonis 60-3
AGCGAGATGAGCGACTCGACTGCGATGGCTGCGCGTCAAGCCTTCAGCAACCAGATCGAGGGCGAGCTCAAGCAGTTTGAGGAGAGCCTCTACGGCACCGAGTACACCAAACCAGAGGCTAGCGATAGCGACCTTCAGGAGGGACGTGACGGCGAGGACGACAGTGAGCTTGACACAGCCCGTGCCCGTCGCTCACAAGAGCTTCGCGAGGGCAAGAGCCAACGTAAAGCAGCCAAGGTGACCAAAGCGAAGAAGAAGAGTCGCACCACCAAGAAGGCTACTCCCAAAGCTGCCAAGGCAGAGCAACCGAAGCAGTCGAAGAGTACTACCACACGCTCCGTACGCAACCGCTTCTAGCGACTAAGTCGCCAACCAAACACAAGAGGGCTGGGTCCATCACAACGGACTCAGCCCTCTATCTTTGTCTATTCCCCCACCCTTCCAGCGACGCTTCTTGATGAAACTAGAGTTTCTCCCGTATGAAACTAGAGTTTCTCCCGTATGAAA
>NZ_ACLR01000044.1 GCF_000174775.1 Porphyromonas uenonis 60-3
GGTGGAACTCTCCGATCCCCACGGAGGAACGAATAGATCCCAAGGGAGGGACGAAGAAATCCCTAGGGAGGAAATCCGAAATTCATCGGAACTTCGATTTCATTCTTCCGAAGTTTTATTTCTCGGTTCCGTGGAGAATCTTCGTTTCCTCGGTAGCTATTGGGCAATTCTTCCGTGGGGGGTGCGCTTGGTCGGCAAGGCTTCCCAGAAAAAAGCACCCCCACCTACTGAGCGGTGAGGGTGCTGATGCGATATGTTGCGGGGTGGCTTTCGTCGCTAAACCTATATTCCGCTAATCTTACGAGTAGCCCGGTGCTTTCTAAGTTCAAATGCAAGTAAAAAGCGAAGTTTTTTTCGTCTTGGATGCTCGGTCGACTTCTCTTCGTAACCGNGGNGCGCGCGCGCGCGCGCGCGCGCGCGCGCGTCGTCGTCGTCGTCGTCGTCGTCGTCGTCGTCGTCGTCGTCGTCGTCGTCGTCGTCGTCGTCGTCGTCGTCGTCGTCGTCG
>NZ_ACLR01000043.1 GCF_000174775.1 Porphyromonas uenonis 60-3
TCAGACATAACCTACGTCAAGTGTTTAGGGGGCTTCGCATATCTCTCCCTGACGATGGATGCTTATAGCCGCATCATCACCGGCTTTGACCTGCAGCCCACGCTCTCCACAGAGGGCCCCTACAACGCACTAAAACAGACCGTTGACTTCTACCAAAAGCATGGCTTTGACCTCAAAGGACTCATCTTCCATAGCGACCGAGGCTGTCAATACGTCTCCAAGCAGATGACCGACTACGAGGCCAGCCTAGGCATCGTAACCAGCGTCACCCAGACAGGCAACCCTCTCCACAACGCTATGGCAGAGCGACTTAACGGGATCATCAAGAACGACTGGCTCTACAACTTTGAGGACAAACCCATAGAAGAAGTTCGAGAGATCCTCTCGCAAACGATTGCTCTCTATAACACAGCGCGTCCTCATCGAGCCCTCAACAAGAAGACTCCGATGCAGATGCTCATACCAGATTACCCCAACCCTCTAACCACACAACCATCTAAGAACCAGATTTCTAAA
>NZ_ACLR01000042.1 GCF_000174775.1 Porphyromonas uenonis 60-3
CCAAGTAGGTCGAGACTGGCTCTACAAAGTGTTAGGAGCCAACGATATGCTGCTGAGAAGTCGCAAGCGCAAGCGTCCACCCCAGACGACCAAAGGAGTAGTCAATCACGGCTTCCAAGACCACCTGAACACCACCCCTAAGTACATCGCCACCGACCATTGCCGGCTCACCGTATCAGACATAACCTACGTCAAGTGTTTAGGGGGCTTCGCATATCTCTCCCTGACGATGGATGCTTATAGCCGCATCATCACCGGCTTTGACCTGCAGCCCACGCTCTCCACAGAGGGCCCCTACAACGCACTAAAACAGACCGTTGACTTCTACAAAAAGCATGGCTTTGACCTCAAAGGACTCATCTTCCATAGCGACCGAGGCTGTCAATACGTCTCCAAGCAGATGACCGACTACGAGGCCAGCCTAGGCATCGTAACCAGCGTTACCCAGACAGGCAACCCTCTCCACAACGCTATGGCTGAGCGACTTAACGGAATCATCAAGAACGACTGGCTCTACAACTTTGA
>NZ_ACLR01000041.1 GCF_000174775.1 Porphyromonas uenonis 60-3
GAGCTTGTCTGCGATGCAAATCAGCTGACTAGCTTGAACGTGTCAACAAATACTGCCTTGACAAAGCTTGGATGCGGAAGCAACCGGCTGACCAGCTTAAATGTTTCGAACTGTACCGCCTTGACAGAGCTTTGGTGCCACAACAATCAACTGACCATCTTGGACGTATCAAGAATACCGCCTTGACAACGCTTGAATGCGAAGCAATCAGCTGACTAACTTGGACGTGTCGAGCTGTACTGCCTTGACACAGCTTGGATTCGGAATCAACCAGCTGACCAGCTTGGACCTGTCAAAGAATACAGCCTTGACAAAGCTGAACTGCTACAGTAATCAACTGACCAGCTTGGACCTGTCAAAGAATACCGCCTTGACAAAGCTTGTCTGCAACAGCAATCAACTGACCAGCTTGGACGTTTCGGTCTGTACTGCTTTGACAGAGCTTTACTGCAACAACAATCGACTGACCAGTCTAGATCTATCTAATTGTAGGGGGTTGGAGACTCTCAAATCTTATGGCAATAAGTTTGATAACGGGGCTATACACCAACTAATTAGTAGCTTGCCCAATCGAAAGGGTATAGGTGTTGGAAAGTTTTATGTGATTGACAGTGACAACAACAATACTTGCTATCAATATGATGTAGATCTTGCCAAAAAGAAGTTTTGGCTTCTATACCATGAGGCTGGGGCTCTTTATCTTGGTGAGCCTAACCCAACTTTTGCTTTGACTTATGAGCCAACAATTAGTGGAGGCTCTATCATTATCAAGGGTGCAGATGATCTGCAGCATGTGGTTTATGGCACAGAGTTGACCATCAACGCTACTCCTGCCGAGGGTTACGAGCTTACTGCGCTTACCGCCAACGGCACGGATATCCTTGCTACGAGGAAGGTCGTTGTCACAGAAGCTACTGAGATTAAAGCGACCTTTGTCAAGAAAACGTTTGTAGTCACACTAGATAAGGTAGGTGAGGGAGAGCTCTCTACCACAGGCACAGACAATCTCAATAAAGTCCCTTACGGCACGGAGTTGACGATTATTGCGACTGCAGCAGAGGGCTATGAGTTGAAGTCCATTGTAGTTGACGGAGTAAACATTACTGCTACCAAGAAGGTAGTCATCAAGAACAATGTGACCGTGAAGGCAACCTTTGTTAAGAAGACGTTTAAGGTTACACTGACTAAGGAGGGCGAAGGTACAATCACGACAACAGGAGCTAGCAACCTTAACGCAGTTGCTTACGGTACAGAGTTGACGATCGTTGCTACGCCAGCTGCAGGCTACGAGCTTCAATCTCTCGTGATTGATGGTGTAGTAAACATCACCGCTACGAAGAAAGTGGTCGTCACGGACAATGTGACCATCAAGGCAACGTTTGTGGATCACACGGGCGTGGAGACGACCGTCACGCAGCGGATGCAGCTCTACCCGAATCCAGCGACTGACTATCTGCTCGTGGAGGGTGTAGCTCCTGCCAGCGAGGTGACGCTCCACAGCATGACAGGCGAGCGGCTCTATGCCGGTCGTGCGGATAGCCGTGGCGTGCTACAGATTGACCTGACACCCTATGCGGACGGGGTTTACCTGGTCTGCGTAGCGGGCGAGACTTACCGCGTAGTGGTAAGGCACTAGAATCAAAAAAGGGGCGAACGATGATTCGCCCCTTTTTTGATTAGAGGTTAGACTTTAGAAGTTAGAGGTTAGGGGTTAGAAGGGAGAGGAAATCGGAGCAATCGGAGCGATCAGAGTGATCGGAGGGATCGGACGAGTAACGGCTGCTTTCAAGTTC
>NZ_ACLR01000040.1 GCF_000174775.1 Porphyromonas uenonis 60-3
TCCTCCTGAGTGGTGGAAGAAGAGCTAAGAGGATTAGCAGTACTTTGCTCTACATCAGCCACTTGGGTATTTTCTGAGAGCAAATAAACCTTTTGCTTTTCACCTGCTTTGGGAGAGGAAGAAACCAAATAAACCTTTTGGTTATTTAGCTTCTGACCACCGTCCAAAGTTGATTTGTTCGTAACTCCTTTATTAGGGGTTGTAGTGGAAGCCTTTGCGCCCTGCTCGCTCTTGCGAGGGCGACCGCCTAGCTTACCACAAGTCTTGCGTATAGAGGAGATTTCCGCCTGTCTGTGTGCATCTGCATCAATCTGCTCTCGGACAACGAGGAAAACGCCCTGAACTAAGGCTGGTACCGTAGCTAAGTCAGGCTCTAAACCCTTTAAAGCGTAACCCATAATTAGAGAGTAAGCAACTCCTTGACTGCTGTCTGGTAACTGGGTAATTGCCTCATACCACGAGGATCGAAATTGAAAAGACTTTTCTTTCATAGCTGAGAGGTATTAGAGATTTATCAGTTGGCGATAGGCGCGGAGACGCTCTAAGATGTCAGTACGCTCCTGTTCCGTTACCAGGGGCTCAAGGTCACGCATCTCAATGGCTGAGAGGACAGCGTTGTAGCTGTACTGGGGAGTAGAGTTTACTGGCTCTAGCTTACCCCGTTGAACGGCTAGCTCAATCGAAGTGCGAGGTATTTGTAGCAACACCTCTAGCTCTGTGTGGGACAAATAGACCTCATTACGATTGGTCTCATCTCTACGAGCAAGCAGAGCTTGCAGGAGTAGGAGCTGGACTTGTGGATCAACTGGAGACTGGTTCATACTGTATAGGGTTAATTGGTTACACATTCTTCTTGTAGGCGATTATCCAAGCTACGCATCTCTTCACTCACCTTCATTGGAAGTACACGAGCGTAGATGCGGGTCGTTGAGAGACAACTGTGACCTAGTACACTGCCAACAGTGTCAAGGCTCACCCCCTTAGTCAGGGCGAGTGTAGCAAAGGTGTGGCGAGCTAAGTGGTAGGTGAGTACTCGCTTCACACCACTTAGTCGTTGTATTTCTTTGAGTTGTTGATTGACGTACGGATTTGTACATAGGGGAAATATCCTGCTCTCTGAGCTCTCTGTAGAGGTCGCCTGAGCGAGATATGGAGTTAGGATATGCACGGCAACAGACATTAAGGGGATAGTGCTAAGCACACCAGTTTTCTTACGACGGAGGACAACCCAGCTCTGACCGTGCATAGAGATGATGTTGTCTCTCACTAGACGTGATATGTCTGCATAAGACAGTCCCGTATAACAAGAAAAGAGAAAGGCATCTCGTACTAGAAGAAGCTTAGGGTTTGAAAGCTCAACAGAACGCAAACGCTCCAAGTCGGAATCATCTAAGAACCCCCTATCTGTAGGTTGCATACGCAAAACAACCTTTGGAAAAGGGACTCGCATAAGCAAGTCCTCTTCAACGGCTCGCTCCATCGCTTTTCTCAAAAAGCGCAGAACTTTGATGGCTGTGTTGTGGGTGTAGTTTTTCTCGCCCTTTAAGTACAACTCATAGCTGGAGAGCTCATCTTTCTGCACAGCAGAGAGGGGTAAGTCGTCCTTTCCATATTGATAG
>NZ_ACLR01000039.1 GCF_000174775.1 Porphyromonas uenonis 60-3
CGTACGCAACTCGCTCTTTGGCGCAACAACAGCAAGGTCGTTGTAAGCTCGCAGTGGCTGGAGTATAGTCTCCTGTATAGCCGTCTGTGTGGTGACCGCCTTATCTACAACCTTGAAGGTCACGTAGTCAATCTGATAACGCATATTTGTTGTGTTGCGTATAGACGTGTGGAAGTAGAGCAATCCGTTGTGTGCATAGATAGCTTTGAGACCAAACTGCATACCAAACTGCTTGGCCGATATATGCTTGACAAGACGCTTATCCTGCTTGTGTATCGTAGACATCAGTAGCCGTACGAGCGTTGGGGTCTCATTGCCTAGCTCCTTGAAGTATATATCTGCCTTGTTTGAAGGTAGATTACCTTCACCAGAGTGGAGGAAATCCACCATCTCTAGCGACAGCTTCTCAGGCTCCTTGGCATACTTTACATTGAAAGCGTAAAAAGAGCCATCGGTGCAGATTACAGACATATTTGTCTCTGTCTCAAAGTCCTTGACGGAGGCTTTAACACGGAGAACGTTCTCTGCGCTTTCCGCCTTAGCAGCGACAATGTTGGCACTCCCTAAGTCCACATAGCGTATCGGTGCGGGAAAGATGAGATGGGTGGTTTTGTCAAAGGTGACCTCTAGTCCATACGGTATAACGGTACGACCAT
>NZ_ACLR01000038.1 GCF_000174775.1 Porphyromonas uenonis 60-3
ACACTACTCGAAGTGGTCTTGAATCGCTACCACATTGATCTAAAAAAAAGACCGATTTGTAGCCGTGAGACAGCTTGAATCCGCCCAAGTGAGAGATCAAAAGCTCTCCATAACCTACCTTTGTCAGCAGCTAGAAGTCAGCCGCAAAGGCTACTACAAGCACACCTTCACCGAGCAAGACGAAGATGTCAAAGTAGCCTCCGTCCTACACTATTGCCAGTATGTGCGCAGTTGGCTCCCCAGGGCAGGCGTAGACACCCTCCAGGAGTGTACCAACAAGTACTTCAAAGGAACCTTCCAAGTAGGTCGAGACTGGCTCTACAAAGTGTTAGGAGCCAACGATATGCTACTGAGAAGTCGCAGACGCAAGCGTCCGCCTCAGACAACCAAGGGCGTGGTCAATCACGGCTTCCAAGACCACCTGAACACCACCCCTAAGTACATCGCCACCGACCATTGCCGGCTCACCGTATCAGACATAACCTACGTCAAGTGTTTAGGGGGCTTCGCATATCTCTCCCTGACGATGGATGCTTATAG
>NZ_ACLR01000037.1 GCF_000174775.1 Porphyromonas uenonis 60-3
ACTGGAAATTCAAAGATCTCCACCGAAGAATTGCTCGATTTCCTTGATAGTGTGCTGTGAATGAACTCATCCTGCATGATGCGTTAGCCCTACTCCGAATGAGGACCGGTGGCTTAGACTCAAAAAAGAGTAGCACGCTCCTCGTCTGCTGACGGAGAGCGTGCTACTCCTTGGGAGAGGCCTGAGCTATGCTACTGAAGTCTCTCTAGGCGTGTCGCTTGCGATGCGAATTTGAGCAGGCTAGCGACGCTTCTTGTTCTTTTTCTGCATCTTGGCTTGCATACGTCCCAAGCCTCCGCCTTGCATCTTGCGCATGACTTTGCTCACTTGGTCAAACTGCTGGATGAGCCTGTTGACCTCGGCGACAGAGGTGCCGCTACCGTCGGCGATACGCTTGCGACGTGAGCCATCGAGGATGCTAGGCTTGGCACGCTCCTCGGGGGTCATAGAGTGGATGATTGCTTCGATGCCCTTGAAGGCGTCGTTGCTGATATCGAGATCCTTGACCATCTTGCCGACTCCTGGGATCATGGAGACGAGGTCCTTTAGGTTACCCATCTTCTTGA
>NZ_ACLR01000036.1 GCF_000174775.1 Porphyromonas uenonis 60-3
CTTTACGCCAAAGAGCCACGAGCCGTGCCGCCCCGATCAGCAGGGAGGCACGGCTCGGTGTATACCGTGAGAGCGTTCGTTCCCGTCAAAGCGAGACGTGTAGTTCGCACTGACGTGTAGCCCATGTAGGGACGCACGATCTGTGCGTCCGTCCCCGTTAAGACCAACAGAAGCTGTAACCTTTGACACAACGGACGCACCGATCGTGCGTCCCTACATTTCGCTACTCGTCTGATGACTCCGACACCACACCCCTGAGAAAATTGAAATTGCCTCGGTAGCAAATGGGAAACCTCCACGGAGGAACGGAATAATTCTTCGGAACTTTGATTTGCTTCTTCCGAAGTTTCATTTCATTCTTCCGAAGAATGAAATGTGCTGTTTTAGGGTAGTGTGATTTTGCTGGTATATTGCTGACAGCTATTTGGTTACTATTCTTTTGACAGAGGCGAGTTGATAGTCTGCTTCTACGATGAAAGTTGCTAGTTAGCCTTTACAGGGGTTTACGTAGCCATTTGTATACCAGCGTCTTGTGTAAGTGTTTCACAGACTTAATGTGTGCTTGGCTACAAAATGGCTACATTTAGATTTTCTAAGACTAAGATGTAAGGTGTTTTGAACACTTTCTCTTCATCACCAAACTACTAACTAACAATGTTCGTGATGAAGAGATT
>NZ_ACLR01000035.1 GCF_000174775.1 Porphyromonas uenonis 60-3
CTTCGCATATCTCTCCCTGACGATGGATGCTTATAGCCGCATCATCACCGGCTTTGACCTGCAGCCCACGCTCTCCACAGAGGGCCCCTACAACGCACTAAAACAGACCGTTGACTTCTACCAAAAGCATGGCTTTGACCTCAAAGGACTCATCTTCCATAGCGACCGAGGCTGTCAATACGTCTCCAAGCAGATGACCGACTACGAGGCCAGCCTAGGCATCGTAACCAGCGTCACCCAGACAGGCAACCCTCTCCACAACGCTATGGCAGAGCGACTTAACGGGATCATCAAGAACGACTGGCTCTACAACTTTGAGGACAAACCCATAGAAGAAGTTCGAGAGATCCTCTCGCAAACGATTGCTCTCTATAACACAGCGCGTCCTCATCGAGCCCTCAACAAGAAGACTCCGATGCAGATGCTCATACCAGATTACCCCAACCCTCTAACCACACAACCATCTAAGAAACAGATTTCTAAGAACAATTCACCAAAAGCTCCGAGCCTCAAAGCTCCGAGCCCATGCCGCTTAACTCCCAACAAAGAGCTATCTTTGTGTACCTCCGCAGTAAAAACGACCACAAGTCGTGTACCCCAGCAGGAGCAAAACTAACAGATGAGTACACTCACAGGACTAACAAAAATAACCCGTGTACCATCTCAGTAACACCTTCCCAACTGTGTACTTTTTTCAGGAAGAGGACAG
>NZ_ACLR01000034.1 GCF_000174775.1 Porphyromonas uenonis 60-3
GGCATCGTAACCAGCGTCACCCAGACAGGCAACCCTCTCCACAACGCTATGGCAGAGCGACTTAACGGGATCATCAAGAACGACTGGCTCTACAACTTTGAGGACAAACCCATAGAAGAAGTTCGAGAGATCCTCTCGCAAACGATTGCTCTCTATAACACAGCGCGTCCTCATCGAGCCCTCAACAAGAAGACTCCGATGCAGATGCTCATACCAGATTACCCCAACCCTCTAACCACACAACCATCTAAGAAACAGATTTCTAAGAACAATTCACCAAAAGCTCCGAGCCTCAAAGCTCCGAGCCCATGCCGCTTAACTCCCAACAAAGAGCTATCTTTGTGTACCTCCGCAGTAAAAACGACCACAAGTCGTGTACCCCAGCAGGAGCAAAACTAACAGATGAGTACACTCACAGGACTAACAAAAATAACCCGTGTACCATCTCAGTAACACCTTCCCAACTGTGTACTTTTTTCAGGAAGAGGACAGTTCCTCCGTTGGAACTGAAAAGTTCCTGCCTTGGAACCGAAAAGTTCCACCCTTGGAACTAAAAAGTTCCAAGAGGAGAACTGATTTTGGAACTCGTATCTATTAGGAGTTCAGGGTATTAGGAGGAGCGGTTACTGGCTGCCTTTGGGAAGATAGTGGAGCTTTGCGGTGCAAAAACGAGAAAGCTCAACCGCTTTTGGTCAGCGATTGAGCTTTCTCACGAAGCTTTCTAGTGGATTAGCGCTTGCCCGAGGCGTCGATCTTGAGGAAGAGGGCGAGCATCAGCGAGAAGCCCCAGAGCGAGGAGCCGCCATAGCTAAAGAAGGGGAGCGGGATGCCGATGACGGGCACTAGTCCTAGCACCATCCCCACATTGACCATCAGGTGAAAGATGAAGACGCACGCCAGACAGTAGCCGTAGACCCGACCGAAGGTGGAGGGGTGCTGCTCCGCTCGCCACATGATGCGTAGGATCATCGTGAGGAAGAGGAGGAGCAGACCGACGGACCCCGCAAAGCCTTGCTCCTCACCGATGGTGCAGAAGATGAAATCGGTGTCTTGCTCGGGAACATACTTGAGCTTCGTCTGGGTGCCCTGGAGGAACCCTTTGCCTAGGAGACCACCTGAGCCGATAGCTATCTTAGCTTGATCCACATTGTAGCCAGCGCCTCGTGGATCCTGCTCGATGCCGAGCGAGACGGCGATACGCATCTGCTGGTGCGGTGCGAGGATGTCGTTGTAGACGTACTCGACAGAGAGCGAGAAGGCGAGCAAGCCTAAGCTGGCTATGCCGACTAAGAGGTAGGAGCGTGAGTAGTGCAGCAAGGCGCGAATGAAGCAGAAGAGGATGATGCAGCTCATCAGTGCCAGTGCGACGTAGCTGTAGTCGATCAGCAACCAGCGCAGAGAGACATACATGCCGACGAAGTATGCGATGCTGACGATCCACAAGATGCGTCGCTCACGGGGCTTCCACCGTACGATGCTGCTGAGGTAGAGGATGGTGGCGACGGAGATGATGCTACAGATGAGCAGACGGCTAGCGTCGGTAGCACCCCAGCTAACGTCGGCTAGCATGAGCGCCACGACGAAGAGGGTGACCGCTAGCGAGGCGAGTAGGAGGAAAGCGCCAGAGAGTCCCTCACGATAGAGTGCTAGGAAGAAGGCGCAGAAGACGAGTGCTGACCCAGTCTCGCTTTGCAAGATGATGATTGCCATCGGTAGGAGTATGATGGCAAAGACCTCTAGATAGCCTCGCAGGGTGGTGAGCTTGAACTCGGGGCGGTTGAGCCAGTAGGCGAGCATGAGTGCGGTCCCGAGCTTGGCAAACTCGGCGGGCTGCACTCGGATGGGACCCATGACGAGCCAGGAGCGGGAGCCTTTGATATCGGGCGCTACGACGGCTGTCACGATAAGAAGCAGGATGAAGCCTATATAGAGGTAGGGCGCCCCCGACTCAAAGAGATCTTCGTCTATGAGGAGTACCACACCGCCTAGTACGAGCGCTAGGGAGATCCATATGAGCTGCTGCATGGGTCGCCCTCCCATCTCTAAGAGATGACTAGGTGTGAAGTCGTACGTAGCTCCGCATATGGCGAGCCAACCACCCGCTACCATCAGGAGGTAGAGGATGATGAGTGGCCAGTCGAGGCGCATCAGGAGGTTGCTACGTCGTTGCTTGCTAAGGTATGGCATGCTGCTCGTTGGGTCTTTATAGGTCGTGTGAGTAGAATATCTTCTGTCGGCTGATCTGCTCGGCAATGGCTTGGGAAGCTCCCGATAGCTGTCCATCACGCAGGTAGTACTCCATCATGACGCGTCCGATGGGTACGCCGAAGATAGCTCCGAAGCCACCGTTTTCGACATAGACGCTGATGGCCACTTTGGGCTCTTCAAGGGGTGCAAATCCGATGAAGGCGGAGTGGTCTTTGCCAAAGCGGTTTTCGGCGGTACCTGTCTTACCACATACGTTGATTTCGCCAGGTGCGAAGTTGGCCCGACGACAGGTGCCCGCTAGGACAGCGCCGTGCATCCCCTGGGCTATCTCCTCCCAGTAGTCTGGCGAGACCATCGTGTGGTGTGGTGTGGTGAAGAGGGTGTCTAGCGGGGTATGCTCGATCTTGCGGACGACGTGGGGCGTGTAGTAGTAACCTCTATTGGCGATGATGGAGGCGAGGTTTGCCATCTGTAGCGGCGTGAGTAGTACCTCGCCCTGACCGATGGAGAGGGAGATGATGGTGGAGGAGTTCCAGCGACTGTATACGCGGTCGTAGACGGAGCTATTGGGTATGAAGCCACGGTTTTCGCCAGCTAGGTCGATGCCGAGCTTGTATCCGAAGCCAAAGTTTACCATATAGTCGCGCCACTTATTGAGTGCGTCCTGCACGCTCGGGTAGCGGGAGCGGTCGTCGAGGAGGAAGTGCAAGCCCCAGCAGAAGTAAGCGTTGCAGGAGGTGGTCAAGGCACTGCGCAGATTGAGTGGAGAGGCGTGACCGTGGCAGGCGGGTCGTCCACGCATACGAGGATAACCACGAGCGCAGGAGAGGAGTGTGGAGGTGGTGACGAGATGCTCCTGAAGCATCACGGCTCCCATGGCGGGCTTGAAGGTAGAGCCTGGGGGATAGGTACCCATGATGGCACGGTTGAAGAGTGGCTTGCCCTCCTGTAGGATGAGTTGCTGATGCGCCTTGCCTAAGCTCTTGCCTTGTAGCATGCGTACGTCGTAAGTGGGCGAGGAGACGAGGCAGAGTACTTCGCCACTCTTGGGTTCGATCATGACGATGGCGCCTCTTTTGCCCTGCATGAGCTTTTCGCCTAGGCTCTGCAGTCCTATATCGATGCTGAGGGTTAGGTCTTCGCCTGGGATCGCCTCAATGTCGTCGGCGCCTTCGTTGTAGCTGCCTTGTATCCTACCACGGGCATCACGGAGCAGAAGATTGACTCCGTTGCGCCCTCGCAAGAGTTTGTCGTAGGTGCGCTCTACGCCACTCTTGCCGACGTACTGTCCGAGTGCGAGGGTGCTGTCGGCTTTGAGTTCCTCAGGACTGGACTCGCCAAGGTAGCCGAGTAGGAGAGCGGCATTAGGCTGGTCGGAGCGACGCACAGCGCGTGGTCGGAGCGTGAAGCCTGGTAGCCGAAAGAGTTGCTCCTGTATGAATCCTGCCTCTTCGCTAGTGAGCTGTGACCAGAAGAGTTGTGGCGTAAAGGGCGAGTAACCAGGATTGATGGAGCGGTCTCTTAGGGCAGTCATGCGCTCGTCGAGCTCCTGCTCGGAGGTGTGGAGGAGGCTCGCCAGTAGGGGCGTGTCGAGGGTGTCGGCGAGCTCTTTTGTAGTGACGAGGAGGTCGTAAGCTGGCTCGTTGTAGACGAGGAGGGTCCCTTTGCGGTCATAGATGACACCACGGTCGGGGAAGATAACTTCCTCGTAAAGGGCATTGTGCATGGCGCGCTCCTTGTACTCTGTGCTGACGAGCTGCAGGTAGCCGAGCCGTGTGATGTATAGTGCGACGATGCCTATAGCGATCAACGGGAGTACGGCGATGCGTAGTCGACGGTGTGGGCGCTCCATAAGCTGATCCGCTAGCTCTGATGCCGTGGTAGGTGCTCTAGGAAGAGCATCTGCAGGATCATCACGATGAGATAGGTCAGGAGCATACTACTACCCAGCCGTAGGGCGTAGTACTCCCAGTCGAAGCCACCTAGCGAGTCGAGCGTGAAGAGGATAAACTGGTGGATCGCTACCATCTCTAGGATGACTAGCCAGATGCCCCAGCCATGTATCCGCATGGAGGGCGCACGTCGTAGGTTGCTCTCGATATCGACGGCGGGAGCTAGGAGGTAGTTGCGCAGGAAGCCGACGAGTGTCAGGGCTGCCATGTGCAATCCGGGCGTGCCACTGAGCAGGTCGACGGAGAGTCCGACGAGTGCTCCGACGAGAGTGAGCCACTCTTTCGGAGTATCTACGCTAAAGAGTAGCAGCGCAAAGAGATAGACCGAAGGGGTCGCATAGCGAAAGAGCTGTATGTAGTTAAAGACCTCTACCTGCAGCAGTACCAGCAGTACGATGCCTAGGGTCGTCCATATCATCTGTAGTCTCATAGCTCCTCTCTGCTCGCTTGCTCTTCTAGATTGATCGTATTGCCCCCCGTTATCACGTAGACGTGGTGTAGCTGTCCGAAGTCTGTCGCCAGGAGGACAGGGAGTTCCTTACGATAAGTGATACGAGTGCCCTGGGCGCCGTTGCCTTCTAGCCGACCGATCATCATACCTGGGGGGAAGATGGCGGAGTAGCCACTCGTTACGAGCGTATCCCCGACAGCTAGGTGCGCATGCTTCGGCAAGCCCCGCACGATGCCCTCCTCAGGCGAGAGCTTTTGTCGCCAAGAGAGGTCTCCCACATGCCCCTCGCGGAGGGTCATACAGCTGAGGGTTAGGCTCTCGTTGATGAGCGGTACGACCGTTGCGTAGCGAGGTCCCACCTGAGCTACGATGCCTACGACACCGCTCTGGGAGACTACGCCCATATTGGGCTTGATGCCGTCACGTGCGCCACGGTCTATGGTCATCATATTGTTTGCCTTAAGGTAGGTCAAGCTTACTACCCGTGCTGTCACAAAGGTAAAGTTGGGTTCCTCCCGTACGATGGTGTCTAAGGAGTCTAAAGGTGTCAGCACCTGCGGTACAACGGTGTCTGCGAGGAGATACTCGAACTGTCTCTGCAAAGCCAGGTAGCGCCCCTCGAGCGAGGCTAGCTGAGCCGTGAGCTGCTGGTTCTCTTGCTGTAGCGAGAGGTAAGAGCGCCAGCGTGCGCCCTCGCTGTGAATCCTCCCCACGACAGACGAACTGGCAGCCGCTCCCACGAATGAGTGGTAGAGACTGCCATGAAAGAGTAGGAGCAAGGCAATCGCCTCACACACCACTAGGAGCACCCAGTGCAGGTTCGCACGAAGGAGTTCGAGGAGACGACGCATTGCTATCTTTTGTTGCTACTATAGCGCCACGTGACGACCCTTTTAGTGAATGAGAAAGTTGTAACTATCTACATTCTTGAGCGCCTTGTCGGTGCCCATAGCCACAGCGCGCAGTGGATCCTCGGGGACGTTGAACTGTATAGCGAAGCGACGTGTCAGTCTCTCGGCTAGACCACGTAGGAGTGCGCCACCGCCTGTCAGGGAGATACCGTTTTGCGTCACATCGGTGTAGAGCTCGGGAGGCGTACTCTCGAGCGTCCTGAGGATAGCGCTCTCGATCTTGACAATAGACTTGTCGAGACACTGAGCTATCTCTTGATAGGAGACGCTGATCTGTCGTGGCAGAGAGTCCATCAGGTCGGCACTGGTGACGACGAAGTCCTCGGGAGCGTTGTCTAGCTCAGCTAGAGCGCTACCCACCTCGATCTTGATCTGCTCTGCGGTGCGCTCACCGACACGTACATTGTGCTTCTGGCGCATGTACTCCATAATGTCGTGGGTAAACTCATCACCAGCCACACGTATCGACTGCTTCGAGGAGATACCTCCGAGCGAGATGACAGCTATCTCAGTCGTTCCACCGCCTATGTCCACGACCATGTTGCCCTCAGGTGCGAGGACGTCAATGCCGATACCGATCGCAGCAGCCATTGACTCGTAGAGCATGTAGACATCACGACCGCCAGCGTGCTCGCTTGAGTCCTTCACCGCACGTATCTCCACCTCCGTACTGCCCGAAGGCACGCTGACGACCATACGTAGCGAAGGGGAGAAGAGCGAGTGCGACTTCTTGTTGATCTGCTTGACCATGCCTCGGATCATCTTCTCAGCTGCGTCAAAGTCCGCTATGACACCATCTCTGAGGGGACGCACCGAGCGAATGTACTCGTGACCCTTTTCATAGATCTCCCGAGCCTTCGTGCCCACGGCGATCACCTCGTCATTGCGACGGTCGAAGGCGATGACACTAGGCTCGTCGAAGACGATCTTGCCATCCTTCATTATGATTGTATTAGCTGTGCCGAGGTCTATAGCTAGTTCTTGTCTTAGTTTGAATAGTCCCATATATCGTTTGGTTGTGACTAATGATTAATGTCTAAAGTGGCGTACCCCTGTCGTCACCATGGCGACGCCCTGCTCGTTGCACGCATCGATGCTCTCCTGGTCGCGTATCGATCCGCCAGGCTGTACGATAGCCGTGATGCCCGCTGCAGCAGCTAGGTCTACACAGTCACGGAAGGGAAAGAATGCATCGCTCGCTAGGACAGCTCCCTTGAGATCAAAGCCAAAGTTGTGCGCCTTCTGGATCGCTTGTCTGAGTGCAGAGACACGAGAGGTCTGACCGATGCCTGTTGCGAGGAGCTGGCTGTCTCGGACGATAGCCAGTGCATTGCTCTTGCAGTACTTGACGATGCTCTCGGCCATGCGTATGTCGGCCATCTCATCTTCAGTGGGTGTAGTCTCCGTGACAGAGGTGTAGACGACAGGCTCGGAGAGTACGTCAGGCGTCTGTACTAGGTAGCCTCCCACTGCTGAGCGGACGCTGTCTTGGTCGGGCAGAGGTGCCTTCTGCAGGAGGAGGATACGCTTTGACTTTTGACCTAATATCTGCAAAGCTTCGGTGTCAAAGTCGGGTGCGATGAGTACCTCAAAGAAGATGTGTGAGATCTGCTCTGCCGTCTGCTGGTCTATCGGTCTATTTGCTACCAGGATACCGCCAAAGGGTGATTCCGTATCAGCCTCATAAGCCGCCTGCCAAGCCTCCGAGATGGTCTCACGAGACGCTACTCCGCACGGGTTGGTGTGCTTGAGGATCGCAAAGGTGGGAGCCTCAAACTCCTGAATGAGATGCACGGCTGCGTCGAGGTCCTGCAGATTGTTGTAGGAGAGCTCCTTGCCCTGTAGCTTGTCAAAGTAGTGATCCAAGTCTCCATAGAAGAAGCCCATCTGGTGAGGATTCTCGCCATAGCGTAGGACGCGCGGGTTGCGACCAGAGAGATGTAGTGCGGTGTGAGCACCAGCGTCAAAGTAGTTGAAGATGTCACTGTCGTAAGTCGCTGTCACCTCAAAGGCACGTAGCGCATAGCTCCTCCGCTCGGGGAGAGTCGTGGTGCATCCGTCACGCTCCAGCAGATCGATTAGCCCATCGTACTGGTCACGGTGCGAGCAGATGAGCACGTCGTGGTAGTTCTTTGCAGCAGCACGTATGAGGGAGATACCGCCTATGTCTATCTTCTCAATGATCTCCTCCTCGCTGGCGCCACTAGCGACGGTCTCTGCAAAGGGGTATAGATCCACGATCACAAGGTCTATCAGGGGAAGCGCATACTGCGCTACCTGCTCCTCGTCATGCGCATTGTCTCGCCGAGCGAGGATACCGCCGAAGATCATCGGGTGGAGCGTCTTGACGCGTCCTCCTAGGATAGAGGGCAGAGCGGTCAGCGACTCAACGGCTGTGCAGGGTATACCGAGCGACTCGATATACTCTTGGGTACCTCCAGTGGAGACGATCTCTACCTCGGCAGCGTGTAGTATCTGTGCGATACGATCGATGCCCTCCTTGTGATAGACTGATATGAGGGCTCGTCGGATAGGTCTTGTGGTCATAAGCCTTGTGGCGTGTGGTATAGGGTGAATAGTAGCTCTCCTAGGCAACCCCTAAGCAGAGCAATATGTGG
The DNA here is from genome assembly GCF_000174775.1 of Porphyromonas uenonis 60-3. Taxonomy (GTDB): domain Bacteria; phylum Bacteroidota; class Bacteroidia; order Bacteroidales; family Porphyromonadaceae; genus Porphyromonas; species Porphyromonas uenonis_A. The sequence continues at coordinate 8,141 of NZ_ACLR01000034.1, forward strand.
GTCATAGCTACAGTAGCTACAAAGGTAGTAAAAAGAGCCGATAAAAGAGCCTTTTTCCCGACACTTTGTAGAGCAGAAGAGGAGGTAGAGGTTAGAGATTAGATATTAGAGGTTAGAAGTTAGATATTAGAGGCTAGAAGTTCGACTTTTCCGATGGCTCTGATGGCTCCGATAGCTCCGATGTCTCTCGCTAATCGCCCGCTAGCAGTTGACAGCCGATCACCGCCACTCAGCCCACACCTCCGAGGAAATCGAAAATCTCCAGCGAGCAAACAAAAATCCTCCACGGAGCAATAAAAAAATTCTTCCGAACTTTGATTTGCTTCTTCCGAAGTTTCATTTCATTCTTCCGAACTTTTATTTCCCGGCTCCGTGGAGAATTTTTGTTTGCTCGCTGGAGACTTCCTATTTCCTCAGGAGAAATTGAAATCGGGGCATCTCCCGCATGGCGATTTTGTGGGGCTTCCCGACTTGCGGAGTCTAAGGGGTAAGGCGCTTTTATCACTTCGAGAGCGCTCTTTTTGCCTCAAAACAGCGCTCAGAGCGAGATTAGTGGACGATTTTCACTCAAAATAGTTGCAGGTAATGAAAAAAACACTATCTTTGGAGCGTGAATAGGACTAAACGGCTCTAGAGCACTACACTACAAGCCGTCAAAACCATTTGCAAGGACCCTCAAACACAAAGAATTTTATCACTAATCATAAACAAGTTTATCTATGAATAAAACAGATTTCATCAAGACTGTTGCTGACAAGGCGCAGCTAACTCAGAAGGACACGAAGGCTGTCTATGAGGCTATCGTAGAGACGATCCATGAGGAGATGAAGAAGGGTGAGCGCCTCACACTCGTAGGCTTTGGCTCATTCTACGTTTCTCAGCGTGCTGCTCGCAAGGGCATCAACCCACGCTCTGGCAAGACGATCGATATCAAGGCTAGCAAGTCTATCAAGTTTAAGCCAAGCACGGCTCTAGACATCAACAAGAAGTAAGCACAAGCTACTCACATAGATGCCCCTAGGAAGGCTATCGCCTCCCGAGGTGCATGGATACACAAAGAGAGGAGCAGACCCCGATGGAGTCTACTCCTCTCTTTAATATTACTGCCCTCGATGTCAGTTACCTGGTCGCACGGCGAAACGAGTACCGCAGGATGAGCCCCAAGAGCGTCAGGCTAACGGGGAAGGCAAACCATACACCCATCAGTTGTGGTCCATTGCCCTCCAGTCCGACACCAAAGCCAAAGAGCCACGCCATCGTGGGCGCTACAATCAGGTGGCACAGCGCAGCTGCTGGCGCTAGCATCGCCACACGGCTGATCCCCCTCAGGGTATTGGCATAGACGATCTGTAGCGCATCGCCTATCTGGTAGAGACAAAGCGGGATGAGCGCTAGATAAGTAGCCTCAGCGACCGAAAGATCTGCATTGAAGAGGCGCACCACGGGCTCACGGCACAGGACCAAGAGGGGCATCATCACCGCCGCCACAAAGAGACAGAGGTAGACACCCGCACTGGCTACGTATCGTGTCTCTCGTCGCTCCCCCTGCGCTAAGAGCGTGCTACTACGGATTGCGGTGGCAGCCCCGATGCCGTAGTAAACCATGAAGCCTAGCGTGCTAATTGTCGCAATGATCTGATGCGCCGCCAAGGCTGCTGTGCTAATGCGAGCAACTAAGATGACTGCCACGGAGAAGGATGCCGCCTCCATACCCATTTGTAGTGCTACGGGCGTACCAAGTCGCAACAGTGGTACCAGCCCCTCACGCCACGACCAGTGCAGACTTTTGACCCGATCTAAGATCTTACGATAGCGTGGCAACAAGACGGTCACAGCTACGATCGCTATGAGCATCACCACACGACTTACTAGCGTTGAGAGACCAGCTCCGTACAAGCCCCACTCGGGGAAGCCCCCTTTGCCATAGATCAGGAGGTAGTTGAGCCCGATGTTTAGTACATTGCCCGCCAGCGTTATATACATGGGAATCTGCGTGTCACCCATTCCCTCGGTGTACTGCTTGAAGGTGTTGAAGAGCATCACCACCATAAAGCCCAAGATCTGGATACGGTAGTAGGGCAGGGCGATAGGGCGTAGCTCCTCCGATAGGTTAAAGGCGCCGAGGCTTCCCTCGAGGAGGAAAAGCCCTCCGCCGATCAGCAGGGCGATCAGCAGGTTGAGCAGGAAGCTATGTCCCAAGTAGTGCGCCACCTGATCCGAGCGTCCCCACTCCTTATTGGTCGCCACCAGCGGGGTCAGCCCGTAGGAGAAGCCCATGCCGAAGATGATGACCAAGTTGAGGAAGTTATTGACGAAGGAAGCAGCCGCCAGCTCCGACAGACTATGATGGCTCACCATCACATTGTCGGCAAAGCCCACGAGGATCAAACCCACCTGCCCGATGATTACGGGCAGACCCAGACGCAACAGCGGACGAAAGTGCTCCTGACAGCTCCGATAGTACGTACTCCAACTCATATCACTCGAATCGCACCGAAGATTAAGAGTTGAGACGTGCGAGAAACTCCTCCTCCGTGACGAGCGGGATGCCGAGTTGCTCCGCTTTGGCACGCTTGGAGGGTCCCATGTCGCTACCCATCAGGACGAAGGTCGTACGGCTCGAGATGCTTCCCACGTTGGTCCCGCCGTGCTGCTCGATGAGCTGCTTGTATTCGTCACGGCTGTGCTGGGTGAAGCTGCCTGAGATAACGATCCGCTCGCCCTCTAGACGGTTGGACTGGGGCATGTCGGTCGCCTCCTCGGCGCACTCTTCGAGTCGGACGCCACAGCGCTGTAGCTCTGCGATCAACTGCTGGTTGCGTTCTAGAGAGAAGAAGTAAACGACCTGCTCGGCTATCTTCGGACCCACGTCGGGGAGTGCCTGTAGCTCGTAGGCGGTTGCCTGGGCTAGTCGGTCAATGCTCTGGAAGTGTCGTGCCAGTGTCTTCGCCGTGCCTTCGCCGACGAAGCGGATGCCGATGCCGTAGAGCAGACGAGCAAAGGGGCGACCCTTCGACTGTTCAATGCTGGCGAGGAGGTTATTGATTGACTTCTCCTTAAAGTTTGGCAGTTGCGCTAGATCGCTAGCGGTGAGCTTGTAGAGGTCGTCGATGTTTTCGATAAGATGTCTGTCAAAGAGTGCGTCGATCGTCTCAGGTCCCACGTTGATATCGGCAGCTCTGCGTGTGCAGTAGTGCTCGATCCGCCCCATGATCTGTGGCGGGCAGGCGTAGCTATTGACGCAGTAGTAGCCCACCGAGCCATCGATCTGCTGGAGTGGCGCACCACAAGCGGGACAGCGCTCAGGTAGTCGTACAGGCTCCGCCTCGGGTCGTCTGAGGCTTGGCTCCACGGCGGTAATCTTGGGGATGATCTCCCCGCCCTTCTCGATATATACGTAGTCGTGGTAGTGCAGGTCGAGACTCTTGATGAACTCCTCATTGTGTAGCGTAGCGCGACGCACCACCGTCCCCGAGATAAGGACTGGCTCCACATTGGCCACTGGCGTGACAATGCCCGAGCGACCCACCTGATAGTCCACCGAGAGAAGCTCTGCGCGCGCATTCTCTGGCTGATACTTGTAGGCAAAAGCCCAGCGTGGCGACTTCGCCGTATTGCCGAGCACGCGTTGCTGTGTGAGACTATCCACCTTGAGGACGATACCGTCCGTGGCGTAGGGCAGGTCGCCCCGCTGCACGTCCCACTCATCTATATAATGGTATAGCGCCGACAGGTCACTACTCTTAAATGGCGCAACGCCCGTGTCAAAGCCCATCTCCTCGAGTAGCTTCATCCGCTCATAGTAACTGTCTGGCAGACGAGTCTCATCGTCCAGCGCATAGAGGTAGTAGCAGATGCAGAGCAGACGGCGCTGCGCCACGATGCGACTATTCAGTGTCTTGAGCGTACCAGCCGCCGCATTGCGAGGATTGGCAAAAGGCGCTTCGCTCTCAGCCGTGCGCTCCCCATTGAGTCGCTCGAACTCCTTGAAGGGAAGTAGCACTTCGCCCCGCACCTCGATGCGCCCCCTCGTATAGTCGGGATGCCCCGCAATAGAGTGCAGACGGAGTGGCACCGACTGGATCGTCCGTACATTGACCGTCACATCATCGCCGAGCGTTCCGTCACCTCGCGTCACGGCACGCGCCAGCACGCCCTCCTCGTAGATGAGCGATATGGAGGAGCCGTCGTACTTCATCTCCGCCACCCACGGCACATCGTCCGTAGCTAGGAGCGTGTCGGTACGCTTGCAGATCTCAGCGATCTCATCGTAGTTGTACGTATTTGAGAGCGAAAGCATCGGCTGCTCATGCGCCACCTGGACGAAAGCATCGTTGCGATCTCGCCCCACACGGAGCGATGGCGAAGTGGGGTCTGCAAACTCTGGGTGCTCTGCCTCCAACGTCAGGAGTCGCTGCATCAGCGCATCGTAGTCCGCATCGCTAATGGTCGGAGCGTTGTCTAGGTAGTAAGCGCGGTTGTGCTGTTCGATGGTTTTGCGCAGTTGCTCAATCTCTAGCTCTGTACTATTAGGTGTCATAAGGGGTTTACTTCACTTGGTCAAAGGGGGTACGATTCGCAATGGCACTCCCGAGCGTCACCTCGTCGGCATACTCGATCTCGTCGCCGATAGAGATACCCCGTGCGATGAGCGAGACCAGCACACCCGTAGACTCTAGGCGCTTATAGATATAGTAGTTGGTCGTGTCGCCCTCTAGGGTCGAGCGTATGGCGAGGATCACCTCACGTACCGGCTCCTCCTGGACACGCTCGTAGAGTGACTCGATCTCTAGGTCGTTTGGCGTGATGCCATCTATGGGAGAGATGATTCCGCCCAATACATGGTAAAGGCCTTTGTAGCGGTGCGTCTGCTCTATGGTTAGTACGTCCTTCACCTGCTCGACCACGCAGACGGTGCTCTGGTCACGCTGTGGATCAGAGCAAATGTCGCAGAGCGGGCTGTCGCTGATGCAGTGGCACCGCTCGCAGTAGCAGATCTTCTGGCGAAGGTCTATGATCGCTTCCCCCAGATGCTGTGCATAGGAGGGAGGCTGACGAAGCAGGTGCAGTGCCATACGCATCGCCGTCTTGCGTCCTATGCCAGGAAGCAAGGAGAGCTGGTCTACGGCGCGCTCGAGCCATTGGGAGGGGTACTGATCTTTCATAGTTTAGTAGGTCGGCACAAAGATACGAAAATGGAGACAGCTCTTTCACTAGAAAAAGCAATCCTCTAGAGACGAAAGACTCTTTCGTCCCTAGAGGATGTTCTATTACTATTGTCTTGTAGTGCGCTTACTTAGCAGGCTCTAGCTCTACCGTGAAGTGACGTAGTACGGGTAGCTCACGGGTGATGACGTAACCACGTGTGATCGACTCACGACGGTCGTAGACATTCTTGCAGGCTGCTGCGATGACGTCCATATGATTGTTCGTGTAGGTACGACGTGGTATAGCCAGGCGGAGTAGCTCCAGCTTGGGGTAGCGGTTCTCGCCCGTCTTGGGGTCACGGTCTGCTAGGATAGAGCCGATCTCGACACCACGGATGCCAGCCTCTAGGTAAAGTTCGATGCCGAGTGTCTGAGCGATAAACTCCTCCTTGGGAACGTGCGTCAGGATCTTCTTCGCATCGAGGAAGATAGCGTGTCCACCAGCAGGACGCTGATAGGGTACGCCGTACTCGTCTAGCTTGCTACCGAGGTAAGCCACCTGACGGATGCGGGTATCGAGCATGTCAAACTCCGTGTTCTCATCCAGACCGATAGCGAGCGCATTCATATCACGACCGTTCATACCGCCGTAGGTGAGGAAGCCCTCGTTCATCACGGCATACATAGAGCACTTGTGATAGAGCTCCTCGTCACGCATAGCGAGGAAGCCACCCATGTTGACCACAGCGTCCTTCTTGCTAGACATGGTCATGATGTCAGCGTAGCTAAGCATCTCACGGACGATCTCCTTGATTGACTTGTCAGCGTAGCCCTCCTCACGAGTCTTAATGAAGTAAGCATTCTCAGCAAAGCGAGCGCCGTCGATCTGTAGGGGGATGCCGTACTTGTGGCACAGCTCGCTCGTCTCACGTACATTCTTCATAGAGACGGGCTGACCGCCAGCCGTATTGTTCGTCACCGTCAGGACGCACATAGGGATCTGCTCCTTAGGGTACTTCTTGAAGCAATCCTCCAGCTTGTTCAGATCCATCTCCCCCTTGAAGGGTAGCTCCAGCTCCGTATTGCTAGCCGCATCGATCGTGCAGTCTACGGCTACAGCCTTGCGAAACTCAATGTGTCCCTTCGTCGTGTCAAAGTGTGAGTTGCCCGGTACGATATCGCCCTCCTTGAGCGTAGCCGAGTAAAGCACATTCTCAGCAGCACGGCCCTGGTGTGTAGGGATTACGAGCGGGAAGGTGCAGATCTTCTCGACAGCGTCCTTGAGGTTTTGGAAAGAGGAAGCACCCGCATAGCTCTCATCGCCAACCATGATGCCAGCCCACTGACGGTCACTCATAGCGCCCGTACCCGAGTCGGTGAGGACATCGATAAAGACCTGTGACGACTTGAGGCTGAAGAGGTTGTAGTGTGCCTGGCGAATCCACTGCTCGCGCTGCTCACGCGTACTCTTATGTATTGGCTCTACCATCTTAATGCGGTATGCCTCGGAAAAAGGTATCTCCATATCAGTTCTATTTAGTTATTGTTTCGTAGCTCCAAAGATACGGAAAAATCCAAACTCATCACCTTCTGGGTGCACGAACGACAGGGTCCGACGCATGATACTCGAAGACTTTATCTCGCCCTCATCGCTCGTTTGGGGCTTTGCTCCTCCAGTCGATGGCTACGATGCACTCCGACACCCTTCGAAGCCCCCGACGCCACACCTCCGAGGAAATCGAAAATGCCTCGGTAGAAAATGAAAATCCTCCACGGAGGAATCGAAAAATTCATCGGAACTTTGATTTGCTTCTTCCGAAGTTTCATTTCATTCTTCCGAACTTTTATTTCCCGGCTCCGTGGAGAATTTTCGTTTGCTCGCTGGAGATTTCCGATTTCCTCGGTGGATATCGGATTTGATTGAGGAGGCATGGATTGCTGAGGTCGTGTAGCTTGCTGGAGGTATGGCGATTAGGAGGTCGTAAGTGGCATTTGCTAAAAAAGTTGTACCTTTGCCGACGGTTTTCCTATGAATCCAATTGTACACCCCGCTCTTGTGTGAGGGGGCTCTTTGGTCTCTAGTGGAGCTGGTGCGTGTCTGGCGCTGTCGTCTTGATGCGCTAGGTATGGGCTCTGGCAGAGTGCCACAGTGTAATGGGAGATTAGCAAGACTAATTTTGAGTAACACTAACTATTTGTACTAATGAAGCATTTTAATCTTAGCGCTACTGTGCGCCAGGCCGACCAGCTCGGCAAGAAAGCTACCAAGGCTCTCCGTCGTGAGGAGCTCGTACCTGTAGTCCTCTATGGGGGTAGCGAGACAAAGCATCTCGTCGTCAAGGCTGACGACCTAAACAAGCTGATCTACACTCCTGAGATCTATCTCATCGAGCTAGACGTAGAGGGTAAGCAACACAAGGCTGTACTGAAGGATGTACAGTTTCACCCAGTAAGTGACAAGACGCTCCACGCAGACCTCTACGAGGTGAGCGAGGAGAAGCCTATCGTCATGCGCGTACCAGTCATCCTCGAGGGTCACGCTATCGGTGTGCGAGCTGGTGGTAAGCTGGTTCGTGAGAAGCGCACACTGCGTGTACGCGCTATCTACGACAAGATCCCTGAGAATCTGGTGATCGATGTGAACAACCTCAAGCTGGGCAAGACGATCCAGGTACACGAGCTCTCCTTCGAGGGTCTTGAGCTAGTAGACGCTCCACAGGCTGTCGTTTGCGGTGTCAAGCTGACACGTGCCGCTCGTGGTAAGGGTGTCGCAGACGCTGCTGGAGATGAGAGCGAGGAGCACGGTGACTCTGAGGAGCAGAGCAACGAGTAGTCGCTGTCTAGCGATACGCGACTTAGCGTATATCGTCTAGAATCATACGAGGAGAGCCTACAGTCCCTCATGCGGGATTGTAGGCTCTCCTTTATACTAGGGGTACTCGTGGGGTTTGCAACACCGATGTTTGTCGGGTGTATGGTACCTATATGATACTTTTTCACTACCTTAGTAGACCGTATACGACTACTCACTTCAAATAAATAGTAGATTATCTCATGAATCGCGAGCAAATCATAGCACAAATACGGGCCAAGCGGAGCTATCTCTGCGTAGGTCTTGATCCAGATATACAGAAGTTGCCTCCGCACCTGCTGAAGGGGGATAATCCTATCCTGGACTTTAACAAGGCGATCGTTGATGCCACGGCACAGTATGCTATAGCCTTCAAGCTCAACTTGGCTTTCTACGAGACGCTGGGGGCTTTTGGTATGCAGGTCTTCGGCGATACGGTGGACTACATACGTCAGCGCTATCCTGAGCAACTGATCATCGCCGATGCTAAGCGGGGGGATATAGGCAACACGAGCAAGATGTATGCACGGGCCTTCTACGAAAACTTTAAGGTGGATGCCCTCACCGTGGCACCCTACATGGGGAGCGACAGTGTGCTACCTTTCCTTGAGTATAGCGACAAGTGGGTGATCCTACTCGCCTTGACGAGCAATCAGGGTGCGCAGGACTTTCAGATGCTCCATACGGGCGAGGAGACTTGTCTCTTCGAGCAGGTGCTCCAGACGGCGCTGAGCTGGGAGGGTGCTGACCATATCATGTTCGTCGTGGGCGCTACGCAGAGCAATCTGATGGAGCGTGTGCGTGCGGTGGCTCCCAATGCCTTCCTCCTCGTGCCAGGTGTAGGCGCTCAGGGTGGTAGTCTGGAGGCGGTCGCTGAGCATGCGATGACGAGCGACTGCGGTCTGATCGTCAATAGTTCGCGTGGTATCATCTATGCGGGCAATGACGAGCGCTTTGCCTCGGCTGCTGCGCAAGCTGCCTCTGATCTAGCCCGTCAGATGGAGCGGACGCTGATCGACAAGGGTATCATAGACTAACTATATAATAAGGTAGATGTACACAGTTGCAGACATTGCTAAGCTAATCGGTGGTACCCTAGAGGGCGACGGCACGGCTCAGCTACAAGGCTTCGCAGGTATTGAGCAGGCGAAGGCGGGTGACTTGAGCTTTCTCGCCAATATGAAGTACGAGCCCTTCCTCTACACGACACACGCCTCGGCGGTACTCGTTGACGAGAAGTTTACTCCGACACAGCCTTGCCCTACGACGCTGATCCGTGTGGCAAACCCTTACGAGACGCTCTCGCAGCTGATGCGTCTCTACGTCTCTCAGCAGGAACCACGCTGGACGGGTGTCCATCCGACGGCTATCGTGGACCCTTCGGTGACAATCCCCAAGGAGTGCATCATTGGCCCGTACGCTTGCATCGAAGCAGATGTCAAGCTGGGCGAGCAGGTCGTCATATCGGCACACTGCGTCATCGGGACTAACTGCTCTATCGGTGACCACACGACGCTACATCCACGGGTTACGCTTTACTCGGACAGCGTCATCGGGCATCATTGTCGCATTCATGCGGGCACGGTGATCGGTGCCGACGGCTTTGGCTTTGCCCCTACGGAGCATGGCTATGACAAGATCCCGCAGATAGGACACGTGGAGATAGGAGACAATGTGGAGATAGGAGCGAATAGTTGCATAGATCGCGCTACGATGGGCGTGACGCGCATAGCGTCGGGTGTCAAGATCGACAACCTTGTACAGATCGCGCACAACTGTACGGTCGACGAGCACACGGTTATCGCAGCTCAGGCGGGACTAGCAGGCTCGGCACACATCAAGGAGTGGTGCCAGCTGGGCGGTCAGGTGGGCATCGCGGGTCACCTCACGGTGGGCGACCACTCGCAGCTCGGCGGCCAGACTGGCGTGCTGGGCAATCTCCAACCGCACAGCGTTGTGATGGGAGCTCCCGCTATGCCTGTGGGCAAAGCTTTGCGCGCCTTTGCCATGCTTCCCAAGCTTCCTGAGCTGATGCGTCGTGTAGACAAGCTCGAAGAGCAATCTTCTTCGGAAACGAAATAGACTCATTTGTAAAAGCAGACATACTCACGTTATGAATCAGTACACACTCGCTACGACACTCACCTTTCAGGGGGTAGGACTTCACACGGGAGCCAACCGCACCTTGACCCTTTCACCAGCGGAGCCTCATAGTGGTTATCAGATCTGTCGCTCCGACCTTGAGACCCACCCCGTCATCCCAGCTTATGCGGACTATGTATCGACGACGCAGCGTGCTACTCGGATAGAGCGTGGAGCTGTGCAGGTCTCTACACTGGAGCATTGCCTGGGTGCGCTCTACGCTCTCGGGGTGGACAACTGTCTTATCACGGTCGATGGCGACGAGGCGCCTATACTAGATGGCTCGGCACTGCCTTACGTGCAGGCGATCCAAGAGGCTGGGCTCAAGGAGCAAGACGCAGCTCGTGAGGTCTTTGTCGTGCGCAAACCTATTGAGGTGAAAGATGAGGAGACGGGAGCATCTATCCTCCTCCTGCCATCAGACCAGCTCGGCGTAGAGGCGCACTTGAGCTTTGCCTCACCGCTACTGAGCAATCAATACGCTTCGCTGCGCGACCTGAGTCGCTTCGGCGAGGAGGTAGCCGAGGCGCGCTCCTTCGTTTTCGTACGAGAGATACTGCCTCTCCTCAGTCAGGGCTTGATCAAGGGCGGAGACCTTGCCAATGCGATGGTGATCAACGATGAACCTCTCTCCGAGAGTGATGCCAAGGCGCTCGCCGAGGCGCTGCACCGCTCCGTGACTGAGGTGACTCAGCTGGGCGTGATCAATCCGAAGGAGGGCATCCCCAACGAGCCCGCACGCCACAAGATCATTGACATCCTAGGCGATTTGGCTCTAGCTGGGATCTTCGTGCAGGGGCATATCATAGCGACCAAGCCAGGACACAAGATTAACAACAAGCTCGCACGGGCGATCCGTAAGGAGATCAAAGGAATGGAGACACAGCCACCCGTCTACGATCCCAATGCGACGCCAGTACTGGACCTTAACCAGATCAAAGGACTCCTACCGCACCGCTATCCCTTCCTTCTAGTGGATAAAGTGATCCACCTAGACAAGAACCATATCGTAGGGGTCAAGAACGTGAGCTTCAACGAGACCTTCTTCCTCGGTCACTTCCCCACGGAGCCCGTTATGCCAGGCGTGCTCATCGTCGAGGCGATGGCGCAGACCGCTGGACTGCTCGTCCTGAGTGGCATCGAGGACCCCGAGCGCTACTCGACCTACTTCCTGACGATCAACAATGTGAAGTTCAGAAACAAGGTCGTCCCCGGAGATACGCTCCTCTTCAAGGTGATGCTCACCAGTGAGGTGCGTCGTGGCTTGGCGAGCGTCAGAGGACTCACCTTCGTCGGCAACCAGCTCGTCTGCGAGGCTGACTTCATGGCGCAGATAGTAAAGAATAAGGAGTAAACAATCATATCTACTATATGGCTCAAACGCACATCTCTCCTCTCGCTCAGGTGCATCCTGACGCTCAGCTAGGTGCTGAGGTAACGGTCGGCCCCTTTGTCACCATTGAGGCGAATACCGTCATCGGCGACCGCACCGTCCTAGACCAAGGATGCATCATCCGCAGCGGAGCGCGCATCGGTAGTGACTGTCACATACATCCCTATGCCGTGATCGCTGGGATACCGCAAGACCTCAAGTTCCGAGGCGAGGAGACCACCGCCGTCATCGGTGACCATACGACTATCCGCGAGTTCGCTACCGTCAATCGTGGCACCGCCTCACGTGGCACCACCATCGTCGGGAGCAACTGCCTCATCATGGCTTACTCGCACGTGGCACACGACTGCGTCCTCAAGGATCACATCATCCTAGGCAATGCCACGCAGCTCGCTGGCGAAGTGGAGATAGACGACTACGCCATCCTCAGCGGTGCTGTGCTAGTGCATCAGTTCGTACGCATCTCTCAGCACGTGATGATACAGGGCGGCTCCAAGGTGACCAAAGACATCCCGCCTTACTGTCTCGTGGGACGCGACCCGATCGTTTACTGTGGTATCAACATCGTGGGACTACGTCGCAGAGGCTTCACCAATGAGCAGATCTTCCTCATCAACGACGTCTACCGCACCCTTTATCAGGGCGGGCTCAACAATAGCGAGGCGCTCGTCGAGATCCAGAACCGCTATCCGCAGAGCTACGAGCGAGACCTCATCTACGACTTCATCAGCGACAGCAAGCGGGGCATCGTCCGTGGATCAATGGACTAGCCCGTAGCCAAGTCGCAACCAAACAACTAAACCATACCAGCCGAAACAATGAAAAAGATACTCGTCGGACGCCAATGGGGCACCACGGATAGCTATATCCTCGAGCGTGATCATCTCTCCATCCACGACCTCGTGGAGCGTGTCGCTCAGCGCTTTGTAGCAGAGCTTAGGAGTATCTCAGACCTGCCACAGGGCATCACCTATGTCTTCGCAGGCCCTGGCAATAACGGTGCTGACGGTCTCGCCATCGCACGACGCCTCCTGCAGGACGGTCACCGGGTACACTGCTACCTCTTCTGCAAGCAAGAGGAGGAGCTCTCGGAGGCATGCGCTTGGCAGGAGACGAAGCTACAGGAGTTTCACCAAGACGCCCTGACCATCGTCGCAGATGAGTTTCAGCCCCCGCTCTTGACCGCTCAGACGCTCGTCATCGACGCACTCTTTGGCACAGGCCTTTCACGACCCCTTGAGGGTGGCTTCGCCGTGCTGGTAGATCAATTGATCAACGCTTCGCCAGCCACCGTCATCGCCGTGGACATCCCCTCGGGACTCTATGACAAGGACAATAGCGAGAACAATCTCCAGGCGATCATCAAAGCGGACTACACCCTCACCTGCGAAAGCCCCAAGATAGCCCTCCTCCTTTCGGACAATGAGTGCTACACTGGCGCACTGCGCATCCTCTCTCTCTGCCTCAACATGGACGACGACCCCGCCATCCAGGCCGACTACTATCTCTACACTCCGCAGGATGCCCATAGAGCCTTGAAGCCGCTCTCGCACTTTGCGCACAAAGGGACACAAGGTCACGCCCTCCTCATCGCTGGATCCGAAGCTATGGCTGGCGCTCCCATGCTGGCGGGAATGGGCGCCATGCGTTCGGGACTAGGCAAGCTCACCATGCACCTGCCTAGCGCACTGGCTCGGCTAGCGAACACGCTCCTCCCCGAGGCGCTCGTCGAGAAGGACAAAGAGGAGACCATCGTCAGTAGCCTTCCCAAGGATCTGCTCAACTACCAGGCCATCGCCATGGGACCTGGCATCGGTACAGCGCCACTCACGCTGCATCTACTAGAGCATCTACTGCAAAACATACAGCCCGCCACCCCGCTACTCCTCGATGCCGATGCGCTAAACCTTCTAGCGCTTCACCCCGAGCTACTGAGTGTCCTGCCCAAGGATACGATCCTCACGCCACATCCAGGCGAACTAGACCGCATCACAGGAAACGCACTCGATGACCACCACCGACTGACCAAAGCGCAGGAGCTAGCCATGGAGCAGGAGATCATCATCGTTCTCAAGGGTGCCAACACCGCCACCTGTCTCCCCACTGGCGAAGTCATCTTCAACAGTTCAGGCACGCCAGCCCTTGCCACCGCAGGCAGCGGAGACGTGCTCACCGGCATCATCCTCTCACTCCTAGCGCAGGGCTACACACCCGCCGAGGCAGCTCCGCTAGGCGTTTACATCCACGGGCTGACCGCCAATCATTACGGCGAGCGTCACTCGCCACGTGGTATGATAGCCCGCGATATAGCCGATATGCTTCCCGCCGTCCTCAAGATGGTCGAGCAGTAACGCCACACCTATTATTATATAGTACTGCAAAGTTATGAAGCATCTTCGGCACCAATGCCTCTTAATGCTCACAGCGCTCCTCTGCTTGCTCGTGAGTCTGCTTAGTTGCTCCAAGCGAAAGACAGCCGAAGAGCTACTGCAGGAAGCGATCGTGCAGCAGTACCAGAGCGTTGGCAAGCTACTACTCACGGAGACCACCCTGCAGAAGGCGGTCACCCTACAGGATCCGAAGATATCCTTCTACGACATCAGTAGCTTCAAGGACTTTACCAAGTGGCTGAGCAATCAAACCAAGATAGGCAACCGTGTAGGCATCTACTCCTTTGATGCGACACTCGTGAGCTATACCGATCTGACCGACTTCTCCGCCGATGACGTGACCTACGACAAGGATCAGCAGCGCCTCACCCTCTACATCTCTCCCATACAGGTAGAGCTACGAGGGCGAGACTTCACGCTACGGACCGAGTACGAGTATGTAGCACCGCTCCGCAATGCGATCACCCCGCAGGATCGAGCTCGTGTCAAGGAGAGAGCCTACCAAGTGCTCCAACAGGAGATCACCGCCAATGACCAGCTCATCGCTCAGATACGGCAACGCTCCATCGAGAAGCTACGCCGATGGCTCACGCAGCTCCTCCTCTCTTACGATCTCCCGCCTACGGTCACCATCGTCGAGCGTGGCTCCGCACTCGTACCTCCTAACACACAGACCTCCTCACCACTGTAGCTCCTCAATACTATGGGCAAATGGTTCAAGCGCATCCTCTACATCATCATTGCGATACTCCTCGTCATCGGTATCGTGAGCCTATGGCGTAGCTGCTCCAAGAGCAAGACCGAAGACTACAGCGACGTAGTCACACACGCCATGACCGTCCGCTCCATCGAGGAAATACTCAAGCTCTCCACAGGCGAGTGCTACCAAGAGGTTCCCATGGTAGACACCATCGACGGTATGGTGCTAGCCTACGTTATACAGGCACGTACCTACATAGACTTTGATCTAGACAAGCTCCCCACGCAGGTCGTCGGCGACACACTTTACGTGCAGCTACCCCCCGAGGAAGTCACCCCGCACGAGATAGGCTACAACGTGATTGACGTTCACCCACTGCGCAAAGGCTTCACCATGCCAACCCTCACCGCAGAGCAAGAGAATAGAGCCAAGAGACGCGTCCCGCAGCGCCTCATCAACGAGGTCTACCGCTCTGGTTATATCCGTAATGCCCGCCAGCAAGCACGCGAAGAGCTCGCACGCTTTCTCTCCGTCGCCTACCCGACAGTCATCGTCGTGGACCGTTACCCCGACGGCGTCCGGGACACCTTCTTTGCCGACACCGTCTACATAGATCACCGCCAAATGTAAAACGATCTCTCTTCCTGGCTTTTACGCAATAATCGGCAACTCCTTCAAGGTCTCCACCGAGGAAATCCCCACTTCCTCCGTGGAGACTTTTCAGTTGCCACGGAGGAATAAAAAAATTCTTCGGAACTTCGAAATCTTTCTTCCGAAGTTTCATTTCATTCTTCCGAACTTTTATTTCCCGGCTCCGTGAAGAAATATCGTTTCCTCGTGAGCGATTTGATATTTCCTCCGTAGAGACTTCAAAAAGCTATTTATACGACTCAAAACTTTCAAGACGATTTTACAGCTAAGTCACGGTGTCTTGACAGACGGATTAGACGTTGGGGGCGGGGACGCCATCGTGGAGCTCGACGGGGGCATGCTCGACGTTGAGTTCGTCGTAGAGGCCTGAGTCAAGGAAGCGCTGCAAGACCTGTGCGCCACCCTCGACGAGGAGCGACTCTATGCCCTGACTACGCAGGAGCGTGAGCAGGTCGCGCACCTCGCCAGTTGTAGCGAGGCAGGAGACGTGAGGCGGGTATTGACCGTCGGGTACCTGCGCCATGAGTGTAGGTGGCAGGAGTATGATCGTTCGTGCCGTGGCGTCTTGTAGCATACGTAGCTCCGGACGAGGCAGACGACTGTGACACCAGAGGAGACGGATCGGCTGACCACCGCAACCCGAGCGATTGGTCAGGAGCGGGTCATCCAGCTCGGCCGTGTGGTGACCCACCAAGATCGCGTCGTGGAGCCCACGCAGACGATGCACTGAGCGCTGTCGGAGTGGCGAACTGAAGATGTAAGGCGCCTCGCTCGCATCGTGACGCAAGCGATCTATGTAGTGATCGGCACTCTCGGCCCACTTGAGCGTGACGTAGGGCCGTCCTAAGGTTTGCGCCACGAGGAAGTGTCGGTTGAGCGCGATTGCCGCTTGCTCCAAGCAACCGATCGAGACCTCGATGCCCGCTTCGCGAAGGCGAGCCACGCCTCGTCCGTCTACTTTGGCAAAAGGATCCAGCATAGCGACGACCACTCGAGCGGGTCGCAGCCCCGCAATGAGCTCCGCACAGGGCGGTGTCTTGCCGTAGTGAGCGCAAGGCTCCAGGCTCACGTACCAAGTCGCCTCGCCGACAAGGCCCCGTAGCTCCTCGGGGACGCTACGCCACGCCATCACTTCGGCATGCGGTGCCCCCGCATAATGGTGGTAACCTTCGCCAATAATCTTATCTTTGTAGACGATTACCGAGCCGACCATCGGATTGGGACTGGTGCGCCCCTGCGCTAAGGCTGCGAGTTGCAGACAGCGCTGCATATAGATTTCGTCTGGTGTGGTAGGTGCTGTACGTTTCATCAGGATAAAGGTCGCTACAAATGAGTGAGGCTATGATAGTTGCTGGTATGACGCTGTGTGATGCGGCTCTTGCGATAGCGGAGGCGCTGCCCGCTTACTATGTCGAGACGCGGGAGCGTCAGGCTATGAGCGAAATGCTCCTACAGCATATCACCAAGCTTAGCCAGACAAACTATCTGCTTGACCGCAAAGTTAGACAATTGTCCGACACGGAAGCCACTTGGCTCTGCCAAGCCCTCGAGCGACTGACGCACGACGAGCCGATCCAGTACATCGTGGGGGTGGCGCCCTTCGGCTCTTTCGACCTAACTGTCGGCAGGGGAGTGCTCATACCACGTCCCGAGACGGCCGAGCTGTGCGAACTGATCCTCGCTCGTCACCCCGCCACAGAGGCTCCCCAGCGGCTCCTTGACGTGGGGTGTGGCTCTGCCTGCATACCTATTTATATAGGTAGCGAGCGCCCTCAGTGGAGCCTCTATGCGATGGATCAGTCGGAGCAGGCGCTAGGCTATGCGGAGCAAAACGTTCGTCAGACAGGTGTCGCCGTCCAGCTCTTTCGTGGCGATCTCTTCGCCTGGTGCCAGGGAAAAGGGATCCCTGCCAAGCTTCCCCCGATAAACCTTTTGGTGAGCAACCCACCCTATATCCCCGAATGTGACCAAGCGACGATGCGCCCCAATGTTCTCGTGGGCGAGCCTCGTGAGGCGCTCTTCGTACCAGACGCCGATCCGCTCCGCTACTACCGTGCGCTCGTGGCGCTCGTGCCACAGATCCGCTCGCCCCAGGCACCACTCACGCTCTACTGCGAGACGCATCACCAGCTGGCGCACGAGGTGGCTGCGCTATGCGAGCAGGCGGGAGCCATTTCGTCAGAAGTGCTCAAAGACTTGACAGGCCGAGAGCGATTTGTTCAAGCCACCTTTCAGTAAAAAACGAAACCCTATGGACACCGATATACTCAACAAAGCCAAGTACTACTGCGCACGTGCCGAGCGCTCGCCCCGCAATCTGCGCCTTTTCCTAATGCGTCGGGAGGTGCCTTCGGACGAGATCGACGAGTACCTCGCCCTGCTCCAGGAGGGTCGCTACTATGACCCGCAGCGCTACGCCGAGAGCTACGCCCGCACACGCTATCGAGACATGAGCCAGGGACCCCACAAGATACGTCAGGCGCTACGTATGCAGGAGGTGCCGACGGAGATCATCGAGGCGGTGCTGCCAGAGATCCTCGAGGAGGAAGAGCCGAACTACTCCCTCGCTGAGCTTCTCGAGAGCAAGCTACGTCGCACCTCGGCACGAACGCCTCGCGCGCTCTTTGACAAGATGATGCGCTACGGCGTGGGGCGTGGTTACCACCAGAGCGAAGTGTACGAAGCGCTGCAAGAGGTGCTCCAGAGAATGCGGGAGGAGGAAGAGGATAACGAGTTGGAGGAAGAGTAAAGCGTAAAAGCTGCCGAACCCTGATGAGCCACAAACCGACGAAAAGCCCTTCCGCAGGACGCATCGCTCCGCCACCGCCACAAGGTTGGTGGACAACGGCTCGTGAGTCGCTCCTACAGCTCCTCTACCCGCGCTGGTGTCCCGTCTGTCACACGCTACTCCCGCCGAATGCTCCGCCACTCTGCCTCACCTGTCAAGGCGCGCTGGGACGCTATCACGAGCATACGGTCGGTGCGCTGGATCGCTTGCGTGGAGCCCAGCCGATGCCTCGTAGGATACTGGCTCCCTATCTCTACGCTCGTGACGATGCGATGGCACAGATCGTTCACGATATCAAGTATCACGGCAATAAGCCACTAGCAAGGTATATGGGCCGTCTCATGGGGACCCTCCTGCCACTCAAGCAGGAGCAGATAGACTACGTCATCCCCGTGCCACTGACGCTGGCCCGTGAACTAGAGCGAGGATACAATCAGGCGACGCTCCTGGCCGAGGGTATATCTTCGGTCACAGGCATCCCCTATCTGGCTCACGCTTTGCGACGCACACGCTTTCAGGGTAGTCAGACACACCGTGACCGCACGCACCGTCTAGAGGCTATGCTCGGGAGCTTCACGCTAGGTAGCGAAGTGATCCCCCCAGATAGCCACATCCTACTCCTGGACGATGTGCTCACGACTGGCGCAACCCTCACGGCTGCGCTCAATGCTCTGGCGGACATCCCCCTAGCGCAGGTCTCTGTCGGTGTCCTAGCGGTCGGCACGCCCACGGCTTAGGGGGCTTTGGCTGTTGGCTAGAAGCCTTAGTGCTTCTAGTGCCTCTAGAGGAGGACTCCCTCTAACCTCTAATCTCTAGCCTCTAACCTCTAATTTCGTACCTTAGCGACATGAATAGCTCTCAAATGGATGAGATACGTCGTGATCCGACTCGCTGGAGGAGGCTACTACGCTACATTACGTGGTCGCTGTGGGGCGCAGTCCTCGTGGGCATCGTCTACTACTTTGTCGTAGTCTATCGAGCTCCACAGGCTGAGCCAGATCATGCACACGTCACCCCTCAGACGGAGTGGCGTGATGTGCCTATCGCTGAGGTGGGTGCGGGTGAGGAGTATCAGATCTTGGAGCAGTATGCCGATCTCTACCTTCTAGAGTATGTGCTCCTGTATGATCCGCTCTGCTCTTGGGCTGACTTAGATGACGAGGACGACGATGAGGACGATGAGGAGGAGCTCGTTCAGACGAGACAGAGAGGCTCCTCGAGCGTATCTCACGGTGAGTCACAGGAGCACTATGACCAGTCTGAGCGACTACCGGGCATTGTCTCGGACTGGGATCATCTCTTTCAGAGGTATGGCAGTAAGTATGGCTGGGATTGGTTTGTCCTAGCAGCGATAGCTTATCAGGAGTCTAAGTTCCGTACGGAGGTTGTCAGCCAGGGTGGCGCTACGGGACTGATGGGCATCATGCCAGCTACGGGGCGACGCTACGGCTACAGTCGTGCGAAGCTTAAACATGCCGAGAGTTCTATCCGTGTGGCCTGCATGGCGCTACAAGACTTCGGTCGCTCCTTCGCTCATATCACCGATTCGGAGCAACGCATGAAGTTTACCCTTGCCTCTTATAACTCGGGCAGTGCGCATGTCCTTGATGCGCGTCGGCTGGCTGAGAATGCGGGCTTGGATCCTGATCGCTGGGATGACTCTGTGGAGATCTTTATGGCTCGTCTGAGCGAACCGAAGTATTACAACGATCCACTCGTCCAGCATGGTCGTGCGAACGGGGATCACACGGTGCGCTACGTGACGGAGGTCTTCAGCCGGGCGCAATCCTATAAATCGAAAGTGCAATATGCTACAACTAAATAATGTCTCTCTAAGCTTTGGCAATAGGGTCCTCTTTACGGACATTTCGCTCTCGCTCCTAGAGGGTGACAAGGTGGGACTCGTTGGGGTCAATGGGACGGGCAAGTCCTCGCTACTGCGTATCATCATGGGCGAGCTAGAGCCAGACAGTGGGACGATCACTCGGCGCAATGGGCTGCGCATCGGTTATCTATCTCAGCAGCACCGCTTTGCAGAGGGTGTGCGGGTGATCGATGCGGTCTTTTCGCCACATGATCCTACGGCACACCTCGTGGGTGCCTGGCAGAGTGCTGTGGAGCGTGGCGATGCGGAGGCGCAGGAGCGACTTTTACCCGACATGGATCGTCTCTCGGCGTGGCAATATGAGCAGGAGGCGACGGCTATACTGCATGCGCTCCGTATCACCGATGTGGAGCGTCCTATGGAGCTCCTCTCAGGTGGGGAGGTCAAGCGGGTAGCACTCGCTGGGGTCTTGCTCCAGCAACCAGATCTTCTGATCCTCGATGAGCCGACGAACCACCTGGACCTGGAGGTGATCGAGTGGCTCGAGGGTTACCTCTCACGCTCACGGCTAACGCTCTTATTGGTGACCCACGACCGCTACTTCCTCGATCATATCTGTACCCGTATCGTGGAGATGGATCAACAGCAGCTCTACAGCTATGAAGGCAACTATGAGACCTTCCTCACCAAGCGTCAGGAGCGTCTAGAGCAGATGGCGCAAACGAGTGACCGACTGGCCAATATCTATCGACAGGAATTGGTCTGGATGCGCGCTACGCCACAAGCACGAGGAGGCAAGCAACGAGCTCGCAAGGAGCACTTTGCGGAGCTCTCGTCTGAGCTGTCCAAGGCGCGGCAGATACTGCGTGAGCAGACGACTATCGAGCCACTTCACTCGTCCGTTCGCCTAGGCAAGCAGGTGATCGAGCTGGAGGGTGTCTCCAAGAGCTTTGAGGAGTCAAAGCCTCTGGTCCGATACTTTGACTATATCTTCTCACGCAGAGATCGTGTCGGCATCGTCGGCCCCAACGGTTGTGGCAAGACGACCCTGCTGAAGATGATCATTGGCGAGCTAGAGCCAGACAGCGGGTCGGTACTTATCGGCGAGACGGTGCAGTTTGGCTACTTTGGGCAGAAGTTGCCGAGCTACGCCCCCGACAAGCGAGTGATCGACATAATCTCCGACATAGCCAGTCACATTACGGATCCCGTGACAGGGCAGTCGGTCTCGGCGACACAACTACTGCAAAGGTTCCTCTTCACCAGTGATCGCATCTACACGCCTGTGTCACTACTCAGTGGCGGTGAGCTCAGACGTCTCTATCTCTGCACCGTGCTGATGGCTAGCCCGAACCTGCTCATACTCGATGAGCCGACGAATGATCTGGACATTACGACGCTGGGCGTGCTGGAGAGCTACCTTAGCTCTTTCGAGGGAGTCCTTATTATTGTCACGCACGATCGCTACTTCCTGGACAAGCTCGTGGAGCACCTTTTCGTTTTCGAGAAGGGAGGGCACATTCGAGACTTCCCTGGCAACTTTACCCAATATCGTCTGCAGCAGGAAGCGGAGGTGCAACAAGCGACTGAACAGGCTGCGACACGGGAGTCCAAAAGCGCTGCGCCCGTAGCCAGTCAGGCGACTCGTCAAGGTAACCGCAAGAAGCGACGCAGCTATCGTGAGGAGCAAGAGTTTCAGCAGCTGGAGCAACAGATCCCGCAGCTCGAGGGACGCATTGCGGAGCTAGAGCGGCGGATGTCTTCGGGGAGCCTTTCCAATGAAGAGTTGATCAAGGCAGGAGAGGAGATTGCTGAGGCGCAGCAAGAGATGGAGCAAGCGTCTGAGCGTTGGTTTGAACTAGCTGCTATCGAAGAGGAAGCATGAGACTAAGACTACCCATCTGGCTGGCTCGCCAGCTTTACAGCCGAGAGAACCGTCGTCACAGCAAGGTCTACGCCTTGGTGCGCTTTGCGATCCCCGCCATTGCTCTGAGCCTAGCGGTCATGCTCCTCGGCATTGCGATCATGGACGGCTTTCAGTACAGCGTCCGCGACACGGTGCGTCTCGTGACAGGCGACGTGATCCTCTGCGAGTATGGCAAGCAACCGATAGACCTAGACAATGTGATCACCCTGACACCTCAGATGACGCAGCGTATGAATGAGATGCCAGAGATAGTCTCCGTGCGTCCCGTCCGCACAGCCGTCGGCATGATCAAGACCGACAGCACCTATCAGGGAGTGGCCGTCACGGGAGTAGACGACTTCACATTCCTCGAGCCACTCTGCGCCTCGGGGAACTTGTCCGACACGACACTGGCGGAAGGGGCTAATCCGATCGTCCTGCCTAAAGCCTCTGCGCAAAAGCTGGGACTAACGATCGGGGACAAGGTAGTCCTTTACTTTCTAGGAGATAAGGTGTCGGTGCGCTCCTTTACATTGATAGCGATACTGGAGCTGACCAATACGGCACAGCCTCTCGCTTATGTGACCAATGACCTGCTAGGACGTGTGGGGGGCTGGCAGCCAAATCAGTACACACGCATTGAGATCCTTGCGAAGAACACGGACCGCTCGCTCCTAGATATGGAGACCTCGCTTTCAGATAAGCTAATTCAGTCGCTCTCGGAGCCAGGTGTCACGCATGAGACCTTAGGAATCTACACTGGCACTCAGATCAATGGTGGGGTCTATCAGTGGATTGACTCGCTACGACCGAATGTACAGATATTACTGGTGCTGATGGCACTTGTAGCGGCCTTTACGATGATCAATGCGCTCCTGATCATTATTCTAGACTTGACGCAGACCATCGGCTTGCTCAAGGCGCTCGGCATGACCTACCGCTCGCTCACGACGATGAGTCTGGCGATCGCTCTGCGCATCATCGTCTGGGGGATGCTCTGGGGCAATCTACTGGCGGGCATCATCATCTGGAGCCAGCATCAGTGGCAGTGGCTCACGCTCGACCCGAACATCTACTATATCTCGCACGTCGCCATGCGCATCCGCCCTATGGCGTGGATCGTGGTCAATGTGGCGACGCTTCTACTCTGCCTCATCCTCCTACTCCTTCCAGCACGTATCATCCAGCGCATCTCGCCGACGACGGCTCTTCGCTTCGAATAAATATTAGCTATGCCCCAAGGATCTACCGCACCTCAAAGAGGAAGCTACATACAGACATTCTATCAAGAGATAAAAACTCTCTTGCTGGGCTTCAGTCAAGTGTTCCTTTTGCAAAGCCCTTTGTCGGGAGTATTGATCCTTGCGGGGCTTTTCTGCAACTCTTGGCAGCTAGCGCTCTTAGCGCTCTTGGGCTGTCTGGTCTCTAGGGCGGCAGCCTCGCTCTGGAGAGATACGAAGTCGGAGATAGCTGATGGACTCTACGGCTTCAACGGCACCTTGGTCGGTATAGCCATCGGAGTTTACTGGGAGATCAGTTGGCTATCGCTACTCCTTCTAGTGATCGGAGCTGCGCTCTCCACCTGGTTGGCGCGAGCCTTCCGCCGGCATGCTCAGTTGCCAGGGCTGACAGCCCCCTTTATCATTGCGGTGTGGGTGTTGCTACTCGTGAGCCTGCTAGCTCCGCAAGGGGTGGGTCTGATCGACTCGGTGACGAAGCTGGAGGAAGGACAGCCACTGTGGAGAACGCTTGGGGTGGCGCTCGGGGATAGTGTCGGGCAGGTAATGTTTCAGGCGAATGTCTTGACCGGACTCCTCTTCTTCCTGGCGATCGCGTGGGAGTCACGTCGCAAAGCGCTCTACGCCTTGCTGGGAGCGCTCGTTCCGATGCTGGTGATCCCCTTTGTCCCTGAGGCAGTGTGGCGCGAAGGCTTGCTAGGCTACAACGCAGTGCTCTGTGCCATCTACTGGGCAGGGAGTGGCGAGCGTCGCTTGCTCTACGCGCTGCTGTCCGTGGTGCTCTCGGTGCTCCTTGAGTTACTCGCTCTGTACACTGGTCTGATCCCGCTGACGGCACCTTTCGTCCTATCCGTATGGGGGGTGGTGCAAGCTCAGCGATGGGGTAAAGGCAGGGCTGACGCATTATAATTGCTCCGTTAGGAGCTACACATTAGCGACAAGCGAGATTTGGATGAATTCGTTATATAGTATTGCTGTCCGACTACTCGACTTCGACCAATCTACAGTTTTCTTCGTAGGAAACTCTAGTTTCATACCTAGGAAACTTTAGTTTCATACCTAGGAAACTTTAGTTTCATACCTAGGAAACTTTAGTTTCATGCCTAGGAAACTTTTGTTTCACCCAAGTGGTACTGATAGTTAGCTCATTTCTGAAGAACGATCTACCCGATGCCCCCTCAAAAAGCTTTCACTGGACAGCAATAACTATATACATAATGCGTCACCCCTGGGGGTAAAGGTTGCACCGCAAACATTTAATGCTTAACTTTGTACGAGTAATAGGAGTGCTTCCTCTCGGGGGAGCTTATCCGCTTTTGTGCAAACGCTTGCATACACATTAAAAATACAATATAACTCTCATGACAAAAGTAGGTATCAATGGTTTTGGTCGTATCGGTCGACTAGTCTTCCGCGCTTCGATGAAGCGTGACGATCTCGAGGTAGTAGCAATCAACGACCTCATCGATGTCGAGTATATGGCATATATGCTCAAGTATGACTCTGTACACGGACGCTTCGACGGGACGGTCGACGTACAGGATGGCATGCTCGTAGTCAATGGACGCAAGATCCGTGTGACGGCTGAGAAGGAGCCGCGACTGATCAACTGGGGCGCTGCTGGCGTAGAGTATGTCGTGGAGAGTACAGGTCGCTTCCTCACCAAGGAGCTTTCGCAGGGACACATCGAGGCTGGCGCTAAGTATGTCGTCATGTCTGCGCCCTCTAAGGATGACACTCCTATGTTCGTTACGGGTGTCAACCTTGAGAAGTATGTCCGCGGTACACAGTTTGTCTCTAACGCATCCTGCACGACGAACTGTCTCGCTCCGCTGGTCAAGGTGCTCAACGACAACTTCGGCGTAGAGCAGGGTCTCATGACTACAGTGCACGCTGCTACGGCTACGCAGAAGACGGTGGACGGTCCCTCTCTCAAGGACTGGCGTGGCGGTCGCTCCGCTATCGGCAACATCATCCCCTCCTCGACGGGCGCTGCTAAGGCTGTCGGCAAGGTGATCCCCGAGCTCAATGGTAAGCTCACGGGTATGTCCTTCCGCGTGCCTACGATGGACGTATCTGTCGTGGACCTGACGGTACAGCTCAAGCGTGGCGCTAGCTACGACGAGATCTGCGCTGCTATGAAGAAGGCTTCGGAGACCAACCTCAAGGGAATCATGGAGTACTGCGACGAGCTACTCGTGAGCCAGGACTTCGTGAGCGATCCACACACCTCTATCTTCGACGCTAAGGCTGGTATCGCTCTGACGGACACCTTCGTCAAGGTAGTCGCTTGGTATGACAATGAGTGGGGCTACTCTAACAAGGTGCTCTGCCTCATCGCTCATATGGCTGAGGTCAATAAGTAGTCACGCTAAGACCAACGAAGAGTTTTCACTCTAAAACAATCAGACGCAAGACGCAGACGGTAGGAGGAGCATGAAGTCCTTTCCTACCTCTGTGACTTGCGTCTCGCTTTTTCCTTTGGGGCGTATCACGAGCCGTGGCTGAGCAGCTTTTGCGGCAGTGATACCTTCCGTTACTCATATAAGATGATAAGCTGATGGACTTTTACGAACTAGATCTAGAGGATGAGGTCCTCGACGGACTGGATGCGATGAACTTTGTAGAGACCTCTCCCATCCAGTCGGAGACGATTCCCCCGCTCCTGGAGGGGCGAGACGTCATCGGCTGCGCACAGACTGGCTCGGGCAAGACGGCAGCTTATCTGCTTCCCTTCCTCAACAAGGTAGCACGCCAAGAGCTACCCAAGGAGCATCTCGGGGCCGTCGTCATGGCGCCCACACGAGAGCTCGCCAAGCAGATCGATCAGGAGGTCGAGGGCTTCGGCTATTACGTCTCGGTCTCTACGCTAGCCATCTACGGTGGCACTGACGGCATCGCCTGGGAGCAGCAAAGACGAGGCATGGCGCTTGGCGCAGACATCGTCATCGCTACCCCTGGCCGACTCCTCTCTATGCTACGCCTCGGAGCGTGTGACCTATCGCATGTGCAGTACTTCGTGCTAGACGAGGCGGATCGCATGCTCGACATGGGCTTTTACGAAGATATCATGGAGATCTACAAGGCGCTGCCCGAGGATTGCCAGCATGTGATGTTTTCCGCCACGATGCCCAAGGAGATTCTGAAGCTCTCGGAGAGCATCCTCGTTGATCCTGTCCTCGTCGAGCTGGCTGTGGCAAAGCCCCCTAAGTCGATCATGCAGACTGCGTACATCTGCTATGACGCACAGAAGCTACCGATCATCCGATCCCTCTTTGCAAATCCCGAGTCCGAGGTGTCACGCACCATCATCTTTGCGGGAACTAAGGCGACCGTCCACGCACTTGCTCAGACACTTACCAGAGACGGCTTGCCAGTCGCTGAGATGCACTCAGACCTGTCGCAAGAGCGCCGTGAGGAGGTCCTAAGAGACTTCCGCATGGGACGCATCAAAGTGCTCGTAGCCACCGACATCGTGGCGCGCGGTATCGACATTGACGACATTGCCGTCGTGATCAATTATGAGGTGCCACACGACTTTGAGGACTACGTTCACCGCATCGGTCGTACCGCACGTGGCGCCGATGGCAAGGGCTTGGCGATCACGCTCGTTTCGCCCAGTGATCAGCAAGACTTCGCACGCTTGGAGCAGTTCCTCGAGCAGGAGATCTACCGCATCCCGCTAGACCCCTCTCTAGGTGAGGCTCCTACCTACGCTCCCAACGAACGCACTCATAGTCGTGGCTCCTCTAGAGGCAAAGGTAACGGCCGTGGCAGGTCACAAGGTAAAGGGCGTGGCAAGTCTCAAGGCAAAGGTCGCTCTTCACAGCGCAAAGGTCGCTCCAGCGGTCGCAAGGGTAGCAAGCAATAATCGCTCTATGAAAGCGCAGCAGCGTATTGGCATCCTAAGCGATACGCACGGATACATCGATGATCAGATCTGCAAGGCGCTTGCCGAGTGTGATCTGATCTTTCATGCGGGAGATATCGGGTCGCCTCAGGTATTAGAGCGGTTGCAAGCCATTGCCCCCACGCTTGCTGTCTATGGCAACATTGACGATGCGGCGCTACATGCACAGCTCCCAGAGGTGGTTCACACAGAGGTGGCAGGCGTGGAGCTGGTCATGACACATATTGGTGGTTACCCAGGGCACTACGAGCGTATCTTCGCCCCTTATCTTACGCCGTGGCACGAGCATCCGATGATTACCATCTCGGGGCATAGTCATATCCTCAAGGTAATGCCCGACAAGTCCCGTCCAGGCTTGCTACATATCAACCCAGGGGCTGCAGGGCGTAGTGGGTGGCACCAGAGCCGTACGCTCATACGTTTGCAAATCACCGCAGGGCGACCGCACAACCTAGAGGTCGTTGAGTGGCCCCGCTAGACGGGTCGCCAGACCTTTCGTCCGTAGTATAGCTGGCTACGCATCTCAGTGAGCTAAACGACTTGTGAAGTGTAGAACGATTAGCTTTGAGAAGTTGCATTCATGGGTGGAATATACGTTTTGCAACCCAGTGACGATTAAGTTGTCGTACCTTTGTCTCAGAGAGAGAAATGACTCTCTCCGCTTTTATCTAAACTCATTATGAAACAAACAACCGAATATATCCCTATCGTCGGCATGCACTGCGCTGGCTGCGCGGCTGCCGTGACAAACAAACTGCAAGGTGTCACGGGCGTCCTAGAGGCGACGGCACAGATCGACACCCACTCCTTATATATAGTGTACGATGCGGAGCAGATCACCCGTGAGCAGATCGCTGAGCAGGTCGCTTCGCTCGGCTTCTCGCTCATTCTGACGACCGACGAGACCGAAGCGGTGAGCCAAGCGCTGGAACAAGAGCGTCGTTCGGCACGTCAACTCGCTTGGCGCACAGCCATCGGCGCAGCTCTGACCATCGGCGTCATGATCTGGATGTATCTGCTGGGAGCCATTGGCGAGCGTTGGGTCGCTCCGCTGGTGGCACTCGTAGCATACCTCTACGTGGCGGGACCTTTTCACTGGAGAGCCGTGAAGCAACTCAGGCGAGGTGTCATGGGAATGGACACATTGGTCTCCCTCAGCACCACCTGCTCCGTCATCGGCCTGCTCCTAGCCTACGGCGCGGAGGGACATCAGCTACACCTTTACCTCGATGCGCTGGTGATGATCCCCGCCTTCGTCCTGATCGGCAAGTGGTTAGAGCAGCGCGCCACCGCCTCGACCGCTAGAGCCTTGCGGGCGCTCCTCGACTTGACCCCTCGTGAGGCATCGCTCGTCGTGGGCGAGGAGACACGCCGTGTGCCACTGCAGTTGGTTCAGCCAGGTATGACCGTGCGGGTACGCCCTGGCGAAGCCATCCCTGTCGATGGTGTCATCACTTCGCAAAGCGTAACCCACATCAACGAACAGACCATCACAGGTGAGTCGGAAGCTGTGTCACGTGGCGAGGGAGACAAAGTCTTCGCTGGTACCATCTGCCTCTCCACCGCCATAGAGGTGCGTGCCGAAAGCGTCGGCGCCGACACCGCTCTGGGACACATCGTCTCGACCGTGCGCAAGACCTTAGCGGACAAGCCCCCGCTACGTCTCTTGGCTGATCGTATCGCACAATACTTCGTTCCCGCCATACTCTTCCTCGGGTTGCTCACCTTTGCCCTCTGGTACTGGGTCGTAGAGCCAGGCGCGCTAGACCTAGCCGCACGCTACGCTATCTCCGTCCTCGTGATCGCCTGCCCCTGCGCCTTGGGCTTAGCGACTCCGACCGCCTTGACCGTGGCCGTGGGCGAGTCCGCACGGCGAAACATCCTTTTTGCGGAAGCTACCGCACTGGAGACGCTACCCCGCGTCAATGCTTTCCTCATGGACAAAACGGGGACGCTCACCCTTGGTCGCCCCTCAGTCACCGAATTGCAATGGTTCGTCCCTGAAGAGGAGCGCATGGCGAAGCTTTCGCTCATCGTCTCTGCCGAGCAGCACAGCCTGCACCCACTGGCGCAAGCTATCGTGGCGTATGGCGAGGCGCAGGGAGCTACGATCAGCGAACTAACCGTCACCGAGCAACCTGGACAAGGCTTGCTCGTTACGACACCCGAGGGAGAGCTACGCATCGGACGCGCCTCTTGGATTGCCGAGGGTGGCGTTGCGTCAATACCACCTTGCGACCTCACTGGCTCGCTCGTCTATGTAGCGCAGGGAGCGCAGCTCATCGCCATCATAGCCCTCTCCGACACGCTCACACCGCACGCTGCCGAGACCATCGCACAGCTCAAGGCTCAAGGCAAAAAGCTCCTCATGCTCACAGGCGACCGAGAGCCAGAGGCGCAGCGCATCGCTCAGCAAATAGGTATTGACACGGTGCATGCCGAGCTCATGCCCCAAGACAAAGAGACGATCCTCGCCTCCCTACAGGAACAGGGACACATCGTAGCGATGGTTGGCGACGGGGTCAACGATGGTCAGGCGCTAGCACGAGCCGACGTGAGCATAGCGCTCGCTGGGGGGAGCGATCTAGCCACCTCTATGGCGCAGTTGGTCATCTCCAAGCCCGACCTGTCACTCCTCGTCGAGGCAACCGAGATAGCTCGGCAGACGGTACGCACGATCCGCTTCAACTTCCTCTGGGCGCTCCTCTACAACGTGATCGCCATCCCGATCGCAGCTGGGCTCTTCACACGGTGGGGCTTAGCCATCACGCCCGCCATCGCCGCAGCCGCCATGGCGCTCAGCTCCATCTGCGTCGTCGTCAATAGTCTCCTCCTCCAGCGCCGCATCGCTTCAAAATAGCAGCGCTCCGACCGACCTAACGAAAGTAGCCCGTTGTAGGATCTCTACAGCGGGCTACTTGTTTTAATTGCTCCGTTCGTTTCGAGTGCGAGTCGTTTCCTCCGATCTATTTCTGATTTTCCAGTGAGGAAACGAACTTTCTCCACGGAGGGCCGAAATAAAAGTTCGGAAGAATGAAATGAAACTTCGGAAGAAAGATTTCGAAGTTCCGAAGAATTTTTTTGTTCCTCCGTGGATGTTAGAAAATATCCATTGAGCAATTCCAAAACTCCTCTGGGGGTCAGTATAGGTAGGCGCAGAATAAAGGCAGACCACCGAGACACACTGGGGCGTCTCGATGGTCTGCCTTTGTTAGTTGCTTGCGTTACGATGGCATCGCTGGGGTGCCTATCGTAAGTTTGTCAGGGAGCCTTACTTGATGATAAGTGGGCGGAAGACTACCTCACCCTCTAGCGAGGTGATGCGTGCTATATAGCGTCCTGCGGGTAGCTGTGCGAGCGCTATCGTGGTGCGCTCACCCGTAGCCTGCGTCGTGGAGAGCATCGTGCCATCAGCAGCAAAGAGCTCGATGGTACTGCCGACACGTGTGCGGACGGTGACGTAATCACTAGCGGGGTTCGGGTAGAGAGTCGTCTCTAGGCTTAGCGTAGGAGCCTCTACATCGGTCTTGCCATCCATGGTGACACGTAGCTGGTCTACGAGGATAGCGCTAGAGCCATTGACCACAGGAACGAGAGAGAGCTGGATGGTCTTGCCCTTGTAAGCAGAGAGGTCTGCAGAAATGAGCGTCCAGTCTTCTGAGTTTGCATTTTGTGGAGCTATTAGCTCTACTGGGGTGCCATTAAGCTCAGAGACCATCACTTTGAGCTGATCTGCCTTCGTGGCATTGAAGAAGCTCGAGATGTAGCAAGAGAAGGTTGGCTTTGCAACGTCGGCTGGGATGACGAGTGGTGCAGAGAGAAGCACATTGTCTGGTTTAATCGTCAGACCTTCAAAGCCTGTAAGCTGTCCTTTGGAGTTGGTTTTTACCTTATTGGGATAGAAGGTTCCAAAGGAGATAAGGCAGTCATCGCTATTCTCTGCGCCAATCTTCTTCTTGAACGTGAGGCCGAGACGCTCTAGGAAGCCCTGACCAGAGAAAGACTCAAAGCCTAGTCCATCGCCATCGTTGTCAATGGAGCGCCATCCCTTGTCAAGCTTATCCTTGGTGTCCATCCGAGCCTCAAAGGGGAAGGTGTCAATAGGCTTAGAGACGGTGATGGTTGTCTTGCCAGTGGCACTACCATTCTTGTTCGTTACCGTAGCTTTGAGCTCGTAAGTGCCGACCTTATTGACGGATACGGTGTACTCCTCGTCGTTGACCTTCTTAAGGGTGACACCCTCGGGAGCCTCCCACTTAACCTCGGTGGTTGGGGCGACAGATCTATAGAAAAGGCGCATCGTGAGGGATTCACCTTGGTAGAATTCTTTCGGTCCCTGGAAGCTTACCGTCTTGGGTGCAGAATTCTCGTCTACAAAGAGATCCATGAGATCTACGAAGTCTGGGAACTCAGGGTCTTTCGTAATTAACTCACTCCAGCACTGAATCCACTTATTCTTTCCAACGAGGGCTAGTGTGGGGAATCCAATTACGTCAATGCCAAGCGTAGCATGTAGCTTTGAGTCGGAGATGATGGGATAGGGAACAGGCTTGCCATCGGGATCCTTGGTCCAGTCGCCTTGCGTCTTGTTACGGTTGAACTTTGTCTTGTCACCCTTGATAGCCTCGATGGGCTCTCCACTAGCCTCGACCCAAAGGACTACGATCTGGTCAGTCCCCTTGGGACCGAACTTCTCATAGAGCTTGTCTAAGATACCTGCAGAGTGTACTGCCCAGCAGGGACCACACCAACTAGCAGAGAAGTCAAAGAGGATGAGCTTGCCAGAGTTGAGGATGGCATCGATGTCGTACTCCTTGCCATTGATGTCTTTGGCTTTGTACTGAGAGGTCTTGAGGTCGACCATAAGGTTCGCCTTGTCATTGACAAGTGGCTTGACAGCTCTCAGTCCAGATGGCTGGATGAGCTGGAGCTCTTGCATAGAGACCTCCTGCTGTGCCGTAGCTTGGGTCGCTGGTAGGAGCATGCCTCCAACGAGTGTGATGCTTAGTGCTAAGCGTGTAATTAGTTTGTTCATAAGTTATTCTGTTTGGCTTGTTGTTAAGCTTTCTAGTGAGTGGCGTGACCCTTGAGAGGGGCCTTGGCGACCTCGTAGACCTCGCCAGTCTTGTGGTCGTAGAGGATAGCGACGACGGAGCAGTGGTCGGGCACGATGACCTCGCGCTCGATGGTGCTGGTCTTGTCGTAGCTCTGACCGAGCTGGTAAGCCTCTCCGTCGAGGCCGTTGAGCGTCTGACGGAAGATGTGGTTGTGCTGGTAGTTAGCGTCAGCTTCGGTCCTTCCCATGAGGTGCTGAGGAGCTACGATACCGTCCTCAATGAGCCAAAGCTGTAGGTAGAGCTCGGTAGCTGCCCCTTGATTAGCGGGGGTTAGTGCCGTAGCGGTGCAGCGGGTCGTCACCTTGCGGTCGCTCTCGGAGACCTGCAGATCAATCTTGTAGAGCTGTGGTAGCTTTAGGCAGGACTGCATCTCGGCGGGCCACTGGGGATAGCTGTCGCTAAAGGGCTTGTCGCCGTTGCTGGTGAGCGGACGACGGTTGAAAGTCGCGATAGGAAGCGAACCGCCCGCCTGAAGTCGCTCAAGATAGGTCGCTGCCTCGGGGCTATATAGTCCCTTAGGGTCTTCCTCGGGCTGGGTGCCGATATCAGTCCTACTCCCGTGTAGTGCGACGATGACGACTTTGTCACCATGCGCCTTGGCAGCCTTGGTGATACGGCTGGCCGCGGTCGGGCAGTTGATACAGGCCACACCGCTGTAGTCTTCGACGAGTACGGTGCGTCCGTTGGTTGTCTCGATCTCATTGGGGATGAGTCGCTCGCTCTCTGGCATAGGCTTGCAAGAGACCATGAGGAGCAGGGCTAAAGCGGACAGGATGGTATAGCGTGTAGATAGTTTCATCTCAATGTTATAGTCAAATGGGTGAATGAGGTGGTGGAGCGCTAGAAGGATCCGTTGTAGCTTAGGTATATACCCTTCGTCTCGGGCATATAGCGACAGACACCACCTGAGCAATTGATCCCTGCGCGTGTACGTCCGTAGCCGAGCTGTAGGCGGTGATTGCCCTTGGCATAGGTAAGTGAGCCCATGTAGTAGTGCTCCTTGGTGACATCTATGTTGTACTGATCAGAGAGGGTAAACATCCAGTGCGGTGCTACGGATAGCTCGGCTAGCCCAAAGAGCCAGCTACCCTCAGCCTGACGACTATTTAGATATTGTAGCTCGGTGCGTAGCGTGTAGCGCGGAGATAGTCTGAACTTGCCGTCGAGGACGAAGATGTTGCTATAGACGAGCGGATTATTGATCGCGTGCCCCTCGACCACTTGCTGGTTGTAGATCTGATGATAGTACTCGAAGGTCAGAGAGACCGAGCGAGAGAACTTCTTGCTCAGCTCGAAGTTGAAGTCGGAGTAGTACAGCTCTCCCATCCCAAAGAAGGGATGCTTGTAGCCGTCTGTGCCGTAGAGCTTGCTCTCCTCGGCACCTAGTGGGAGCTGATCGGTAGCAACGCTCTTGAGACCTCGGATATGTGCATAGTTGACCCGCAGACTCGTGCCGTACTTACCCCCTAGTAGGGTACCTCTTGGGATGGTGTAGCGCACATCTCCCTGGAGTGCCCACTCACCCTCGGGCTGTGTCGCGTAGGGGTAGAGCGCAGCGAGCGTATAGGTGTGATTAGCGGTAAAAGCTGGCAGGTGATTGATATGAAGTGGCGTACCGACGGAAGAGCGTGCGGAGAGATAGTTATAGTTCTCGCTACGCTTCGCCTGTAGTAGGAGACTCAGTCCACGCTGTGAGTAGGAGGTCGAGAGCATTGCTACCGAGCCAGGTGCGTAGATGTAGTGGTTGCTCGCTGTGGGGTCGCTACTCTTGTAGGCATACTCTCCATTGAGCACCCAGCCTCCGAGTGTAAACTTAGCGCGTCCTCCGAAGGCATGCACCTGACGGGGCAGGTTGAGCCGCATCGCTCCTGTCATACCAGCGGGTGTCTCTACGGGGATTACCTCATCACCCTCCACCTTGTTGACGTAAGAGCCACCCAGTGTGAGGGTCATCTGATTGTCTCGCAGTGCTGGCGCCCACTGATGGATCGCTAGCTCACCGTCGCCTCCTGATATGAAGCCACGCTCCTTGTGAAAGAGACGGAAGGTGCGGTCGAAGTAGTTGCGTTGCTGACCCGTGAAGCCCTTGAGTCGTACCCCATCGTAGGGTGTGAGGGCTACGTGGACACCTCGCACAGCGTTGTCGATGCCGAGCGTGCGCTCCTCATAGCTACGGAAGAGGATGCCGGAGCCAAACTGATCGTAGAAGTCTCCCAGCGTCACCTCGCCATACTGACCGATGAATCCCTTAAGGTGCAGGTGTGGTATGCCTCGTCCCTGCTCAGGCTCGTGACCTGGCATCGGACGGAGCAAATCTTCGTAGCGTAGTCCCAGTTCAAGGTAGTTGTTACGTAAGGTTCCCGTGATGTAGCTATTGCTCATCCAGGACTTGTATCCGCTAGTTTTATTGTCTAGGGAGAAGAGCATATCGCTCTGCACGCTAAAGGAAGGCTTGAACTTGTCCCACGCTTTCCACTCGCTCTTGCTCTGAGCGGAGAGGGCGGTGAGACCAGCTATAGAGAGCCATGAGAGGAGGCAGAGACGCTGTACGAGGTGTCGCATAGGTTCAGTGGTAATGTCTAAAGAGAGGATGTATGTATAGATGCAGTGTGTCGGAGCGTCCTACGACTACTCCTCAGTGGTTAGTAGCTCACGTACCTTAGCGATGAGCTCCTGCTCACCACCCTCGGTGTAGCCACTATGAGAGAATGCGACGCGCCCCTTGCCATCGATGACGAAGACGTGAGGGATCATGTTGACATTCATAGCTCGCTTGAAGTCTCCGTTAGGATCTAGGAGCACCTCGTACTCAAAGCCTAGAGCATCGACTAGTGGCTTGACGCGGTCAGCGTTTTGCCCCTCATCGATAGAGACAGCGATGAGCTTGACGCCCGTTTCCTCTTGCCAGTCTGCATAATCCTCGTGAATAGCCTTGAGCTC
Organism: Porphyromonas uenonis 60-3; assembly: GCF_000174775.1. Taxonomy (GTDB): domain Bacteria; phylum Bacteroidota; class Bacteroidia; order Bacteroidales; family Porphyromonadaceae; genus Porphyromonas; species Porphyromonas uenonis_A. Next base: position 43,139 of record NZ_ACLR01000034.1, read on the forward strand.
ACGCAGACAAGGCTTGCACCAGGTGGCGAAGAATGAGATGATAAAGGGCTTGCCCTCGTTGCTTAGCTCGCTCGTGTTGACTACATTGTTTTGTAGATCCTTGAGCTCGACTTGTGGTAGCTGTGCTTGTGCTACGGTGACTACTATGAGAGATAGTAGGATAGTTAGAACGTGCTTCATATTTGTGTCTGTTAATTATGAGTATGTCTTACTTGACGGTGATGGCCAGGTTGATCGTCCACTTGAGTGTCTCGCCCTCTCCCATCAAGGGAGCGAACTCGATGGTCATACGGTTCTTGTAGGTCTCACCCGCTTTTGTGTTTAGCTTGATGTGCGTGTTTAGCGGAGTCATCTCCCCCTTCTTCTTGCCGTACTCGTCAGGATCAACACCCTCATCGTCTGATATCAGCGTAATTTTAGCGGTAAAGAGGGGTAGGTTCTTAGCTGGCTTGCACTGATCCCCTAGACAGACTCCTCCATCAATAGGAGTGTCAAAGGTCATGCTTCCACTATATTGCTCAGTCTTGAGGACACTAAAGAAGAGCTCAGGGTCATAGCTTCGTGCTTTTTCCTCAGATATGGTAGCAACATAGTCAATGGTGCTCCCAGAGGGGTACTTTTGTCCGTCTAGCTTATTAAAGATGGTTACATTCTTAGCCTCAGCGACTGTAATAACGCAGGTAGCCTTCTTGTCGCCAGCCTGAGCCGTGATGGTAGCGGTGCCGAGTGCGACAGCCTTGACTAGTCCCGTCTCTGAGACAGTGGCTACGGCGGTGTTGTCAGACGTAAAGGTTACCTTAGCACCTGAGGGAGTGACTGTAGCGATGAGCTGTAGCGTCGCGCCAGGCTGCAAGGTAGCAGTGGTTGCTTTGAATGATAAGTCGGTTACCTCAACCTTTGGCTTCAGAGCATCGGGTCCACAAGAGGTCAGGAATGCTAGTGTGAGTAGTGCTAGCGTGAGAGATAGATAAGTTGATTTCATTTGGAATATTTAGGTTAGATGGATAAACTATGTCGCCCCAAAGGTAATAAAACTATCGGATATAGTAGGTTCTTGTTTTGAAATGGTAGATACTGTACATCTCTGCACGTTGATTAGTCCGCTGTAGGGTGGTGGCTCCTGCTGTGAGCACAAGGAACAAGAAAAGGCTCAACTGCTGATTAGGTGCAGTTGAGCCTTTGTTTGATTTGCTGTAGCTGCCCCAAGTCGGGTAGTTAGTCAAGGCAAAGCCCTAGAGATACTTGCTTTCGTGATTTAGTCTTGCTTTGTGTGTTGATATGGATTATTTCTGCTTAGAGAGGAGTGGAGACTCCTTTGTCCTCTTGAGCTAAGCAAAGGTAATGTTTTTTTAATATATAGCTTCATAAATCTTTCGCTGGATATAGGCTGAGGTGCGTTACGTGGGATTGGTCGTCCAGGGAGGAATTTCTAGATAGCTCATGAGGAAACGAAAATTCTCCACGGAGCCGGGAAATAAAAGTTCGGAAGAATGAAATGAAACTTCGGAAGAAGCAAATCAAAGTTCGGAAGAATTTTTTTATACCTCCGTGGAGGATTTTCATTTTCTACCGAGGCATTTTCAATTTCCTCGGAGGTGTGGTGTCTAGGGCTTTGAAGGGTTTCGGAGAGCATCGGAGCTATCGGAGCCATCAGAGCCATCGGAATGGTCTAACTTCTAACCTCTAATTTCTACTTTCTAACTTCTAATTTCTATTTTCTAACTTCTAATCTCTAACCTCTAAATTCGCTACCTTTGCAAGAGGCTTCTGGAGGAGCCTTTTTAATCTAGAGACTGATCTATGCGATTGCTTATAGCACGTCACGGAGAGACTGAGGAGAACTTGCTCTCTATTTGTCAGGGACAGACTGCTGGCACGCTAACCCGACGAGGGGTGGCGCAATGCCTCCAGCTGGGTGACCGTCTGAAGGGGTGTCCCATCACACATATATATAGTAGTGATCAGCTGCGAGCGCAGCGCTCGGCTGAGCTGATGATCTCTGCGAGTGGCTGTAAGGCGCCTCTGACGCTGGACAGACGGTTGCGCGAGCGTGCTTTCGGTCGGTGGGAGGGGCGTCCTTTTGTTGAGCTCCCGCCACTAGACGAGGAGCCGCACGAGATCGAGTCGGTGGAGGCGATTGCGACGCGTCTGCAGAGCTTCCTAGAGGAGCTACAAGAGCGACACGGTAGGGATGATCTGGTGCTACTCATGGGTCACGGCTTTACGATGAGGGTGCTAGAGGCTTTGCTACAGGGCGGTCCCTTGGACAAGGTGGAGGAGATCACCTTTCTCCCGAATGGGGACTATCGTCTATATGAGGATGGCAAGCTCTGCCAGCGCCCTCGAGTGATCTACATATCGGGTGGCCAGCGCAGTGGCAAGAGTGGCTACGCACAGCGACTGGCGCGCTCGCTGTCGGATCGACCTATCTACCTGGCTACGGCACGTCACTGGGATGAGGAGTTCGAGCGTCGCATAGCGCGTCACCAAGCGGACCGGGGACCAGAGTGGACTACCATCGAGGAGCCTCGCTATCTGAGCCAAACGCAGATTGCTGGGCGTGTCGTGCTGATCGACTGTGTGACGCTATGGCTTACGAATATATACAGCGACCTGGAGTTTGACGCTGAGGCTTCGCTCAGTGAGGCGCGTCGTGAGTGGCAGGAGCTACTACATCACTGCAAGGCGGAGGTGCTGATCGTGGTGAGCAACGAGATCGGCATGAGCCTGCATGCGCCTGATGCGGGGTCTCGGGCTTTTGTAGATCTACAAGGGTGGGTCAACCAATATATCTCTGCCACGGCCGATGAGGCTTACCTGATGGTCTCTGGGAGAGCTTTGTGCACGGAGCTTATTTCGGACTTATATAAAGAGGAGAGCAGATGACTTTTGAGGAAACACTACAAGAGCGGATCGACAGTCGCACGAAGCCAAAGGGGGCGCTGGGGCAACTGGAGCGCATCGCCTACAAGGTGGGCATGATACAGCACAGTGTGACGCCTCAGCTGATTGACCCAGTGCTGCTGGTGATGGCTGCGGATCACGGGATCGTCGAGGAGGGCGTGAGCCCCTGTCCTAAGGAGATTACTTGGCAGCAATGTATCAACTTCGTCTCGGGCGGAGGAGCTTGTAGTGTCTTGGCACGGCAAAATGGCTTTCGCCTGCGGGTCATTGATGTGGGCGTCGACTACGACTTCCCTGAGGCTTGTCGCATTGAGTCGGCTAAGGTGATGCACGGCACTCGCAATATGCTTCACGAGCCAGCTATGACGACTGAGGAATGCGCTGAGGCGATGATGATTGGCGCTCAATGTGTGGCGCAAGAGGCGGAGCGTGGAAGTAATGTGATAGCTTTCGGCGAAATGGGTATCGGCAATACTTCGCCAGCAACGCTGATCCTGCACAAGATCACGGGACGCTCTATTGCCTCGATCATTGGTCCTGGCTCGGGACTGCGTGGCTCGGGGCTAGAACATAAGACGAAGGTGCTCGAGGCGGTGGCTGCACGCTACAATCCGCAGAGCCCTATGGAGCTACTGTCGCAGATGGGCGGACTAGAGATAGCGGCTATCTGTGGAGGCGTCCTAGAGGCTTACAAGAGAGGTATGCTAATCCTTGCGGATGGGGTGATTGCTACCTCAGCTTTTATGGTGGCACACGAGATGGAGCCACGTATTGTGGATAATGTGCTCTTCGCTCATACCTCCGAGGAGCCAGGACATCAAGCGATGATTGACTACTTTGGCGGAGAGGCAATCCTGTCGCTGGAGATGCGCCTCGGCGAGGGGACGGGGGCTCTCGTTGCCTATCCGATCATTCAGTCGGCCGTTGCCTTTATGAATAATATGCGTGGCTTTGACGATGCGGCGGTTTGCCGTGTAGACTAATAAGAAAAGAGACTCTAGACCTATGGCTTTACACTTGCTACGCACGATACGCTCTGAGTGGGACCTACTTCGTCTCTCGCTGCTCTTCTACACCCGCATACCAGTGGGGCATGTGGCGTATAGTGAGGAGCGGATGGGGGAGTCCTTTCGCTACTTTCCTCTGCTGGGTGCGATCGTCGGAGTGCTGATGGCGGGGATCTACGCATTGGCTGGCTACTACCTGCCGAATGCCGTGGCTGCGGTGATGAGTGTGATCGTTGGTTTAGTCGTCACAGGCGGGATGCACGAGGATGGCTTGTCGGACTATTGCGATGCCTTCGGAGGGTATCACGATAGGGAGACGACGCTACGCATTATGAAGGACAGCTCGACGGGCGTGTACGGTATACTGGGTCTAGTGATGCTCCTGATGAGTCGTGTCGTCCTGCTGAGCTACATACCTTACGAGACCGCCATTGGAACGATTATTGCGATGGCTGTAGTGTCGCGCTGGGTGCCTATCCTCGTGATACGTCTCTCGACCTACGCTCGTAAGAGTGGCGAGGCGAGCAAGGCGACGCATTTGCGACAATCTGTCACGACGAAGACGCTACTCATTGCGGCTGTCTGGGCGATCTTGGCACTCCTCCTCTTGCCTTGGCAGGCTGCTGTCGTGGCTCCTGTGTTGATGACGGGGGAGGCGCTCCTGATCATGCGCATTAGCAACAAACGTATCGGCGGATACACGGGCGATGTGATGGGAGCTATCGTCTGCTTTGCCGAGCTGACGCTACTCTTGGTCACGCTTGTGGTAACTATCTACGCTTGATCGGTATATGAGTCTTTACCTCGTGCGTCACACCCCCGTTGCCCTACCGCAGGGCATCTGCTACGGCTGGCTCGAAGTGCCACTCTCGGAGGAGTACCCTCGCTATGTGGCTCAGATCATCGCAGAGCTGAGGGAAGTCCAGCTAGACAAGGTCTACAGTAGTCCGTCGCTCCGCTGTGTTGTCCTCGCAGAGGCGATAGCCCTGACAAAGGGACTGACCGTTCGTCAGGACGAGCGACTGCGTGAGCTGAACTTTGGGGCGTGGGAAGGGCTCCCCTGGGAGGAAGTCTACGAGCAAGAGGCGGGACGTGCGTGGTTTGCCGACTATTGGCACGCTAAGACGGCAGGAGGCGAGAGCCACGACGACTTATTGGCGCGGGTAGCCGACTTCGAGGCGGAGCGAGACAAGGGCAGTCAGACGCTCCTTGTGACGCACGCTGGGGTCATTCGCGCTTATCGTATCTTGCTGGGCAAGCTTTCGCCTAGCGAAGCGATGGCGCTGGAGGTTAACTTTGGAGAGATATATCAATATGAGTAAGCTAAAGCCGATTATGCTCGTCGGAACTGGCTCCGACGTGGGGAAGTCCATCGTAGCGACAGGCATCTGTCGTATCTTGCTGCAGGAGGGGTACAAGCCCGCTCCCTTTAAAGCGCAAAACATGTCGCTTAATAGCTATCCTACTCCCGAAGAAGGCGAGATAGGTCGTGCGCAAGCGGTGCAAGCTGAGGCGTGCGGGATACCTTGTCACACCGATATGAACCCAATCCTCCTTAAGCCGACGGCCGATCAGACGACGCAGGTGATCCTCCACGGCAAGGCGGTGGGCAATCAGTCGGCACGCTCTTACTTCAACGTCGAGCAGCGCAAGCCTCTCTTTGTAGAGGCGATGAAAGCGTTCGACAGATTAGCGAGCCAGTACAACCCGATCGTGATAGAAGGCGCAGGCAGTATCTCGGAGGTCAACCTCTGGCCCATGGACATCGTCAATATGCGGGTGGCTCTGCGGACGGGCGCTGACGTTTACCTCGTGGCAGACATCGAGCGCGGAGGGATCTTCGGCAGTCTCTACGGGACGATCGAGCTCTTGCCCCCAGCAGAGCGTGCTGCGATCAAGGGGATCATCATCAATAAGTTCCGAGGTGACAGCTCGCTCTTTGACTCTGGGCGAAAGATCCTTCAGGACTTAACCAAAGTCCCCGTCGTAGGTCTGCTCCCTTACCTACCGAATATGCAGATAGATGCGGAGGATGGCGTCTCCATCGACAGCTACGCCGCACAGCCTCGCCCCGATACGCTCAATGTGGCGGTGGTACGACTGCCACACATCTCCAACTTCACCGACTTTGACTCGCTACGCTTCATCTCTGGCGTCACGCTCTACTTCACTTCCGACGCTGAGGCGCTTCGCCAGGCGGACATCATCATGCTCCCCGGCAGTAAGAACACGATCGACGACCTCCTCTGGCTACAAGCCGAGGGACTTGAGGCAGTCATCCAGGCTCATCACAAGGCGGGTCGGCCGCTCTACGGCATTTGTGGCGGTTATCAGATGATGGGTCTGCGCATCACCGACAGCGATGGCGTCGAGGGCGAGCCACGCACCGTCCGTGGTCTGGGACTTCTGCCCACTGAGACCACGCTGCAGAGCAATAAAGCGGTGCGTACCTCCACTTTTACCTACCTTCCCACGGGTACCCCCGACTGTCAAGGCTACGAGATCCACTGCGGGGTCACGCAGCCCATCGATGCGCCCGAGTCGCCGGTAGTTATGAGGGCTGGCGAAACGCCCGACGGCTACTGGGTCTCCCCTCGCTTGTGGGGAAGCTACATGCACGGCATCTGGGACAATGAAGCGATCCTGCAGCAGATCCTGCACGAGGTAGCGCCTGAGCGCACCTTTCACCTAGAGCGAACCTTCGCTACCCGCGAAGCTGCCTACGATCGCCTTGCTGAGCACATGCGTCAGCATCTTGATATAGAGTACATGCTCAAAAGTCTGCGCAACGTATGATAGTAGGACACGGGGACGACCGATACAGCTACGGAGCGCTCGTGCGCTACGACTTCTCTAGCAATGTGCCTTATCGCAACCATGCGGGCGAAATCATCAGCCACCTCTCAGGGCGACTAGAGAGCCTAAGCCACTATCCAGACCCTCAAGCGAAAGAATTGCGGGAGCTCTTGGCTGAGCACTGGCGCCTTGACCCCGACTGGCTACTGGTAACGAGTGGATCGACGGAAGCTTTCTATCTCTTAGCCCATCTCTTTGCGGGTGGCGAGACGCTCATCACCGTCCCCTCCTTTGCCGAGTATGAGGACGCTTGCCAGCTCTATCGCCACCACCTCAACTATATCCCGACGAGTGCCATAGCCAGCCAAAGCACTCCTGCCGATCTCCTCTGGAGTGCTCTGCCAAACAATCCTGATGGTGACATCTCTCATCGTGTGGCGCTCCTCAATTACTGCACGGCTCATCCAGATAGTTACGTAATCGTGGACGAAGCCTACGCCGAACTCTGTGCCGAGCCCGTGACGCTCCTAGACGAAGTGGTGCATCACCCCAATCTGATCCTTGTTCGTTCGCTGACGAAGAGCTTTGCGCTCCCAGGCATACGTCTCGGCTACATCGTCGCTCACCCCTCGCTGCTGGCTCGCTTAGAGCCCCTCCGCTCGCCCTGGAGTGTCAATGCCCTTGCCCTAGAGGCTGGCGCTTACATTTGCCAGCATTACGACCGGTTACTGCCTGATGCCACGGGCTTAGTGCGGGAGGCGCAGCATCTTGCGCATGAGGTGGCGCAGATCGCAGGCATCTCGCTGATACCCAGCCCTACACCTTACTTCCTCGCTTGTCTAGATGAGGGACGTGGCACCGCAGCCCAGCTCAAGGAGTACCTCGTCAAGCAGCATGGCGTTTTGATCCGTGATGCGGCCAATTTCCGCTCCCTCTCGCCGCGCCACTTCCGCCTCTCGGTGCAGTCTCCCGAAGCTGGTCAGGCGCTACTCCGAGGTTTGTCAAGCTACTTATAGTATGTACCCGCTACTCTTCGGACTCCTCCTCGACCTGCTCCTCGGCGATCCACGCTGGGCGCTCCATCCGATACGACTCTTCGGCCAGCTCATCGCATGGGGCGAGCGCTGGCTCAACCATCCGCCCCATCAGAAGGCAAAAGGCACGCTCCTCGCCCTCACACTCGTGCTGGGCGTATGGGGCTTTTTCTTTGCTATCGAATGGTTCCTAGCGGACTATCGCTACGCACTATTGGCTTGGCAAACGGTTTTCTTCTTCTTTGCTATCTGTCCGCGAAGCTTGATCGGCGAAGCCTTGGCGGTAGAGCGCTACGTGGTGGCTGGCGACCTCGAGGGAGCTCGCAAGCGTCTCTCCTGGATCGTGGGTCGTGACACCTCGCAGCTCACCTTTGCGCAGATCCGTACCGCCGTCCTAGAAACGCTTGCGGAGAATCTCTCCGATGGGGTCATCGCTCCGCTCTTTTTCTACGCTCTGGGTGGCGTACCGCTCATGATGGCTTATAAAATGATCAACACGCTCGACTCCATGATCGGCTACAAAGATCCACGCTACAAGGATTTTGGCTACTTTGCTGCACGTATCCTCGATGACGCTGCGAACTATATCCCGTCTCGTCTCACGGCACTCCTGATGCTCCTCGTGGCTCCGAGTCGACGAGCCGTGCGCACCGTCTGGCGGGATGCACGCAAGCATGCCAGCCCCAACTCGGGCTATCCTGAGTCCGCTCTGGCGGGGATCCTCGGCGTACAGTTTGGCGGCCCCAACATCTACCACGGCATGCTCGTCGAGAAGCCCTATATCGGTGCCCCGCTCCACGCAGTCACCGCACAGACGCTACGACGCACCATCATCATCGTCATCGCCGTCACGCTCCTCGCCAGCCTCCTCGTCCTCCTCACCGACCTTCTCATCCGAGGGCTGATCTAATAGCTCCCACATCTCCGCTGATTTCAATTTCTCCCGAGGAATTTGGGAATCTCCAGTGAGGAAACGAAATTTCCCCACGGAGGGCCGAAATAAAAGTTCGGAAGAATGAAATGAAACTTCGGAAGAAGCAAATCAAAGTTCGGAAGAATTTTTTTATACCTCCGTGAAGGATTTCCGTTTTCTACGGAGGCATTTTTGATTTCCTCGGAGGTGTGGGCTGAGTGGCGGTGATCGGCTGTCAACTGCTGGCAGGCAATTAGCGAGAGCAATCGGACCTCTAACCTCTAACCTCTAACCTCTAATCTCTAACTTCTAATCTCTAACCTCTAATTTCGTACCTTTGCGGGTGTATACCTTCACAGATCACTATGTCGCAACTGAGCAATAGACCTTTGTCAGATACGTTGGAGCTTACTTCTCTAGGAGATGTGGGCGAGCGTCGTGTCGTCATCGTGGGGCACAAGTCGCCTGACGGGGACTGCATAGGCAGTGCCTTGGGACTGCGTAGCTACCTGTTGGCACGGGGCGCTGACGAGGTCTCCATCCTAGTGGTGGGGCGCATGCCAGACAACCTGCGCTGGCTCCCCGGGGCTGAGACGGTACATCAGCTCTCGGCGCAGAGTGACTTAGAGCCGATACGTCAGATATTGGCTCAGGCTAGGCTACTGCTTCTAGTGGACTTCAACCATCTGGGGCGTATCGGCAATCCGCTCGAGGGCTTGGTCGCTGAGATCGTGGGCAAGCCCGAGGTGCGCTCCGTGATGATAGACCATCATCCAGAGCCTGATATGGGGCTGGTCAATGAGATGTATAGCGACACGTCGGCCTGTGCTACGGGCTTTCTCATAGCGGAGCTACTCGGTGGCGGTGCCTCGAGAGAGCTAGAGCTCCATGGCGGTGCCGATATGGCGACCTGCCTGCTGGCTGCAACCTACACGGATACGGGTCTCCTGCGACATGGGCAGATTACGCCGACGCTCTTTAGGACGATCGCTCACCTCCTAGAGGTCGGAGCGAGACACGAGGAGATTGTGCTACGGATCTTCAAGAGCGACAAGCTGAGTCGACAGCGACTCCTCGGCTACATCATCAATGAGCGTACGACCTACGACCTAGACTTAGGGGTGGCGGTCTTTACGCTCAGGCAGGAGGACTTTGACCGCTTTGGCATAGAGCCAGGAGATACAGAGGGCCTAGTCAATGTACCCCTTGACGTGGCGGGTATACGAGCTGTCGCCTTCCTTCGAGAGCAGCGTGATCCCGACGAGCCCGTCAAGATATCGCTTCGCTCGCAGGGCAACTTGCCGGTCAATGAGGTGGCGAGCGCGATCTTTGGCGGGGGCGGACATCTAAACGCTGCGGGCGCTGAGTACCAGGGCACGCTATCGGATGCGCTAGCACTCGTGTGGGAGGGATTGCGTGAACTAGTACACCGCTACCCAGACTGTTAGAGATTAGAAATTAGAGACTAGACAATAGAAATATGAAAGCAACAAACCATACCTTCACCGCTCTTGTGACGCTTGTTCTGATGCTTCTCCTAGGGCAGGGCGTCCTGACTAGCTGTCGAGATAAGCAGCACATCAAGTCGCTCTCGGAGATGCTACGTGACGAGCAGAAGATAATTGACAACTTCATTCAGGAGCAAGGGATGAATGTGCAGGAGGGCGTCGAGGAGCAGCGCGAGTTTGACCCAGGCGTGTGGTACAAGTTCCCCAACGGGGTCTACATGCAGGTCCTCGACAAAGGAGCTGAGCTGGCGACGCCTGAGCGGACGCGTGTCATGCTGCGGATGAAAGGTCGCTTCATCGCACCAGAGTACAACCCCTCTTTCGACAATCTCTCTAAGGGCTACCAGCAGTCCACGGAGTTTATCTACATTAACTCACGCGACCGCAACGGCTCTATCCACTACAAGCTGATCCAAGAGCAGTTTGGTCACTCGATCGACGCACTGATGTGTGAGGGTATCGCCTATCCGCTCACGATGGTGGGCAATGGCGCTAAGATACGTCTCCTCATCCCCTTCCTCCTCGGGCCAAACATAGCGTACAATGCGGGTGCCCCAATGTATTGCGAGGAGGTCTGGTACCAGTTTGTCGAGGAGTCTTAGCCTTATCCAGTATCTTTGGCGCTAGTATGCACAAGCTACTCGTTTTTTCCCAACAACACACTTAATCAAAACTATGACGGTCATCAAATCAATCTCAGGAATACGCGGTACTGTCGGGGGCTCTCTGACGGACGGCTTCAACCCACTGACGATAGCGCACTTTGTCGTGGGATATGCACAGCACATCAAGCTATACGAGTCTATCAGTAGACCAACTATTGTGGTGGGGCGCGATGCTCGCCTATCGGGCGAGATGGTTCAGCAGGTGGTCATCGGCACGCTCCTCGGTATGGGTTGCGATGTAATCAACATTGGTCTGGCTACGACTCCGACCACTGAGATGGCTGTCCTAGGGCATCGTGCTGACGGTGGCATCATCATCACCGCTTCGCACAACCCAATACAGTGGAATGCGCTGAAGTTCCTCGGGAGCGATGGCACTTTCCTCAATGTGGATCGTGGCAACGAGGTGCTGCGTCTCTCGGAGGATCACACGGTTCCCTTTGCTTCGGTAGAAGACTTGGGACAAGTCATCTCGACCGACTCCTATCTGCAGAAGCATATTGACGCAATCCTCGCACTGCCCGAAGTGGATGTGGAGGCTATCCGCAAAGCTGAGCTGACGGTCGCCTACGATCCGATCAATTCGGTCGGCGCTATCGCTCTGCCTCCGCTCTTTGAGGCGCTTGGCGTCAAGGAGTGGAGAGGAATCAACGACACGCCCGACGGAAAGTTTGCCCACAATCCCGAGCCACTGCCTAGTCACCTCGTGGATCTTTGCGAATTGGTGCGCATAGCACGTGCCGATGTGGGCTTTTCGGTAGATCCAGACGTGGATCGCTTAGCGATCATTGACGAGACGGGCCACCCCTTTGGCGAGGAGTACACACTGGTCTCTGTCGCTGACTACCTCCTCGGCTATCATGAGGGAGGGAACACGGTCTCTAACATGAGTTCGACACGTGCTCTGCGAGACATTACCGAGCAGCATGGCGGAAGCTACACGCCCGCAGCTGTTGGCGAGGTCAACGTGGTCAAGCGTATGCGAGAGACCGACGCACTCATCGGTGGCGAAGGCAACGGTGGCGTCATCTATCCTCGTCTGCATGCTGGACGCGATGCGCTCGTTGGCATTGCGCTCTTCCTAACTCACTTGGCGAAGAGTGGCGAGACGGTGAGCCAGCTACGTAAGCGCTACCCCGACTACGCCATGTGTAAGCGTCGTGTGGAGCTACCTGCGGGCACTGACGTGACGGCTCTCTTCGCCACTCTGGAGCGTGAGGTCGCTTCGCTGAAGCCCCTGACGGAGGATGGACTGAAGATTGACTTTGACAACTCGTGGGTGCAGGTACGTCCCAGCAATACGGAGCCGATCGTCCGTGTCTACACGGAGGCTCCTACGGAAGAGGCTGCCTCTGCGCTGGCTGATGAGTACGTCTCGCTCGTGGAGCAGCAACTCGCTCGCAAGTAGCCTATGGCAAGAAAACGCAAAGAGCCGAGATATCTGGACGATGTACTCATCGAGCGGATGGGTGCCGAGGGACAATGCGTAGCACATGTCGAGGACAAGGTGCTCTTCGTCCCTTATGCAGCGCCAGGCGACCGTTGTCGCATACGTGTCGGTCGCTCCAAGCGAAGCTATATGTTGGGCACCATCGAGGAGCTCCTGGAGCCTTCGCCACTACGTGTGGAGCCTCGTTGCGAAGTCTTCGGAGCGTGTGGCGGGTGCAAGTGGCAACAGCTACCTTACGACGAGCAGCTCCGTGGTAAGTCGCAACAAGCCGCAGACGCCATGACGCGCATCGGACATATAGCCATTGAGCACACCGAGCCGATCGTAGGATGCGAGGATCCGTGGCACTACCGCAACAAGGTCGAGTTTACCTTTAGCAAAAAGCGTTGGCTCACCGAGGAGGAGCTCAAAAGCCTTCCCGAGGAAGCGAGCGAACAAGAGCTTTGTGGGGTAGGCTTTCACAAGGCGGGAATGTTTGACAAGGTACTAGACCTGCATGGCGTGACCTGTCAGATAGCCGACCCGATAGCTTCGGAGATTCGAGACTATCTCAACGACTACTGCCTGGCGCGCTGGGAGGAGTACCCTTACTATGACCAGAGAGCGCACGAAGGCGTGATGCGAACGCTCCTAATCCGCACCACAACGCTGGGCGGGCTGATGGTTTTGATCGCCTTTGCCGAGGGAACGGAGGAGCTACGCGTGCAACTGCTAGAAGCGCTGCGTGAGCGCTTTCCCCAGATCACGTCGCTCTACTATATGGTCAATACGAAGTTTAACGACAGCCTCGCCGATCTCCCGGCGCAGCTCTACAGCGGTGCGCCATACATCGAGGAGAATATGCACGGTCTGCGCTATCGTATCGGCCCTAAGTCCTTCTACCAGACGAATAGTCGTCAGGCGGAGCGACTCTACGAGAAGGTGCGCGAATACGCTCAGCTCAAGGGCGATGAAGTGGTCTACGATCTCTACACAGGCGCTGGGACGATTGCCAACTACTTGGCACAAAGCTGTCGCTCTGTCATCGGGATCGAGTATGTGCCAGAGGCTGTCGAGGATGCTTTTGTCAATAGAGATCAGAACGGGATCACGAACGCTACCTTCTACGCAGGCGATATGAAGGCGATCCTGACCGATGACTTCGTCGCAGCGCATGGTCGTCCTGATGTTCTGGTGACCGACCCGCCACGTGCAGGTATGGATGCGCCCGTCGTGGAGGTGATCCTGCGGGCGGCTCCTCAGCGCATCGTCTACGTCAGCTGCAATCCAGCGACACAAGCCCGAGACTTAGCGCTCCTCATGGCTGAGGGGCAGTACAGAGCCGTGAAGGCTTGCGCTGTTGACATGTTCCCCCATACGCATCACGTGGAGACGGTAGCTCTGTTGTCCAAACTAAATACAGAACATCATTTAGATATAGAAATAGGGGAAGATGAAGATTAATAATGAATGTTGTTGTGGATGCAAAACAGAAAAGCCGGATCAAATTAAAGACAATTGTCCTGTATGTAATAATGAAGGGATTTCCGTTAGTAAAGTAACTGTTGAACATCTAGTGGTAGATGATTATCGTAATGCTGTTAACGGAGATCAATATAAGATTTGCATGAACGAGGACTGCGACGTTGTTTACTATAACTTAGATAATGAAATAAAATTCTTGAAAGACCAAGTTAGAGTTCCTATCTGGTTTAAGAAAGATGCAGATCCTAAGTATGCTTGTTATTGTAGCGAAGTCACAGAAAATCAGGTGATTGAAGCAGTTGTAAAGCATGGCGCGAAATCCGTAAAAGAAGTAAATGCCATCACTGGGGCAATGAAAAATTCTAATTGTAAAGAAAACAATCCGTTGGGAGTTTGTTGTCATAAGATTATTCAGGAAGCTATCGATAAAGGCTTGAAAATGAAATAATTACAGTCGATATGTTCCTACAAACGAGAGCCAATCTTTGATATGTTTCCATCTACGAGCGTGGATATGTTCCCCATAACCATAGGGGTTGAGCATGTGGTGCTACTGGAGCGTACTGAGTAGCAGGAGAAGAGCGCATAGGATCGAATAGTAAGAATTGCTTAACTTCGCACAAGAAACGGCAGATTACAGCGCCCATCGCCAAAAGCATCGTCAGTCGCTTACGACTAAGTCTGGATATGCCTCTGGACACTGTATGAAGACAAGTCATATATCCCAACTCTAATCACAAAACATATAGACTATGAAACAGTACTATCTCGTCATCAATGGGGAGAAGAGCGGTCCATTCACCATTGACCAGTTGACTACTCAGCAGGTTACCCCTCAGACGCCCGTGTGGACAGAGGGTATGAGTGACTGGGTACCAGCACAGCAGGTTGCTGAGCTGAGCTCGCTCTTTGCATCACAAGCTCCTATACCAGAAGCATCCCAGCCTACAGCCACACCACAGGCTCCAGCCTACAATGCTGCTCCAGCCTATGGTAATCCTCAGCCTCAGGCACCTAACACGCAGGTTGTTCCTCCCAATTACCTTGTTTGGAGTATTCTAGTGACGCTCTTCTGCTGTATACCAGGAGGTGTCGTTGCTATCGTCTACTCTACACAGGTCTCCTCTCGCTTCCAGCAAGGCGACTACGCAGGTGCTAATGAATCCAGCCGTAACGCTCGCAAGTGGGTGATTATATCAGCCATTGCTGCAGCTGCTGTTTGGGTCATATACTTTATCATACTTGCTGTCACGGGAGCTTCTATCCTTGCCCTCAGTCAGTACTAGTAGATACTATAGTATCACTCATATAAAGAGAGGGAGTCCCCGTGGTGGGGCTCCCTCTCGTCGCTTCTGTTCAATTTACAACTAAAACTAATCACAAAACAGTCTTGCCACACGGTCCCTCTCGGGCTCTCCGTGTATGGAGCGTGTACGGTACTCACGTATGGTCGCGCTTCGCAAGTTGCTACAGTAACGTGTAGCCCGTTTGTAGGTTCTTACTGAAAGGTTAAGTATAAATGGGTCTGGAGTGCAGACGGCGAGTCGCTACTTGCGCCTGCGATTGTCTTGGGTGACCGCCTTTTCGAGCTGTCGGCGGGAGAAGCTCCCCGAGAAATTGATCACCGTGTACTCGTCATCGCCCGAGACGAACATGTATAGCTCGGAGGCGTTGTCTCCTTGTATCTGGCCGATCAAGTTGACGACTCCGTCATCGTTCTTGACATACATCAGCTGCTCCAGGTCCGAGCGGCGTAGTTCGATGATTGGAGCGAAGGTACGACGTATCTCTTGTATCGCCTTGCGGTCAGAGGCGGTGTAAATATGTATCGACGTGATGCCGTCCATGATGCCCGCCATAGACTCTGCGCCGTCTATCCTGAGACTCGCCTTGGGGACACTCTGGAGCATTGCGGGGGAGATGTATATGACATCCACATTCTTGATCTCCATGAGCCTAGAGGTATTGACACGTGTACGAGCCGAGTGTCGCTGCGCCGATGTGGGTAGTCCCAGCAGGAGAAGCATCGTGAGGGTCAAGAGGCTCAGGCGTGAGATATGAGTAATGTATGCTTTCATAGTCTATATGACTGTATCAAGGGGATTCTATATATAAGTCGTTTGAGAGGACGAATTGTTGCAGTCGTGGGTAAAATCAATCGCCCGTCAGGGTCCATCCATCCTCTGTGACAAAGGGAATCTTCTCCATCGAGTTCTGGTAAGAGTCCTGCAGGCGACCAAAGAGCTCGCCGATCTCATCGTTTTGCTCAGAGCAGAGCTGCATGCAGTCGCCCAGCTTGGTAAAAGCTGCGAGCGCATACTCATTGACCTGCTCCTGCGGTATCGGCTGACCATTGCGCAGGGATAGCTCCGCCTGTCGGCTGTTGCGTCCCCACTGGAAGACGGAGACCCCTACACCGCCGATGAGTAGCACAGCAGCCGCAACGGCGTACTTGCGCACCCATACCCGCCAGCGAGGGGTGGGGGCTGGTGCTGCACTCCGCGTCTCTGTGGCAGCACGCTGTAGGGTAGCCTCTAGGAGCATGCGATCGGCATAGTATGGCGATCCTGGCTGCTCCTGTAGGAGTGCTAGGTAGAGTACGAACTCCTCGTCGGGCGTAGTCGTCCCGTCGTAGTAGCGCTCTAGTAGCTGGTCTATGTCGTGTGATGAATGTATCATAGTGGCTTCTGTATTCTATATATAATAAGGTGTGCGGATCACTCCCGCATATCTGCAAAAAGCTTTCGTGCCTCCTTGCGTAGACGTGATATCATCGATCGGACGGTCACCTCTTGTAGTCCCATGCGCTGAGCAGTCTCATCATTGGTGAGCATCATCTCCTGTCGCAGTCGCCACACCTCTTGCTGCTGCTCGGGCAGGGTCGCGATCCAGTCGTTGATGCGAGTGAGTTGCTCCTGAGCTATAAGATCCTCCTGTGGGGTCGTAGTGACCAGTGGCATCTCTAGCTCTGTAGGCTCCTCCGCATTGCGCAGGCGCTGTGCCGGCGCACGGAGTGTGTCGATGCATTTGTTGCGAGCGATGCGGATGGCGTAAGCCTTAGGCGATGCGACCTCATCTAGATGTGCGCGCTGCTCCCAGAGCTTCAGTAGCACATCTTGGGTCACATCCTCCGCCTCCATCTCATTGGATAGGAGAGCCATACAGACCTGTAGGATCGTCGGCCGTAGGGGGACGTAGGTCTGTATGAAAGTGGCTCCATCCATTGTAATCACTGTAAACTAAAAACTACTCAATGTATAACTGTATGACGCTCGGACCAACGGTCCAGAAGAGTGCCTTACACCTATAAGACGAGTGAGTCGCCGAAATGTTGCAGCGCATCAACTCTCGAATTATAAAGTGTTGCGAAAGCTGACACATTGAGCCTGAAAATCCGACGCCTCGGGAGGAATTTGCGAATAGCTCGGTAGCAAATAAAAATTCTCCACGGAACCGGCAAATAAAAGTTCGGAAGAATGAAATGAAAGTTCGGAAGAATGAAATCAAAGTTCCGAAGAATTTTTCTATTCCTCCGTGGAGGATTTCAAATTCCTCGGGAGGAAATGCCGATAAACCTAGAAATTCACCGAAAGTGGCTAAGATAATTAGACATCTCTCAGCAGGTCTTAAACGAAAATACCTACATGTAGGTATTGTTACACATGCCTTTCAAACGATACCTTTGCAAAGCCATTTTGACTAACAATAAAAGCAATCCAACTATTTATGAAGAAACTATCACTACTGACACTCTTGGTGATGCTCCTATGTGTCGCTTGCCACAAGCCTGCGCCACAACCTGGCCATACACCAGACGATCCAGTCACTCCGCCTGCTGATCCCAAGAAAGAGTGGATGGTCAAGCGAATGACCATCGATGCGACCGACTACACCAAGTGGGTCTACCTAAACTTTACTACTGGTGAGCTGGTCCAGGTGACTGACCCTGCCAATGACCTCTCGTGGGATCTAGGACTGCACCGCTACGACTTCAAGACCAATGGTGGGGATTCGGGCAAAGGCAAGGGTGCTGCCGTGCGCATTACCAAGCAGAAGGTCCTAACCGCAGATATACCTACTCCTGAGGATAGCGAGTGGACGCTCGATCGTGAGGGGCTACTCCTGATGCAGTTTGAAGATGATGGGCTCGGCTCTCATAGGACTAAGTATGAGATGCAAGAGGCCAACTTCCTCCTCTCCTCTGAGTGCGACGGATATGGGGGCTATACCAACAAGGGCGTCATCTGGCAGGAGGGTATGCCACCTCAGGTCTACTGGGACAACGGTATCTATCTCGTCCGCTCAGCCTCTGGTGAGATAGCTCGTCTACGCGTCCTAGACTATCAGGACAACAAGAAGCACCGTGGCTACATCACCATCGAGTATGCCATACAGGTAGATAAGAAGTAGCAAACTGACGACACACATGCTATACAAACATCAAAACGCAATCAATCAATGAATCTACAATTACCACTGCTCCTAAAGCTCTTTGGCGTAGCCATATCCTTGTGGCTATTTACCCTCCCAGTGGGGGCGCAGGAGATGACTTTTATGGAGAGACCCTTTGACCCCGCTACAGATCAGGCGCAGCTACTTCCGGCAGACCAGAAGGGCTCCGTATCCTGGACGGCTGCAACTAGGACGCTCACACTGCGAGATGTCCAGATCAATACCATCTCGAGGATACTCACAGGCTGGATGTCTGACGAGATAACCATACAGGTAGAGGGGACTAACCAGATCGTATGCACGGGCTCTGATGACGCCATCATGATGCGTTCGTCTGTCCGCATTACTGGTCCTGGCTCTCTCAGCATTACTTCTGAGCAGGCTAACGCCTATGCTTGTCGTAATGGCGCCAGCCTGACCATCGCCGATGGGGTGTCCGTTACAGCCATCGGGCTCAATGGCGGAATCGTGGGAGACTTCCTCTCTTCTCACCTTTTGATCGACAAAGCTTATGTCACCGCCTCAACGATCAATGACCAGGGCGTTGTCTCCATCGGCTACTTCAAGGAGCTAACCCTCGAGGGATGTGCTATCACCTCTCCCAGCGGTGCTAAGGTGGCAGAGCTCAACAAGGTCATGTCCATCACCCTCGATGGCAAGGATGAGTATGCGGGCAAAGTGATCATCGCTCCCCAGCAGAGCTATCACAAGGTAACCATAGCTCAGGCCGAGCATGGTCGCATCGTAGCTCCCGAGGGTGTAGACCTGACGCACCTCCTGGCGGGTAGTGCTGTGACCTTTACCGCAGAGCCTGAGGATGGGTATGCTCTGACCAAGCTTATGGCAGGTACAGAGGACATTACAAACACCCGCACACTCATCGTCAAGGCTGATGTCACCGTCACGCCAACCTTTAGCCCTGTCAAGAGCTATCGTGTATCGCTTCAGAAGCCTGAGCACGGTGCCCTTACAGTAAAGGAGCAAGAGTATGACCTCACAAAGGTCCCCGAGGGGGCTATCCTACACTTCATCTGCACCCCCGATAAGGGCTACGAGCTAGAGCAGGTCAAGGCTGGCGACGAAGACATCACCAAGAGCCTTTATATCAAGGTTCACAGCGATGTACAGGTCACCGCTCAGTATAAGTTGATCCCCATACCGACCTATCGTGTGGCGATCAAGACACTAGGTGCTGGCACCGTCACAGCGGACTACCCCAATCTAGAGGCCGTTCCCGAGGGTACCACGGTACACTTTACCTGCACCCCCAAGAATGATCAGCACTTCCTCATCGCCCTCAAGGCCAATGGTGAGGATATTATGGAGAGCAAGAGCATCACGATCGAGGATGAGGATGTGAATGTCATCGCCACCTTCAAGCAGCGCACAGCCATTGACGCTCCTCAGGGTGTAGCTCCTACGATCGCTCGTACAGGTGATGCGCTCATCATCTCAGGCGTGGCGACAGATCAGCCTGTAGCACTGATCACGCTACTCGGTGAGACCCTCCTACGTACGAGCATTCAGGCGGGAGAGACGCTCACGGTCAGCACCGAGAGCTTCCCCGCAGGCGCTTATCTACTCACCATCGGTGACACTACCTACAAGATCAATCTATAAAAATGGACCAACCCTATGAACTATACAAGAAATATCCTCTCTAGTCTCCTCATCATCCTAGCTGCCACACTATCGCTGACAGCTCAGAAGGTGACGGATCTCAAGCAAATCAGCAACTTCTACCACGTCCCCAACAGCGCTACGCATAGACTCTCCGCTATCCAGGGCATCTATGGATACGAAGACCTCGAGTATCACTACGATGGGCACAACAACCTCATCCGTATGGACCACTATCAGACCGACACCATCTCTAAGTCCAAGGAGCTAGTCAGCTATGAGAAGTATCTCTACAACGACAAGGGGCAGTGCTGGCAGCGAGAGACCTATGACTATCGCAAGGATTGGCCAGATCTAGTCGTCTCCAAGCGTGACATCTTCGTCTACAACGACAAGGGGCAGCTCACCCAATACACCCGCTGGTACAATCTCAATACGGTCGCCTCTGATACAACGCTTGTGGAGGATCGTAAGATCTCAATCCAATACACTGAGAGTGGCTTGCCGAGTAAGGCGCATGTGAAGTTCTTGGATCCTCGCAACTTCTCGTGGTATGATTCGTTTGACATTACGCTAGAGTACAACGACCGTGGTCAGCTATGCAAGCGTACCTCTATCGTAGATGACAAGCTCTATGAGGCCGAGGAGATAACCTTTGATGCGCAGGGACGCTATATGGTAGGTCTTGCGCTAACCTCTGAGAATGGCCTCACTGAGTGGATCTACTCGCCAGATGACAAGGGCAATCTAGTCAATACTGGGACCAGTGACTTCCCAACAGACTGGACCTTTGTAGCTGGTCAGAAGGCTGAGGAGACCTATTATCCTATGCCCAACCTTTCGGACCTCATGCTAAACGGACTGCGAAACTACACGCTCCTAGAGATGCCTCTCCTATACAACTCCTCTCCAGAGGCTGTAGCCTCTAGTCGGGGAAATGATGCTGACGGCGAGTACGATGGAGGTAAGTTTGTCTACGAGGCCAGTAAGCCTACCTACGTAGAGCCCGTCTACACGACAGAGCGGTGCACTCTCTCCTGCGGAGCCGACAGCTGGACGGTGAGTGGCACCGAGCGTGCCGTACAGCTCTACACCCTTGAGGGGCACTGCCTACAGGTCGTAGAGCCCGTAGCGGGCGTGGCTACCATCAGCACGGCGACGCTACCCGCAGGCTCCTACCTAATCAAGGCTGGTGCCCAGACCTTCAAGGTGGTGCGCTAAGAGCTTGCCAAGACCGTTTGTCTTAGACAAAAAGAAAGCTTCCCGTGTGCAAGCGAACTTGTACACGGGAAGCTCTTTGTTTGGGGGAGGACTAGAAAGCGGTCCAGCCTTGTAGCCAGTTGCCCTTGCTAGCGGGGAAGGCACCGACCAGAGCTCCTGTGAAATCGGCTGGAGTGCCGAAGGGAACCTTCATGCCGAAGGTAGCTGCGGAGTCTTTGTTGACCACCTCGATGATACCTGTGGTGGGCTTGGTGGAGCCGTTCTTGATCTCAAAGGCAGCGTCAAAGCCGTGGAAAGAACTGCCCTCAATCTTGCTGTGCTCCATCTTGTCGGCATCGGGGTCGAGGACGAAGCCCTTAGGATAACCAGTGAGGATGCAGTCCTTGAGCGTGATCTGACCGCCACGACGTATACGAGCTGCGTACTTGTAGGCGTCGCCTTGGAAGTTGTTGTGGACGTTGGCGACACGGGTAGATGCACCGATGATAGAGACGTTGGTCAGTGTGGGGTGCGTCTTAGGGATCAGCGAGAAGGTTTCGTCCTGAGCCTTAGCATTGTTGTCTAGCTCGATGCCGTTGCTGTCCGACTTACCCTTGCTGTCGGAGTGCGTCGAGGCAGGATTGGCAATAGCTACGCCGTAAGTGATGCTACCGGTGAAGCCGTTGTCAAAGTCAAAGTTGTCATCGTCGCAAGCGTAGGAGACGAGGTGGGTAGCATTGACGCAACCACCGAAGAACTCGAAGCTGTCGTCCAGACCCCAGCTAACCTGAATATGATCTATCGTGGTGCCACGACCTACGCCACCGCAGGTGAGACCGTTGATCTCGTTGCTGTCGCCTAGGATGAAGCCAGCGTACTCGATGCGTACGTAGCGCAGTACACCACTATTGTCCTCATCGTTGTCACCACCGTAGCGATACTCCTCGACACCTTGGTTGAGGCCTTCGATAAACTGAGCGTCGGTCGGGGTATTCACCTTAGCTTTACCCAGTATGATGACGCCTCCGAAGTCTCCAGGAGCGGGACGGCCAGCGTTGTTGTCGACAGCCTTGGAGGAAGTGAAGACGATAGGCTTCTGTGCGGTACCTTCGGCCATGATCTTAGCGCCACGAGTTACGACGAGTACGCCAGTAGCTCCTGAAGCTGTAGGCTCCTCAATGATCGTGGTACCAGCGTCGATGGTGAGTGTCTCACCAGCTGGAACGGTAACGATGCCTTTGAGCGCATAAACTTTGTCGGCTGTCCAGTGATTGTTCTTGCCACTGATGCGGCCCTCGATGACGACGAGCTCTTTGCCACCGATGGTGCGACCAGTGACCTTGTTGTTGTCGCCACCACCATTAGGCTCATTGCCAGTTTCGTCGCAGGAGGTAAGTAGTGCGAGGCTCATGAGGGTAGCCATCACGAGGCTCAGTAAACGGATTGTCTTGTTCATGATATTATGATAGATAATTGAAGTGTTAGTATCTCTGATTCTTTAGAAAGTCCAGCTAATGGAGGCGCTCAGCGAGAGGCCATCACGGTACTGGTAGACAACGTTGTCGTGTTCTGGCTCGTAGTCGCTAGAGGTGCCAGGGCGCATCGTGTCTAGGATCTGATTATTGCTAGCAGCGCGCTCGAAGTCGTCCACATGGTTGGTGTAGATGATGTGCTTAGCGTTGAGTAGGTTAGAGCCATTGACCTTGATGGTCACGCCCTGCTTGGGGAAGGTGTAGGAGAGCTGTGCGTCGAGCTGACTGAAGGGAGCCTCGTACTCCTGCTCGTAAGCTTGGTTTGTGTTGAGGACAAGCTTGCGTCCAGAGCGGTTCATGGTAAGGTTTGCCCCAAAGGTGTCGCTCTCGTAAGAGAGGCCTACATTGTACATATAGGGCACCTGACTGTACATCGGTCGGCGCTGCGTGACGGGTACCCAGTGAAGGATGCCGCGCTCGTCGGCACGTGAGACCATACCGGTGACGATACTCTGGGTAAAGGTCGCATTGGCGTTGAGGTAGAGATGCTCGAGCCAGGAGCCTAGGGGGATGAAGCCGAAGTTCTTGCGAAGCTCTAACTCGATGCCGTAGCTGTGCGCCTTGTCGCTATTCATCAGCATGTAGAAGCGGGCAAAGGAAGCAGTCTTCTGAGCGATGCGCTCGATAGGTTTGTCTAGGTAACGGTAGAAGCCTCCGATGGAGATTACCTCGCCAGCGCCAGGGTACCACTCGACACGCAGGTCGGCACCGTCTACAGTCGTCGAGATGACGCTCTGGTTAAAGATCTCCCCGCCGAGGAAGGGGTCATAGAAGCGGTAAGCTGTGCGCTCCATAAACTGCGGACGTACCGTGTTACGGCTGTAGCTCAGTCGTACGTTGAGGTCTTTGATCGGTGTGATTGTGAGATTGATCGAAGGCATGATAGCCACGGGTCGCTCCTTGCGATCCTGATCAACAATGTTTAGCTCGCCCATTGACATCGAGGGGTTGCTCAGCTCCTGGTAGAGATAGTGCTCGACACGCAGACCCCAGACGAGGCGCAGTAGCTCGCTGTATCGGTCGTCGAGCATAGCGTAGAGCGCATTCTGGATAACCCGTCCGTGGTACATACGTCCGTCACCCTGGAGTCGCTTGAGGTCCCAGGCGAAGCCTCCGTCGCGCATGTTCTCCTCCTTGATCAGGTCGGCGATTGTGCTCGTGGTGAAGTCAAAGCCTCGTGTGTTGAAGAGGTGCATCGAGAGCTCCCAAAACTCAAAGCGATTCTCCTTGAAAGCGCCGTCGTACCCCGCCTTGAACTTGTGCGTCCAGTCATTGCCAAAAAGGTCGAAGGGTAGCTCCACATTGACCTGCCCGTTGAAGTCTCGCTCATGGTTGAGGTACCAAGCGCGGGTCAGCGGGAAGAGCGTCCCCGACTGCACGCCCACCTGATTGTAGAAGTGACGCGCTCCAGTCTCGTCCCGCTGGCTCACCTGCTGTGTGAAGGCAGCATCCTTCTGATTGCGCTGTACGTAGGTGTGTGCCAGCGCCCAGTCAAGACGAAGCGACTCGCCTAGCTGATGCTTACCGCTGAGCTTGTTTTGCAAAAGGTCATGAAAGGTCGGGTAGTTGACCTGCTGTCGGTAAGGATTGCTCTCGGGATTGGGATCTTCGTCACTCAGACCAGTGAGCTCTGAGAGGTCGTTGTCATACTTATGGGTGTAGGTGTTGCGCAGGCTGAGGCGATTAGTGCCCCGCTGCCAACCGATGTTGAGGACTCCCGCAAGGGTCGTGTTGTACTTGTAGTTGGCCCCGCTATTGCGTATGCCAGTATCGACAAAGCTCTCCTGCACCTTATTATATTGCTTGGCATTCATCCACTCGCCACGCTCTATATGGTCAATGATGGTCTGCTGCTGCGTGTTGCGATAGGTGAGCGAGGCGATCAAGCCGAGCCGATGGTTGCCGCTCTTGTTGAGGTCCCAGCTCTTGCCGAGAGAGACTTGATAGTTTTGCGAGAGCGGAGTCTTTCCCTCATGGATGGTAAAGTTGTCGGTGGTCAGTCGCTTGCTCTGCTCGAAGAGCTCGGGAACGGGGTTGTACGGGTCGAAAGGTATCTCGTGCAGTCCCTTAGGGAGGGCGCGCCGACCGTCGTCATAGCCGAGCCAGTCCCACTTTCCTCTGATGCGGTACTTCTGCGTCTGGAAGGTGCTGAGCGAGTTGTAGCCAGTGCCAGCGCTGATGGAGATAAAGTCCTTCGTCGGTATGTCTCTCGTGGTGATCTGGATCAGGCCGCCCGAGAAGTTGCCACTGACATCTGGCGTAGCCGTCTTGAGGACCGTCACATTGTCTATGAGCGAGGTAGGGATTAGGTCAAAGCCGAACGCCTTGGCATTGCTCTCCGTACTGGGTAGCGGGATGCCATCGAGCGAAGCTTCGTTCCAGCGCTCGCCCATACCACGCACCGCGACATACTTATTGCTCATCGTGGTGACGCCCGTGACACGCTTGAGAGCCTCGCCGAGGTTCTTGTCGGCCGTCTTGCCAATCATCTCGCTCGACACGACCGTGGAGAGCTGAGGCATACTTTGCTGTATCTTCATCGCTCCCGCCGTATTGCTCGTTTTGTAGGAGCCGACCACGACCACCGTGCCTAGTACATTGTCAGCGATGGCGAGATCTACCGAGAGGTTCGTCTCCTTGCCAGCGGTAATGCGGACCTCCTTGATCTGCTTGGTGGCGTAGCCCACGTAAGCGATCTCTACAGTATAGGAGCCAGGGGTCAGACGTAGGGAGTAGTTGCCATCGAAGTCGGTGACCTGTCCGCCACCCGTCTCGATGATGCGCACGGTGGCTCCGATGAGTCCCTCGCCGTGCTCGTCAACGATGCGTCCCGTGAGGGTGCCTAGTCGTAGATCCGCCTCGCTGTGAGGGATAGGCTGGCCGTGTGGCTGAGCTATCAGTGTAGCACCAGCGGTAAAGAGTGTCAAGAGGGCGAGTGTGTAGAAAAGCGCCTTGTGTAGCATACGAAATGTCTTCTGTTTCAAATCTTACGCTGCAAAGGTAGCGTGGCAATGTTATCATACGGTTACTCGTTTGTTTCGTTTCACTGACAAGGGAATATGTGGCGCAAGCTCTCCTTCGGAAAGAAGTGTCGCTAACTCGACAAAGTTTCCTCCGTATGAAACTCCAGTTTCTTCTGTATGAAACTCTAGTTTCCTCCGTATGAAACTCTAGTTTCCTCCGTATGAAACTCTAGTTTCACCCGCATGAAACTCCAGTTTCTTCCGTATGAAACTTTAGTTTCACCCAAGTGGTACTGATAGTTAGCTCATTTCTGTAGAGTGATCTACTCGCCCCCTCCAGAGACTGTTGCATAAAGGCGAATCGCTGTGTTGCTTTCGGGATTCGGCTTCGGTCACATACGGAGGTATGCTCCCTTCAGACCTCACCCTCAGCGCTTTGCTCTTCATCCTTTCTGCAAAGTCTAGACAATCTTGCTTGCAAGATTGTGAGACTGTTGACTTTTGCAACAGTCTCCTCGAATAACTCTTACGGGATAGCAATAACCTCCCATGAGGAGAGCACGATGCGATTGGTCAGAAAACGAAAAGAAGGAACGCACACTCGGTGCATTCCTTCTGACCTATATGTTATATGTGTCTGGGCTAGCTGGCGTAGATGGCGTCTAGTCGCTGGCGTAGCGTGTCAATGTCGACGTCGACGTCGATGACTCCGTTTTGTGCCAGAGAGATCTTGCCACGCTCCTCGCTGATGACGATGACGAGACAGTCTGTGGCTTGCGAGAGTCCTAGCGCACTGCGGTGACGTAGGCCTAAGTCTTTCGAGAGATTGGGATCGTTGGAGACGGGGAGGATACAGCCGGCGGCTCGTATGTCGCTGTCAACGATGATCATGGCGCCGTCGTGGAGCGGGCTGTTTTTGAAGAATATGTTTTCGATCAGGCGGGCATTGACATCAGCCTTAAAGACCTCTCCCGTGTGGAGGTAGGCGGTGAGCTCCTGCTTGGCTTGGATAGCGATGAGTGCGCCCACCTTCTTGCGCGCCATATTCATACAAGCCAGGACGAGCGCTGCGACACAGCGCTGCTCCTCTTGAGCAGTCTGATCGTCTCCCTTGAAGATCTTTCGCAAGAAGCGCCACCTATTGGTACTCCCCAGTGTGATTAGGAAGCGTCTTATCTCTTCCTGAAAGATGATCACCAGGATGAGCATACCCGTGCCGACCAGTTCGTCTAGGATACCTCCCAAGAGGATCATACCGGCCCACTTGGAGACGATGACCCACACGAGGATAAAGGTGAAGATACCTAAGATCAGCGCTCTCGAGGCGGTCGCTCTCAGTGTCCGATAGACATAGTAGAAGAGCAGTGCCGAGAGGATAATGTCAAAGAGGTCGACAAGCGTAAAGGATAACCAGTCTAGCGTCACAGTCCTAAGTCTCTAAGCGTGATAGTTAATGGATTTCTAGGGGTCTCTGCCAGTGGGTGTAGCTACTCGCTCCTGTAGCGTCGGGGAGGTGCTTGCGGATCATGTCGGTCACCTGGATCGCCTCGACAGCGAGACGTACGTCGTGGGTGCGGATGATCTGTGCGATGCCCTCCATCAGGGCGTAAGTGTGTAGCACATTGGTCGCATCGCCTGAGTGCATGGCATCTGCTCCGATGACCGTCTGCACCATGCGCTTGCGGGAGAAACCGACCAGCACGGGCTCGGCAAACTCTTGCAGCGCCTCTCGCTGATGGGTGAGCAGGCGGTAGTGGTCGTCCATGCTTTTGCTAAAGCCATAGCCTGGGTCGAGGATTACATCTTTCACACCACAAGCGTGAAGTTGCTCGAGACGCTTTCGGAAGTAGTCCGCCACGCACACCTCGACGGAGGGCTTGTAGTCGACCACTTGGTGCATTCCCTCGACATTGTGCTCTAGGTGCATCAATATGTAGGCGACGCCCAGCTCCCCTACGGTGCTGTACATCTGCGCATCGGCCTGACCGCCCGATATATCGTTGATGATCTCCACGCCATACTCCTCAACGCACGCTTTCGCCACGTCAGCACGGTAAGTATCCACCGAGATAGGCAGGTCGGGCGCTTCGGCACGGATGATCTCCAGCGCATGGCGCAGTCGGCGTAGCTCTTCCTCGCCATCAACCAGTTCGCCGCCGCCAGGACGTGTCGAGCAAGCGCCAATGTCGATGATCCGTCCGCCCTCCTGAATGATTTCATGGATGCGCTCAGCAATCGCCTCAGCGGTCTGCTTGCGACTGCCAGCGTAGAAGGAGTCGGGCGTCACATTGAGGATGCCCATCACGACAGGCTCCGACAGGTCGAAGGCGCGTCCCCCTAGATTGAGTATGTAAGACATAAGCGTGTCAGGTCTTGTGGGTAGTGATCGCTCCCCGTCACCTACGGAGGAGTAGGGGCGAGGAGCGGGTTGCTTTTATCAATTAAAGTTTAGCTTGGCGCATATCCTTTGACTCTGCCAAAGCTTTGTGGAAGGCGAAAGCCTTTTCTAGACAAACAGGCGTCTGACCCTCCGAAGCTTGGGCCAGATAAGCGCGTAGTAGCGGGCGGTAGTCGGGATGGGCGCAGTTCTCTATGATGCGCTCCGCACGCTGTCGTGGAGAGAGCCCACGGAGGTCGGCGATACCGTACTCGGTGATGAGTACCTTGACCGAGTGCTCGGTGTGATCCACGTGGCTCACCATCGGCACGATAGCGCTGATGGCACCGCCCTTAGCGGTCGAGGGCGTGGTGAAGATAGAGATGTAACCATTGCGGGTGAAGTCGCCCGAGCCACCGATGCCGTTCATCATCTTAGTGCCGAGGACGTGCGTCGAGTTGATGTTGCCATAGATGTCCGCCTCTAGAGCGGTATTCATGGTGATGACCCCGAGGCGGCGCACGATGCCTGGGTTGTTTGAGTACTCTTGAGGGCGGAGCAGTAGCTTGTCCTGGAAGAAGTCCCAGTTCTGATAAATGTCTAGGATGACGTCGCGACTGATCGAGAGCGAGCAGCCCGAAGCAAACTTAACGCGTCCCTCTTTCATTAGCTCAATGACGGCATCCTGGATCACCTCTGTGTAGACTTCAAAAGGTGGGATCTTAGGGCTCTTGCCTACGGAGGCGAGGACCGCATTAGCAATGTTGCCGACGCCACTCTGTAGCGGCAGGAACTCACGAGGGATGCGTCCCGTGCGTATCTCCTCCTCGAGGAACTTCGTGACATTGTCCCCAATCGCCTGCGTCACCTCGTCGAGCGGTGCAAAGCCTCCGTCATCGTTTGGCTCGCTGGTCTTGACGACCGCTACGACCTTCTTCGGGTCGAGCTGTAGATAAGGCTTGCCGACACGGTCAGAGGGCTTGTAGATAGGTATCTCACGACGTGCGGGTGGGTCGAGAGGCTCGGCGATGTCGTGGAGTCCACGTATCTTGGCTGGGTGACGATCATTGAGCTCGACGATGATTCGGTCGGCGAGACGGCAGATGGTGGGGAGGATGCCGACGGCCGTGGTCGGGACTAGCTGACCATCATCCGTTAGCTCGGCAGCCTCGACGATAGCCACGTCAATCTTGCCAAAGAAGCCAGCACGCAGTTCCTGCGCTAGCTGTGAGAGGTGCAGGTCGCAGTAAGCCACCTCACCGCTATTGATCTCGGCGCGGAGGTCTTTGTTGGACTGATAGGGAGTCCTAAACTTGATCGCATGAGCACGAGCTAGGGCACCATCGAGGCGGTCGCCTGTCGATGCACCCGTGAAGACGCCTATGCGAAAGGGTCTTCCCGCCGCATGCTCCTCCTCGGCGTAATGAGCGATAGCTTGTGGTACCACCTTAGGGCAACCAGCTGGTGTAAAGCCACTAAAGCCTACCTGATCGCCATCGTGAACTAATCTCGCTGCCTCTTCGGCAGTCATGATGGGGTAAGACATACTATATATTAGGTTAAGTGTTTGTGCTATTAAGAGGACACCGTCGCCTCACTGCGATAGCGTTTTTCAAAGGTACAAAAAAGGAATCATCCTACACCTCCTTGTAAAATAAGAAAGCCCCTAGCGTGATCTTTCGATCGCCTAGGGGCTTGAGTCTTATCGCTTAGCGAGGGCGAGCGCCTATGCCTCCTCCTGCTCGATAGCTAGTTGTCCACGGTAGTAACCACACTCAGGACAAATGGTGTGGTATACGTGCCATGACCCACAGTTGCTACACTTAGCTAGTGTGGGGGTTGCTGCTTTGTCGTGCGTTCTACGCTTGGCAGTGCGCATATTGGACTGCCGTCTTTTGGGATGTGCCATTGTTTATCTAGTTTATTATTTATCCTTCTCTTGTTGTAGTGAGTCACGTAGCGTACTGAGCGCAGCCCAGCGACCATCCGTCTCCTCCTCGGCGGTAGCGTCGAGATTGTCTAGGATGGCCTGCATATCCTTGGCGCACGCACCCTCGGGGTGCATACGGCTGATCGGGAGCGACAGCACGATCAGGTCGTAGATCAGGTCAGCGCAGTCCAGCGAGGGGCTGTTATGTGGCACGATGATCTCCTCATCGCTTACCTCCTCGTACTGGTCGCCTAGCTTGACCACCAGATGCTGGGATATGTCGATACGCATCTCCAGGGGAGCCAAGCACCGATCACAATGCGTCTGCACAGAGCCCGCGAGGGTCAGTAGCAGATCGTAGGTCTCTCCCACACGATCTACACGGATGGTGCATACTACGGGACCTCCGCTGAGGTCAAACGTAGGACGTGACTCTAGAAAAGCCGACTCCACCACAAAGTCCTCGGTCGAGACGCCTTGGGGCAATCCCTTCAAATGTATCGTGTATCGACCTCCGTGAGACATGTGTGCGACTAGCTTATCTACCAATGAAAATAAAGAGGCTCTAGAGACGCTCCGTGAGTGTATACCTAAGTATATACCTGAGCGTACTCTAAGGCTATGGGCGCAAAGGTACAGAAAAATCAGCAGATGGCAAGTGCCTTGATGGCGCTGTGTGAATCTCTTTTTTGCGTACCTTTGTCGAGCAGTGTGCTTAGGTCCTTGTGGCGTGTAGCGCACAGAGCTGTTGCCCAGATGGTGGAATCGGTAGACACGAGGGACTTAAACTCCCTTGACCAATTGCGGTCGTGCGGGTTCAAGTCCCGCTCTGGGTACCGACTACTCGGTAGGGGCGGATAGTGCGGAGCGGGGCGATGTCGCTGTTTTTCACTATCTTTGTAGGGAACGAAAGTAAATCACACTATGGCTGCCAAAGACAAGAAAGTACTCTACATCTCTCAGGAGATATATCCCTACCTCCCAGAGAGTGATCTCGCACATGTCGCTCGTTACCTCCCAGAGCATATACAGAATGCGGGAAATGACGTACGTATCTTCATGCCACGCTACGGCTTGGTCAATGAGCGGCGCAACCAGCTTCACGAGGTGATCCGTCTGTCGGGTATCAACGTCATCGTCGATGACTACGACCACCCGCTCGTCATCAAGGTCGCCTCGATCCCATCTACACGCATACAGGTCTACTTCATTGATAATGCGGATCTCTTCGGACGCAAGAGCCTCTTCGGCCCGCCCTCTGAGGGAGCGTCTAGTGACAATGCGGATCGCAGCATCTTCTTCATCCGA
>NZ_ACLR01000033.1 GCF_000174775.1 Porphyromonas uenonis 60-3
AAAGTATATGGGTTTATCCGCTTTGAAGGTCAGCCTTTGCTCTATTGTTGGAAGCTCTTGATTTGGCTTCTCTCTTTTATTCTCGGAGTTAGGCTCTTTCCAAACGCTACCTCCTCCACCGCCACAAGCGGTTAGAAGAGTAGTTACTAACAGTCCACATAGTACTGTTGCTAGGCTCCATTTTTTTGTCTTATTCATATCTCTATTTTTGGTTTGTTGGTTATCTAGATTACTGTTCCTTAACCTTTTACGATTAAGATTATCTGCTTCATCTCTACTACAAAGATAACAAAAAACTCTGACACTACCAAGTTTTTTCTAGCTAATTTCTATCCGTAAAAGAGGATTTAGCTATCTATCCTCTTGTCTATATGGAAAATAAGTCGTATATTTGCCCCTGTGATGAAGAGAGAGTTTCCACCTCCTTCCACTGAGGTCTTTGAAAGTGCCTGTTTGGCTACAAAATGGCTACACGATGTTTCACGAAATTCGTAGTACCCTATAAACGAGATGTTTATAAAACCACTTTCGATTCTTCCGAAGTTTCATTTCATTCTTCCGAACTTTTATTTCCCGGTTCCGTGGAGAATTTTCGTTTGCTCCCTAGAGACTTCTGATTTCCTCAGGAGAGATTGGTCAGCCCTGTTTTGAATCAAGACTCTATTGCTCCGTTTCAAAACATTTTATACCTTTGCTTGGAGTGTGAAATCAGACCGAATGTGGACATAATAGACTCAAGTCATACTATCACGTCCGTGGTGACAGAGGTAAATGTTCTCGATCCATCACGGGAGAGAGCATGCCCACGAGAGCGCATTGTGACTACATTTGAGGAGGATTCACCAACCTCGTTTCTGAAGACAAGCTTAATACTTAAACAACCATACAATACTAAGGAAGACTAATGAATCACCTAACGAATCGACTGATCCTACGGATCCTCATTTCGCTCTGCCTCCTTGCGGTAGCCAGCCACGGTAGCGCACAGCAATCCTTCGGGGGCAGACCACAGCTACTCGGAGAGGGCACGCTACGTACCG
>NZ_ACLR01000032.1 GCF_000174775.1 Porphyromonas uenonis 60-3
TGAAACTTCGGAAGAATGAAATGAAACTTCGGAAGAAGCAAATCAAAGTTCCGAAGAATTATTCCGTTCCTCCGTGGAGGTTTCCCATTTGCTACCGAGGCAATTTCAATTTTCTCAGGGGTGTGGTGTCGGAGTCATCAGACGAGTAGCGAAATGTAGGGACGCACGATCGGTGCGTCCGTTGTGTCAAAGGTTACAGCTTCTGTTGGTCTTAACGGGGACGGACGCACAGATCGTGCGTCCCTACATGGGCTACACGTCAGTGCGAACTACACGTCTCGCTTTGACGGGAACGAACGCTCTCACGGTATACACCGAGCCGTGCCTCCCTGCTGATCGGGGCGGCACGGCTCGTGGCTCTTTGGCGTAAAGGTCAAAAACGGGTCCGTGAGACGAACCCTTTTTAGTCGTGGACTTTCATGATGCTTTTCTGCTCTCGATACTTGGAGGGAGATATCTCGCAGATGCTCTTGAAGGATCGAGAGAAGGTAGAGTAAGTCTCGAAGCCACTCTGATAGGCGATGTCTGATAGGCTTATCTCGGAGTCTTGATCCATCAGCTCACACGCCTTGCGTATCTTGAGCCGTAAGATATAAGCTGAAGGAGCATAGCCTGTGAGCGCCTTCAGCTTGCGGTGTAGCTGGCGGCTACTCATATAGAGACTGGCGGCGATCTCCTCCACGTTGGTCTCCTTGTTTTTGCTGATCTGCTGATTAACTATCGTAGATACTTTGGTTAGGAAGGTGATATCTGCTTCTTCTAGTTTGCTGGTCTCGGGCTCATCCTCCTTCTCCTGCCCCTTGATGACTATCTGAGCGAACTTCTGGCGTATTGTCTTGCGACTATCGAGGAGCCGCTCTACCTGCATGCGCAGCTCGGTAGTGTTAAAGGGCTTAGTGAGATAGGCATCTGCTCCAGCCTCAATACCCTTGATGCGCTCCTCTTCGGAGACTTTTGCGGTGACGACGATGATCGGTATATGGTTTACGATCTCGTTACCACGTATCTGTCGGCACAGGTCTAGCCCATTGAGTCCAGGCATCATGAGGTCTGTGATGATGATATCGGGAACTAGCTCTACGGCTCTCTTGAAGCCCTCTGCTCCGTCTGTCGCGTAGGACACACTATAGTGATCTTCAAACTGGGAGCCGATATAGTGGGCGATGTCGTGGTTGTCCTCTATGATGAGCAGACGGCAGGGCTCGTCTTGCTCACACTCGCTATCTTGTAGATCTGACTCTAGATGGGGTAGCAGAGGCGTATTAGAGGCAGCTGACAGAGTCTGCTCTGGAGTAGCTTGATCATCAATGATCGGGACGATGATGTGAAAGGTGGTCCCTTTGCCTAGCTTGCTCTCGAGGGAGATCTGCCCTTTGGAAGCTTTGACGATCTGATGGACTAAAGTCAGTCCTATGCCCGTGCCAATGTACTTGGAGTCCCCCTTAGCTTGATAAAATGGCTCGAAGGCATGCTCCACGGTCTCGCTATCCATACCATGACCTGTGTCGGACACATCTATATATATGGAGTCTTCAAGACGCCATAAGGTGATGCTTATCTTGCCATGCGGAGGGGTGAACTTGAAGGCGTTGGAGAGGAGGTTGTTGAAGACCTTATTCACATAGTCTGGTACGAAGTTCATCACTACCTGATCTTGGGGCAGGTAGGTCAGCTCTATGTCTCGACTATGGGCGTAGTCACGATAGGAGTCGACGATCATAGCAATGTGTGCCGTGACATTGCCTCGACAACTGCGAGAGTCGCCTACAGAAGACTTGATCTTAGAGATGTCTAGTAGCTGGTTGATGAGTGTGAGGAGTCCATGTCCTTGTCGCTCAATGCTTTCGGCCCGCTTTCTGATCTGCTCGGACTCCTCTTGCTGTAGCTCTTGACTCACTCCTAGGATGATGGTCAGAGGGGTGCGAAATTCGTGGGTGATATTGGTAAAGAAGTTTTCCCGCATAGAGGACATCCTCTTGAGCTTCTTATGGCTACGACGCAGTATTCGCTGAATATAAAGGAAGAAGCCTAGCGACCCAAGGAGCAGTAGCGCTATGACGGTAAAGGTGATGTTCTCTACACGTCGCTCTGCTCGCTCGTGCTCTAGCTTGATCTTCGCTTCATTCATCTTTTTGTTTTGTATGTTTCGCTCGATGTTGAGGCTGGTATTTTGCATCCTATTGAATTTGTCCATGTCTAGGATGCTTTGCTTCATTTCAGTAGCCTGCTCATAGGACTCTAGCGCTGCGTGCCAGTCTCCTAGGCGTTTGTAGTACTGGTAGTAGAGGGTGTAGATGTCTGCTAGATGCTCCGTGTCTTCTATCTTCTCGGCACTGCTCCGTGCCTGATCAAGGTATTGTAGCATCTTAGCGTCATCCCGTGTGGCATTGTGGACGCTAGCTAGCGCTACGAGCAGGTTGAGCTTGTGCCACTCATCTTTAGAGTCGCGCATCAGTTGATAGCCAGCCTCATACTCCTTAGCAGCCTTGTCATACTGATGGGCTTGCTCATAGAGGGAGCCAAAGTAAGAGTGACACAGCGCTATGCCTAGGGTACTCCCAGCCTTTTGGTTGGCATCCATGGAGTACCTATAATATGTCCAAGCCGAGTCGATCTCACCACGATGCTCGAAGATAGACCCGAGGTTGGCATAGTTGATAGCTACGCCCACCATACTGCCCAGTTGCTGCTCTACGAGTAGTGCTTTGCGTAGAGCGCTGTCGGCACGCTCGTAGTTGCCGAGCGTGAGGTAGATGTTGCCTAGTCCGTTGAGAGACTTAGCCTGATTCTTGATGGCGACAAAAGAGGTGTCTGCGGTAAACTTGCACAGACTCCACGCCTGGTAGTGATACTCTTGGGCTACATCTAGGATGCCCATACGTCGGTAGTCTGTACCTACATTATTAAGTGCTTGTACCCACTCCAGTGTGTCTAGGATCGTCTCTGCCTGCTTCAAGCCCTCGCTATGTGTGGTTAGCGCCTTGTCAAAGTTACTCTCATTGCGAAACTTATCTCCTAGCACTCTCAGTGCAACGATGCTCCCGAGGATGTCGCCTTCACGCTCCAATCGTGTCTGCAGTCTGGCCAGAGAGTCGATGTCTTGGGTAGCTCGCACGAGGCTATCAGCAGCCTGACGCTCTGCTACGGTAAATGTAACAGTGTCTCTTTGCTGGCAAGATGAGACAAGCAGACAAGCCACAATGAGGAGAGAGGATAGTATGAGTAGGGGCTTCCTGCTCATTTCTATGGTATTTAGTAGGGGGGCGTATAGTCTCATCATGACTACCTTTAGGTTGTGTGACTAGGACGTGACTTATCTGCATACAAAGGTAAACAAAAAGGCGTATACAGAAACACTCCTACGGAGCAATGACCTATAAGTGGAGATGAGGCATAAGAGATAAACCTCGAGATCGTAGCGTGGCTAAGCCGTCTCAAGGAAGATCGGGAGGCAAAAGAACAACAAACCGCGAGCTTCTTTTGCCTATGAAGTGAGGGTCTACAAGCGACGGGCGAGGGCGGGTAGGACGCTGCGCATCCAATCGGGGTAGTCGCCTGCGATGATGTGGTCGTGCGCTTGGTTGACTAGGTCGAGGTAGAAGGCGATGTTGTGGATGCTGGCCAGTGTGAGCCCTGTAATCTCCTGCGCCTTAAAGAGATGGTAGAGGTAGGCGCGGGTGTAGCGATGGTCGGTTGATGCGGTACCCTCGGGGTCTATCGGCTCGTGACAGGTACGCCACTTGGCATTGCGTATGTTGATGGTGCCTTGCCAGGTGAAGAGCTGACCATTGCGAGCATTGCGTGTGGGCATGATACAGTCAAACATGTCGACACCTCGTGCGATGCCCTCTAGTATGTTGGCCGGGGTGCCGACACCCATCAGATAGCGAGGCTTATCCTTAGGCAGGATGCTATTGGTCAGCTCGATCATCTCGTACATTTTGTCGGTAGGTTCGCCGACGGCTAGTCCGCCGATGGCATTGCCTGGAGCGCCTAGCGAAGCGATATGCTCGGCAGCTCGACGTCTGAGGTCGGGGTAGACACAGCCCTGCACGATCGGAAAGAGTGCCTGCTCGTAGCCATAGAGTGGCGGTGTCTGCTCGAGGTGCTTGAGGCACCGGTCGAGCCACTGCTCGGTGGTGTCTAGCGACTGCTTGGCATAGGCGTAGCTGGCATCGCCTGGACAGCACTCGTCAAAGGCCATCATGATGTCTGCTCCGATGGCGCGCTCTATCTCCATAACCCGCTCGGGAGTGAAGAGGTGCTTGGAGCCATCAATATGCGAGGCGAAGGTGACTCCCTCAGGTGTGATGCGTCGCATAGCCGCTAGAGAGAAGACTTGGTAACCTCCACTGTCGGTCAGGATGGGCTTGCTCCAAGTGCCGAAGCGGTGGAGCCCGCCGACCTCTTTGAGTATCTCAATGCCAGGACGCAGGTAGAGGTGATAGGTATTGCCGAGGATGATCCGTGCGTCTGTCTCTTGCTCCATCTGCTCCATCGTGACCGCTTTGATGGCTCCAGCGGTACCTACGGGCATGAAGACGGGGGTCTGTATATCTCCGTGGGCGGTCTTGATGACGCCTGTGCGTGCATCGCTATGAGGGCAGGTGTGATCTATGGTAAACTGCATAGTGCCGATGTGAGAGGATTTTAGATCTTAAGGTCAAAGCCGATGGTGAGCATCTGGTAGATCTGTAGGCGAGACCTATTCTCTAGGGTGAGCGGTACCGCATCATCGTAGCGAAGCAGGACGTTGACACGGGTGGAGAAGTAGCGACTGAAGGCGAAGATGAGGGAATTCTCAAACTCGGTCTCAATGCGCTTATAGCTGGTATTGTAGTAGAGACGGGACTCCCAGGCGAAGGTGTCGGTAAAGTCCCAAATCATATTAGCGCGTAGCATGGAGCCGATAGCGCTGTAGATGTTTTTGCCCTCCTTAAAGCCGTGTCGGGTCATATCTATATCCTTGCGTGCGGACCACTTGAAGTCATAGGCGAGGGGGGCGATGTTGAGATCGAGTCTGAAGCGACGACCGTAGTGGGTCTTGGACTTATTGTCTACGACCCACTTCATACCGAGACCAGAGGTGAGGGTGAGTGGTGAGGCAAAGGCAGAGTAAAGTACCTTCTTGTCCTCTGAGCGCTGCTCGAAAGCCTGTGTGCGTGCCTCTACGTCGAGTGAGTAGTACCACCCCTTGAAGGCTTTGATGCCTAGGTTGCTACGCATACGGAGGAGGTCGTCGGAGATGTTGTACCCCTGGAGCGAGTCACGTATCTCGGCGTTAAGGCCGACGCGCCACTCTAGCTCGTTGAGCCAGTTGACCTTGTCCCGCTCGTAGCTGAGGCGGAGGAGCTGCTTGCTGTGGAGGGCTAGGGCGCTGTTACCACCCTTGTGCCAGTTGGGCGATATATAGGTTTGGCTAAACTGTATGTTGCTCTCTAGTCCTGGAAACCAATACTTCCTGGCAAGCGTGACTCCGTGTAGCTGATCTGACGCATCAACGCCTGCAAAGGGTGTATTGACGGTTGCTGCGACGATGGGCTTTGAGCTTCCGACGGTGGTTATATCGATGCGGTGTGCCAGTAGGTCTCCCTCCTGACGAGAGATCAGTGCGGGGGTGGAGAGCTTGAGCTGGTTGACGCTTTGTAAGCTACGCTCGTAGTATTGCTGTAGGATGGGGATCTGTAGCTCCTCACCGTGCAGTGCTGTGGCGAGTGGGGAGCTTTTGCAGACTAAGCTGGTGGGTAAGTCTAGGGATAGCTCGGGGCTTTTGCTACTAGAGATGACGCTTACAGCAGACGAGAGGGGAGCTTGCACTAGGAGTGTTGTGGGGAGCACCTCTTTGGGTAGTGGTGCTACGGGATTGGCACGGTTGAGGAGGTACTGGACCTTGAGCGTGGTGAGCTCGACGGCGGGTGCCGTGACGCTGTCATCCTCGCTGTGGATCTCTGCTGAGTGGGGCGTCTGAGCTATCAACGGAGGCAACCCGAGGAGGGTGATGAATAATAATAAGGTAAAGCGATAGTGATACATGGATACTATTTAGGGGGCTCTAA
Organism: Porphyromonas uenonis 60-3; assembly: GCF_000174775.1. Taxonomy (GTDB): domain Bacteria; phylum Bacteroidota; class Bacteroidia; order Bacteroidales; family Porphyromonadaceae; genus Porphyromonas; species Porphyromonas uenonis_A. Next base: position 6,057 of record NZ_ACLR01000032.1, read on the forward strand.
TAGGTTATAAGGCTTCACGGTCAAGCTGAGGGGGCGAGACTAGACTTTCGCTAGAGAGGATCTACATCGCAGTAGATCTGTACCCTCCGCGCTTGGATAGCGCTCTGCTGTACCGTGGAGATAATATGAGAAAGTTGCGTGCGTACCTCCCGCCAGGAGCTAGAGGAACGTATTCTCATGCAAATATAGCGAATATGGCGCATACGCACCCAAGAAACGTAGGGCGCAATGGGTGCTGAGGCTTGCCAGAGCGACTGAAACGGCTCTGCCTGCATCAGACGTGAGAGGGCTGCGACTGTGTAGCAGACGTCACCCTGGGAGGCTCCTCGTACGTAAACATAGATGAGGCGTACGTAGGGTGGAAAGTGGAGGTACTCCCGCTCTGCTAGCTCGCTCACGCCATACGGCTCTGCTGTGGCTCCGCCCTGCAGGCTGTCAAGTAGCGGGCTGTCGGTCTGGTAGCTCTGTATGTAGAGTTGTGCCGTGGGATAGTTACTCCCGAATCGGCTGAGCGCCGCATAGGCTCGTTCGTTAGCTCTAAAGTCATCGCCCACGATCAATTGATCTAAATTTGCCAAGCCAATGAGTCCTACGTTGCGAATAGCATCTAGATAGATAAGGCTTGAGGTGCCGACCAGTATGGCTGGCTCGTCGCTACGTATCAACTGACGCATCCGTTGCTGCGACTCCTTATTATAATATTGCGAAGCGCTGAGCTCTAGGATGGGGACCTCTGGCGGAATGAATAGCGTGAGCTCCTCGGCGATACGCTCCACACCGTAGCCCTGTATGCTAAAGGCACCAAGGTTGCTATCTGTCGGAACTTCGCCGTTGCCTGGAGTTGGCGTGTCACTCTGATGGCAATGAGGACAGGCACGAGGAGCGGGTGCGGTGAAGTTGCAATAGCTACAGCTGACGCTCTGCGTGGACTTGTGGTAAACCAACCCGACATCACAATTGGGACACTGGAGGGTCTTCTGGCAATGTCTGCAGACGAGGTGCGGGGCATAGCCACGACGATTGAGGAGGAGGATGCTTTTGTGTCCCGCCTGGCACTGGTCGAGGAGCGCTTTGCGTAGCTCGATGGAGAGCATCTGTCCCCACGGCATCTTGCCCTGCTTACGTTGTAGGGATAGGTCGATGAGTTCGAAGGGACGTGACGCCTTTGGAGTGGTCGGAGTGGTCGGTGCGCTTAGCTGATTGAGCAAGCGGTAGTATCCTCGCTCTACGTTGTACAGAGCTTCGGCAGAAGGCGCAACGGTGGTCAGTAGGAGCGGTGTCTGGCTCCTTTTACAAGCAACGACTGTCAGGTCACGAGCATGATAGCGAGGCGCTGGCTCGGACTGCTTGTAGCGACTGCTCTCTTCGTCGGTCACGATGACAAGGTCACAGCGTGAGAGTGGAAGAAGGCTACCCATACGAGAGGTGAGGACGATGAGACCACGCTCTCGGTGCGTCAGCCCGAGGAGTCTAGCACGGAGTGCCATCCGCTCAGCGTCTGTCGTGGAGGAACTGTAGAGGACTAGGTCAAAGGGTGTCGCTCCGCTACTTCTAGCTAGTTGCTGTAGGGCACTGTAGAGGAGGCTTTGATCAAAGAGGAAGAGCTGTGGCACGTAGATAGCTACCTGTGCCGAAGGACTTCGCTGTAGCATCTGCTCAACCATTGAGACGACTAGCTCTATTTGCTCTTCATTGCTGGTCGCTTGGTAGAGTACGGGGCGGGAGGTTTCGCCAATGAGACTGTCGAAGAGTTGGCTCTGTCGGTTGGACTCGTTTGTAGAGACTGTACGCTGTACCGTGGAACGTACGAGTGGATCGAAGAGTGTCGCAGTCTCTCGCAGGACACCCCGCTTGATGAGTGCGCGGAGGGTCGCCTGCCTATTGGTGTCACGACCAACGAGTGTCTCTCGGAGTAGGGGTGTGTCAAGCGGTAGTTCATGCAGGTAGAGGAGGTCGATCAGTTGCTCTACCATAGCCTTCTGCGCCTTGGCTCGGGAGAGGCTCTCGACGAGCTCGGAGAGTGCCTCCTCAGAGCATAGCTCCTCAGCAAACTGCACGGCTGGCGAACCGACCTGTACGGATCGGCTGTAGCGTGGTATGGACTCGCTACCGATGAGTACGCCAGCGTGAAGGAGTCGATCTATCTCGGGATAGATACGATCGCCGAGGAGCTTCGCTAGCTTGCTTACCTTCGCTTGATGCCCTCGCATGGAGAGGAGCTCACGACGTATCTCTTCCGATAGCTCGGTCGCTTTGTAGTCGGTCGCTTGATCGCCTTCGGACGTTTCGTCAGGCTCTCGCCACGCTACCTGCGTCTCGCTAGAGGGTAGGAAGCTACTCGGTATAGCAGCCGTGAGCCAAGCGCCCAGCGAACAGATATAATAGGTAGCGCCCCAGCGCCAGAGGTCGATCTCACTTTGAGTCACTATCGCCTCTCGGTCGGGTAGGGCTATAATAGACTTCAGCTGACCGAGAGGCCTCTCCGACTCCTCGATCAGCTGAGATATGATAGCGTAGTAGTAGCGCTTACTGCCAAACTGTACCAAAGCACGCATACCCACCCTCGCCTGTTCACACAGCGCCTCGGGTACACGATAGGTGTACTCCTCCTCGAGGGCTAGGGGTAAGATGATGCGCGCCAGCATAGGCAGGGCTACTGGCTGTGCTGAGTTACTGCTGGCTCAGAGCTGCGTGCATGTTGGCAGCAGCCTTGCGTCCGTCACCCATAGCAAGGATGACTGTCGCGCCACCACGGACGATGTCGCCACCAGCGTAGACTTCTTTGAGAGAGCTTTGGTTATGCTCGTTGACGATGACGGTCCCCTTGGGCGAAACTTCTAGACCTTGGAAAGAGCGTGGAATGAGTGGATTCGGCGAAACACCGATGCTCACGACCACCACGTCTACGTCTACCTCATCGATAGCTCCAGGGATGGGGACAGGCTTGCGACGTCCATCAGGCGTAGGCTCACCAAGCTCCATGCGCTGTAGCTTCATACGGCACACTTTGCCCTTCTCGTTGCCTTCGTACTCAATGGGGTTGTGTAGCGTGAGGAACTCAACGCCCTCAGCCTTGGCATGTAGGATCTCCTCACGACGAGCGGGCATCTCCTCCTCGCTACGACGGTAGACAATCATGGCACGCTTAGCTCCAAGGCGAAGTGCTGTACGGACTGAGTCCATGGCGGTGTTACCACCACCGATTACTGCGACCACGTCTCCCTTATATATAGGAGTCTCAGCGCCTTCGGTACCAGCGCCCATTAGGTTGACACGGGTGAGGTACTCGTTGGAGCTCATGACGCCCGCGAGGTTTTCGCCAGGGATATTCATAAAGTTTGGCAAGCCAGCTCCACTACCTACGAAGATGCCTACGAAGCCCATCTCTTGTAGCTGCTCGTAAGAGAGCGTACGACCCACGACAACGTTGGTCTCAAAGTGCACGCCCAACTGCTCCAAGATCTTGAGCTCAGCATTGACCACTCGTAGCGGAAGACGGAACTCGGGGATACCATACTTAAGTACGCCACCGACCTCGTGCAGAGCCTCGAAGACAGTCACGTCGTAACCTAAGCGAGCCATATCTCCAGCGAAGGAGAGTCCTGCAGGACCACTACCGATGACGGCAATCTTCTTTCCATTGGCGGGAGCCATCTCGGGTAGTTCGTATAGCCCATTCTCTCGCTCATAGTCTGCAACAAAGCGCTCAAGATAACCGATAGCTACGGCGTCACGCTTCATCTTCTCTGTGTAGATACAGTGCTTCTCGCACTGCTTCTCCTGAGGGCATACACGACCACACACAGCGGGTAGCGAGCTACTCTCACGGATGATGTGCGCTGCAGAGGCAAAGTCTCCACGCTCTACATTCTTGATAAATGAGGGAATGTTGATTGATACGGGGCAACCCTCCATACAAGAGGGATTGGCACAGTCCAAGCAGCGAATAGCCTCCCGACGAGCCTCCTCCTCGGTGAGACCGCAGTTGACCTCTTTCGTTAGGCTGCGAGCACGCTCATGAGGGTCTACCTCGGTCATCTTGACACGAGGTATAGACATGCGCTCCTTACCAGTATGAGACTTGCGAAGCTCCTCGCGCCAAGGTTCGTTGCGACGAGCAGCGACCAGATCCTTTTGTTCTGACATTGTAATATTGTGGTTAGCTCAGTGTGATACTTACTTCCTATAGGTGTTGAGACGCATTAGTAGCTCGTCAAAGTCTACTTGGTGAGCGTCAAACTCAGGTCCATCGACGCAGACGAAGCGTGTCTTGCCTCCGACGGTGATACGACAAGCACCGCACATGCCAGTGCCGTCGACCATGATGGTATTGAGTGAAGAGGTGGTGGGGATGTTGTACTTCTTCGTAAGAAGAGCGACAAACTTCATCATGATGGCGGGGCCGATCGTCACGCAGAGGTCTACCTTCTCACGCTTGATGACCGACTCGACACCATCGGTCACGAGTCCCTTGGTGCCATAGGAGCCATCGTCGGTCATGATGATGACTTCGTCAGCAAACTCTCTGAACTCCTTCTCCAGTATGATGAGTTCCTTAGTACGAGCTGCAGCCACGACGATGACCTTATTGCCAGCAGCTTTGAGAGCTTTAGCGATAGGGTAGAGCGGTGCCATACCGACACCACCACCAGCACAGACTACGGTGCCAAAGTTCTCAATATGGGTGGCTTGCCCTAGCGGACCCACGATGTCGTGGATCATGTCCCCAGCATTTAGAGCGACAAGCCGCTGAGAGGACTCGCCGACAGCCTGGACGATCAGTGTGATCGTGCCAGCATCTACATCAGCATCAGCAATAGTGTAGGGTACGCGCTCACTGTGGTCGGTGACACGTACGATGACAAAGTGTCCAGCACGGCGTGACTTGGCAATCAAAGGTGCCTCGACAACCAGCTTGGCTACTTTTTCGGAGAGAAAAGTCTTACTGACTATACGATTCATAGCGTTGTGTGATATGATATAAGCTAATCAAGAACGGTCTCGATAGGGTACCTATAGGTAGGTATTGCCAAAGGTACGACTTTTTCACCACTTAGCCACTAATTTGATTGAGATTTGCGTTTTGTAGTTCGAGGATTTGTATACCGAAAGGAGCGAGTTCGACCATCAGCGGAGCCCACGGTTGGAAGGCGTAGAGCTGCTCGTCGGGCTTTTCTAGTGGGGTGTGGTGTGTCACACGTAGGAGACGCTGTCGCTCAAAAGCCTTCTCTAGAGAGGGTAGGAAGAGCGGGTAGCGCTGCAGGTCGGCCGTAAAGTTGCCTAGGACAGCGATTCCGATTGTTTCGCCAGCCTGTTGCTCTGCGGGATCTAGTAGTCTTAAGTAACCGTAGGTGCGCTCAGCATTGAAGCCTCCCCAAGCACGAGCCTGTTCCTGTATCGAGTGAAAGGCTCCCCTTAAGATGACTGGGTGCTGCGCCCACCGCATCAGCCACTGGTAACTCTGATAGGTCGGGTCGGCAGGGTCGCGATGACCTAGAGCGGGGATGCTCCAGTAGTCAAAGATCGTGGTACGTCCGTCAGGACCGCTATATCCCTCGGCATCAAGCCCTCGCTCTCCATATTCCTGTCCAGCGTAGAGGAGTAGGGGACTAGGGGTAGCGAGTGCGAGCAGCGTCATAGCGGTGAGACCTCGCCGAGCCGTGTCGGCAAAGTAAGGCGAGGCGAGACGTACCTCATCGTGGTTCTCTAGGAAGTAGAGCAGTTCGTCGGGAGCGTACTCCTTATTATTAGAGATAAGTCGCTCTTCAATAGCAGAGACCGAGCGCTCCTGGGTAACCACTTGGTAGAGCGTGTCGTAGAGTCCGCTTTTGTCATAGAGTAGGTCAAAGCATCCATCCGCTAAGTACTTGCAGTAGTTGTCTATCTGGTAAATCTCGGCAACGAAGGTGACGGGATACTTCTCCTGTACCTGCGGTATGACCCAGTGCCAAAATGCCACAGGCACCATCTCGACCATATCACAGCGAAAGCCGTCCACCCCTTCGGCTGCCCAGTAGCAGAGGATGTCTCGCATCTGAAGCCACGTAGCGGGTATCGGGTCAAAGTGTGCGACACTACTCCTGTCGGGGCGGTAGTCCACACCGTAGTTGAGCTTGACCGTTTCGTACCAGTCATTGGCAGAGGGAGTCGCAGACCAACAGTCATTGCCCGTCACACGGGCAGGCTCCTCGTGATAGCTAGAGGAGCGGTTGGGTAGCTGGAGCGAGGAGCCAGGAAGGTAGTAGAAGTTGTTATTGGGGTCAAACGCTTTACTCCGATCATCCTGAGCGCCTAGCGGTGTAGCCCTTTCAGGAGTATGAGTACCGTCATACTGACGCGATACATGGTTGGGGACGAAGTCTATGATCACTTTCAAACCATGACGATGGCAACGATCTATGAAAGAGCGAAAAGTCTCTCTTCGCTTCATAGGATCCCGCACGATGGTGGGGTGTACGTCGTAGTAGTCGGTGATAGCGTAGGGCGATCCCGCCTGCCCCTTGACAATGTCGGGGTGCTGGTCAGGACAGTCCGTCCAGCCATGTAGAGGAGTCTGGGTAGCGTGACGTATGATACCGATAGGCCATAGATGAGAGACGCCTAGCGAAGTGAGGTAGTCAAGCGCTGCATCGTCAAAGTCCTCAAGCGTGCCAGTTCCGTTTTGCTCTAGTGTACCATAAGGTGTCAGCTGAGCGTGGGGCTTCTGATTACCCCATAGACGAACCAGCGTGGAGTAGATGACGGTACGCATAGCCTACGCTTTGCCCCTTTGAGAGAGTAGGTCAATGATCTCTCTAAACTGCTCTTCCTCTTCGTACGCCTTGCACATGAGCTGATAGCCGATGTCTGAGATGATGTCTACAGGAGACACGTCGTAGGCACCGAAGTGTGAGAGTAAGGGTGTCTGGAGTACGACGTCGCATAGCTCTAGGTCAATGGTCACGTTGGCACGCATCATAATACGTATGAGACGGTCCGAGAGACGGAGTATGTTTTTCGTCGGTGTGTTGTCCACCTCTGGGCTAAGGTTGATCCCTAGGAGGAAGTCGCATGACTCACGGATAGGCCGTGCGGGGAGATTCATAAAGACCCCTCCATCGACATATTGCTCGCCATCGATGACGACCGGCTCGAAGAGGATTGGTATTGAGCAGGATGCCACCACAGCAGGGGCTAGATCTCCCTCGGTGAAGTCATGCGCCTCAGCTTTGTTGAGATTGGTAGCAATGATGTGCATGGGTATCGGTAGCTCCTCGATGCGCTGGTGGCGTAGCGTGCTCCGGAGAAACTCTTGGTACTTATGGGTCTTCAGCAGGGAGAGCCGAGGTGTGGTCAGCGAGGTCATATTCATGAAACCAAACTGAGGCGACAGCTCATAGATCTCCTCGCTACTGTAGCCATCCGCATAGAGAGCTCCCATGAGCGATCCGACACTCGTCCCAGCGATGACGTCTGGCCGTACGTGATGCTCCTCAAGAAAGCGAAAAACTCCTATGTAAGCTAGCCCGCGAGCGGCTCCGCCACAGAGAGCTAGTCCGAAGGTCGGGCGACTGCCGTGAGTCCATGTGCGGACACGCTCTACTAGCTTATCGAGCGAGGTGGATATGAGAGCCGAGCTACGCTCTATGAGACGCTCTCCCTGAGCTTTCAGGTTAGAAGGATTAAGTGTCATGACAGATTCATCTAGATAGTTAAAGCTTTCTGCCCAGAGGTAGGTCTGAGAGTCGTGTCGTCAGTGGGGGCTCGGTAAAGGCATGTCGCGAGGCAACTACCAGCTGCCACTCCTCGGCAAACTGCTGCTGTGTGAGCATATGGCTACGATGTCCCGAGCGATCCATACGGTCGAGGAGGTATCCCACCGTTAGCAGGTTAGGGTCTACTGCAAGGTTGTAGTGCTGCTCCTTGTCGCGAGAGCTATAGACCGCCTCGATGATTAGATCCTCCTCTAGGAGCTGAGCGATGATTTCGCCCGTCTGATTGATCGGTAGGTGACAAGCCTCCGAGAGAGAGGGGATGTTGTGTGGCTTAGGCTCCGTATGGTCTAGAAAGCGCTGTACGATATGCGCCATCACTATCACTGTCATGAAGTCTTTGTAGCGGTGAGAGATGTTGGTCGCATCCTTGGCATAGGTGAAGTTGACCACGTTTTGTATTGAGAAGCAGAGCTTAGCGCTAAAGAGCGTGATCGTCCACACCACTTGTAGCCACAAGAGCAAGAGCGGTATAGCGGCAAATCCACCATAGATGGCATTGTACTTAGAGATCCACAGGATACCGCTCACATAGAGTGCTTGCAACACTTGAAAGGCGCTACCCGCTATGACCCCCGAGATGAGAGCTGGGACAAACTTAACGTGCGTATTCGGCAATGCGATGAAGATCCCCGCAAACATAAAGATGAGGATGATGTATGGGAACAACTTCAGCATAAACTCCCATAGGGGTGTGAAGAAGATGTAGTCGTTGAACCATGTGTTCTGTATCGTCGCCATCATGACCGTCAGTCCCGAGGATAGCGTCATCAGAATAGGCAGTAGCACGACCATCGTGATGTAGTCGGTCAGCTTGCGACCTATGGAGCGTCCACGAGGTACGCCCCAGATGACGTTGAAGGTCTGCTCTACCGTGTCTAATAGCTGGAAGATGGTATAGAGAAAAAGCACCAAACCCACTCCGAGGAAGAGTCCTCCCTGCACCTGCCCAAGGTAGTTCTCCACAAAGCCCATGATCGTCTCCACCTCGCTCTGGTGTCCTGGCATATAGGTCATCAGGAAGTCGTAGATAGTACCCTGTAGCCCAAAGCCCTTGGCAAGAGCTACGATGATAGCCAGCATAGGCACGATCGAGAGGAGCGTGCGGTAGGTGAGTGCGGAGGCGTGGCTGCTCAGTCTCTGATCGATAAACCCCTTGATGGCCATATAGAGAGCCTTGAGCGTATTGATATAGAGACGTCTGAAGCCACGCACCTCATCTGGCTGTATGTGCCACATGTCGCTCGTGAGGAAGCGGACTACCTTGTAGGCTCCCACCTTGAGCTTGCGTAACCATATCGATGGCTTACGAGAGGCATGCTCTATGGGCGACTGCTTAGAGTCTTCGTGCTTATGTATGGAGTTTGACTTGTGTGGCATATATTTATAGTGTTAGGAGGATAGGGGAGAGTCGCAGAGTGTGTCGCATCACCTTGCGCGTATGAGGCGAGTCACGGAGAGGACAGCAGGTCTATAAGCCGGGTTCTGTGCCACTCACGAGGAGTGGCGCTTGTCATTTATCTACGACACTCGTTGCCGAGTGTCTCTAGCAATCTACCCTCCGACTAGGACGAGTAGCCCTCATAGCGTCGGTATACTTGATCTTGCAACCCATAGTGTGTACAGCCAGTGGGTCACCCACACCGCTGGTGAGCTCTTACCTCACCTTCTCACCCTTACCTAGCCTGGCAGAGCCAGCTAGGCGGTCCTTCTCTTCTACACGTCACCTACCCTTGCGGATAGCTCTCTGTTAGGGAGTATGGTACTCTGCGTTGCCCGGACTTTCCTCTCTCGCTTGAGGGGACGGAGCCGAGGCCCCCTCCACCCTTACGACAGCGACAAGCCGACCTACTGTCATATCCATGATACGTCACTGAGAGGCTCAACAGCCTCCACGTGTGCAAAGATACAAAATGAAGCGATTAGCGTGACGACCCCCTCCTAGATCCTGCAAGCCCGTACATTCTACCCTCTGTACCTACAGCGAGCTACATATGAGACTTGCGAAGTCTAGAAAGGCTACTTCTCAGATACAAAAGGAAGCGGCGCTCCCATAGAGTCTAGTTAGTCTCTACGAGAGCGTCGCTTCACGTTAATATGGTGTCTCAATTACCAGACCAAGACACGCTCCTCAGGAGCAATGTACATGGGGTCTCCAGGCTGAACGTTGAACGCCTCATAGAAGGCATCAATATTCTTCAGCGCCTGGTTGACACGGTTGTTCCCTAAGCTGTGAGTGTCGATCTTGGTCAGACGAACCTCCTCCTCGGGGGTGATGTTTTGTCCCCATATACGAGCATATCCGATGAAGAAGCGCTGTGCAGGTGTGAAGCCGTCGATCTTGTCGACCTTCTTGCCATTGAGCTGCTTCTGGAGTGCTAGGTAAGAGACTAGGAGACCGCCCTGGTCAGCGATGTTCTCACCGAGCGTCAGATGACCATCGGCATTGAGGTGGTCATTGACCTTGATCTTGCTATACTGCTGTGCGAGACGCTCCGTAGAGGTCTTGAAGTTCTGCTTGTCAGCCTCAGTCCACCAGTTGTGCATATTGCCAACAGCGTCAAACTCACTACCCTGATCGTCAAAGCCGTGCGTCATCTCATGACCGATGACCACACCGATAGCGCCATAGTTGACAGCGTCATCAGCGTTGATGTTGAAGAATGGAGGCTGTAGGATACCAGCGGGAAAGCAGATCTCATTCGTTGAAGTCCGATAGTACGCATTGACCTCCTGAGGGTTCATGTACCAGCGAGAGCGATCGACAGGCTGACCAAGCTCAGACATGTTGAAGTCATGCTCAAACTGGATGGCACTGCGAACGTTATCCACAAAGCTCTTGTCCTCAGAGATATTGAGCTGAGAGTAGTCCTTCCACTTGTCAGGATAGCCGATCTTGACGGTGAAGTTAGAGAGCTTCTCAATAGCCTTCTGCTTCGTCTCGTCAGACATCCACTTGAGCTGAGAGATGCGATCTTTGAGGGCAGACTGGAGGTTGCTAACCATTGTCTTCATACGCTCCTTAGCCTCCTCGGGGAAGTACTTCTTGACATAGACCTCGCCGAGCGCCTCACCGAGCGTGCCATTGAGCAGATTGACTGCACGACGCCAGCGTGGGTGCATCTCCTTGATACCAGAGAGTGTCTTGGAGTAGAAGTCAAAGTTGGCCTGTACAAAGTCGTCAGAGAGGTAGCAGCATAG
>NZ_ACLR01000031.1 GCF_000174775.1 Porphyromonas uenonis 60-3
TAGGTCTGCCGTGGGGAACCACTTGCTAAAGTCCTTGAAGAACTTTAGCTGACCAGCGTTCCATGACTCTAGAGTCTGGAGGTTGCGTCCCTTGATGTAGCGTGCCCAGTCAAAGCCAGGGTTGTCAGCGACAAACTTCTTGATCTGAACCTTGTTGAAGTTGCGCTGAGCATCACGCAGCTCCGTCTGTGAGTAGCACATCTTGGCGAGCTGAGTACTGACGGCAATATTGTTTTTCGCAATGCGCTGAGCCTCCTCGGCAGAGTAACCAGCTAGCTGAGCGATGCGCTCGATGTACTGATTGTATGACTTGATGATCTCGCCATTCTTTGGATCTGTGTAGTACTCCTTGTTGCCCAGAGCTAGGCTTGTCTGGTTCAGGTTGAAGATGTTCATGTCACTATTCTCAGCATCAGCCATGACGTAGGTGCCGAAGAATGTATCATCACCCTTATTATCCTGCTGAGCTGCGAAGTCTACGAGCGCCTCCTTAGAGTTGATCGCCTCAATAGACTTTAGCTCGTCAAGGATTGGCTGAGCGCCCAGCTCGTTGCGCTTGACACTGTCGATAGCCTGCTTGTATAGTACAGAGACACGATACTCATTGGAGCCAGCCTT
>NZ_ACLR01000030.1 GCF_000174775.1 Porphyromonas uenonis 60-3
CAGAAGAGCATGGTGTCGGTCTTGACTCCTCGACCAGCGTTCTTCTTGCTCCAAGAGACAAGGCTCCGGAACCCCTTAGGGTTGTTTTCTACAGTGGTGTAGGCGAGCTGCTGCTCGCTGTCTGATTCTGATTCGTAGCGAATCAGGGTGGCATCCAGTTTTTCTTTGGAAACGTCGATGCCGATAAAGTGATATTTCATAACTTTGTATCTGATTATTGATAAGGGCCAGCTAGGCTACATTAGGCTATTACTTTAATTAGGCTCTGAGCCTCACTTTCTAATAAGTCTCAAGTAGCTGAACTCCAGAGGGTCTCTAACAGACCTTAGGCTCGAAGCCTCGTAGGGACGATAGATTACCCTCTGGTTGCTGTCCTTACCTCACTACAACAAAGGTAAGAACAACCCGTTCAACTGACCTAATCTCGGGTCGATTTCTTTTCACTCTGCAAAGTTAAAGCTCTTCCTAAGCATCAAAAAAATATCCACGAAGATATGGCGCATATCTCCGTGGATATTGGGTTTTATAGGGATCGTGTGTCGGCTTTAGTTGCTTGATCTGCTAACTTTGACAGGGCGCAGGGCGCGCATCGCATTGAGCACGGCGAGGACTGTGACGCCTACGTCAGCGAAGACGGCCATCCACATGGAGGCTACACCGAGCAAGGCTAGGAGGAGTACCAGCACCTTGATACCGATGGCAAACCATGCGTTCTGCAGTGCGATGCCGACGGTGTGGCGTGCGATGCGTATGGCGGTTGCTATCTTGAGCGGGTTGTCATCCATAATGACCACGTCGGCCGCCTCTATGGCAGCGTCAGAGCCGAGTCCGCCCATGGCGATACCCACATCGGCACGCGCTAGGACTGGCGCATCGTTGATACCGTCGCCTACGAAGAGGACGGTGCCTCGGGCTGGCTGCTGGAGGATCGCCTCAAGGCGAGACAACTTGTCCGCTGGGAG
>NZ_ACLR01000029.1 GCF_000174775.1 Porphyromonas uenonis 60-3
GTAGATGAGGCTGTTGTATCCCTTTTCAAGGGCGATGCGTAGGTTGTCTAGTGCTTGCTCCGTCTTACCCATTCGCCCATAGACTCCTGAGATGCTGTAGTAGAGCTCGGCATCGTCGGGGGCCTCCTCGATACACTTAGCGATGGCTGCGATGGCTTGCTCCTGCTCGCCTAGAGACTGGTAAGCATACGCCATGGCGATGTCTGTCGCATCGTGCTCCTGTAGGATCTCGATTACCTTGCGATAGTCGGCTGTGGCAGCGTCCTTGCGTCCCAATGCTGTGTAGCGGTCTGCTCGCTTGAGGTAAGCCCATAAGTAGGTGTCGCTTAGCTCGATGGCCTTGGAGTAGTCATCGATGGCTCCCCTGGAGGTCCTGGATTACTCTTGATTGAGCACGCTGATAGTAGCCATCAGGTCATCAGGTACGAGGGAGACATATTTATTCGACTCTGCGAGGGCTCTTCGGAGATTGCCATCCTCTGAGAGCATCTGCGCTTTGGTATAAATGTAGGTGTAGTCTGTAGGGTCTAGCGAGATAGCCTCATCGATATACTTGAGGGCAGAGCTGTAGTCACCTATCCCCTGATAGGCAGTCGCTATGTGGCTGGCTACGACATCGTCTAGCTCTTGTCGCTCTGTGACTTGCTGGTAGTACTCCAGCGCACCCTTGTTGTCTCCGATGTTTTGATGTGCCAAACCGATAAGGAAGAGGTACTCTCCCGTTTTGCTCACTGGACTCCAGAGCCTTGAGCTTAGATTCGAGGGTAGGCATCGCCTGAGCTGCGATGACATTGAGTAGGGAATAGGTGTCTTCGTTTGCTATCCCATTCGCAATGGTAT
>NZ_ACLR01000028.1 GCF_000174775.1 Porphyromonas uenonis 60-3
ATCTCAAGTACCTCGAGGTGATCCAAAACATTGGTATGGCAAGCATCGAGCCGATCAACTACAATGGACAGGAGATCGTGCCGATCCAATTCCTCAAGGCTGTCCTGCCTAATCCTCAGGAGCTGGGCGAGAACTATACGGGCGAAACCTCTATCGGCTGCCGCATCCGTGGCGTCAAGGACGGCAAGGAGCGTACCTATTATATATGGAACAACTGCTCTCACCAAGCAGCCTACCGTGAGACGGGCACGCAGGGTGTCAGCTACACGACGGGTGTCCCCGCTACGACAGGCGCACTGATGCTCGCCAAGGGCATATGGGGAGGCGCTGGTGTCTTCAACGTTGAGCAGTTTGATCCAGATCCCTTCCTCGAGGAGGTGGCTCGTCAGGGACTGCCGTGGCATGAGTCCTTCGACATCGACATTGAGTTCGAGAAGTAAGACTTACACATATAAATAACGAGTAACGACTTGTAGGGACGCACGCTCTGTGCGTCCGTTGTGTCCAAGGTTACGATGCTGTAACTTTCGTTCGACAACGGACGCACAGAGCGTGCGTCCCTACAAAGGGTTACTCGTATTGTTTTGCCGCTATCACCGCTTGCGCTGGTAGACTTGCGCTGAGCGGGAGGGCAGATAGAGTCGTAGCTCGGTGCCTCCCTCAGCGGTGGCGCGGGTGTGGTGCAGGACGCTGGCATCGATACGTCCGAAGCCTCCGCAGGCCACCGCATCGCTGTCGAGGAGTAGTTCGTATTGTCCCGCTGGCACGCCCTCGATGAGGTAGTCGGTGTAGCTCTCGGTGGGGCTAAAGTTGAAGGCAAAGAGGTAGCCGTCACCTCGCATGAAAGCGATAACCTGTCGCTCCGTATGGCTATGGTAGCAGTAGTCAGAGAGCTCTGCAAAGCGGGGCGTCAAGCGGCAGAGCGAAAGCATCCCTTTGTCAAAGTGTGCGAGCTG
>NZ_ACLR01000027.1 GCF_000174775.1 Porphyromonas uenonis 60-3
ATGGCGAAACTGAGGAGGACATCCTACTACTAATATACGTCTCAGCTCTACGCCACTGTCAAGGAAATTGAGAGATTCCTCCGTGGATATCCTTAATTATCCAGCGAGGAACGGACAAATTCTTCGGAACTTCGAAATCTTTCTTCCGAAGTTTCATTTCATTCTTCCGAACTTTTATTTCCCGGTTCCGTGGAGAATTTTCGTTTGCTCCCTAGAGACTTCTGATTTCCTCAGGAGAGATTGGTCAGCCCTGTTTTGAATCAAGACTCTATTGCTCCGTTTCAAAACATTTTATACCTTTGCTTGGAGTGTGAAATCAGACCGAATGTGGACATAATAGACTCAAGTCATACTATCACGTCCGTGGTGACAGAGGTAAATGTTCTCGATCCATCACGGGAGAGAGCATGCCCACGAGAGCGCATTGTGACTACATTTGAGGAGGATTCACCAACCTCGTTTCTGAAGACAAGCTTAATACTTAAACAACCATACAATACTAAGGAAGACTAATGAATCACCTAACGAATCGACTGATCCTACGGATCCTCATTTCGCTCTGCCTCCTTGCGGTAGCCAGCCACGGTAGC
>NZ_ACLR01000026.1 GCF_000174775.1 Porphyromonas uenonis 60-3
ACAGAGCCAGCTCCTCGACCCATGCGCGTCGGAGAGCTGGCTCGCTCTTTTTAATCCAGCCAAAAGGAGCCATCCTTTTGAGAAAGATCAAGTAGGTAGTTCTGAAGGAATGAGCTATCTATCAGTACCACTTGGGTGAAACCAGAGTTTCATACGGAAGAAACCAGAGTTTCATACGGAGGAAACCAGAGTTTCATACGGAGGAAACTGTAAATTGGTCGCAATCAAGTAGTCGGGAAGTATGCTGTCCGATACAAGTATTTCGGCGGAAGAAGAGTCCTTTTGGGATCGCAAAAGGGTCCCTACATTTCAGGAGATTATTGATGCCGTTTGATGAGATGTGTAGTCCAATTTTCGGGTTCAATTAGCACTTGTATGTTTCGTCTCAATGATGTACCTTTGCAATACAACGAGAAACGCTACAATATGTTTACCCCCCCCACAAATTAACTTCCGTTAACAGTCAGAGTTTCATAGGAGTATCCTCTTCATCTAGCTCCTATGATAGCAGTCTATATAGACAGCATAGGTGTAGCACATATTACAATCAG
>NZ_ACLR01000025.1 GCF_000174775.1 Porphyromonas uenonis 60-3
GAGCGTGACAGCGTAGGTCGTTGGAGCTTTCTTCGTAAAAGTTGCTCGTACAGTCGTGTTGCCAGCAACCTCAAAAGTCTTGCTCTTGAGTATGTCCACATCATTGGCGGTTAGAGCGACTAGCTCCCAACCGTCGGCTGGTGTGGCAAAGACCGTTAGCTCTGTACCTGCGGGTACTCGCTGGAGGTTCTTAGCACCACGGACGACAAGCTCTCCCTCACCTTCCTGTGAGGTCTCCACACTGTAGGTGTCGTCTGCATTGACTGTCCACGTTGCCTCTTTGCTTACAGCCTTAGGGGCATCGTTGGTGACGGTCACTTTGACTTTGTTCCCCACAAGCTCCTTAGCTTGATAGGTCAGGCTAAGGTTCGTCAGGGACGCTAGCGGGATAGAGGCACCACTCTGTACGCTCTTACCGAGGAAGAGGAGCGTGCCTACTGTCTCGTCATAAGCAAAGCTGACGCTATACTTTGTCGGACGTGGGCACTCCACCTCTTGCTCTGTTATTAAGAGCTGGGTGGTCACCATCTGTCCCTCACGCTTGATCTGAGCTTGTGGCGGGGTGCAGGAGACGGAAAAATCCACCTCCTGCTCCTGAGGCTTAAGGTCATCCTTGCAACTACTCGCAAAAAGCAGAGCTGATAGAGAGACTAGAACGAGAGAAAATGTTTTGATTATCTGTTTCATTGTATTTATTATTTAGAAATTAGACTTATTCTTATTGGTGGAGTATTTGGGTCGAAAAACCGCACGAACCTCTGTATCCTTATTGATCACACCGCCACCCCGCAATATGCCATTGAAAAGGCATTCGGATAGCTCGTAACCTTCGTTCGGATTTGAGAAGGCAGTAAGGTAGGTTCCCTCGGGAACCCTGTCAAGATCAACAGACTCAAAACGATCGAATACTCGGTTGTGTCGTTTTAGCTCAATTGATCCTCCCTCAGAACAAACAACCGTTACCTTATACGTCTTAGTAGTTTTCTTGCGGAAGAAAACGTAGAGATCGGTATCACTTGTCACTGTAAAGGTCTTACTGGCTGTAATATCCTTACGATAGGCGGTGATACCTTCCAGCTCCCAGCCGTCGGCTGGTTCAGCGGTGACCGTCAACTTAGTACCTGGATCAAGAGCTCCAATACTAGCTAAAATATAGCAAGCATCATCAGGCCTGTCGGGTTTATCTTGCAGAGTGTAAACCTTTTTTCTACCATCAGCAACCGTGACAGAAACTTTTCCCCTACCAGTTAGATTAACCCTTGTGGACAGCGTTGGCGCACTAACCACTTTAAGAGCTGTATCTTGCGTCACCACAAAGCTCCTATCCTTGAGTATATCCACTTCATTTGCGGTCATACTAGCAACATATCGATATTGGGAATAAAAGTAAACCTTGACATTCAGCTTAGTACCTGCTGGAACTGAAATTGGCTTACCTGCTTCTAGCTCTTTTTCATCTCCATTAGGAAAAACAACGAAGATACTGGAGTAGTCATCCCTTGTCGTTAGCGTCAAGGCATAGGTCTTAGGAGGTTGCTTCTTGAAGACAACCCTGACTAACGTGTTACTCGTCACTACAAAACTCTTCTCTGTCGTTATATCCCTACCATTAGCAGTGATACTACTAATCTCCCAGCCATCAGCTGGAGTAGCGGTGACCGTCAACTTAGACCCCGTCACAACGGCACCTAAGTTGTCCGATCCTGATATAGCGACCTTGCCTTCACCCTCCTTTGCGAGCGTCACAGCATAGGTCTTTGGAGGTAGTTTCTTGAAGACTACCTTGACAATAGTGTTACTCGTAACCACAAAAGACTTATCAGTTGTAATGTCCTTGCCGTTGGCTGTGATACTGACTATCTCCCAGCCATCGGCTGGGGTAGCGGTGACCGTCAACTTAGACCCCGTCACAACGGCACCTAAGTTGTCCGCTCCTGATATATCGACCTTGCCTTCACCCTCCTTCGTGAGCGTCACGGCATAGGTCTCTGGATCTTCTGTGGTGAAGACTGCACACACTGTGGTGTTCTCAGTCACTACGAAGCTCTTGTCTTCGAGATGTCCACATCGTTGGCGGTCAGTGCCACTAGCTCCCAGCCATCGGCTGGCTTAGCGGAAACCGCTAGCTTAGTGTCAGGCTTGACCGCATCAAGATCGTCGCAACCCGTGATAGTGATTTCACCATCACCTTCTTGCTCGGACTTAACCCAGTAAGCTTCTTCGGCAAGTATATTCCAAACGAGCTCCTTGCGAAGCTCCTTTGGAGCATCATTGGTGACGGTCACATCGACCTTGTTTCCTACAAGCTTTTTAGCTTGATAGGTTAAGGCTAGATCGGAGAGTGACGAAGCGAAATAGGCTTGCCACTCTGAATAGGATTTCCGAGGAAAAAGAGCGTACCTGCCTCTTCGTCATAAGTAAAGCTAACGCTATACTTTGTCGGACGTGGACAGTCTGCTTTGTCCTCGTTGATTAAGAGCTGGGTGGTGACCGTTGAGTCTCCTTTCACAATCTGAGACTGTTCAGTAGTCAGAGATGAATCGAAGGACACCTCCTGCTCTTTGACAGCTAAATCTTTAACACAGCTAACAACTGACAGCAATGCCGACAGTGTAGCTAAAGCAAACCATAAGGGCTTAATCAGTCTTTTCATAGGCTACGGCGTTTATTATTTGTTCTTTTCTCGTTGTGCTTGTGCCATCTGGCGGATAGCTAACTCAATGTTACCACCGAGTTGTGCAGCTAGTCGCTGGACGGCTACTTTTTCGGTCGCTTCGGTTGTATAGCGAAGTACTCTTCTAAGCTTACTTCTGTAGCATAGACAGCACTCACCATACCCCCTAAACCGAACCACACCTCCTTGTAAAGGCGGTTGGGGTCGTTGTTCTGATTGATGGAGAGGATTTGCTCCTTCTCCTTATTGGTCAAGCCTAACGCTTCTTGGATTGCGTCAAACTTGTTCATGTACTTGCGCTGGTCAAGTAGTATCTTACAGTCGGAGTTGTTGATGATACTCTCTCGCACCACGGGGGAGCGCAAAATATCGTCAGGGTCTTGTGTCACCACGACTGCCTCTCCAAAGTGCTTACGCACGGTCTTGTAGAGGTACTTGATGAACTCAGCCATATTAGCACTGGAGATAGCTTTCCAAGCCTCCTC
>NZ_ACLR01000024.1 GCF_000174775.1 Porphyromonas uenonis 60-3
AAGGAACCTTTCAAGTAGGTCGAGACTGGCTTTACAAAGTGTTAGGAGCCAACGACATGCTGCTGAGAAGTCGCAAGCGCAAGCGTCCACCCCAGACGACCAAAGGAGTAGTCAATCACGGCTTCCAAGACCACCTGAACACCACCCCTAAGTACATCGCCACCGACCATTGCCGGCTCACCGTCTCAGACATAACCTACGTCAAGTGTTTAGGGGGCTTCGCATATCTCTCCCTGACGATGGATGCTTATAGCCGCATCATCACCGGCTTTGACCTGCAGCCCACGCTCTCCACAGAGGGCCCCTACAACGCACTAAAACAGACCGTTGACTTCTACCAAAAGCATGGCTTTGACCTCAAAGGACTCATCTTCCATAGCGACCGAGGCTGTCAATACGTCTCCAAGCAGATGACCGACTACGAGGCCAGCCTAGGCATCGTAACCAGCGTCACCCAGACAGGCAACCCTCTCCACAACGCTATGGCAGAGCGACTTAACGGGATCATCAAGAACG
>NZ_ACLR01000023.1 GCF_000174775.1 Porphyromonas uenonis 60-3
AAACTCTAGTTTCTTCTGTATGAAACTCTAGTTTCTTCTGTATGAAACTCTAGTTTCTTCCGTATGAAACTCTAGTTTCACCTATATGAAACTAATAAGAGCTCTGTAGAAGGGGACAAGAAGGGGCGAGCAACGACCTAAGGGGGGCGCTACTTGTCAATATATTGAACTAGCTTATGGCGAGATTTGCGGGCTCTAGACCTGCTGAAGGCGCTGGTCGTGACGATGCACGAGGTAGAGGAGCCAGCCTCCGTAGACTACGTGGTAGAGTGCGATGACGAGGTAGTAGGTGGAGACGGTCTCGGCGAAGGGAGTGCGCAAGACGTAGATGAGGAGCACTAGGAGGGCAACCTGTAGGAGGAGGTTGAGCAGTTGGACACGTAGATGTGCTCTTTGTCGCTCGATGATGTCGGGGATGACGTTGATGATGGAGGTGAAGAAGAGGACGAGCAGGTAGACCAGCATGGCGCGTATGATCGCTGTGCAGGCTGCGTACTCGGGAGCTAAGAGCCAACTGACGAGATAGGGCATAGCCCACCAGAGGAGTAGGAGCGTGGGGAGGCCTACGAGGAGCGTCACCATGAGGAGCGGACGGACGAGCGGTCGCCAGGGTGCCTGCGCATGGTGTGCTACCGAGAGACGGTTGAAGTAGACCTGACTAACGCTGTCTGCAATGAGCTGTATGGGACGACGTGCTAGCATCGTTGCCATAGAGACCAGTCCTACCTCTATGGTGGTGTAGCCTAGTGGTATGAACAGGATGAGCAGCGAACCGAGGAGGGTGGTGATGACTGCTTGTGGAAGGCTAAAGAGCGGGAAAGCTCTGTACTTTCGAGCTACAAGCCTGAGCTGAAGACGACTAGACGAAGTCTTCGCTTGCCTGCGAAGCTTGAGTGGTCGCAGTAGTGGAATGAGCGAGAGCAGCGTCGAGGCTATCTGAGCGCACCACAAGCTCCAGACGGAGGGGGCGAGGAGTCCGAAGCCCACTTTGAGACCATTATTGCCTAGTCCCTGCACTGCCTTGCTGGTGGCGATGCGCTTGAAGTGTCCTAGGCTTAGCGCATAATTGCTTAGCGTAGCGCATAGACCCAAGGCGCAGACGACGGGCGGGATGAGCCAGAGCTTGCCCTGTAGAGAGGCATAGCGGGTGGTCCCGATCCACGGATCAATGGCTGGGACGAGAGCGAGTAAGAGGAGTGTCGCTAGAGCTGTGATCCACAGGGTGAGCCGTAGCAAATGGTTTCGCTCTAGGGGTTCTTGGCAGACGACGATGGCCTGTTCGTAGCGCCCTCCCACAGCAATGCTCAGTAGCGTGGCGATGGAGAGGATGAGTGCTAGGTCGCCTAGCGTGTCTGGTGCGTATAGTCTGCTGATCCAAGGGAGGAGGAGCAGGGCTATCAGCTGTACCCCGACCCCAACAGAGAGGAGTAGACCGCTATCGGCTAGTATGGAGCGTAGTGGTCGGGGCACTTTCACGGCTTTAGTATAGATCAAGTAAGCGTAGGAGCAGGTAGACGGCAGGCACAGCTAGGAGCAGGCTGTCTATGCGATCGAGGATGCCTCCGTGACCTGGGATGAGCTTACCCGAATCCTTGACCCCAGCCTGACGCTTGAGGCTACTCTCGAAGAGGTCGCCGATGGTGCCGAAGATGGCGACTACCGCCGCGATGAGCAAGATGTGTAGCCAGCTTAGCTCTGGGAATAAGAGCAGGCGCAGGATAACCGCTGAGAGGAGGGCGAGGAGGAGTCCTCCGATGGAGCCTTCGACGGTTTTCTTTGGAGAGATGCTTGGTGCCAAGGGTGTTTTGCCCCATCGTGAGCCGACGAGGTATGCACCCGTGTCATTGACCCATATGAAGATGAAGATGGCGAGCAGGAGCAACCCGTTGTAGTGCGTTATGGGGAAGAAGGAATTGATCGTAAGGGTTAGCCTGATGGCCAGCGCAAGGGGGACGGCAATGTAGAGCTGCCCTATGAGACTATTGCCAAGGCTACGGAGCATGTCCTGGTGCGGGAGGAATGTGGAGCGACAGACGACATAGAGGAGGTAGAGCAGATAAGGTATGTAGATGCCTAGACCAAGTGTGATCGCCATACCGCTCTGCGCCGTGGCGTAGAGGAGCCAGACGGCAGCTGCACAGTCTAGCACGATCCGGAAGATGTAAGGGCGATTGACTCGGGTGAGCTGATTGAACTCAATGAGCCCTGCCACGGCAAAGAAGGAGAGCAATACCCATAATCCCCAGACCATGGAGAGGACTAGGACTAGCACGATCAGTGCTACATATATAGTTCCCGAGATAAGGCGAGTGGTGAAGTTGGACATGGTAGCGTTGTATTCAGTAATTGTCGTGAGTTGCCTAGAGCTTAATAATAAGTAGAACTTAATAAGTAAGTCGGGCAGAGACGCTCCGTGGGTGAGTATCTCTGTCCGACTGTCTAGATAGGACTATTCGCTTTCTGTAGGCTCCTCATCTGTTTGCTCATCTGAGGGAGCGGGCGTAGGGTGGTCACCCTCCTTTTTAATGTAGGGCGGAGGGGTAGCATTAGCTTGGCGCTGGGCACGGGCTGCTTCGTTGAGCGCATCGATCTCGTCCGAGCGGGAGGTCCACTGGCGCTTGCCGAGGATCGCCTCCACATCTTCCGTGTAGATCACCTCACGCTCTAGGAGTAGCTCCGCCAGCTTGTGATGCTGCTCAGCGTACTGTGTCAAGAGCTCCTTAGCACGAGCATACTGTGTGGCAATGAGCTTGGAAACCTCCTGGTCGATGATGACCGCCGTCTCCTCACTGTACGGCTTTTGAAATGTATAGCCATCGCTCTGCAAGTCGGCGTAGTTGATGTTGGGGAGCTTGTCACTCATACCGTAGTAGGTGATCATGGCGTAGGCGAGCTTGGTGACACGCTCTAGGTCGTTGGCGGCACCCGTTGAGATGCGCTTGAGGAAAAGCTCCTCAGCTGCACGACCGCCCAGTAGCGAGCATAGTTCGTCTAGGAGCACCTGCGTGTGGGTGATCTGACGCTCCTCGGGCATATACCACGCAGCGCCAAGCGCCTTGCCTCGAGGTACGATGGTCACCTTGACCAAAGGATTGCCATACTCCGTCATCCAGCTGATGGTTGCATGACCTGCCTCGTGAATGGCTATGCTACGACGCTCGTCCTCGGTGATAATCTTGTTCTTCTTCTCCAGACCGCCGATGATACGATCCACAGCGTCCATGAAGTCTTGCTTTTCGATTGCCTGCTTGTCGTGGCGGGCCGCTATGAGCGCAGCTTCGTTGCAGACGTTTGCTATGTCAGCTCCAGAGAAGCCTGGCGTCTGTCGCGATAGTTGATCCACATCTACGTCTGCGCCTAGCTTGAGCCCCTTCATATGTACGAGGAAGATCTCTTTGCGGTCGTTCAGGTCGGGTAGGTCTACGTAGATCTGGCGGTCAAAGCGCCCAGCACGTAGGAGCGCCTTGTCGAGAATGTCCACACGGTTCGTTGCTGCGAGGATGATCACTCCGCTATTGCCGTCGAAGCCGTCCATCTCGGTGAGGAGCTGGTTGAGCGTGTTCTCCCGCTCGTCATTACTGCTGAAGCCCGCGTTCTTGCTACGCGCACGCCCCACAGCGTCGATCTCGTCGATGAAGATGATACAGGGCGACTTCTCCTTCGCCTGCTTGAAGAGGTCACGAACACGGGAAGCGCCTACACCGACGAACATCTCCACGAAGTCCGAACCAGAGATGGAGAAAAACGGTACGTGCGCCTCGCCAGCGACCGCCTTCGCAAAGAGCGTCTTACCAGTCCCTGGAGGGCCCACGAGGAGCGCTCCCTTGGGGATCTTACCGCCTAGCTTGGTATACTTGTCGGGATTCTTGAGGAACTCGACAATCTCCTGTAGCTCCTGCTTAGCTTCGTGGAGTCCCGCCACATCGTCGAAGGTGACGTGCGACTCATTCTTGTCATAGAGCTTAGCCTTGGACTTGCCGACGTTGAAGACCCCGCCAGGCCCACCGCCTTTGCCCCCAGGGCCGGCGCTCATACGGCGGAACATCCATATCCAAAAGACAAGGATCAGAATCAGCGGAGCCCAGTTGAGGAGGACTATCCAAAAGCTGGCACTCTCCGTCTTATACTGGACCTCTACAGCGATACCCTCCTTCTCGACAAATTCGTCAAAACGATCTACCGACGGGGGCACGCACTTGACCTTATATTGTGTCTGGGTAATGCGAAAGGGGAAGCCCCGTTGCTCCAAGTTTTGCAGCTCCTGCTCGCTATAGACCAGCCCCACCTTCTTAGGATTGATCGTAGCGACAGCCACTCCCTTCGTTTGGTTGACCTCTACCTTGGTAGCGACCTCCTTGCGGAGCAACTGCTGGAACTCAGTCCACCCCACCTCCTTACTATTCGTCGGTTGCTCGGACGGCAAGAAAAAGAGCATGAGCAGTATGAGTACAGCCGACAGGTAGATCCACATCGGATTAAAGCGACGCTTGCCACGTCGTGGGTCCGAACCCTGAGGGTTAGGAGTAGGAGCACCCAGAGGGTTTTTAATATGCTTATTCATCTATGATCTCTTTCTAGTTCACCTCTCAAAAAGCGTACCACAACGCCCCTAGTAGACCTCTTGGCACACCTTTGCCCGCAAAGATACAAAATAACCTACTAGAGACTTCGTGCCCCGACAGCGGGACTACCCGTAGAGCCTTACGAGAGGAAGCCGAGGAGGACACCCGCAGCTACGGCCGAGCCGATGACGCCAGCCACATTCGGACCCATCGCATGCATCAGCAGGTAGTTCGTCCGGTCGTACTTGACGCCCTCGATCTGCGATATGCGAGCCGAGTCAGGGACAGCCGACACGCCCGCATTGCCGATCAGTGGATTGATCTTGTTGCCCTCCTTGAGGAAGAGGTTCATCACCTTGACAAAAAGTACCCCCGAGCAGGTAGCTATAATAAAGGAGAGCGCACCGAGCATAAATATCTTCACCGAGTCAAGCGTGAGGAAGTGCGTCGCCTGTGTCGAGGCACCCACTGTCACACCTAGTAGGATGGTGATTATATCAATGAGTGGCTCACGAGCCGTGCGAGCTAGACGATCGCAGACACCACTCTCCTTGAGGATATTGCCGAAGAAGAGCATCCCCAGTAGAGGCAAGCCCGAAGGCACGAGAAAGCCCGTCAGGAGCAGACCAAAGATCGGGAAGAGGATACGCTCTACACGAGACACCTTGCGGGGAGCCTTCATCCTAATGCGTCGCTCCTTATTAGTTGTCAGCAGACGCATGAAGGGTGGCTGTATGATCGGTACCAGCGCCATGTAGGAGTAAGCCGAGACAGCGATCGCACCGAGTAGGTCGGGTGCCAGCTTGGACGAGAGGAAGATAGCCGTCGGCCCATCAGCACCGCCGATGATACCGATAGCACCCGCAGCGTTTGGCTCAAAGCCGAGCTGCAAGGCGATCATATAAGCGCCAAAGATACCAAACTGCGCAGCCGCACCAATCAGCATCAGCTTAGGATTGGAGATCAGTGCCGAGAAGTCCGTCATCGCTCCGATACCGAGGAAGATCAGTGGCGGGTACCACCCCTGTCTCACTCCTTGGTACAGGATATTGAGGACAGACCCCTCCTCGTAAATGCCGATCTGTAGACCCGCATCCTTAAAGGGTATATTGCCGATCAGCATACCAAAGCCTATCGGGATCAGGAGCAGAGGCTCGAACCTAAAGCGTATGCCTAGGAAGATAAATAGGGCACCGACCAGGATCATGATCACGTGACCCGTCGTCACATTGGCAAAGCCAGTGTAGGTAGAGAAGATCTCTATATTGTCAACAAGGAAGTTCCAGAAATTCATAAGGCTATCTCGTTAATCGCTTAGGTTCGTATCACGCTTTCAGACGCTTGCACTCCACCGTAGGGCGCATCATCTGACTCTTGTCACTCCACGGCTCATAAGTCTGCGTGCGAGGACGTATAGTTAGTTGTCCAGGAGCCTCACCACCGCCCAGCTCTAGCTCCGTCGTCAGAGCCAGTGAGATGGCGACCGCCACGAGCGGATCATCTGTCGTGCTCGCGGTCGTTGTAGACTCACTGTGAGGTGCCTTGTAGAGCGCCTGCTTGCGATTCTCAAGGCGCATTGCCACGATCCCAATCAGCTTGTAGGCTAGGAAGAGGATTAGCAGACCCAAGAAGACCACCAGCATAGCAGTGACCGTCATGACGAAGCCATTGGGGTCAGCCTCTTGTAGGCGGTTGATCTTCTCGTTTTTGTCCTTGACCACATTGTTGGAGCCCGGCGTCGTGTGCTGCGTGATATGCCACGCCTTCGCAGGAGCTACTGTACGCACACCATCATCGATACGAGCGTAGGAGTGATCAGCGGGGATTGCTGCGGGTATCTCCACCTCATCAATGATAGAGGAGCCATCGCTACTGACCAGAGCCAGGTAGTGTGGAGTCTCAGGCGTTAAGGTGAAGTTCAAGTGGAAAGTACCCCGCAGAGGCATCTCATCAGCAAAGAAGACCACACTCTGTCGAGGCTTGATGATCGTCAGTATGTCTCCCTTAGGGATCATGTACTTCTTCAGATCCTGCGGATCATCCGTCAGGAAGCATCCCGCCAGGTCGATCGTTCCCGCCGAGGAATTGTATATCTCGATCCAAGGGCTACGCTTGCCGTAGCTATCTATGTAGTTGTCTACATTATCTATCATCACCTCATTGATCCGTGCAGCCGTGATGCTCTGCGCTGAGAGCGGGTAGGAGGCCCATAGGATGGCTATCGTAGAGAGGAGTAGTAGTCGCTGTAGAGCAGTCCGTGTGAATCGTTGCATAAGCTCACAAGTATATTGCTAAGATTAGATTCCCCAAAGGTACATCTTCTTCGGAAAAGTACGGACACCTAAGCCCTCGAACATTTTTATAATTATCCCCACCTAACCTCTAATCTCTAACCTCTAATCTCTCTCTTCTCCCCTCTAGCTCCTTCGACGCACTACGACGCATTACGATGACTCCGACATCACACCCTTGAGGAAATCATCCATTTCCTCGGGAGGGATTTCTGATTATCCACGGAGATACGAAAAAATTCTTCGGAACTTCGAAATCTTTCTTCCGAAGTTTCATTTCATTCTTCCGAACTTTTATTTCCCGGCTCCGTGGAGAATTTTCGTTTCCTCTCTGGAGATTGCCGATTTCCTCGGTAGGAGAGAAATTAGAGATTAGACGTGAGAGATGAGAGATTAGAGTGTATTAGTCTATGAGTTCTTGTGATTTACGGTCTGATAGGCGGGGTGTTGGTCTGTTTGTTGAGTTTATGCGTAAGGATATTGTGCTTATTAGGACGAAAGTGTTTGGTTGCGCTTTTATCACCTCGATTTTTTATATCTTTGCGCAATACAATTGACTAACATATTTACTTGCTTATGAAACACTCGCTACTCGGACGGTCACGAATACTGACCATGACGCTATGCTTGTTGCTCTGTGGCGTGGTGCAGATCTTTGCACGCCCACTACGAGAGCAAGAGGCACGACTGCTCGCAGAGCAATTCTTCCAAAAGAACTCACAGACGCAGCAACTGCGCTCTGCCAATCTGACTCTCGTGTCGGCTCCAGCCCGCACGTCCAATGGCTACAACCTGCAGTCGACGGCTGAGCCTGCTCGCTACTACTATATATATAATAGAGGTGAGGCAGGGGGCTTCGTCATCGTTGCTGGTGATGACCGCCTAGCTCCTTATATAGGTTATGCCACGACGGGTACATTCTCCGTAGAGGCGATACCAGACAACCTAGCTGCATTCCTCCAGACTTGCCAGCAGCGTATCGATGAGCTAGCAGGACAGCCTGGATGGCAGACACGCTTGGCTCCGACGCTACCAATGGCTGGAGCGCCTGCAGAGGTGGCTCCGCTACTAGGTGGTATCAAGTGGGATCAGGCTGAGCCATGGAACTCAAAGACTCCCGTAGATGGCGAGGGTAAGCACATGCCTGTAGGCTGTGTCGCTACCGCTTATGCTCAGGTGATGCGCTACTATAAGTGGCCTGACAAGGGTGTAGGCAAGGTAGAGTACAAGGAGCCTGGAGTCAGACGTCGTCATAAGGTAGACTTTAGCCAGACGACCTATGACTGGGCTAATATGCCTGAGTCTTTTGCAGATGTTAAGACCGCTACAGAGGCACAAAAGGAGGCTCTCGGTACGCTCTGCTATCATGCTGGTGTCGCTATTGAGACAGCTTACAATGCGCAAGCTAGTGGTAGCTTCGCTCCGAAGATTGTCATGGCGCTACGTAACAACTTCCGCTATGACAAGCAGGTGACCTTCAAGAGACGTGTCAACTACACACAAGCTGAGTGGGATAAGATGATCCGTGCTGAGCTCGCTGCAGGGCGTCCTGTCGTATACTGTGGTACAGGTACAGGCGGTGGTCACGCTTTCGTCTGCGATGGTTACAACGTTGATGGCCTTTATCATATCAACTGGGGTTGGAAGGGTCTTGCTGATGGCTACTTCAACCTTAACTTCCTATCCCCCGACCAACTAGGTATCGGTGGTGGCTTCGGCGGTGGCTTTAGCATGGAGCAGGGTGCCGTCATAGGCATTAAGCCTGATCGTAATGGAACCTCTAAGGATACCGAGATACCTCTCCTGACTACACGCAAGTTCACTATGCACCTCCGCGCTGGTGGTTCAAAGATCCAGATGGCAGATGCCAACTACTCTGTATGGATGAGTGATGCTCCTGTCAAGAATGATGATGGCGAAGCTGAGTACACCTACTATGGTCTTACGACCTTTGGTGCTGTCAAGCTAGGCACGACCGATACGGTCTATATGGATGAATTTGCTAAGACTAGGATTTTGGGTGGTCTCTACGACCTCTCCTCTGAGTTCCAGTTTGAGCTAGATATCACGAAGTACATCACTGCAGGTACGTGGGACTTCTTCCTAGTCTATCAGGTTACCCTACCTAATGGTAAGAAGGTATGGAGACCTTGCGCTATGGATGTACGCGAGGGTAATAATGAGAACGGTAAGGGACGTCACACCTTTACTATCAAAAAGGTTGCGCCTAATGGCTGGACAGCTAGAGAGGATCTAACACACCCCTTCGCTCAGCTTGAGATGGTAGAGGGTAGTGCTAAGGCTACGCTCAACGGCTATGAGAAGAGTACCATCTCGCTCAAGCTCAAGAACACGGGCCGTGGGGAGTTCTTCAGACCACTCTACCTCGAGCTCAAGCCTGAGGGCGGTAAGTGGCGTAGTTACTCCGAGATCTTGCCAGCTATACCTGATGGTGAGACACAGGAGGTTACTTACAAGGCAGAGCACTGTCCCTACGCCAAGGGTAAGGTCTCTCTCCGTGTCGCCTACCAGACGGAGGATATGGGTAAGATGCAGTACTTCAACCTACCCGATGCTACCGTTAATCCTTCGACCGTTATCAGACCAGCGTTCGTCATCGAGCCAGCATCTAAGACTGCGCCTATGGAGGCTGAGAGAGGTACAGGTAAGTTCTCTCCAGTTCGCGTCAAGTATGTAGGTACCGTAGCTCCTAAGAACAAGGTGATGTATCGCTACATCCTAGAGTATGGACCAGAGAAGGTCTGGACAGATCTAATGCCTCTTGAGGTTAATGTCGGATACGAGCAGGAGTTCACGCCTGAGCTACCTGATCTACTCAAGAAGATTGCTGTCTTGGGTGGCACTGAGTTCAAGTTAACGATGAGCTTCTTTGAGATTCCTAACGAAGGTCCTAAGGTGCGCCTGCCGATCCTAGAGAATCCTACTATTATGGTAACCTGCAAGAAGGGCTCTTTCCCAGTTACTAAGAATGTCGAGGGGCCTGGCAAGATCTCTTTCAAGGGTGCTACTGATCTCAATGCGGTGATAGAGGGAACGCTGCTGACTGTCGTCGCTGAGCCTGAGGAGGGTCAAGCACTGCTCTCTCTCGAGGCTAACGGTCAGAACATCCTCGCTACAAAGAGCTTTAGAGTAACCTCTCCCACCGAGGTCAAGGCTGTCTTTGGCAAGCTTAACACCTATAAGGTGACGCTCAAGAGCAATGACAATAAGTATGGCTCGATCAACCTCAAGGAGGCTCTTAACCCCGATGCTATACCTGAGGGTACTACGATACATATCGAGGTGCGTCCCAACGGTCAGTGCGAGCTTACAAAGCTCATGGCTAATGATGAAGATATCACGGAGACCAAGAGCTTTACGATCACGAAGGATACGGAGGTCGTAGCTACCTTTGTAAACCACACGGGTGTCGAGAGCGTCGTAGCACAGCAACTACGTCTCTATCCTAACCCAGCACGTGACTATGTCCTCCTCGAGGGTATCCCTGCGGGAGCTACCGTTGCTATCTACACGCTACAGGGTCAGCTGATCTATCAGGTAGAGGCAGCTAGCGATACGCTACGCATCGAGCTCACACAGCTACAGGAGGGTACCTATCTACTACAGGTAGGCGGTGAGACACGTCGTCTCATCATCCGTCACTAACCTTATAAACTGTACTAACCTTACAGTCCGATACGAGAGAGGAGGCTCTGCAACTCAGTTGGCTACAGAGCCTCCTCTTTTAATAATATGTATGTAACAGGTCGTGATGTACTGTCCGCAAGATGAGGAGTCTTACTTAGAGAGGCTTGCTTTTCGGGAGACTCGTCGTAGCTGGTGTTTGCTATGTGGCTGTTTTTTCGTAACTTGCCATCGCTTTTGAGAGTTGGTGACTGATCGCCAGTCTTGAGCAAACTATACGGATTTGGAAATCACGCAGATAGAGTTTTGAAAGTACTAACCAAGAATATTATATGATCAAAAAACTACTATTTATCGCTGGGCTAGTTGCCACTATGAGCGGACTCTCGCTCCAAGCAACGGCTCAAACAGCTGCGCTCTCCAATCATGGCGATGGGGGAGTGAAGGTACCCGCCTACAGCTCTCGCCACGAGCTCGGAGTGGGTCGACAGCTGATGTCGCAGGATGTCAAGGCAACGGATGAACGTACGATCTACCCCACCAATGAGGGATTCTTCATCCGTTTTGTCAGCGAAAAGGACAAGACCGTTGAGATCGCACCCGCACAGACTGCTCAGGACAAGGCTAAGGAGGGTATTTACTACAAGGATGTCGTCATCCCTGAGACACTCCATGTCAAGAAGGGCACGGATGAGGTGATCCCCTGTACAGTCGTAGCTGTGGGACAAGCTGCATTCGCTCTAACCGATGTCTACACGGTTCAGTATCCAGCTACCTGCAAAGAGCTTAAGGATCGAGTATTCCGCCTAGCAAGTCTCAAGGAGTGTGTCATACCTGATCAGATAGAGAAGGTTGGCGATAATGTGTTTATAGATTGTAAGGAAGCTACCAAGGTTGTGATTGGTAAGGGCCTTAAGGCGATGGGTGAGACACCCTTTATAAATTGTCAGAACCTTAAGGACATTACTGTCTCACCCGACAACACCTTCCTAACCGTTCAAGACACAATTCTATACAGCAAGGATATGTCAAAGCTCTATCTCTGCCCCTCTGAGCGTAGAGTTAAGGTCGTACTGCCTAACACTGTGAAGGAGATAGAGGACTACGCCTTCCTAAGCTGTATCTATGTCAAGGAGCTCGTCCTCAACGAGGGCTTGGAGCGGATAGGAGAAGAGGGTCTCTACAACTGCTCTTGGCTAGAGCAACTGACGATCCCTGCTTCCGTACGGGAGATTGCTCCTAGAGCTCTCGGACTGCTCAAGACGTGTGAGAAGATCACGGTCGCAGAGGGCAATAAGACCTTTGAGGCTAAGTCTGACGGCGTCAATGAGGGTAAGCTCCTTATCAATAAGGTCAAGAACTCTCTCCACACATGCCTCTACAAGGGAACTAAAAATGTCACCGTGCCAGAGGGTATCAAGGAGATTGAGCCTTATGCATTCCTCGCTTGTCGCTGGACTGAGTCGCTTAAGCTCCCAGCTTCTGTAGAGACTATAGGGCAGACAGCTTTCTCAGAGATGGTCTCGCTCAAAGAGATTGAGATCCCTGAGAAGGTCCAGACAATCCCACTTTACTGCATCAGCGACTGTAAGGAACTTACGAAGATTACTCTTGGCAAGAACGTCAAGATGATCGAGGATCAAGCCTTTGCTGGCAATGACACTATGGAGAAAAAGGGTGGCACGCTACAGATACTCGCCGTCACGCCTCCAGCAGTAGGCAAGGACAGTGAGGGTACGACCTACGATATGGGTAAAGACTTCTACAAGAAGGTCACTCTTGAAGTGCCTGCTGAGGCTAGAGAGGCTTATAAGAAAGATAGAAACTGGAAGAAGTTCCGCAGGGTTTACCCAGTGGGTAATGAACTCGTTCAGAATGAACTGCCCCTACAAATCAACGTAGCTGGCGGAGTCCTCTCTATTACAGCCCCTGAGGTAGCTCCTATAGCTATCTACACACTTGATGGTCAGGTCGTCTATACGACCTCTGCTCAGGAGGCGCAGCTCGCACTGCCTGCTGGTCTCTATATGGTTACCTACGGTACGCAAGCTACTAAGGTGCTTGTTGACTAAGCGCATAGCACTGTAGAGACGCTCGGACTCCCTGGTTCAGATGTCCATGGAACGGGTGCCTCTACAGAGCTAACTCCCCTAGACAATACTAACTAACTATATAAGGATTATGAAATCAAAACTATTCCTTCTCCTCACGTTACTAGGCGTGTTGGGACTGATGGCACCTCGAGCGTTGGCTCAGGCGCCCAAATCTGCTACTGGTACAATCACCATTACCACGGCGCTCAAAGTCGGTGAGAGAATGAACCTCATCGTTGAGGGTCCTGATGGATCTAGCAAGTCCGTTGAAATAGCCGGTGCTAAGGCTGTTCCCGTAGAGGGCAAGATAGCTTATGAGATTACGAGTAAGCCTATCACCGTCAAAGGAGATATCCGCTCCTTCGAGATTACGATGTCTCAGGTTAAGAACCTTAAGTTTGAGAATTGTGTCAACCTCAAGACTCTGATCTGCGGCACCAACCTCCTTGACTACCTTGACCTGTCTGGACTGTCAGCTCTAGAGTATCTAAACTGTACCTCATCAAACATCAATACGATCAAGCTTGATGGTTGTACTAGTCTAAAGGAGATTAGAGCTGATGCCAACAAGCTTAAGAGCATCAACCTAGCTGCTGCTCCTAAGCTAGAGACTGTCTCCCTACCGATCAATGCTCTAACAGAGATCAATCTAGATGGGGTCTCATGTAAGGATCTAGACTTATCTAGCAATAACCTCACATCACTAGACCTCTCTAAGACCACTGGTATCGAGCGAATCAGTGTCTCTACGAACCCACTTACATCTATCAATCTAAAGGGATGTACCGATCTAGAGACTCTAAGTGCTAAGAATACAAAGATTGGTGAGATCGATCTCTCTGATCTGACTGAGTTGTCAAATGTTGATCTGCACGCAGGCAAACTCTCTAAGATTACCTTCAAAGGTAATAGTGAGCTAACGGACCTAGACCTGAGTGAGAACCAACTGACGGCAATTGATTTTAAGGAATGTCCTAAGATTGCCTACCTCAGTCTAAATCACAACGCACTCCCAGAGATGCACCTCGATGGTTTGGATAACCTCAAAAACATCAATCTAAGAAAGAACAAGCTTACGAACTTCTCCATAAAGGATTGTCCTGAGCTCAACACGGTCGTCCTTAGTGACAATCTGCTTACATCTACAGATCTAACTGGCGGTAAGGCTAGTCTGAGAACTGTTTATGTGGATGGTAACCAGCTGACAACGCTAAATCTAACTGGGTTTGCTAAGCTTGAGACACTCAGTGCTAGTAAGAATCAGATTACTGAGGTTAAGCTAGATGGTTGTGAGAAGCTCTCTTATGTGGATCTCTCAGAAAATAAGCTCTCCGCACTCACATTCCCTGGTCTAGCCGACCTTTCTGAGATCTATATCCAGAGCAACAGCATCCAGGGTGATGCTATGACGAATCTCATCAAGTCTCTTCCCAAGAAGAAGGCTAGTAGTTTAGGTACTTTTGCTGGTAGTCTTTATGCTCTTCGGACTCGTAGTGGCAATGAGCAAAATCGTTGTCTCAAGGCAGACGTCAAGGCTGCTCATGACTTGGGCTGGGGTATATATGACAAGCGCCCTACCAAGGACGAGAAGACTGGCAAGATTGAGGAGCGCTGGGTTGCCTATAATGGAGCCGCATTCTGCAAGATTACGACCAAGACTGTCGGCGAGGGTGGCTCTATCAAGATCAATGGCCAGACAAGCCTAGACAATGTCTACACAGATACTAAGGTTACGATTACTTCTGATCATAAGGATGGATATGCTCTTAAGTCTCTTGTTCTAGTCTTTAAGGGTGACTCTGTCAATATTTTTAACGAGCGCTACTTCTACGCTCCCGATGTTGATGCTGAGGTGGTAGCTACCTTTACCAACGACATCTGCAAGGTAATCCTGAAGAAGCTCGGTAAGGGTGTCCTCAAGCTCAATGGTGACGGTCTCGATACGAGAGGTCTACCTCGTGGTATGGAGATCGAGGTCGTCGCAGGTGCTGAAGACGAGTTTGCCGACTGGCAGCTTGGTGCTCTTACGATGAGAAAGCTCAAGAGTGGTGGTAAGCCTATCAACATTATGGGCTCTAAGAGCTTTACCCTAGAAGAGGATACTGAGATCTTCGCTGAGTACCAGAATACTAATGGTGGTGCGGTGCCAACTGATACTGCTGTATGGGATGGCGAGAAGTGGCTCGGTGTCATCATGCCTTCCGTACCAAGCTCTGAGGAGGCTCAGCTCTATCCTAACCCCGCTACAGACTTTGTCACCGTCGCTGGTGCACAGCCCGCTACAACTGTCAATGTCTACACACTCTCTGGCTCACTAGTTGCTAGCTACGCTACCAACCGTGAGGGCTATGCAGAGCTTACCGTCGCTGACCTTCCCGAGGGTGCATACATTGTCCTGATCGGCAATGATCCTCGTAAGCTGATCATACGTCGTTGATGACAGCAGCGACCCTATAATCTATAAGATACAGTGTGGGTGCACAGCAGTTATGTCGCTCCACACTGTATCTTATGTTTGGGTCGTGACTAGACTCTATAGTTTATCCAATCACACAAAGCATAGTTTACATCGCTTTATGAATCATACTTTTACATCCAAGCTACTTGCTGTGGCTGTCGTAGCTCTCTCTTGGGTGGGAGGCTTGGTTGCACAGCAGTCCTTTGGAGGAGTTCCAGCTGGCTTTACCGCTTCGACAGCTGAGTTGCGCTCGGCGGGGAGTACGCCAGTGGTTCGTGTCCTCCCAGAGTTCAACGTCCAGGACTTCCGTACGGCACGGGCGTGGAACAAGGGGCAGGTACAGTTCAAGCCTCTCACGATCGGTCGTGTCGTAAAGACCTCTATTGACTTCGCACGTCAGGCTCAGGCTATCGAGTTGGAGTATGGCAAGGAGATCTATCGTCTACGTGTCTCCTCTCCAGGAGCCAAGGCCATGACGCTCCTCTATGATGACTTCTTCATCCCCAACGATGGTGGTCGTCTCTATATCTACACTCCTGATCGCTCCACACTCTTAGGTGCATATACCCATGAGACTCATCCCAAGCATGGAGGCTTTGCCAATGAGCCTCTGAATGGTGATGAGGTCATTATGGAGTATGAGCCAGGACGCACAGGTGCTATGCCTACGCTGCTCGTCTCTGGCATCGGCTACATATACAATGCCAAGGTGGACAATAACACCAACAAGCTCCGCATCTTCTTCCCTGGTGAGGATGAGAGTGGAGATCCTATTCCTCAGATCGGTATCAACTGTCCTGAGGGTGCTGAGTGGCAAACGGAGAAGACGGGTGTCTGCCAGCTCATTATGTATGATGAGGAGGGCGTCGGTCTCTGCTCAGGCAACTTGATGAACAATACCAACCAGGACTTCCGTCCCCTTATCCTATCCGCTGCACACTGTATCTCTCTGACCACACGACAGGAGGTAGCGCAGAAGTATCTAGACAAGTGGACCTTTGTATTCCACTATGAAAAGCCTACTTGTAGTAACGGCTCTCTAGCACTCAATCGTGGTAAGTCTATCGTCGGTTGTGATGTCCGCACGTTCCTTCCCTTCTTGGGTATGAGTGATGGTCTGCTTCTTGAGGCACACACACAGGTACCCGAGAACTATCGTGTCTACTACAATGGTTGGGATCGTTGGTCTATGGTACCCAAGACTCCAGTTGTAGGTATACACCACCCGATGGGAGATGCTAAGAAGATCTCTATCGCAGATGGCCCTGTCAGAATAGGTCAGTGGGACACTGGCGATGGCGAGGCTGGAGCGAAGAATGCTCACTTCGAGTTCAAATACAATCATGGAGCTACCGAGGGTGGATCCTCTGGTTCTTCACTCTTTAGCGCTGACCACCTAGTTGTCGGTACGCTCACGGGTGGTCGTACAGAGGGCGATGACTTCTACGGACGTCTTAAGTTCCACTGGGATCACTTTGCCAAGGGAGACTCGACCGACCGTATGGACATCTACCTAGATCCTAAGGATGGTGGTCAGGCTAAGCAGCTAGAGGGTACGTGGCGTAATGGTCTCAAGCCTCTACAGTCTGTGTCTAACCTCAAGGTAGAGGTGACCAATACGGAGGCTCAGCTATCCTGGGCTGCTATTGACAAGAACACGATCCCCGCTAAGTGGAAAGTCTCTTATCGCATCTATCGCAATGGAACCTTTGTCAAGGAGGTTACCGACAATAAGTTTACAGAGTCTCGTGAGGTCGCTCTCGGAGACAAGTCTCGTGAGGGCTCAGTCGTCTACGGTGTACAGGTCCGCTATGACTATGGTGGTGAGACCCTACCAGATGATGGACGTAATGAGGGCAAGGCCTACACCTATGGTGAGTCCGATCTCCTTGAGCAGGGCGCTTACTGGGGTAATGCTGTACACACTATGACTGCTACTCCTAAGGCTAGTAGCAATGGTGTCTTGGTCGCTTGGAGTGAGCCTGCTAACCTTCAGGAGGTCTCTCTCTTTGGTTATCCCGATCCTGACAAGATGGAGTTCATCCCCTACAAGCATCCTAAGGCTGAGCTGAGGGGACGCTACTCTACGCCGAACCGCTACAATCTGACGGTACGTATCGCTAGTGATCGCTTCGTCGGAGAGGCTAGCCCAACACTCTATGCCGTGCGTCTCATACCCGATACGCTCATCAACCTCCCCGAGCCTGAGAAAGCTCAGCGCTACACGATCATCTTGCGCAATGGTATTGCTCGCAATGATATGCTCGGTGGTATGGCTGGTGTCTCTTATGAGCAGTCATTCAACGTGCCAGAAGACTGGAAGCCCGGCGAGTGGGTTACGGTGCTTCTAGACAAGCCCTTCAAGATCGATCCTATGAGCGATCTCTTCATCGGCTATGGTATCCCCAACGAGGACAACGCTGCTGGTGTCGTCTGTGTCAAGAACACCAACGATGCTGTACGTCCTTACCTAGATGGCTTCTTGCTCTCTGGTCAGATGATGGTCCCTGTACCTGAGACCAAGTTCAAGGGCTCTACACCTCCTGAGGAGTATCACGCTATGCGCTTCGTCTTCGCACCTTCTGATCGTGTTGAGAAGCTTGAGAAGTTCGACTGCTTTGCCAAGGGTAAGGTACCCGTACCATTCCCCAAGGTCAAGAGCTACAAGCTCCTCAAGAATGATAAGGTCATCGCTGAGGGTCTCACGGGCAATGATTACCAAGACCCCACAGGTAGTACGACCGACACCTACACCGTAGAGGTCGTCTATGAGAATGGTGGTGCTTACGCTCCTGTAGGTGTCAGCGAGGTCGAGCGCAGTCTCGAGCCAGTCGCTTATCCTACGCAGCTCGACGCTACGGCTCAGCTATACGTGGACAACAGTGCTGAGGTGCTGACGCTCCGCATCCTGACCGTAGATGGTACTAACGTGATGCAGATCGATCAGCCAGGACGCATCGTAGATCTCTCTACGCTACCTGCTGGTCAGTACGTTGTCGTAATGCAGACAGCTACAGGTACATTCACACAGTACATCACCAAGTAAGTCCCTTCACGAGACCCAGGCCTCATAGCCCATACGGTCTCATTAGGGGCTGCGTGACCAAACAAACTAAAGTGCGCACCCCATAAATCTACAGCTAGGAGCGTGGTAAGGTCATAGAGCCTTATCACGCTCCTAATTTTCTTGAGCGAGCTTTATGGAGCGAACGAACTTTTCATGTGAGAGGTCGGACTGGAGCTGTAGACTTGTCAAGTCCGACCCACGAGGGGGCGACAATCTACTGCTCTCTGGCACCCATCGGTCGTTCGGGGCTATGCCTCTCCGACCGACGGCTACGAAGCTTCGGACCTCTTACGAGGCCCTTTTTCATGGGAGGATCGGGGGGGGGGCTAGAAGTTAGAGACTAGAGGTTAGAGATTCGATAGCTCCGATAGCTCTGATGGCGTTAGCCAACCGCCAGCAGCTGACAGCTGATCGCCACCACTCAATCCACACCCCCGAGGAAATCGGAAAAGTCTCGGTGGAAATCCTGAAACCTCCACGGAGATACGAAAAAAATCTTCGGAACTTCGAAATCTTTCTTCCGAAGTTTCATTTCATTCTTCCGAACTTTTATTTCCCGGTTCCGTGGGGAATTTTCGTTTCCTCCCTGGAGATTCCCGATTTCCTCGAGAGACGTGTGTCACTACGGGGGAATGCGTCTCATCGGGCTAGCCGAGACTGCACGCTTCACGCTGTGATTTCGTATCTTTGCGGTGTCTATCAATTCACAAGAGCGATGCCCCAGAGACTTAGATCCTCCCTTTTATCTACACTACGTCAGTCTGTACTGCTGTTGCTGACGCTTTTCCTCCTAAGCCAGTGCGGTACACGCCACTCTACGACACGGCGACCGCATATCGAGCTACCCGACTGTACTATCAGTGAAATAGCCTATCCTGCGCCACAGCATCCCAAGGCGGAGATGCGCGCTGTGTGGCTTACGACGATCTGGGGACTGGACTGGCCCAAGATGACGGCTGATACGCATGCTGGTATGGTGCGACAGCAGGAGTCGCTCGACAAGATGCTTGATGACTGCGTGCGTGCGGGGATCAATACGGTCTTCCTACAGGTACGCATGCGTGGCGATCTCCTCTATCCGAGTACCCTCGAGCCTCTCTCTACGACGATCAGCAAGACGGGAGTGCTACCCGAGGGCTATGACCCGCTCCAGTATGCCATTGATGCGTGTCACCACCGAGGTATGAGCGTGCATGCCTGGATGGTCTCCTATCCGCTAGGAACGAATGATCATGTGCGGGCGCTGGCTAAGCAGGGTAAGGGCTTCTACGCAGCGCATCCCGAGATGTGTCTCCGACAGGGCAACGCATGGTTTATGGATCCCGCACAGCCAGCTGTGCGTACGCATATGGCTCAGCTGGTGCGTGACCTAGTGACCCGCTATGATGTGGATGGCGTGCACCTAGACTATATCCGCTATCCTGATGGCCCCAGTAAGTTTAACGACCTCAAGAGCTATCAGCGCATGAATCCCGATCGACTGCCTCGTATGGCATGGCGCGAGGCAAATGTGACGGCGATGATTGACACGCTCCACCGTACGCTACAAGAGGTAGCACCAGAGGTGGCGCTATCTACGGCTTGCATTGGCAAGTATCAGCAACTGCCTAAGCCGGCTCCTGGAGGTTACTTTTGCAAGGACGATGTGTCGCAAGATCCTCTTGTATGGTTTCAGCGTGGTATCGTGGACTTCATCGTGCCGATGATCTACTACAAGGATGGGCACTTCAACTACTACATAGCGGACTGGGCTAAGCGCATCGCACCTCACGGACCGATCGTGGCGGGGCTTGGCGTCTACCGCCTTTATGACAACTCGCGCTGGAAGCTCCAAGACATTTACAATCAGCTTGACACGTTGGCGCAGTATGACCTCTCAGGGGTGAGCTACTACCGTGCTGAACAGCTCCTGCAGATGTACAACCAACTACCTGCCGAGCGACAAGATCAGCTTCTTATGCCTACGTTGCGCCCCGCCTTTGGCGCAGCGCCTCGCATCCCCTTTGGCAAGGCAAGCGTTGAGGAAATTGTGGATGACCGAGATCAACTGACCATCACTTGGGGCTATGACCTCAAGGAGCCGACGGGTCATACTTTCAATCTCTACTATCGTCTCTATGGCCCGCATCTAGACTGTCCACTCGTACTGCTGGGGCAAAACCTCGCAGGACGCTCGGCGGTCATCTCTCGTGACTTCCTGCCGAAAGATGTCTTGGTCGAGTTCTTTGTAGAGCCCGCCACCTTTAGCGGACATACGGGTCAGCTCTCAGCGGGAGCGCTTTACTACAACTCCGATGAGCTAAAGTAAACTATGTGGGGGCTCTACCTGCATATCCCGTTTTGCCCTACACGGTGCGTCTATTGTGACTTCTACTCGCAGAGCGACTTGTCGCTACAGAGCTCCTTTGTGGAGGCGCTCTGCCGTGAGCTAGAGATATACCACGACCGAGCTACGTGGGCTACGCCTCCCCGCACCATTTACCTTGGCGGGGGGACACCTAGTAGTCTCCCTCTTCCGCTCCTAGAGCGACTGATGCAGCAGATTCGCTCGCTCTGGCGACTGGATAAAACGATCGAGATAACCATCGAGGCGAATCCCGAGGATGTGTCCCCTGAATGGGCCAATGGAGTGGCGCTGCTAGGCTTCAACCGCATCAGCCTAGGGGTGCAAAGCTGGAGCGATGAGACGCTGCGCTTTTTACATCGTCGACACTCTGCGGCACAAGCCGAGCGGGCTGTCAACTATATACGACAGGCGGGCATTCACAATGTGAGCATCGATCTGATCTTCGCACTGCCCGAGGGATATGAGCGGGACTGGACCGAAAGCTTGGCGCATG
This sequence comes from Porphyromonas uenonis 60-3, assembly GCF_000174775.1. Taxonomy (GTDB): domain Bacteria; phylum Bacteroidota; class Bacteroidia; order Bacteroidales; family Porphyromonadaceae; genus Porphyromonas; species Porphyromonas uenonis_A. Next base: position 20,957 of record NZ_ACLR01000023.1, read on the forward strand.
CGTTGGCACTGCCAGTGACGCATTTCTCCGCTTATGGCTTGACCTACGAGCGTGGCACACGTTTAGATCGTATGCGGGAGCGCAGAGAGGTGATCCCCTCGAGCGAAGAGACCTATGTGACGCAGTACTATGCACTGGTCGCAGCCTGTCAGAAGGCAGGCTTTACGCATTACGAATTGTCCAACTGGGCACTCCCAGGCTTTGCCTCCCAGCACAACAGCGCCTACTGGGCTGGCACTCCTTATCTGGGGCTAGGACCTAGCGCTCATAGCTACATGTCGGGGCATCGCTGGTGGGATGTCTCCGACATACACCTATATATAGAGCGTCTGCAAGAGGACCAGCTCCCCATAGCCGATGAGGAGTGGCTCTCACCGACCGAGCTATACGAAGAGTGTGTCATGCTGGGGCTACGCACCAGTCGTGGCATAGACCTTCGTCGGGCGGAGTTGCAAGTGGAACCAATTATGGACCGCGCCACACCGTGGCTCGATCAGGGACTGCTCATCCTCACTGACGACGATCATCTGCGCCTGACGCACGATGGACTGATCTGGTGCGACCGCATCTGTGCCGCCCTCTGCTAGCTCTCCGCCAGAGAACCTATATCTGTTGTGACTGTTGCATAAAGGCGAATCGCTGTGTTGCTTTCGGGATTCGGCTTCGGTCACATACGGAGGTATGCTCCCTTCAGACCTCACCCTCAGCGCCTTGCGCTTCATTCTTTCTGCAAAATCAGGACAATCTTGCAATCAAGATTGTGAGACTGTTGACTGTTGCAACAGTCTCATGTTGTCAATTTCGGGTTACTCGTCTCGCATCTTGTAGCCGAGCTTCTCTTTGTATTGCTGCATGAGAGCTTTGTACTGAGGGTTGTCTCGTAGGGCGGCGAGGTCGTCGTCCTGCTCGAGGAGTGAAAAGCTGTTGTATCCCTTTTCAAGGGCGATGCGTAGGTTGTCTAGTGCTTGCTCCGTCTTACCCATTCGCCCATAGACTCCTGAGATGCTGTAGTAGAGCTCGGCATCGTCGGGGGCCTCCTCGATACACTTAGCGATGGCTGCGATGGCTTGCTCCTGCTCGCCTAGAGACTGGTAAGCATACGCCATGGCGATGTCTGTCGCATCGTGCTCCTGTAGGATCTCGATTACCTTGCGATAGTCGGCTGTGGCAGCGTCCTTGCGTCCCAATGCTGTGTAGCGGTCTGCTCGCTTGAGGTAAGCCCATAAGTAAGTGTCGCTTAGCTCGATAGCCTTGGAGTAGTCATCGATGGCTCCCTGGAGGTCCTGGAGTTTACTCTTGATTTGAGCACGCTGATAGTAACCATCAGGGTCATCAGGTACGAGGGAGACATATTTATTCGACTCTGCGA
>NZ_ACLR01000022.1 GCF_000174775.1 Porphyromonas uenonis 60-3
ATAGGAGACTGGGCGATGTCGCTGTTTTTCACTATCTTTGTAGGGAACGAAAGTAAATCACACTATGGCTGCCAAAGACAAGAAAGTACTCTACATCTCTCAGGAGATATATCCCTACCTCCCAGAGAGTGATCTCGCACATGTCGCTCGTTACCTCCCAGAGCATATACAGAATGCGGGAAATGACGTACGTATCTTCATGCCACGCTACGGCTTGGTCAATGAGCGGCGCAACCAGCTTCACGAGGTGATCCGTCTGTCGGGTATCAACGTCATCGTCGATGACTACGACCACCCGCTCGTCATCAAGGTCGCCTCGATCCCATCTACACGCATACAGGTCTACTTCATTGATAATGCGGATCTCTTCGGACGCAAGAGCCTCTTCGGCCCGCCCTCTGAGGGAGCGCTAGTGACAATGCGGATCGCAGCATCTTCTTCATCCGAGGCGTCCTGGAGGCGATCAAAAGCTTGCACTGGATCCCCGATGTGATTCATTGTCTGGGGTGGTTCTCCGCACTGGCACCCGTCTACCTGAAGACGGCTTACAAGAATGACCCTTACTTCGAGCGTGCTAAGGTGCTCTTTTCGGTCGATGGCAACGAGGAGGAGGGCGAGATTGGCGAAGACTTGATCAAGAAGCTTGAGTTTGACAAGATTACGGGAGACTTGCTCGACCCGCTACAAGGGGAGGTGACGCCAGACGCGCTACGTCGTATGGCGATCCACTACTCAGATGGTGTGATCCTGGGGCAGGAGTCGGTCTCTCCTGAGCTCATCGAGTACCTTCGCTCGGAGCCTGACCACAAAGTGCTAGAGTACCCTGGCCCAGCGGTAGATCATGCTGAGGCTTACGTAGACTTCTACCGCAGCTTTACGGAGTAAGA
>NZ_ACLR01000021.1 GCF_000174775.1 Porphyromonas uenonis 60-3
AAACAGGCCAAAGTGAGAGATCAAAAGCTCTCCATAACCTACCTTTGTCAGCAGCTAGAAGTCAGCCGCAAAGGCTACTACAAGCACACCTTCACCGAGCAAGACGAAGATGTCAAAGTAGCCTCCGTCCTACACTATTGCCAGTATGTGCGCAGTTGGCTCCCCAGGGCAGGCGTAGACACCCTCCAGGAGTGTACCAACAAGTACTTCAAAGGAACCTTCAAGTAGGTCGAGACTGGCTTACAAAGTGTTAGGAGCCAACGACATGCTCTGAGAAGTCGCAAGCGCAAGCGTCCCCCAGACACCAAAGGGTGTCAATCACGGCTTCCAAGACCACCTGAACACCACCCCTAAGTACATCGCCACCGACCATTGCCGGCTCACCGTTCAGACATAACCTACGTCAAGTGTTTAGGGGGCTTCGCATATCTCTCCCTGACGATGGATGCTTATAGCCGCATCATCACCGGCTTTGACCTGCAGCCCACGCTCTCCACAGAGGGCCCCTACAACGCACTAAAACAGACCGTTGACTTCTACCAGAAGCATGGCTTTGACCTCAAAGGACTCATCTTCCATAGCGACCGAGGCTGTCAATACGT
>NZ_ACLR01000020.1 GCF_000174775.1 Porphyromonas uenonis 60-3
CTTCTGGTTAAAAAACGACAAGGGACAACCCACTCCTGAAGAGAGGCTGCCCCTGGATTGCTGTACAATCGCTTGGCCACTGATTGTAATATGTGCTACACCTATGCTGTCTATATAGACTGCTATCATAGGAGCTAGATGAAGAGGATACTCCTATGAAACTCTGACTGTTAACGGAAGTTAATTTGTGGGGGGGGGTAAACATATTGTAGCGTTTCTCGTTGTATTGCAAAGGTACATCATTGAGACGAAACATACAAGTGCTAATTGAACCCGAAAATTGGACTACACATCTCATCAAACGGCATCAATAATCTCCTGAAATGTAGGGACCCTTTTGCGATCCCAAAAGGACTCTTCTTCCGCCGAAATACTTGTATCGGACAGCATACTTCCCGACTACTTGATTGCGACCAATTTACAGTTTCCTCCGTATGAAACTCTGGTTTCCTCCGTATGAAACTCTGGTTTCTTCCGTATGAAACTCTGGTTTCACCCAAGTGGTACTGATAGATAGCTCATTCCTTCAGAACT
>NZ_ACLR01000019.1 GCF_000174775.1 Porphyromonas uenonis 60-3
CTAAAGTCTAACTTCTAATCTCTTCTTCTCCTGAAATTAAGACGACATTATAGTAGTTAATAGTAGGTATTTTGTATCTTTGTGGATCAAAGGAGATGTCTCGCATCGCAAAAGGTCGGTAGAGCGCTCTGAGAAGCCCTTCCCCTATACAGCTATTTGCCATGTCTAGACAGACCTACAGTAACTGATAACATCACTCAAGTAACCAAACGAACAAATATGTGGATCTTTAAATCATCAATCGGGAGAAAGTTCATCATGAGTCTCTCAGGACTCTTCCTGATTATCTTCCTATTGCTACATGGCTGTATCAACCTACTAGCCGTCTACGATGCGATCAATGTGAATAGCGAGTTCCCTACGGAGCTGTACAATCAAGCCTGTCACGTCATGGGTACCAACATATTGGTACAGATCATGGTTCCCGTCCTAGCGCTGGGCTTCATCGTACATATCATCTACGCCCTATGGCTGACACTGCTCAATCGTAAGGCACGTGGTAATGATCGCTACGCCATCTTCACACGAGCTAAGATAGACTGGGCGAGCAAGAATATGTTTGCTCTGGGTATCATCGTATTGGGGCTACTGGTCTTCCACCTGACACACTTCTGGAGCAAGATGCAGCTACAAGAGTGGACGGGTGGTGAGAGTGCCGAGGGTTACCAGCTCGTCGTGCAGACCTTTAGCAATGTATGGGTCTCTATCCTATACCTCGTATGGCTCGTAGCTATTTGGTTTCACCTTACGCACGGATTCTGGAGTGCACTGCAGACTCTCGGGTGGAACAATAAGAAGTGGTTCAACCGCCTACATGTCATCAGCTACATCGTCGCCACACTACTAGTGCTCATCTTTGCCGTTGTAGTCGTTTACTTTGGCTTCATCTACTCAGGTCCGCAGAGCCTTACTGAGGCGGTCCCCTTTGCTGAGGCTAATGTAGCTACTCTTCCTATCATCTAAATCTACGAACTACCTTAATCATCAGAGATATGAGCGAAATAAATGCCAAAATCCCAGCTGGTGCTTTAGCTGAGAAGTGGACTAACTATAAGAATCATCAGAAGCTGGTCAACCCTGCCAACAAGCGTCTCCTCGATGTCATCGTCGTCGGTACTGGTCTAGCGGGTGCCTCTGCAGCAGCTTCTCTAGGAGAGCTAGGCTTCAACGTACTAAACTTCTGCATCCAGGACTCTCCACGACGTGCACACTCTATCGCAGCTCAGGGTGGTATCAACGCTGCAAAGAACTATCAGAACGACGGCGACTCCGTCTACCGTCTCTACTACGACACCATCAAGGGTGGTGACTACCGCGCTCGTGAGGCAAACGTATACCGTCTCGCAGAGGTATCTAACGAAATCATCGACCAGTGTGTCGCTCAGGGCGTCCCCTTCGCACGTGAGTACGGGGGGCTACTGGACAACCGCTCCTTCGGTGGTGCGCAGGTATCCCGTACATTCTACGCTCGTGGCCAGACGGGACAGCAGCTACTCCTCGGTGCTTACTCAGCGCTGAGCCGTCAGGTACACAAGGGTAGCGTCAAGCTCTACACGCGCCACGAGATGCTCGACCTAGTCATCATAGACGGTCGTGCGAGAGGTATCATAGCGCGCAACCTGATCACGGGTGCCATCGAGCGCTTTGCAGCTCATGCCGTAGTGATCGCTACGGGCGGTTACGGCAACGCCTTCTACCTCACGACAAACGCTATCGCCTCCAACGGATCCGCAGCTTGGCAGTGCTACAAGAAGGGTGCCTACTTTGGCAATCCCTGTATGGCACAGATCCACCCAACTTGTATCCCAGAGCATGGCGACTTCCAGTCTAAGCTAACGCTTATGTCTGAGTCGCTCCGTAACGATGGTCGTATCTGGGTACCCAAGAAGCTAGAGGACGCTAAGGCGCTACAGGCTGGTACCAAGAAGGCAAACGATATCCCTGAGGAGGATCGTGACTTCTACCTCGAGCGTCGCTACCCAGCCTTCGGTAATCTAGTGCCTCGTGACGTCGCTAGCCGTGCTGCTAAGGAGCGCTGCGATGCGGGCTTTGGCGTAAACAATACGGGGCTTGCCGTCTTCCTCGACTTTAAGTACGCCATCGAGCGTATGGGACGTGATGTCGTTGCGGACAAGTACGGCAACCTCTTCCAGATGTACGAGCAGATCACTGCCGACAACCCCTACGAGACCCCAATGATGATCTACCCCGCTATCCACTACACGATGGGTGGTCTATGGGTAGACTATGAGCTTCAGACTACGATCCCAGGGCTCTTTGCGATCGGTGAGGCAAACTTCTCCGACCACGGTGCTAACCGTCTCGGTGCTTCTGCCCTCATGCAGGGTCTTGCTGATGGGTACTTCATCCTGCCCTACACGATACAGAACTATCTCTCGGATCAGATTCAGGTACCGCACTTTAGCGTCGACCACAAGGAGTTTGACGAGGCTGAGAAGGCGCTCAAGGAGCGCATCCAGCGTATCGCCTCTATGCACGGCAAGCGCTCGGTCGACAGCATCCACAAGGAGCTAGGACATATCATGTGGGAGTATGTCGGCATGGCACGCTCTAAGGAGGGCCTACAGACAGGTATCGAGAAGATCAAAGCACTACGCAAGGTCTTCTGGAGTGACCTCCACCTACCAGGTAATATCGACGACCTTAATATCGAGCTAGAGAAGGCGCTACGTCTAGCAGACTTCCTGGAGATCGGTGAGCTCATGGCTCACGATGCCCTAGATCGTGAGGAGAGTTGTGGTGGACACTTCCGCGTAGAGCATCAGACCGAGGAGGGTGAGGCAAAGCGTGACGATGAGAACTTTGCTTACGTCTCCTGCTGGGAGTATCAAGGCGAGGGTCAAGACCCCGTCATGCACAAGGAGCCACTGGTATACGAATTCACCGAGCGTCTCCAGCGTAACTATAAGAACTAAGCAACCCTGTAGATAATCATAGCAATGGATCACAATATAAATATCAATGTCAAGGTATGGCGTCAGAGAGGTCCCCGCGAGAAGGGACACTTTGAGACCTATGCACTCAAGGATGTGCCTCAGAGCGCTTCTTTTCTTGAGATGATCGACATACTCAACGAGCAGCTCATCGCCGAGGACAAGGAGCCCGTTATCTACGACCACGACTGTCGTGAGGGTATCTGCGGTATGTGCTCTATGTATGTCAATGGACACCCCCATGGTCCTATCAGTGCTATCACCACTTGTCAGCTGCACATGCGCACCTTCAAGGATGGTGACACGATCACTGTCGAGCCTTGGAGATCTGCGGGCTTTCCGATCATTCGTGACCTGATGGTGGACCGCTCGGCCTATGACAAGATCATACAGGCTGGTGGATATGTCTCGGTCAATACGGGAGGCGTACCTGATGCTAACTCGATCCCCATCCCTAAGCACAAGGCGGACGAAGCAATGGACGCTGCCTCTTGCATCGGCTGTGGCGCTTGCGCTGCTGCCTGCAAGAACGGATCTGCCATGCTCTTCGTCTCGGCTAAGGTGAGCCAGCTAGCGCTGCTTCCACAGGGTCGTGCTGAGGCTCACAAGCGTGCTAAGGCAATGATCGCTAAGATGGACGAGCTAGGCTTCGGCAACTGTACGAACACACGTGCCTGCGAGATGGAGTGCCCCAAGAGCGTCTCCATTAGCCACATCGCACGCCTCAACCGCCAGTTCCTCGCTGCCAAGCTGAGCGACTAACCCGAGCGGATGTCTCATCCATAGATCAATTAGGTAGTACTCTCCCATCTAGAGAGGGTACTACCTTTTTTAGTTGCTCTCCTCTAGACTTAGAGGAAAAAGCGACGGCCTCAACTTAGATAAGGAACTATGCTAAGACAGCTTCTTCTCGTTGCGCTCGGTGGTGCCATCGGAAGTGCCTTGCGCTACCTTACAGCACTCCTGCTAGCACGTCACTATACGGGCTCTATACCGCTGGCGACGCTCGCAGTCAACCTAGTGGGGTGCTTTCTCATCGGGCTACTCATCGGCTTGTGTAGCGACACGTCTCATCTGCGATTGCTCTTTATCACAGGCTTCTGTGGCGGGTTCACCACCTTCTCGACCTTTACGGCAGAGAGCTACTCCATGTTTCGCGAGGGCGCTTACGGATTAGCTCTCCTATACATCGCTGGTAGCGTGCTGATCGGCCTGCTAGCTCTCTGGTTAGGTCTATCTCTGTCACGCCTCCTAGCTAGCTAAACGCACCGTTGCCTTCGTGGTTTGGAGGAGCTTTCGTTTCTCTTGATACAACTCCAATGGGCTCCGTCGAGATTGTAGTTCTAGGCAACAACATGTGTGGTAGAAAATGAGTACCTTAGCAGTCGCTTATGTGTACTTGGTCGAATTCATCGTATGCCTTCTTCCGAAAACTCCTCTCCTACGATTGACGTCCTGAAGCGTCTGGTCGCTCAGCAAAAGTCTGCACGCCATCAGCATCACGAGCCGATGGCTGACGAACTGACCAGTTGCCCGACGACGCCTATATATAATAAGGTGGCTCATGATCTAGCTCCCGACCAACACTTACCGAATAATAAGGTGGCGGTCACGGCGAATCAACCCGCACCTAGCAAGGCAGCTACAACGCCTAGCCAGAGTAAGGTGGCGGTCACGACAGATCAACCTACCTCTAGCAAGGCTGCTACAGCGCCGAGCCAGAGTAAGGTGGCGGTCACTGCAGATCAACCTGCCTCCAGTAAGAAGGTCTCCTCTACGCCTCAAGCGGCCAGCAGTCAGCAGCCAATAGCTAACAGCCAGCAGCCCGAGCGCCACATTTGGTGGATGAGTGCTTGGAGCTGGCTACGCAAGTTGCTTGACTTTCGCGAGGACAAGGCAGGCGACGTGGCGACCATTGAGTCGCTCAAGGGGGATGTGGAGTTTCGCGGTACCAAGCTATGGATCCTGATCTGCGCCATCCTCGTCGCTTCTATCGGGCTTAATGTCAATTCGACGGCGGTGATCATCGGTGCGATGCTTATCTCCCCACTGATGGGTCCAATCATCGGCTTCGGACTAGGCTTTGGCATTGCCGACCTAGACTTGGTGCGCAAGTCGCTGCGCAACCTCGCGCTGACGACACTCTTTAGCATCACGACCGCCACGATCTACTTCCTCTTGACCCCACTAGACCAGCCTGGTAGTGAGCTACTGGGACGTACGGAGCCGTCGATCTACGATGTCTTGATCGCTTTCTTCGGTGGTGCTGCGGGACTGATCGCGGGTAGTAGCAAGAGCAAGGGACAGGTGCTCCCAGGCGTGGCTATCGCTACGGCGCTCATGCCTCCGCTCTGTACGGCAGGTTTTGGCATAGCCACGGGCAACTGGGCTTTCTTCTTCGGTGCCATCTACCTTTACATCATTAACTCGGTCTTTATCGCTTTTGCCACCTTTGTGATGGTGCGCATCATGCGCTTCCCCATGAAAACGGTTGCCTCGGGGGATATACGCAAGCGAAGCTATCGCTGGATCACCATCATAGCGGTCTGCACGCTCATACCAAGCATCTACCTGAGTGTCCGTCTGGTGCGCGACTCCTATCAGGAGCAGCGTGCCAAGCAGTTTGTCGCAGACCACTTTGTCTCGTCAGATCATCAGGTGATCCGCCAGTCGCTGGTACGTGGCGAGGGCGGAAAGGCACCTTACATAGATGTGGTGCTGATCGGCAAACCACTCTCTGCTCAGGCGATCGACAGTATCGCAACCTTGCTCCCTAGCTACGGCTTGTCAAGCCTCGAGCTACAGGTGCACCAAGGCTTTGACAACGAAGCTCCTACGGACTACGAGCAGCTGGGCGGTGTCCTGCTGCGTGACCTCTACGAGCGGTCCGAGCGCACGGCCTCTGAGCAGCGTGCCGAGATCGACTCACTGCGTCGTACGCTCCTGCGCTACGACTACTACAAGTCGCTGACGCACGATGTGAGCGATGAGGCGCGAGCCGTCTTTACGGACATAAGTCAGGTGCGGCTGATGCCCTCGATGGAGTTTATCCAGGGGCAAGACTCAGTCCTCCATATCCTCGTGACGACTCCGTCGCACCGTATATCCCCAGCGGAGCGTAACAAGCTGGAGGAGTGGCTACAGAAGCGGACCAAAGCGGATGCGCTCCAACTGATCCTAACGAACTAACTAAGTAGAATAGAATACTAACTTTAAATAGATAAGCGTCTTATGAATAAACTACAGACCTTGCTCCTGACCCTCTGTGCACTCCTCGTGTGCAGTGCTACAGCACGTGCCGACAAGGGCATGTGGGTACTCAGTGAGCTTAACGAGCAAAACGAAGCTCGCATGCGTGAGCTGGGCTTTAACCTATCCCTAGACCAGCTCTACAATCTAGACAAGCCATCGATAGCACGTGGCGTGGTCATCTTCGGAGGTGGCTGTACGGGTATCACAGTCTCTAATCAGGGACTACTCTTTACGAACCACCACTGCGGCTACGATGCGATCCAGAGCCAGAGTACGGTAGAGCATGACTATCTGCGTGACGGCTTCGCCTCTCAATCTTTCCGTGAGGAGCTGCCGATCCCAGGGCTCTCTGTCAAGTACCTCCGTGCGCAGATCGATGTGACGGCTCGCATCGAGCAGGCTGTCGCTGGCATCACGGACGAGGCTCAGCGCCAGGAGAAGATCGAAAAGGTCTCTGAGGAGATTGTCAAGGAGTACACGAAGTCTCCCTTTGACGCTGTGGAGGTAACTCCATTTTACGCTGGCAATAAGTACTATGTCGTCATCTACGACGAGTTTAAGGATGTTCGTCTCGTGATGACTCCACCGAGCAGCGTTGGTAAGTTTGGCGGTGATACGGACAACTGGATGTGGCCTCGCCACACGGGCGACTTTAGCGTCTTCCGTGTCTATGCTGATGCCAACAATAAGCCTGCTGAGTACTCAGCTAGCAATAAACCTTACCGTCCTGTCTACTACACAAAGGTTTCTCTAAAGGGTTACCAAGAGCAGGACTACGCGATGACCATTGGCTTCCCAGGCTCTACTGATCGTTACCTAACTTCTTACGGTGTGATCGATCGTATCGAGAATGAGAACGCTCCCCGCATCGAGGCTCGTGGTGTCAAGCAGGAGATCTGGAAGCGTGCTATGGACGCTGACCAAGCTACCCGCATCAAGTACGCTAGTAAGTATGCTCAGAGCGCGAACTACTGGAAGAACTCAATCGGTATGAACCGTGGTCTAGAGAAGCTTCACGTCGTAGACCGTAAGCGTGTCGAGGAGGAGGCATTCACTCAGTGGGTGGCTCGTACGGGCAAGCCTTACGGCAACATTCTACCCGACCTAAAGCGTGCTTACGAGGAGATCGCTCCTTACAATCGTCAGCTCAACTATGTAATCGAGACGATGCTGAGCGGTAGCGAGATCGTATGGCTCGGCTATCAGGCTATGGGTGCTGCTAAGTCTGGTGACAAGAAGGAGCTGGAGGGGCTCTACAAGGACTACCTGCCTAACCTAGACCGTGAGGTACTCCCCGCTATGCTTGCTCTGCTACGCACGAAGCTCCCTGCGGACAATCTACCCTTCATCTATCAGGTCATAGACGAGCGCTTCGGCGGTGACTACAAGGCTTATGCTGAGGAGCTTTTTGCCAACAGTATCATACCTTATGAGGATAAGATGATGTCTGTACTAGCTATGGATCAGAACAAGATAAAGGAGACCCTCGCTAACGACCCTGTACAGGAGCTTGTCCAAAGCGTCCTAATGTACTACTCCTCTCTGCTGGATACGTATCTAGAGTACAACAACAAGATTGAGAAGGGTAAGCGTGAGCTCTTTGCAGCTATGAGCGAGTTCCAGCCTAAGGCCCTTCGTCCATCAGACGCTAACTTCACGATGCGTATGAGCTACGGTCGTATCCTCGGCTACGAGCCAGGTGATGGTGCGTGGTACTACTACTTCACGACGGAGCGTGGTGTCTTCCAAAAGCAGAACCCCAACAGTAGCGAGTTCGCCGTACAGCCTGAGATCCTCAAGCTACTGAGCGATCCTGCTAACTTCGCACCCTACGGTGTGGGCAATCACCTGTTCACCTGCTTCCTCTCGGACAACGATATCACGGGTGGTAACTCAGGTAGCCCTGTCTTCGACAAGAACGGTAATCTCATCGGTCTTGCCTTCGATGGCAACTGGGAGGCTATGAGTGGTGACATCGAGTTTGAGCCTGACCTACAGCGCACGATCTCGGTAGATATCCGCTACGTCCTCTTCATGATCGACAAGTGGGCTAAGTGCCCCCGCCTGATCCAGGAGCTGACCTTCGCATAAGCGAGGAAACAACGTAATCGTGACGCACGGTCGTGTAACCCTTTGTAGGGATGCACGGCTCGTGCGTCCGTTCCCGTTAAAACTAGACGTGTAGCGATTTTGACGTGTAACCCGCTGTAGGGACGCACGATCTGTGCGTCCGTTGTATCAAAAGTTACGAAGACCATTCCGTCAAATGTTCCAGCGACATGGTTTTAACGGGAACGGACGCACAGATCGTGCGTCCCTACAACCGTTACACGTCCCGCTTTGACTACTATTTTGACCACACACTCATATGCGCATAGACATTATCACCGTACTGCCTGAGATGATCGAGCCCTTTGTCTCGACCTCTATCGTGGGGCGGGCACAGCGAGAGGGCTTTGCCGAGGTACATATCCATCAGTTACGCGACTACGCGACCAATCGCTGGGGACGCATCGACGACTACCCCTACGGTGGCGCTGCGGGGATGCTCATGTCCATCGAGCCGATCGACCGCATCATCACCGAGTTGCGTAGCCAGCGCCCTTATGACGAGGTTATCTTCACGGCACCCGATGCGCCAGTGCTCACGCAAGCCGTTGCCAATGAGCTGAGTCTCATGGAGAACATCATCATCCTCTGCGGACACTACAAGGGGATCGACCATCGTATCCGTGAGCATCTCATCACCCGTGAGATCTCCATCGGAGACTATGTCCTGACGGGTGGCGAACTGGCAGCAGCGATCATTGCCGATGCGACCATACGGCTCATACCAGGCGTCCTAGGCGATGCGGATAGTGCGCTGAGCGACTCCTTTCAGGACGGTCTGCTCACGCCGCCTATGTACACCCGCCCCGCTGAGTACAAAGGATGGCGCGTACCGGAGATCCTGCTGAGTGGGCACGAAGCGCGCATAGCGCAGTGGGAACACGAGCAGGCAGTCGCCCGTACGCAAGCGCTCCGTCCAGACCTGCTGGAGGAGTAGATTAGAGCGTCAGAAGTCTTGGCATGATCGGAGTAATCAGAGGTGTGATACCTTTGATTACTCCGATTTCTTGTTTAGGCGTTGCAGAGTGGCTGGGCGTACATCTGGAGGAGTTGCGTGCGCAGTTCGTCGGCGCTGTAAGCATCCGTCGGTGCTTTAGCTATCTGCTCCTCGATGTAGCGGAGCGCTTTTTCTTTGTCAGCCTCACTGTAGAGCTCCTTCGGATGCGCTTTGTGCGGGTGGAGGAGGTCGTAGGCGATGTAGTTGATCGGGTAGAAGCGGTAGTTGCTATGCAGCTCCGTGTCTATGAGCTCAGCCAGTCGTGGATAGAGCTGTTGCTTCGGCAGGGCGCGTAGCTCAGCCTCTAGCTCAGGCGTGATCAACTCGTTGAGTCGCTTACCGATGGCAAAGTGTACCCGCCCCTTGTAGCCGAGTAGGCCCGTCTTCATATTGATCAAGTCCTCCTCGGGGCCCTTGACATACTGCTCCTCAGGGTGATGCTTGCGCCAGAGTAGCTCGCACGCCTTGAGGATGTCGCAAGGATCGTACTCATAGCTAATAGTTGTGGGGGCGATGTTGACACGCATCAGCTGAGTCAGCGGGTCGTTGCTTTGCGAGGAAGCAATCATCTTGAGGACGCTCGGCTGTGTTTTGTCGCTATTATCCTTGGCGCGACCCTCACGCTGGGCGATCCAGACCGACTTGTGGTCCTGTTGTATGCTCTGATCGATAAAAGCGGAGAGCGCCTGAGCTGCCAGAAGCATCTGACGGATCGGAAGCGAGCGACGCACGACAAAAGAGTCGTTGAGCTTGACCACCGCCTCGATCCACGGTCTGCCGAAGAGGTTGTCACCGATAGCAATGCGAGGCATCAAGTAGTTGCGCTCTCGCATGACTAGATTGAGGAAGGCTGAGTCAAGGATGATGTCCCTATGGTTTGTAATGAAAGTCGTCGGCAGGTCACCGCCTAGTCTACTGGCACCGCTGAGCGATACGGAGAAAGTGGTACGCTTCGCCAGCTGTACCACGAGGTGGTAGGATATGCGTTGCTTAAAGTCGTCAACGCTATGGATACCTTTCAGTTGCTGTATCAGTGCCGTTGTCTCCTCCTCTGAGAGCAGCGCCGATAGGACGTGGCGTAGCTCAGGTTGGTTGGCAAGCTGTGCGACGACAGCAGGCACCTCCTCGTCGAGGTAGGGACGTATCGAGTCGTACTCGTAGGGCTGTGGGGCAGTGTGTGTGGTCATGATAGTTTGCTCTTGATGATACGTGTGATGAGGTCGCTCAGCTGTAGTCCAGCAGCGCGTACCTGCTGAGGTATGAAGCTCGCCTCCGTCATGCCAGGAGTCGTATTGACCTCTAGCAATGTGGGGATGCCGTCCGCCTCAATGATAAAGTCTATGCGTACGAAGCCGTAGCAGTCTAGTAGGTGGGCGATCGTTAGCGAAGTCTCCTGTACCCGCTGCGTCAGCTCAGGCGATATGCGTGCTGGCGTTATCTCGTCGCTCTTGCCGTAGTACTTAGCGTCATAGTCGAAGAAAGTATCGTGTGCCACCACCTCCGTAACGGGCAGTGCGAAAGCTTCGTCGGGAAGGATCACGCAACCACAGGTCACCTCGGTGCCCACAATACACTCCTCAACGAGCACATCGGGTGCAGCCGTGTAAGCGTCCACCACCGCCGTGGCGAGCTGATCCCACTGCTCGATGCGCGTCGTAGCGATGCTGGAGCCTCCTGTATTAGGCTTGACAAAGAGCGGTAGACGTAGCGTTGACTCGATCTGCTGCTGCTCTTCGGGTGAGAGCTCCTTCGTCTGATTGTGGAGCCGCTGCGAGCGAGCGATGCGCAAGCCGTGATGCGCTAGGTAAGCGTTGCACGCCTCCTTATTGAAGGTCAAAGCCTCGCAGAGCACGCCCCCCGTCGTGTAGGGGATGCCGAGCATATCAAGGTAACCCTGCAGGAGACCATTCTCTCCAGGGGTACCGTGGATGGTAATGTAAGCTACTGCGAAGGTGACCTCCTCTGCGCCAAAGCGTGCGACTAGTGCACGATCTATCGTCCCCTCACGACCTGTGGCATCGGTCACACTCCACGCATCGGCTGTGATGGTGACCAGGTAAGGAGTGAAGAGGCTCTGATCAATCTGCTTGAGGATCGTCTGGGCGCTGCGCTGCGAGACCTCAGCCTCGCCAGAGTATCCGCCACAGATGATCGCAATGTTGGGTTTGTCCATAAGGTATGATGGGATATTGCAATGATTCTTAGTTAGAGAGTTCGAGGGGTGCCACATAGCGTCTCCACTTCTCTATGAGCTGGCTCATATCGTCGGGTAGTGGTGCTGAGAAGTGCATCCGCTCTCCCGTCGTGGGGTGGTCAAAGGCAAGAGTCTCAGCGTGCAATGCCTGACGAGGGCATATCTTGAGGCAGTTATTGACAAACTGCTGGTAAGAGCTGGTGCGCTGTCCCCAGAGAATTTGGTCTCCGCCATAGCGCTCATCGCCAAAGAGCGGGTGGTCGATAGACTTCATGTGAGCACGTATCTGATGCGTACGTCCCGTCTCCAGTTCACACGCTATGAGCGTCACGAAGCCTAGTCGCTCTAGCTCCGTATAGTGCGTCACGGCTGGCTTGCCTATCTCACTCGTCGGCGGGTAGACCGTCATACGGGTACGGTCGCGAGGGTCACGTGCTATATTGCCCTGATCGTGCCTTGTGGTTGATCCAGCTTGCCCCAGACAAGAGCTTGGTAGCGCCGTCCCGTGGTCTTGAGAAAGAACTGTCTCGCCAGTCGTATCTTCGCCTCAGTGCGCTTTGCTACAAGGAGAAGTCCACTGGTGTCCTTGTCAATGCGGTGTACCAGTCCTACAGAGGCATCGTTGGGGTCGTAGAGTGGGTCGTTACGTAGGTAGTACGCAAGTGCATGGACGAGCGTGCCACTGTAGTTGCCATGACCAGGGTGTACGACCATGCCTGCGGGCTTATTGACTACCAGTAGCTGATCATCCTCATAGACTATGTCAAGTGGTATATCCTCTGGAGTGATCGACCAGTCCTGCTTTGGGTGAGCCAGCATCATGGTGATGGTCTCTAGGGGCTTCACCTTGTAGTTGCTCTTGACTGGCTCTCCGTCCACCCATATGAGTCCCGCCTTGGCAGCTAGCTGTATGCGATGGCGCGAAGTGTGCGGCATACGATCCACCAGGAAGCGGTCAATGCGCAGGGGCGTCTGCCCTGGATCTACCCGTACGCGGTAATGCTCGTAAAGCTCCTCGCCGTGCGACCCAGCGACCCACTGATCCTCCTCGTCTGTAGCGATGAGATCCTCCTCTAGCTCCTGCTCGTCAAGGGGTAGTGGCTCCTTGTCGGGGTTACATCCAGGACTCATCATCGTCAGGCTCTAAGGAGTGTGATGTCGAGTCACTTGGAATAGCAGATCCTCCCGATCCCGTGATCGAGTCGTAAGGCTGTAGCGTACCATGCGGTATACTATCTCTAGTTGAGACAGAGATTAGTAGTATGAGCGGTGTGGAGAGTGGTACGCGAGTACCAGGTGCTAACGTTTGACCAGAGGGAAGCTGTACCCCCATAACTAGACCGTCGAAGGAACCTGCGACGTAGCTGGGGGTGATGTGTTCGAAGCCTAGGCTGATGAGTCGAGCCCGTGCCTGTCGCTCGGAGACATCAATGAGCGAGGGTATGATCCCGTTGCGAGGGCAGTAAGCATTGAGCGTGATGAAGATGATACGCCCCGCTTTGACTTTGCTACCAGCCTTGGGTGTTAAGTCATAGACAGCCCCCTTGGGCACTTCTGTCGTGTAGACCGAGTCTATGATCTCGTAGCGCAGATGAGCTTTGTCCAGGAGTTGCTCCGCCTCGCTCTCTGGCAGACCGTATATGTCAGGTATCTCGACCGATGAGCCGTGGCGCGTGAAGAGGTTCATCCAGAGGAGTGCTAGGAGTACGATGATGACCGAAGCTAGTATCATCAGACCAATATGAATCAATAGAGTAGGACGTCGCATAGGGTATATCTATTAGCGGAGACTATGCAAAGGTAAGGAAATTAGTGATTAGAGGTTAGAAGTTAGAGATTAGAAGTTAGAGATTAGAGGTTCGGGTTACACGTATCCGATGGCTCTGATGGCTCTGATCTCTCCGATGGTTCTGATCTCTGTTTTTCTAATCTCTAACCTCTAATCTCTAACTTCTCATCTCACCCCTCTCGTCTCTCCCCTCGGTAGGGAATCCGAAATCTCCAGCGAGCAAACAAAATTTCTCCACGGAACCGGGAAATAAAAGTTCGGAAGAATGAAATGAAACTTCGGAAGAAGCAAATCAAAGTTCGGAAGAATTTTTTCATTCCTCCGTGGAGGATTTTCGTTTTCTACCGAGGCATTTTCGATTTCCTCGGAGGTGTGGGTTGAGCTGCTGTGAGGAGCTGTCAGCTGCTGGCGACTCGCTAGCTAGAAATATCGGAGCCCTCGGAGCTCTCAGAACCATCTGAACGATCGAATCTCTAATCTCTAACTTCTCACCTCTAACCTCTAATCTCCAACCCCTACCTACTGATAGGTATATGGCAGTTTACGAATCATTTGTATCTTTGCTTGTAATATCTAACTAGTAAGAGCAACACGCTCTATTCTAAAAAACTATTCGACCCATGAATCCTCCTACCCTCCTAAACCATCCCTTTGACGCTCAGACCTCTCTGAGCAAGTTGATCCTGACGCACTACGACCTGCTCATGGTGATCACCCGCTTTGGCATCCCTCTAGGCTTCGGCGACAAGAGCGTGGATGAGGTGTGTCAAGCCAATGGAGTGGATACGAATACGCTCCTAGCTGTCGTCAACATACTGACGACTCAGTCTGACACGGTCCCCGAGGAACTACTACAAGAGATCTCGGCTGAGTCTCTCATCACTTACCTGCAGCGGTCGCATCACTACTTCCTGGACTACAAGCTACCCGATCTGCGAGGAGACCTTTTCACCGCTGTAGAGGAGGGTTCGCCAGAGGTAGCTGCTTTGATCCACCGCTTCTACGATGCTTACGTCGAGGAGGTGCACAAGCATATGGGATACGAGGACGAGGTGCTCTTCCCCTACGTGCATCGTCTGCTAAAGGGTGAGCGCGACAAAGGCTACTCGATCGATGAATTCGAGAGTAGACACGATCATATAGAGATGAAAATCACGGATCTAAAGAATATTCTCATCAAGTACTATCAGTCGATGGGAGACTATGCGCTGACGAATGTGCTGCACGAGCTTTTTACCACCGAGAGTGACCTGATGTGGCACAACCATATCGAGGATTGTCTCTTCGTACCGCTTATCAAGCAGAAGGAGGAGGCGCTCCAAGCTAGCAATAGACACGCATAAACGACCCCTAACGGATGCAACACACTATACTAATCATAGAGCCTCATAAGCTCCTCGCTTATGGCTTACAACTAGCACTACGGAGAGGATTCCCCGACTCTTCCGTACAGCTATGCGTGGACCTACTCGATCCCGATGCTTTGCGACAGCATATCACATTTATCGCACCTGACATCATCATTGCCAACCCGCTCCTGACGGGTGTACAGTACAACCCCGACCTGCTCCCCACGGGTAAGGAAGCTACCGTCGTAGCGATCAATCACAATCTCCTACCAGAGGACCTCTACAAAGGCTACAGCTTCGTCTGCCTACCAACGGTCGATCCGCAGAGCCTGATACAACAGATTCAGGAGTCTGAGCAACCTGAGGTGGAACTGATAGAGAGCGACGAGTCTAAGCAAAACCCGCTATCACAGCGAGAGTGCGAAGTGGTCACATGGGTGGCTCGTGGACTGACGAATAAGGAGATAGCAGATGTGCTACACCTCTCCCCGCACACGGTGGTCACACACCGACGCAACATAGCCGCCAAGCTAGATATCCACTCGCCTAGCGGTCTGACGATCTACGCCCTAATGAACAACCTCATCTCGATGGAAGAGGCGAAGGGGATTTGAGATTAGAAGTTAGAGATTAGAAGTTAGAGATTAGAGATTGGTTTCTAGGAGTACTAGGAGTACTAGAGGCACTAGCTAATCTCTAACTTCTAATCTCTAACCTCTAACTTCTCTCTTCGCTTACAGCGTACTGTACCCTCTATTCCAAGTAACCTCTGAGCCGTAAGTCCGCAGCGCCTCGGTACGAGCGAGGACAAAGAAGTAGTCGCTCAGACGATTGACAAAGCGAACGATCAAATCATCCACACGACTCTCCTCACGGAGACGGTAGATATTGCGCTCAGCACGACGGCAGACGGTGCGGCAGACGTGACAGAGCGCAGCCGTACGACCACCCGAGGGGAGGACGAACTCTCTGAGACGAGGGAGCGTAGCGTCTAGTTCGTCGATCTTATGCTCCAGTTTCTCAATATCCGTGGGGTCTATCTTCATAGCTGCAAGGTATTCCTCTTGATCGGGAGGAGTGGCTAGACTGCCCGCCACGTTGAAGAGGATATGCTGCAAGCGGAGTAGGAAGTCGTGCGTCTCCTCTGTCAGATCCTCTGCGAGGAGGACACCGATATGGCTATTGAGCTCATCGACCGTGCCGTAGCACTCGAGACGGATGTGTCCCTTGGAGATACGTGTACCACCGACGAGTCCTGTGGTTCCATCGTCACCACGGCGAGTATATACGGGGCTTTTCTTCATAGTTGTATGTTTGCTTTGAGTAGGTAATAGGGTTAATGTCTGATGCGTGTCCAGAAGTTTTGGCAGGGCAACTTATGGTCTAAGAAGAGTAGCTGTCCAGCACCATAGTCGACCATCATGCCCGACTCTCTCTGGCTAAAGGAGTGCGGCACCTTTCGCCCGACATGCCAAAGGATAGAACCAGTGTCCCACGGCATCTCGGCTAGCGGTGCGTCTTGCCATAGGATCAGAGCACGGTCGTAAGCGAGCGTCTCATCGTACTGCGTGACCAACTGCGTGAGTGGCCACTGATGGAGTAGCTGGAGGGCTAGTTGCTTCTGTCGATGATCCAGCATATGATCCAGATCGTGGAGCGCCACCCGATGCTCTGGGTAGTACGCTACACCACGCTGATCTAGGATTAGCGTGATAAGCCGAAAGGCTGTCGGCGAGTGAACGCCATGCCCTAGCGAAGTCCACCAGCGCTGGAGAGGAGTTGCCATCGTATGATCAGAAGATGACCGTACTATATAAATAGAGTCATGCGAAGACGAGCCAATGATCCATCAGCTTGCCTTCGCATGTCTATTTCGTTATAAGCTAAGATTACTCAGCTGCTGGAGCCTCGGTAGCAGGAGCCTCTACGACTAGAGCACCCTCGCAGAGCTGCTTGTCACCCTCGAAGAAGGTGAAAGTATCACCCTTCGTCCAGAAAGAGTGACCATCCTCGCTCGTCCACTTAACACCGTCAGCGCTCTCAGCGTTCTTCATGTCGTAGACAACGTTGCCCTCGACATCCTTGAGTGTTGCTGTCTCACGGTTCTCGCCAGTGACAGTCAGCTCAAAGTGCTGCTTGCCGTCAGCCGTAGCGTAGTTGAAGACCTCGGGCTCAGCAACTACAGGAGCCTCTGCGACGATAGCCGTAGAGTCCTCGGTGGTAGCCGTAGCGTCCTTCTTTTCCGTGTTGCAAGCTACTAGTGCTAGACCAGCAGCTACGATTAGCATAAACTTTTTCATATTCATATGATTGATTAAAGTGAATAGATCCGATTGATCAAGCCTGCTACTCCTTAAAGCGGGAGCCCAGCAAGGCGTAGTAAAGCATGTACAGCTCGCCTCCGACGACGAGGAGCCATGTATAGTGATACCCTCCGAGGAGGTCTGCTAGCACACTCTGGAGGAAGGGTAAGAGTGCCCCACCGATGAGTCCCATCAAGAGTACTCCAGAAGCTCGCGTGGCGAGGCTTCCTAGCCCCTTGAGAGCTAGCGAATAGATAGCGCCCCACATAACCGAGTGACAAAGTCCTACGGCAATGAGCCAGTAAGGCTGATTGGTCACGACGGCGATCAGAATAAGGATTGCAGAGAGGAGCGTCGTCACCCATAGTAGCTTGCGGTCAGTCACACGGCTGAGGAAACTACTGACGAAACGACCTACTAGCATAGCGCCCCAGTAGAGCGTTGCGTAGAGAGCTACCGTATTATAGCTCAGACCTAGGTCGTCCTTACCATATAGGATGATGTTGGCACCGATACAGACCTCGACACCGACGTAGCAGAAGAGTGCTATGCAGCCGAGTCGCACACGTGGTATGCGCCACACCGTCTTGAAGCTCACCTGGGCATCCTCGCCACTCGTCGTGCCCTCGATGTGCGGGACGTGGAGTCGCCTCACCACGTAAGAGAGGACTAGCACGACGGCCATCAGGATCGTCATCGGCAGGACTACTTCCTGGATCTGTACGTCCTTGAGGTCAGCCACCCCGCCGAAGATAACCATCGAGACGAAGAGTGGCGCCAGCATAGTCATCGTCGAGTTGCCCACGCCTCCAATGTTTTGCCGTTGCACGGCGGAGGTACCAGGGACGGCACAAGCGATGAGATAGGGATTGACCGACGACTGCATGAAGGTGATACCTGCCCCGCAGACGAAGGAGCCGAGCAGGAAGATGAAGTAGCTCACTGGTAGCTGCACCGTCTCAGAGAGCGTGAGCCATAGTGAGGTGTGCATGAAGAGTAGTGCCGAGAGGATAAAGAGTAGGATCCCTCCTGCCAGCAAAAGCAACCCTCTGACGATCGTCATCTTGTAGCCGTGTCGCTCCACAAAGCGTGCCGAGGTAGGTCCCAGCACCAAGTACGAGAGGAAGAAGGCGAAGATAAGTAGCGTCGTAAAGCTATTGGTCCAGGCTCCTGCCGAGTGCAGATAGGCGCTCTGAATAGGGGCTTGGAATTGCTGATTGATGCTCGTGATGAAGCCGATGACGGTCATCATGATCACCATAGTTATAAAGGGTCCGAGATAGTTCGGCTTATTTGCTATCGAAGGGGTCGGCATACGAACCTACTTGTCTAATCCGCTGCAAAGTTATAGAAAAAAGAAGTCACCAAGCACAAATTCCTCGCATCACATGCTCCTAGCAAAGGTTGCGGAAGACTCTTGCGGTTGGTGACCTCTTTTATTGTTAGTTCTACTAGAGCGCTATGTATGGTAGCACAGCAGCTCTAGTCTTTATTGTCTAATCGTCATGACGCTCACGACGGGGACGGCGCTCACGGCGCTCGCCATCGTCACGGCGCTCACGGCGTGGACGACGCTCAGGCTCTACATAGCCCTCGGGCTTAGGTAGGAGAGCCTTGTGCGAGAGGCTAAACTTGCCCGTCTTGGGGTCGATCTCGATGAGCTTGACATCAATCGTGTCGCCCTCCTTGAGACCTGTCTCCTCAATCGTAGCAAAGCGCTTCCAGTCTATCTCGCTGATGTGGAGTAGTCCATCCTTGCCTGGCATAAACTGTACGAAGCAACCGTACGGCATCACTGAGGAGACGGTACCCTTGTAGACCTCGCCCACCTCTGGGGTAGCGACGATGCCACGTACCATAGCTAGAGCAGCATCGAGAGACTCCTTGTTGGAGCTACTGATCTCGACGATACCGTAGTTGTCCACCTCTTCAATGTTGACCGTGGCACCACTCTTCTCCTGGATACCCTGGATGATCTTACCGCCCGGGCCAATGACAGCTCCGATGAACTCCTTGCCGATGCGGAGCGTCTCAATGCGTGGTGCATGAGGCTTCATATCAGGACGAGCCTCGGGCTGTGCTTCCTCGATCTTATTTAGGATGTGGAGACGACCAGCCTTTGCCTGTGCCAAAGCCTTTGCCAAGATCTCATAGCTCAAGCCATCCACCTTGATATCCATCTGCGTAGCGGTGATACCGTCACGCGTACCCGTTACCTTAAAGTCCATATCGCCGAGGTGATCCTCGTCGCCTAGGATGTCGGAGAGGATAGCGTAGTTGGTACCCTTGTTCTCGCTGATGAGACCCATAGCGATACCCGAGACTGGCTTCTTCATCTGGACACCCGCATCACGTAGAGCGAGCGTACCAGCACAAACCGTTGCCATAGAGGAAGAACCGTTAGACTCAAGGATGTCACTCATCACGCGGATCACGTAAGGATAGTCCTCAGGGATCATACGCTTGAGTGCACGGTGTGCCAAGTTTCCGTGACCTATCTCACGACGGCTGATACCGCGCGAAGCTTTTGCCTCGCCTGTGGAGAAGGGAGGGAAGTTGTAGTGTAGGAGGAAGCGCTCCTTGCCGTAGTTGAGTACATCGTCGACCAGCTTCTCATCGCTCTTGGTGCCGAGCGTTACAGTAGATAGTGACTGCGTCTCACCACGTGTGAAGATAGCCGATCCGTGAGGACCAGGCAGGCAGTCGGTCTCGATCCAGATAGGACGTATCTCGTCGGTGCGACGACCATCGAGACGCTTGCCCTCGTCGAGGATCATACGACGCATAGCCGCCTTCTCCATGTCGTGGTAGTAGCGGTCTATGATCATGCCCTTCTCCTCGAGCTCCTCTGCGGTAAACTGTGCCTTGAACTCCTCAACGATCGCTGCAAAAGCGTCGCCACGAGCATGCTTGTCGGTGCCAGCCGTAGCCACCTTGTAGATCTTGTCGTAGAGCTCACGCTGCATACGCTCACGTAGCTCCTCGTCCTGCTCCTCAGCAGGATACTCACGCTTGACCATCTTACCGACAGCCTCCGAGAGCTCTAGCTGAGCCTGGCACTGTACCTTGATAGCCTCGTGAGCCACCTTGATAGCCTCGAGCATCTCCTCTTCCTGGACCTCTTCCATCTCGCCCTCGACCATCATAATGTTGTCAAGCGTTGCTGCGACCATCAGGTCAATGTCCGCACGCTCTAGCTGCTCGAAGGTTGGATTGATGACAAAGTCACCATCTACACGAGCCACGCGCACCTCACTGATAGGACCGCCAAAAGGAATATCAGAGACCGCCAGCGCTGCCGAAGCGGCTAGTCCAGCGAGTGCGTCAGGCATATCGACACCATCAGAGGAGAAGAGGATAATGTTCACATAAACCTCTGCGTGGTAGTCATCGGGGAAGAGTGGACGCAGTGCGCGATCCACCAGTCGGCAGGTTAATATCTCATAGTCTGAGGCGCGTCCCTCACGGCGTGTGAAGCCCCCTGGGAAGCGACCTATGGCTGAAAACTTCTCTTTGTACTCTACCTGCAGTGGCATAAAGTCCACATCGGGCTTAGCATCCTTGGCAGCTGTCACAGCTGCGAGTAGTACGGTAGAGCCCATGGTTACGGTGACAGCACCGTCGGCTTGCTTAGCAAGCTTGCCCGTCTCGATGGTGATCGTACGACCATCAGGGAGGGTGATTGTTTTGTTGACCGGATTGATCATAAAAATCGTCTGATTACTTAATTCTATTTGTCTTATACCTCGATAAAATCGTCCAAAGTTACGAAAACTAAAGCAGATAGCGACTATTATTGCAAATTGCGCTAGGACTGACGCATGATTTAGGATGGAGCCATCGACGGCACTATCAAGGGAATCGGACAATTCCTCGGTGGAGATCATAGATTATTCACCGAGGAAACGAAAAATTCTTCGGAACTTCGAAATCTTTCTTCCGAAGTTTCATTTCATTCTTCCGAACTTTTATTTCGGCCCTCCGTGGGGAATTTTCGTTTGCTCCCTGGGGATTCTCTATTTCCTCGGTAGAAGTTGGGATCAGTCGAGATGCCAGAGTAACTATAAAGTGGCTCTACAGCACTGTGTAGCTAGGATTTAGCCACATACCTCTCGGAGGTCATCGAAGGAGGACGATTATTATTGCCAACCGCTCACCCAGCGCTCCGTCACTTTAACTTGAAGTAACAGATGATCGGCTTGTGATCCGAGATGTTGACGGATCGATCCACGTGGGCAGCTCGCGCTACGATCTGGTCGCTGTAGAGCATATGGTCGATACGCACACCGATGAGCGACTTGAAGTAGTAGCTGTAGTTGGTCCCTCGCCCAGTGGTCGCAATCGCATCGTGCAGACCAGCCGAGAGACGGTGATGCGTGTAGGAGATAGGCGTGTCGTTGAAGTCTCCGCAGACCAGCAGGTAGGGCGACTCCTGATAGTTGATGTCCTGATAGATCTGCTCGACCTGCTGAGCACGGCGCTTGAAGGCGGGCGAAAAGCGTCCCCCGACAGCTTGCGTGAAGCCCTTAGGATTGACCTCCTGCGCTAACTGAAAGTAGTGCGCCTGCTCCTCTCTTGTAAAGCCAAAAGACTCAAGGTGTAGGTTGTACAAGACCAATTTCTTCTCCCCAACGAGGATCGTAAAGACCGCTCCCCCATTGAACTTTGAGTGCAGATCTATGGGGCGCGTCGACAAGATAGGATACTTAGAGAGTACTATGAGACGACTGCCGTGATCCTTGACCGCATAGGCCGAGCTGTAGTAGGGATAGTTGCTCAGGGTGTGGCGCAGACTGCGCTCCGACATATACTTTGACTTGTTAGAGCTGAGCCATGCTTCCTGCAGACAGATGATATCGGCATCGCTCTTAGCCAGGTAGTCCGTGGTGGCGTGCTGATCGTGTGCCCCTAGCTTGGTAAACTGAAAGGCATTTGCATTGAGACTCACTACCTTGATCCAGTTCTCACGATCTATCGGAGGCGTCTGGCGTGCTCGTAGCGGAGCGTACAGCAGGAGCGTCGGCAGGGATAAGAGGAGCATGACCGTATTGATCGCAGCGCGACTCCAGGCTCGGATGATAAACCAATAGATCGCCTGCAATACGACTAGTGCGAAGAGCAGAGGAAAGAGCAATCCTAGGTAAGCCGAGAGGATAATGGTCGTCGGCGAAATGTAGCGACTCAGCAAGGAGCCCGCAAAGAGCAACAAGAGGAGCAAATTACCAAAGGAGACGAAGGTATGCCAGAAGCCACGGATCATTCCCCAGAGGGTGCGAGGCTTCTTTGAGCTTTGCGAGCTCGTCTTACGAGGTGCGGGGGACGGTGTGGTGCTATCCATAGAGTGCATGACTAGTTGTGACCCGACTGGTCAAGCCACTGATTATTGTGCTCAATGAGCTGCTCGCGCTCCTCATCGGATAGACTCTGATAGCCCGACTGCTGCACCTTATCCAGGAGCTGCTGATAGCGTGCCGTCTGGGCATCTTGTAGCTTCTCTTGCTGTCGTGCCGAGCGTTGTCGCCGACGATGGTACAGTCCTAAGCCACAGCCCCACAAGACCCCAGCCAGGTGAGCAATCAGTCCGCCTACATTGTACCCGCCATAGGCGAGTAGTAGGAGGAGAAAGACGAATAGTCCCACCTGCCATACACGAAGCGAACCGATCAATGGTAAGGGCATCTCCGCACGAGGAGCAGCCCCCACCATGTAGCCTACGAGAGCGATGACCGATGCAGAAGCTCCCACGAGGGGCAACCCTAGTAAAATCACCCCGCCAGCACGTAGCAACGAGGTGCAGAGTACGAAGGCTATCCCACCTACGACCGCTCCTCCTAGGTAGCTCCAGACGAACTGTCGCCATCCACTGTGACGAAGCTGCATCTCGCCAAAGAGCCAGAGCAGGAGCAGATTGAGCAAGAGATGCAAGCCACTATTGTGCAGGAGCGTGTAGGTGACGATCGTCCAGGGTCTACGCCACAGAGCCTCCATAGAGCAGGAGAGGTAGAGCTGGTCCACCACCCCACGCGTCCACCGAGTGGGCAGTGGCGAGGGTAGCTGGCGAACGATGAAGTCCACCAGCCAGAGGGTTACCAGTAGGAGCGTGATGCCCCAGAGCAGCCACCGATTAGTAGTATCTATACGTTTCTCCTGAAGCATTGTACAGCTTGCCTTGCTTACGCCATAGCAGTATGAGGAGCAGACCACCTAGCATTCCGCCTAGATGGGCGAAGTGTGCCACGTCACTCTCTATATTAGCCACCCCGAGGAAGAGTTCGATCACGCCGTAGCCGATCACAAAGTACTTAGCCTTGATCGGTATGGGGATGAAGAAGAGGTAGATCGCTGCATTCGGATAGAGCCAGCCGAAGGCGAGCAGGAGCCCAAAGACAGCCCCTGAAGCACCGATCGTCAGGAGCTGATTGACGAAGAACGCTGTAGCCATGCGAGAGCCATCGGGGAAGGCGACCACATCATACCCCGCCACCTCTCGGACAGTCGTCAAGCCCCAGACGAGCTCCTGCGAGAGCGCAGCGGTCAGTCCGCAGACTAGGTAGAAGAGCAGGAAGCGCTTAGCACCCCACGTCCGCTCGATCGTTGTGCCAAACATAAAGAGCGCAAACATGTTGAAGAAGAGGTGCGTGAAGCTCCCGTGAAGGAACATATAGCTTATCGGCTGCCAGACATGAAAGTCATGAGCCGTCACGTAGTGCAGTCCGAGGAGTCCCGTCAGATCAATGCCTACACGGGGCAGTACCTGCTGAGCTAGATAGCAAAGCACATTGATGATGAGCAGGTTGAGCGTCACGGGCGGGATCTGTATCCGACGGTTTGTATCAAATGAGTGCATAGCGTTATCGTCTAATCGTTGCGTTGTGTAGGGAGTTAGTACCAGCCACTGCCACCGTAGGTCGGCAGGCTGTGCTGCTCCCACTTCAGGTCACGAAGGAGGGAGGCATTGACCCCGATCACGAGGTTGTACGACTTGTAGGCACCGAGCGGGATGACACTAGCCGTGAGAGACCAACAGTGCAGGTCGCGGGTTATGTTGATGGTCATACCCGTCAGCTTCTTCAAGTCAAAGTTATAGTTCGCATCAAAGGAGAAGGTCCAGTTCGGCGTAGGCTGTAGCTGTCCTCGGAAAGAGAGGTTTTGGGTAAACATATACTCAAACTCTCGTCGGTGCGTGTTGAACTTCTGCCTATCCTGCGCCACATTGACACTATAGTTAAAGGAGAAGCTCCACGGCACGTCAAACTTCAAGTAGCCGTCATCGTCCCAGCTGTCCCGCTCGGTGTAACCACTGCGAGGACCTCCACCAGGCGAACCGTCAGGCCCTACCCTATCAGGTCCAGCGCCTCCGCCCATCGCTGTCGGATCATCGCCAGGAGACTTGGGCGTCTCATCGTCCGTCGTCGTAGCGCCCTTCTTCTTGTTAAAGAGCCCACTGACCCACTTACCGATCTTCTCAAAGGTCTGCGGAGTAAAGGTATAGTTAAAGCTCGTCCCCGTACCAAGGAAGGCTCCGATACCATGCCCGTTGAGTATCCTCAGCTTGTCCACACGGTAGGGTCTCACGTTGCCCTGCGGGTCCGTGTAGTAGTCCCATTCGTACGGATCAAACGAGGCGGAGAGGCGCAGCACGAAAGTCTTCGTAAGCCTCAGCGCTATGTTCGTATTGATGTTACTCCAGCGGAAGGAGTCGGCAGCCATATTGTACGAGAAGTTGAGCCCAAACTGATCAATGAGCGAGATCTTCTTAAACTGCTCCTCCACAGCGGTCGAGTCGGTCGGCATGCGTAGCTTCATCTCCACATTATTGTCAAAGGAGAAGTTGATCGCCCCCATCTTACCGCGCCCAGGATAGCCAAATATACCACGCTCATAAGGCGAGTAAACATAGTTGTGTGCCTGTCCCAGCGTATCGACATAGTCTATCTCACGGTAATAACCCCAGAAGGGCTCGCCAAAGTCTGGTGCATACGAGAGCGAGATCGAGGGTGAGAAGCGGTGACGAATCATCTGCACACGATCCCCAAAGAGCTTACGCCACGGCTCGTAGAAGCCGTAGAGCGTCGTACTCATAGAGAGCGCCGCACTAAAGTTATTCAGATGGTAGAAACCATAAGTCGTGTCCGCATCGACGATCCGCTGCTGCGCCTCGTCCCACCGCTTCTCCACGCGAGAGGTGTACCAGTAAGCCGTATAGTTGATCGAAGGAGAAATCTTGATATAGTTAAAGAGGTCAAAGGAAGCCGAGATAGGTATCGAGTGCTGCATACCATTGCGCCAATCCTTGACTAGATTGCTCTTGAGGAGCAGATTCTCCTTGGTCGTGATACTGTTACGTAGCGACCCGCTGTAGCTCAGCGAGATCTTCTCATACCAGCGCTCCTTGCCCACACGATTCTTTCGCTTGAAGGGATAGATCGTCGAGAGCGAGAGCGAGAGATTCGGCAGGGTCACACTGATCGTCGAGTCACGCGAGCGCTGATCTATGTTAAAAGCTCCCGTCAGCGAGAGCGGTATACCCGCAAAGCTCCGTCGGTAGCTAATGCTAGAGCCCTTAGTATTTTCGGCTCGGCGCTGATGGTTGTAGACCGCCTGCGTAGCGTTGTGATTGTAGCTGCTCGTCGAGAAGTTGACCGATGCCGAGAAGTTGCGTAGAGGATCCGCCTTGGGGTCTTGCGAGTGGGTCCATCGGAGAGATATATCTTGAGAACGACTATAAGTCGAGGGAATATCTTTGTCCCCCTGCACCGTCGATATATAGCCCGCCTGCACGCTACCACTATACTTATAGCGCTTGCGGTAGTTAGACATAGCATTGACCGCCCAGGAGCCATTCGTGTAGACATCGCCCGTGAGCGTCAAGTCCCAGTAGTCGTTCAGATTGAGGTAAAGACCACCATGCGTCAGGTAAAGTCCTCGTGTCTGATCAATACCGTAGCTCGGCATGATGACACCCGAAGTCTGCTTCTCATTGAAGGGGAAGAAGGCAAACGGCAAACCGATGAAGTAGAGCGGCACGTCAGCCATCACCAGATAGACAGGCCCCGTGACGATCTTATCCTGAGGCTTAGCCTTAGCACGCGTCAGGTTAATGTAAAAGTGCGGATGATCATGCAGGTCACAAGTCGTATAGCGACCATCCTTGAGGTACATCGTATTGTCCTTGAGACGCTTCGTCTGGGCAGAGGTCAGAAAGCCCTCACCCTGCTGCGTCGTTACGTCCGTGATGAAGCCTTGACCCGTCTTGAAGTTGTACTTCATCGTCGTACTCTCAAACTTCTGATCCCCATCAGCAAACTTAGGTCTAGCCGTCGGTTGCCCCAAACTATCTAGCACATACTGCGCATAGACCTCCGAGCTGTCAGAGACGATCTTGAGGTAGTTCGCCTCGATGCTCATCCTTTGGTACTTGACCTCACTAGGCCCGAAGAAGTACATCACATTGCGCCCCGTCATGACGAGCGAATCCTCAGCCGAGAAGGTCACAGGCGCCTCCAGCTTGAAGAGCTCCACCGAGTCAGTCTCAGTGATAGACGTTTCGGCACCTTTTGCCAATGTATCGGTTGCTGTGGGAGCTAGCGTCGTATCCGCTTTTGCAGCGAGACTGTCGCTGACCACTGATAGCGAGTCCGGAGGCATTGCCAGCGAGTCCAGCGAGCGAGTCGTATCAGCCGATAGATCCGCCACGACCGTGTCCAGCGACTCCGTCTGTGACGGTGTAGTGGCAGGCGTCACCGTGCGTCGTACCTGCGTCGCGCATGACACGACCACCACCCCTATGACAAGCAGTAGGAGCAGTCGCACGAGCGAGCGAGGAGCTATGACAGAGCTAGACATGTACTATAATAATGCGACCAAGCTTATGATGATACATCAACCGCAGGCAAAGGTACTAAATAGTGGCGTGCCACGGCACGTCCTGTGCCCGTCACGTGTAACCCGTACATTCCTGGAATGTACGCCCCGTCGCCCGTGCTTTGGTCAGGCTACATAATTTTAGTACCTTTGCACCCTAACAAGTATACACGCATATAGCATATTAGTCCTATGAACATATCACACGAGCTTAAAGACGATAGTGTCGTACTCCTAAACATCACCCTCTCCAGTGAAGATATCAAAGAGCAGGTCGCTGACCAGCTGAAGCATCTGCGCAAGACCGCCGAAATGCCAGGATTCCGCCCAGGCAAGACCCCAGCGTCCATCATTGAGAAGAAGTATGGTCAGGCAGTACGCTTTAGAGTGATCAACGAGATGACCTCCGAGGAGATTCGCCACTACCTCAAGGAGCAAGGCATCCATACCGTCGGAGGGCTGATCATGGAGCAAGACGAAAACACTTATACACCTGAGCAGACGGACTATAAGCTACAAATATCTGCGGGACTAATGCCACAGTTCCCCGAAACCATCGACAGTAGCGTCACGCTACCTCACTACACCGTTCAGGCCAACGATGAGGAGATCGACCAGATGATCCAAAACGCTCGCGAGAATGCTGGCGAGCGCACAGAGGTCGAGGACGTTCAGGACAAAGATGTGCTCTACGTCTCCGTACAGGAGCTAGACGACAAGGGTCAGCACGCCATCGAGGGCATCACCCTGGAGGAGAGCTACATCATGCCTCTGTACGTAACCAATGAGGAGATCCGTGCAGAGATCCTCAAGGCGCACAAGGGCGACACACTCACCATAGATCTCCACAAGGCGTATGACAACAACGACGTCGAGATAGCTTCATTCCTACAGATCAAGCAGGAAGAGGTACACGAACACAAGAACCCCTTTGAGATTCAGATCAAGCGCATCCTACGCAACAACCCCAGCCCCATCGACGAGAAGCTCTTTAAGCTCATGCTCGGCCCCACGACTAAGGTGACCAATGAAGAGGAGCTCAGAGCAGAGCTCAAGCGACTACAAGGCGAGCGCAACGACGCCATGGCGAGTGACATCTTCACCACCGTCGTCTCTAAGTACATCGTAGAGAAGATCCAGGGACTGACCTTCCCAGACAAGCACCTAGCACTCCTACTAAATGAGAAGACAGAGGAGGAGACACAAGAGGCATACGATGAGCGCATCAACAAGATCCTACCATACGTACGCTACCAGGCCATGCTCGCATCGCTCAATAAGCAGCTAGGCGTCGAGGTACCCGACGAACTCGTTCGCAAGATCGTGAGAGAGGGCGTCATGAGACAGATACAGTCTGCTGGACTGGGACAGCTACTCTCCAACGATGAGTTGGTCGAGAGCATCGTCAATAGTACCATAGAGAAAAACGATGAGCAGCTCTTCAGCGCCAAGGAGCAAGCCAAGGAGCAGGCTCTCGCAGCAAAGGTTCAGGAGCTCGTCACGCTCGATGAGCAGAAGCCCCTCACGATCAAAGAGCTGTACGAGGTGCACGCCGATCTGCAGAAAGAGATCAATAAGCTCCTCGGACTCAGCGACGTCGAGCCTGCAGCAGAAGCTTAAGCAATCAGCCGAAACGGGTAGCCAGCAAAAGCTACCACAAATCATACAGACTAGCGGGATCATCTCACCGACGTGTGAGGTGATCCCGCTAATTTATGAGACGATGGACCCTTTGTATGGACGCAGGGGAAGTGTCAAGCGAGAGGGAGTCCGTCCCCGAACGACGAGACGTGTAACGGCTGTGCGTCCGTTGTGTCAAAGCTGGACGAGTAACGGTTGTAGGGACGCTCGGTCGAGCGTCCGTTGTGTCAAAGGTTACGGCGTTCGTTGGTTTTAACGGGAACGGACGCACGACCGTG
>NZ_ACLR01000018.1 GCF_000174775.1 Porphyromonas uenonis 60-3
CACCGTAGGTTACAAGCTCATAAGGATAGAGCGCTACAGCATGCGATAGGTTGTTGTGGATCATCACCTGGAAGGCCTTACCCTCGATACACTTACCCTTGTAGCTATCGATGGGACCAGCCTTGAGATCGCCCTCGGGACGATAACGGTAGGCGTAGATCTTACCACGCTCCTTGAGCTCCTTGAGGAACTCGGGTGCGAGCTCAGCGTGGAGTTCTTTAGGTACATAGCGTAGCGCATTCTGTAGTGCCACACGTGTTTGTGCAGGGGTCAAGCTATAGCCCCTATCAGGTGCTCGACGGATGCCCTCCTCAAAGGTGGGGTACTTGGGCAGCGTAGCATCAAGTGTAAACTTACAAGTTCTCTTCATATTTACTGGTTGCGATCTTAATTTCAAGTCCCACAAAGATACTAAAAACTCTCCGATACGTATACATGTCCCTTAGGGTATAATAGAAATTAGAAGATAGAGATTAGAAGATAGAGATTAGAAGTTAGTTCTTGGGAGCACTGCTCTAAGACGCAATAAGAGAAGCGAGCTGTCTAGTCTCTGAGTACTAGACGGCTCGCTTTATGTGTC
>NZ_ACLR01000017.1 GCF_000174775.1 Porphyromonas uenonis 60-3
GAACTCAAGCGTGAAAACGCTCGCCTCAAAGCAGCCCTCTTCCAGGCTGAGAGCAAGGCCTTGGTCAACAAAACACTACTCGAAGTGGTCTTGAATCGCTACCACATTGATCTAAAAAAAAGACCGATTTGTAGCCGTGAGACAGCTTGAACAGGCCAAAGTGAGAGATCAAAAGCTCTCCATAACCTACCTTTGTCAGCAGCTAGAAGTCAGCCGCAAAGGCTACTACAAGCACACCTTCACCGAGCAAGACGAAGATGTCAAAGTAGCCTCCGTCCTACACTATTGCCAGTATGTGCGCAGTTGGCTCCCCAGGGCAGGCGTAGACACCCTCCAGGAGTGTACCAACAAGTACTTCAAAGGAACCTTTCAAGTAGGTCGAGACTGGCTTTACAAAGTGTTAGGAGCCAACGACATGCTGCTGAGAAGTCGCAAGCGCAAGCGTCCACCCCAGACGACCAAAGGAGTAGTCAATCACGGCTTCCAAGACCACCTGAACACCACCCCTAAGTACATCGCCACCGACCATTGCCGGCTCAC
>NZ_ACLR01000016.1 GCF_000174775.1 Porphyromonas uenonis 60-3
ATAATGATGAGCCCCATCACAAGCCACTGCTTAAGCTTAGCTTTGTCAGGAGCTGTTTTGTTGGTATCCATATTATTTGAAGATGCTAATTGTAATTACTAGAAGAAAAACGGCTAGGTAGACACCCATAGAGATAAAGGTTAGTCTCTTACGCTCTTCGGGTGTGAGCTTGTCACACCACGCTTTGAGTCGGTCAGTCTGTTTTTTTACCCAGCCGACCTTGTTCTGTGTAGATGAAGTGCCTACACTATCGAGGGGTGGTACGTCTTGTTTCATTATTGATTACTCTAAATTTAGTGATTAGGAAGCCCTGTGGGTTGCGGTCACTGCGTACCGTGTTGAGTAATGAGCAGGCGGTTACAAGAGACCGCTCTGTGACATTACTCTTGCGGTAGATGGTCTGTGTGCCATAGACCACAGCCTCATAGGGGTAAGTATTAAAGTTACAAGAGATAGAATCAACCGTCAGCACCTGAGAGGTGTTTGTCGAGATGAGACGATTATAGTACTTCTCCTCTTGCAGGTCGGTGTAGTAGTT
>NZ_ACLR01000015.1 GCF_000174775.1 Porphyromonas uenonis 60-3
CAACGAAATCACTAGCAATTATAGATGGGTCAACAACGGGAAGTTGCGCTTTAGCAGGTAGCCCTGCTCCAAGGAGGAGCAGAGCTGTAGTTATGATGGCTGTTAGCCATCGGACGTGATTACGTTTCATAGATTATATTGTGATAGAGGTTTAAGACTGGCGCGTGCAATGCACCAACACTTCGACTTCTTGATGCTTAGAGGTGTTGATCAGATACTCAGCCTCACTGGAGGTTCTTCTCGTAGGACGAAGAAGCCCTGAAGGATCTGAGGCAACAAAAGTAATTCTATAACCATCCTTTGCTTTTATAGAGAGCTTGACATCGTCACCCATTCGAACGGAAATTGTATGCAAACCAGGACCATCGGACGTCATCAGAGGGGGTAAGTCGTTAAGAGACATTTCTGCGATTTCTGTCGGATCGTAGCGAACTACAACTCTAGACTCTAGCACTTTATAAAAGACGACATTGACGTCTGTAGCCCCATTGACTACAAAGGTCTTGTCTGTCGTTATATCCTTACCATTGGCTGTGATGCTCTTAACATCCCAGCCAGGGTATGGCTCAGCGATGACAGTCAACTTAGAACCCAGCGCAACGGCACCTAAGTTGTCCGTTTCTAGGATGAAGGCCCTACCATCACCCTCCTTCGTGAGCGTGACAGGGTAGGTCTTAATGGCGAAGACAACCTTGACAATAGTATTACTCGTCA
The DNA here is from genome assembly GCF_000174775.1 of Porphyromonas uenonis 60-3. Taxonomy (GTDB): domain Bacteria; phylum Bacteroidota; class Bacteroidia; order Bacteroidales; family Porphyromonadaceae; genus Porphyromonas; species Porphyromonas uenonis_A. The sequence goes on from NZ_ACLR01000015.1 coordinate 715, forward strand.
CCACAAAACTCTTCTCTGCCGTTATATCCTTGCCGTTAGCCGTGATGCTCTTAACCCCCCAGCCTGTGGCAGGGGTAGCGGTGACCGTCAACTTAGTACCCGCTCTAACGGCACCTAAGTTGTCAGCACCAGTGATGACGACCTTACCTTCACCCTCCTTTGTGAGCGTGACTGCATAGGTCGTTGGAGCTTTCTTCGTAAAGGTGGCGCGTACCTCTGTTGGGTTGTACACTACAAAGGTTTTGCTAGAGAGAATGTCTGCTCCATTGGCGGTTAGAGCTACTAGATCCCAACCGTCGGCTGGGGTAGCGGTGACCGTCAACTTAGTACCCGCTACAACGGCACCTAAGTTGTCCGCTCCTGATATGGCGACCTTGCCTTCACCCTCCTTCGTGAGCGTGACAGCGTAGGTCGTTGGAGCTTTCTTCGTAAAGGTTGCTCGTACAGTCGTGTTGCCAGCAACCTCAAAAGTCTTGCTCTTGAGTATGTCCACATCATTGGCGGTTAGAGCGACTAGCTCCCAACCGTCGGCTGGTGTGGCAAAGACCGTTAGCTCTGTACCTGCGGGTACTCGCTGGAGGTTCTTAGCACCACGGACGACAAGCTCTCCCTCACCTTCCTGTGAGGTCTCCACACTGTAGGTGTCGTCTGCATTGACTGTCCACGTTGCCTCTTTGCTTACAGCCTTAGGGGCATCGTTGGTGACGGTCACTTTGACTTTGTTCCCCACAAGCTCCTTAGCTTGATAGGTCAGGCTAAGGTTCGTCAGGGACGCTAGCGGGATAGAGGCACCACTCTGTACGCTCTTACCGAGGAAGAGGAGCGTGCCTACTGTCTCGTCATAAGCAAAGCTGACGCTATACTTTGTCGGACGTGGGCACTCCACC
>NZ_ACLR01000014.1 GCF_000174775.1 Porphyromonas uenonis 60-3
TATACCGTATGGACTAGAGGTCACCTTTGACAAGACCACCCATCTCATCTTTCCCGCACCGATACGCTATGTGGACTTAGGGAGTGCCAACATTGTCGCTGCTAAGGCGGAAAGCGCAGAGAACGTACTCCGTGTTAAAGCCTCCGTCAAGGACTTTGAGACAGAAACCAATATGTCGGTAATCTGCACCGATGGCTCTTTTTTCGCTTTCAATGTGAAGTATGCCAAGGAGCCTGAGAAGCTGTCGCTAGAGATGGTGGACTTCCTGCACGCTGGTGAAGGTAATCTACCTTCAAACAAGGCAGATATATACTTCAAGGAGCTAGGCAATGAGACCCCTACGCTCGTACGACTACTGATGTCTACGATACACAAGCAGGATAAGCGACTGGTCAAGCATATATCGGCCAAGCAGTTTGGTATGCAGTTTGGTCTCAAAGCTATCTATGCGCACAATGGCTTGCTCTACTTCCACACGTCTATACGCAACAAAACGAATATGCGTTATCAGATTGACTACGTGACCTTCAAGGTTGTAGATAAGGCGGTCACCACACAGACGGCTATACAGGAGACTATACTCCAGCCCCTGCGAGCTTACAACGACCTTGCTGTTGTTGCGCCAAAGAGCGAGTTGCGTACGATCTACGC
>NZ_ACLR01000013.1 GCF_000174775.1 Porphyromonas uenonis 60-3
TAAAAACTCTCCGATACGTATACATGTCCCTTAGGGTATAATAGAAATTAGAAGATAGAGATTAGAAGATAGAGATTAGAAGTTAGTTCTTGGGAGCACTGCTCTAAGACGCAATAAGAGAAGCGAGCTGTCTAGTCTCTGAGTACTAGACGGCTCGCTTTATGTGTCTCTTGCCTCAAGGAGTATAGCATCTAGCCCGCAGTGGTTGCAGGCTAGAATGCTTAGGAGAGACTTTGTTGTATCCCCTTAGGATAGAAGTAGCTACACCCCGCTCTGCGCTAGCTCGAGGAGGTGCTGCATCATCTCTTGGTGATGTGTAGATTGTCTTGCTCGAGAGGCTGCCTCTAGAGCCTTGGAGAGACTGGTGGGTGTGAGATAAGGTAGTCGTATATCCATAGTCGTCTAGTCATGTGATCGGGGATGGCGACGCTGTTAGTCTTGATAGGCTACAGCTTACGAGATCCTCGTACACAGACTAAACGCTTAGACGGGCGCAATATTGCGCTCACGAACCATCTTGCGCAGATTGATCAGCGCATAGCGCATACGTCCGAGAGCTGTGCTGATGCTTACCTCGGTGCGCTCGGCTATCTCCTTGAAGGGGATATCCTCGTAGATCCTCATCTTGAGCACCTCTCTCTGCGCTTCGGGGAGGTCCTCGACGCAGAGCGATATCTGGTGGTACATAGCTTCCTGATCGTCAAAGAAGTCTTCGGGGAGGTCGCTCGCTGGTGTTAGATCCAGGATCTGCTGATTGGCATCGTAGTTGGTCACGTAGAGAGAGCGCTTCTCACTGCGGAAGTGATCCATCATCATGTTGTGCGTCAGGCGTAAGAGCCAAGCCTTGAACTTGCCTTTGGCACGGTACTTACCCTCTTTGAGGGTACGCATCACCTTGATGAAGACCTCCTGAAAGAGATCATCAGCGACATCGCTATCAGCGACTGTCAGGAATATATAGTTATGTATGTCGGCTTCGTACCGACGGAGGAGCTCAGCAAAAGCTCTATCACAGCCCTCACAATATTGGCAGACGAGCTCATCGTCGCTGCACGTACGGAGTGTGGTCATATATAGGGAGTGTCCTTTGTATTTATAAAAGGTAGCTGTCTATCCTATAGGCTGTGATTACTTGTTGGTTACTTAACGGTACTGCAAAGTAACCAAATCTTCCCGAGATATGCAAATCCTTACGTGTAACGACATGTAGGGACGCTCGGTCGAGCGTCCGTTGTGTCAAAGGTTACAGCATCGTGGTGCAAACGGAGACGGACGCTCTCCTGCTAGAGACGAGCCGTGTGTTCCTACAAGTGGTTACTCGGCTCGCTCGTTGCCGAGGAGATATCTTTCATCTGGAGCGTCTGAGTGACGGTCTTTAGGAGGATCTTGAGATCTAGGGCGAAGGAGAGATGGTGCACATACCACGCATCATACGTAAAGCGATGCTGATAGCTTAGCTTGTTGCGACCATTGATCTGCGCCAAGCCTGTGATCCCAGGGCGCACCTGATATCGGACACGCTGTGCTGGGGTGATGGCTATTGAGTCGCCCTCGATGGAGACGCTAATGATATCGACCTTCTTGCGCTCCGTAGGAATGTGACGATAGGTGGCTAGGAAGGGACGAGGACCCACGAGGCTCATATCCCCACGTAGTACATTCCACAGTTGCGGTAGCTCGTCGATGGAGGTTTTGCGGATAAACCGCCCCATAGCGGTCAGGCGCTGCGCATCGGGAAGCAGATTGCCCGCAGCATCTCGCTCGTCCGTCATTGACTTGAACTTGTACATATTAAAGAGTCGCTCTCCTCGTCCGGGACGTGCTTGGGAGAAGAAGACCCCAGCCCCCTTATTGGCAAAGGACATCACCACGATCACCACAAGAAGCAGTGGAGACAGGATGGTCAGTCCCAGTAGGGCGCAGATTATGTCTAGGAGTCGCTTGATGTAGTTACGATACATACCAGTCTATGCTACAGGGGGGAGTATGTGAGCGATCAGATTGAAGAGCCTAGGGGCGCAATGTGCTATACGAATGAGCGGAGCACCCTTACGACCAGCGTAGCGCATGAGGAGCTTGTGGTTCCCCGACTGCTTCATACGCTGTGTGTAGGATTTGAGCTCGGAGACCGTGCCATAGCGAGCGACCATACGCAGACCTGATCGATAAAAGCCAGAGGCTAGTTTCAGATAGAATGAGCGCAAGTCGTCCTGACCTTTGGCACACTCGAGTAATCTGAAGGAACCCTCTAGACGAGAGATGCCCCGGAGGTGTAGCGTGTCGGGATTGTGAATGGTAGAGTCAGCTCTCTGATAGTAGCAATAGGCTACGATAGGGACGAGTAGTACCCGCTCGGCATAGGCTGTGTAGTGCCAGTAGAAGAGCGCATCCTCATGAAGCAATCCCTCCATAAAGCGTGCTTGATGCTCCTCAAGCATGGCGCGTCGCCAGAGAAAGGAGCAGACACTTCCCGACAGATTGCGCTGGGTCAAGAGCGCCCTACCATCGGTACATTGAAGCTGGTCAAAGTCATGTACGGAGGTGTCCATCCACTCGGAGGGAACCTCCTCTCCCTCGTCTGCTACATTGCGTACGCCAAAGCAGAGCATGTCGTACGGCTTGTCATATGACTCCTTGGTAATGAGTGTGAGCAGGTAACTTGCTGCGACACTATCCACCCAGTCATCGGCATCGACAAACCAAACGTAGGCTCCCTGAGCTACTTCTAGCCCTTTGTTGCGAGCTGCCGACTGACCTTGGTTGGTCTGGCTGATGATGCGTATACGTTGCTCAGGGTGTTGCGTCTGATAGTTGGTCACTACCTCCAGTGTCTCATCTTGGCTCCCATCATTGATCACGATAATCTCTATAGCCGTCGCAGCGTCAAGGATAGCGACGAGAGAGTCTAGGCAGCGTGCGATAGTCTTCGCACCATTATATATAGGAATGATGACAGAGAGGGGTAGTTCTACACTCATAGCTTCGCTTCCTTAGGTATATAGCGTGCGTTGACCTCTTTGCGCTCCGCATCACACCACCAGCCCCACTTGTTGAAGTACTTGACCATCGAGGAGATGTGGTGCCATAGGAGCTTAGCATCGTGATACGAGCCTCGGCTGTGGACATGCGTGATCTTGGCCTCCGGATGACAGATCGTCTTGGAGACTTGGCCGATGCGTCTAGAGAGGTCGATGTCCTCGACATACATGAAGAAGCGCTCATCAAAGCCTCCGACACGCTCCAGTGTCTCCATCCTTGTGAACATGAAGCAACCCGACAAGTAGGGTACCTCAACAGGCTTGCTGTAGTCGAGCCAGTGCATCTCGTACCGCTTATTGACCTTGTCGCGTACCCACTGACTGAAAGAGAAGCGACGCAAGAGCACATCGCACGGTCTAGGGAGGAGCTTGCAGAGTTGCTGCGGACGGCCGTCAGGATAGTAGACAAACGGAGATACGAGCCCCACCTCCTCGTGCTCCTCCATATAAGCGGTAAGCGTATCTAGCACCGTCTCGTCAAAGCGCACGTCGGGATTGATGATCACATGGTATCGAGCGCCCTCGCTGTGGGCTAGGCGTATGGCTATGTTGTGTGCCTTGCCAAAGCCTAGGTTGCTCGGCTGATGCTCGTAGTAGATCCGACCCTTACCGACGGGAAGCTCTGCGAGGTAGCACATCTCGTCCGTGGGGGAATTGTCAATCAGGTAGAGACGCTTGTCCGTCTCCACCCGTGGCTGTGAGGGCGTTCGAAAGAAGTCCTCAATGATCTGCTCCACAAAGGACGCATTACTCTTGTAGAGTACTATAGAGCCAGTCGTTAGCACCTATCTATTGCCTATCTATTTATGCGTTATCCAAGATATTTCCTCAGTAGTTGCTGGTAGATGCGATGGTACTGTAGCGCCATGCGTTGGCGACCATACAGTGCGCCCATCTCCAGAGCTTCTTGTCTATCAAACGTCACAGAGGGTGCTTTTAGTATACAGTCGGCACACTGAGATACATTTCCGATATCAAAACGTAGAGCTACCATCTGAGGAACATGTTCCAATATCTCGTCAAAGATAGACAAATTCGAGTGAATGACCACACATCCCGAAGCTACGCCCTCGATGACGTTAAGCGGTAAGCCCTCGGCATGACTAGCCGTAATCAGTGCATCAGAAGCACTTAGGTAGTCCGCCACGCGATCGGTAAAGCCGACAAACTGAACCTGCTCACCCAAGGGCTTAGCTAGTTGTCGGCAGCGCCTCTCTAGAGGACCCTTGCCCAGGAAGAGAAGACGCAGGTCGCTCGGGAGCTGGCGTCGCCTCTTCAGACGACGCATGGCGCGTAGGATGAGCTCGGGGTCTTTGCGCTTGATGAGACCTCCGCAATATGTGATGATGTAACCCTGATCGGGGAGGTTTAGTTGGTGACGCAGTTGTGTCCGTTCGGAGGAACTGGCGGGAGGAGTGAAGCGTGCGTTGTCAATGCCATTGGGTGCGACATAGACGCTAACCTTCGTAGGCAGGTCTTTGCGGTAATAGTCACGACAGACGTGCGAGACGCAGACCACCTCACGGTGACGAGACAAAGCACACATCAAGCGACGACACATATAGCCACCGAGCAGGCGTCCCTTGCCGTAGGTAAAGTCTAGCTTGGCGATGTTGTGCTGTGTCGATAAGAGGATGTAGCGATGCGCTAGATAGCTGGTTACGATGTCAGGCTGGTAAGTGTGGCTGTGCACCAGTGTGATGTTGTAGTGCTGCAGACACTCATCGAGGAGCTTGGCTGCCGATCGGGGGAAGAGCTCCAGCTGTCCACGTGTGAAGCCGAGCTCGATGATCTCGCAACCCATCGCTTGCAGTTCGTCAGCCATCGCCTCGCCCTGAGGCTCTAGTGTGCAGAGCTGTATGATGTACGGCTTGTAGTAGCCCTCGGGTAGTCCTGCGATAATGTCTCGCACCACAAAGAGAGGACCTTGCGGGCGGATCTGATTCACTACAAAGGCGATCGCTCTAGGCGGTGTAGGCTCATTGCTTACCATAGCGTAGGAGTATAGGTGTATTCGTCATAGATCCATCGGTAGGTGTGGAGCGAGCTGCCGGGGTCCATGACATTATTGACAGTAAAGATGAAGTAGAGGATCATCACCCCAGCGATAGCCAGCTGATACCCTCTATCTTTTACCAATAGCAGCAAGTTCGGCAGTGCCACACAGATCATGATGCCAGGGTTGTACATAAAGCGCATTGCCACGCTGGAGGAGAGGGTGCAGTTGTAGATCATACTACTGAAGGCGATGAGTAGGATAGCCAGACGAGTCACCCTGTCACGCTCCTTATTTAGGTAGAGCGACCCAATGAGGCAGAGGATCGCCATCCCGTTTTGTGTTAACACATTGACCCATCCTTGGTGCGTCTCCCACCCATCAGAGGATATGTAGAAGGAGTAGCGCTCAGGCAGCATCGGCTCCAGCACATGCCCTACCACCTTAAAGAGCGGGTTCCCCACCGCGAGCGTCACCACGAGTAGCGCCGTCAGCACGCGCCAGTCCCACCGTATAGCCATCATCGGTAGGATGAGCAACCATATCACCGAGGAGCTGTGTACCAAACAGGAGAGGACGACCCATAGGAAGAAGCGCCAGTAGCGTCGCTCCACATAGAGGTGAAAGGCCGCAAAGGTAATCATCAAGGCAAGGCTTTGGCGCACTCCATTGAGCGACTCTAGGTAACCCGTATTAAAGAGTACAAAGAAGAGCACCCCCAAGGGGTAGGAGATAGAGAGCCGTCGTATGCCTTTAAAGAATAGAGCGATGGTGATCGCCGAGGTGAGGATCATAAAGGAGCGAAAGCTCATCCCCAGAGCACGCATGCCCAGTATTACACCCTTCCACAACGGCTCAAACGCCTGAAAGGATTCGGACGTTATCCAGTTATACCCATTCTCATACACCTCGTAGTCCTTTCCTAGTCCGACCCGCAGACCTGCGAAGCCGACCAGTAGGATAAAGGTGAAGAGCTGGTATAGCCCTTCAAAGCGCTGGTCTCTATAGTACAGCCCCGTGAGCAGGAGCATCAAGCCCACAAGTACGACGTAAGGTATCACAGATTGATGTACTCTTTGATACGACCCTGATGATACCTCGTGCGCTTGTTGTAGGGAGTTGCAAAGGCCCCCATATCCCACAGCTCTCGCAGTAGTGGCACAAGGGTCTCACGGCTTGTCTCGTCCTGCACCTTGTAGAGCTGCTTGGAGATGCGATCGCAGATGACCGCCCAGAGACACTGATTCTTCCAGTAGTGCCACTGTACCACCGAGGCTGATGCGACATACTGCGGGAAGGTGTGACGTATACCCGCTATCCAGTGAGTCATCTTGTTGCATTCTGATGAAGCACTGGAGATAGACGACCTATTATAATAGTAGTAGTAGAGTGGCAAGTGCGTGATGGTGACACGAGGCGAATGTAGCATTAAGTCGCTCCACCAGGGGAAATCTTCAAACTTCAGTCCCTCAACAAAAGGGGTCTCTACCGCCAGCTCTCGACGCACCAGATGACGCCAAGCGTAGAAGTATCGGATCGGATCCGACACTCCGTCAAACCAGCGATGGTTGGTCGCATGTCTGACTACTTCAGTCGTGCAGACAGCGTGCACCTTGCTCAGGTCGTAGCGCTGCGACATGCTCCAGGGCACCACATCATCGTAAGGCTGTCCCAACTTAGCGCGTAGGAGTAGCCGACGCTTGTAGACCATGTCTGGCACCCACGATACGATGTCTGATCCGTCACGCTCAGCCAGTGTCAGCGCCAGCTCGAAGGTCTGCGGGTGGATGAAGTCGTCCGAGTCCACATAGTTGACATACAGCCCACGCGCCACTTGCGTACCCGCATTGCGAGCAGAGGAGAGACCGCCGTTTTCCTTCGTTAGGATACGGAAGCGGCTATCTTGCTCGGCATACTCAGCGAGGATGCTAGCGGAGCCGTCAGGACTACCGTCATCTACGCAGATAGCCTCCCAGTCAGGCATCGTCTGCCCCAGTATGCTGTCTAGACAGCGACGGAGGTACTGCTCGACATTGTAGACAGGTATGATGACCGACACCTTAGGTGTATGGTCCTCTGTAGCTCCTTGTAGTAAAGACATCTTGTGGTAAAGTAATGGGATGAGCAAAATGATCTAACTGCAAAGATACGAAATTAGAGGTTAGACATTAGAGGTTAGAGATTAGAGGTTAGAAATCTGAAAGCTCCGATGGTCCCGATAGCTCTGATGGTTCCGATTCCCTCCGCCTTCCATCTCTAATCTCTCCTTTCTAACCTCTAACTCCCTCGATGCACTCCGACACCCTTCGAAGCCCCCGGCACCATACCCCCGAGGAAATCACAAATACCTCGGTAGGGAACAGAAATCCTCCACGGAGCAATCAAAAAATTCTTCGGAACTTCGAAATCTTTCTTCCGAAGTTTCATTTCATTCTTCCGAACTTTTATTTCGGCCCTCCGTGAAGAAAAATCGTTTTCCACCGAGCTATTCGCAAATTCCTCCGTAGAAACCGTCCGCTGTGTCAAAGCGAGACGTGTAACTCATGTAGGATCGCACGACCTGTGCGTTCGTTGCGTCAAAAGTTGCAGTGTCTTTGTTTAACGGGTACGGACACCCTCCGACTTGACACTTCCGTGCATCCCTACAGCTGGCTACACACTCGGGATATCGTCCCAGCAGGCTACTCGTGAGGCTTGCCGGATGGAGGAGATGGAGGGTGATACGGTTTATTCGCAAAATCTTCGTACCTTTGAAGAGTTGTACGACGAAGGTTACATAAAGGCTGATACTCACGGTGTCACGAAGAGTATGCTGTGCGAAGAGTTGCTTGACTCCTTCTTACTTCGAGCGGTTTTGACGTTGCACCCGTGCCTAGAGGCTTGATGACTCTGTAGCTATGTCGTAATGGTGCCAAGAGCAGGTACCTCGAGCGACCAAAAAACAATCAACGATAGCAAGTTCAAAATATATAAACACACAGATCTATGAAAAAATCAATCGATAAAGCAGGGCTCAAAGCTAAGCTGCACGATGGTATGTCTATCATGATCGGGGGATTTCTCGCTAATGGAACTCCTGAGCGTATTGTCGACGTGCTGGTCGAGTGCGGGGTCAAGGATCTTACGATGATCGTCAATGACACCTCTTATCCCGACCGTGGCTGTGGTCGTCTCATCGCCAATAAGCAGGTCAAGCACCTGATCGTCTCGCACATTGGTACGAACCCAATGACCGCTGAGCAGATGAACAATGGTGAGCTAGAGGTCGAGTTTAGCCCTCAGGGCACACTCGCTGAGCGTATCCGTGTGGGTGGCTGTGGTCTCGGTGGCGTCCTGACGACGACTGGACTGGGCACCATCATTGCTGAGGGTAAGAAGGTCATCAACATCAACGGACAGGACTACCTCCTCGAGCTACCGCTGCGCGCTGACATGGCTTTCATCAAGGGTACTGTCGGTGACGAGACGGGTAACCTCGTATACAAGGGTACGACCCAAAACTTCCAGCCTCTGATGGCTATGGCTGCTGACTGCGTCGTCGCTGAGATTGACGAGCTCGTTCCCGTAGGGCAGATTAGTCCCGAGGCGGTACATACCTCTGGCATCTTCGTAGACTACATCTTCGAGTAAGTCGCACGGAGACTCTATACACATTTGGAGTGCTGTCGTAGGAGCTCCTGAGTAGCCCCCCTCCCCTAAGACAGGCTCTGACCAATCAATCACTTTAACTTTCCCCAGAAAAAATGGCAAATCCAAAATCAATGATCCGTCTACGTATGTCTAGTGCTGATGCGCACTACGGTGGCAATCTAGTAGATGGTGCTAAGATGCTCCAACTCTTTGGTGACGTAGCTACAGAGCTACTTATCATACAGGATGGCGACGAGGGTCTCTTCTGTGCATATGACAAGGTCGAGTTCCTAGCTCCTGTCTATGCTGGTGACTATATAGAGGCTGTCGGCGAGATTACCCAGGTCGGTAATTCATCACGCCAGATGCAGTTTGAGGCTCGCAAGGTGATCGCTCCACGCACAGATATCAGCGCCTCTGCTGCTGATGTGCTCGCAGAGCCTGTCGTCGTATGCCGTGCACATGGTACTTGTGTAGTACCTAAGAAGTGCCAGCGCAAGTCTTAATCTATACAACTCTCTAAAGCTATGGATAAACTAATCCTAACGGCAGCGATCTGCGGTGCCGAGGTAACCAAAGAGCAGAACCCCGCAGTCCCCTATACGATCGATGAGATCGTTCGCGAGGCTAAGTCCGCATATGATGCTGGAGCAGCTGTCATCCACGTCCATGTCCGTGAGGACGATGGTACGCCGACACAGTCCAAGGCACGCTTTAAGGAGGCACTGGACGCTATCTACAAGGTCATCCCTGACGTGATCATCATCCCCTCGACGGGTGGTGCCGTAGGTATGACCGCTGAGGAGCGTCTACAGCCTACTGAGCTGATGCCTGAGATGGCTACGCTAGACTGTGGTACGTGCAACTTTGGCGATGATGTCTTTGAAAATACCATCCCCATGATGCGTGCCTTCGGCAAGCGTATGATCGAGAACAAGATCAAGCCTGAGTACGAGTGCTTTGAGATGGGTCACCTAGACACCATCCTGCGTCTAGCTCAGAGAGGTGAGGTACCTGGAGATCCTATGCAGTTTAACTTCGTGCTAGGTGTCTTCGGCTGCACACCCGCTACGGCTGACAATCTAGCTTGGCTGGTCAACAACATCCCTGCAGGCTCTACCTGGACGGCCACGGGTATCGGTCGTCATGAGTTCCCACTGGCAGCAGTTGCTATCGGTATGGGTGGTCACGTACGTGTCGGCTTTGAGGACAACCTCTACCTATCTAAGGGAGTCCTCGCCAAGAGCAATGGCGAGCTAGTCGCTAAGGCAGCACGCATAGCTCATGAGCTGGGCCGTGAGATCGCTAATCCGGCAGAGGCTCGTCAGATCCTTTCACTGGCTCCACGCCACTAAAGGGTATTGATTTTCCCCTATTTACTAATACAATCACATAATCAATCATATCAACTTTATATGCAGAAGAAAGGAAACAAGTATGGCACGCATCGTGTCATCTCCCCTAAGGGCGTGCTCCCACAGCCCGCAGACAAGATCGACAACAACATGGATGAGATCTACGACAACGAGATCCTCATCGATGTACAGACGCTAAACATCGACTCAGCTAGCTTCACGCAGATTGCGGAGCAGGCTGGTGGCGACAAGGCAAAGATCGCCGAGATCATGATGGGTATCGTCGAGAAGCAAGGTAAGCACCGCAACCCGGTCACAGGCTCTGGTGGTATGCTCCTCGGTACTGTCGAGAAGATCGGTGATGCGCTCAAGGGTAAGATAGACCTCAAGGAGGGCGACAAGATCGCTACTCTCGTGTCTCTCTCTCTGACTCCCCTACGCATCGACAAGATCAAGGATATCCGCCCCGACATTGACCAGGTAGACATCGACGGTAAGGCTATCCTCTTCGAGAGCGGTATCTACGCTAAGATCCCCGAAGACCTACCCGAGAACCTCGCTCTCTCAGCTCTAGACGTAGCTGGTGCTCCTGCTCAGGTGGCTAAGCTAGTCAAGCCCGGCGACACTGTCCTCATCATCGGTGCTGGTGGTAAGAGCGGTATGCTCTGCTGCTACGAGGCTAAGAAGCGTGCTGGTGTCACAGGTAAGGTGATCGGCATGTGCCACTCACAGCGTAGTACCGATCGTCTGAAGGCGCTCGGCTTCTGCGACTATGTCTTCTCAGGCAATGCTACACAGCCTGTACCCGTCATGGAGGAGATCGAGAAGCTCACCGACGGTAAGATGTGTGATGTCACGATCAACAATGTCAATATCACCGATACAGAGATGACCAGCATCCTCTGTACGAAGGATGACGGTGTCGTCTACTTCTTCTCTATGGCTACGAGCTTTACCAAGGCAGCTCTAGGCGCTGAGGGTGTCGGCAAGGATGTGACGATGATCGTGGGCAATGGTTACACGAAGGGTCACGCAGAGATCACACTACAGGAGCTTCGCGAGAGTGAGGCCCTGCGTAAGATCTTCACTGAGCTCTATGCTTAAGTGAACCGCTGAGAGATTAGAGTGTATCCAAGACACTCTAATCTCTTAGCCTTTATCGAAATTCAATCCCCTATCAATCACACACACAATGAACGAAAGCAGAAGGAAAGAGTTCTTTCCCGAAGTATCTGACGCTGATTGGAATGATTGGCACTGGCAGGTACGTAACCGTATAGAGACACTGGACCAGCTCAAGAAGTATATCAAACTAACACCCGAAGAGGAGGAGGGTGTACGCGAGTCGCTCAAGACGATCCGTATGGCTATCACGCCTTACTATCTCAGTCTGATTGACCCGAACGACCCGAACGACCCTGTGCGTAAGCAGTCGATCCCGACGATCAATGAGCTACACGTAAGCCCAGAGGATCAGCTAGACCCGCTAAGTGAGGATGAGGACTCACCCGTACCTGGCTTGACACACCGCTATCCTGATCGTGTCCTCTTCCTAATCACCGACATGTGCTCTATGTACTGCCGTCACTGCACGCGTCGCCGCTTCGCTGGACAAAAGGACGCTGCCTCGCCTAAGGAGCGCATTGAGAAGTGTATTGAGTACATCGAGCAGACACCTGAAGTGCGCGACGTGCTACTCTCTGGTGGTGACGCTCTGATGGTCAGCGACAAGATGCTCGAGTATATCATACAGCGTCTACGTGCTATCCCCCACGTGGAGATCATCCGCATCGGATCACGTACACCTGTCGTATGCCCACAGCGTATCACTCCTGAGCTAGTACAGATGCTGAGCAAGTATCATCCGATCTGGCTCAATACGCACTTTAACCACCCCAACGAGGTGACACGCGAGAGCCGTGAGGCGTGCGAGCGCATGGCAAATGCGGGCATACCGCTAGGTAATCAGTCGGTGCTACTACGTGGCATCAACGACTGCCCCTCGATCATGAAGCACCTCGTCCATGAGTTGGTCAAGATGCGTGTGCGTCCATACTATATATATGTATGTGACCTCTCACGGGGTATCTCACACTTCCGTACGCCAGTCTCTAAGGGTATCGAGATCATCGAGGCTCTACGTGGACATACGTCAGGATATGCTGTGCCTACCTTCGTCGTAGACGCTCCAGGTGGTGGTGGCAAGACACCAGTCATGCCAAACTATGTGATCTCTCAGTCGCCTCACCGTGTGGTGCTACGCAACTACGAGGGAGTCATCACGACCTACACCGAGCCTAGTGACTACAAGGAGGAGCCCTGTCAGTGTCCTGACTGTAAGAAGGCTCGTCACGAGGGAGTCTATGGACTCCTCACGGGCGATCGTCTAGCTATGGCTCCTGAGCATCTAGACCGCAAGGAGCGTAGCCGTAAGTGGCGCGAAGCTCACAAAGGATAAAAGCTCCTCACGCCTTTGATTACGTAGCTCTCTGGATATCAAATCAACTATTTATGCCATTCATCGCAAACATAGCTCAGCTCAAGAGTCTCGCTATCGTGGGGACGGCTAAGAATGTGGGCAAGACGGAAAGTCTTAACTACATCCTTGGTGCTCTCCGAGAGAGATACCCAGAGCTACAGCTGGCGTTGACGTCGATCGGCATAGATGGAGAGCTACGTGATCAGGTGACACAGACGGACAAGCCTGAGATAACCCTCCACGAGGGGATGCGCTTTGTGACGGCGGAAAACTTCTTTCGCAAGAAGCTCCTTCCAGCCGAGATATTTGACATTGATCGCATCTACTCCTCCTCTATCGGACGGCTTATCTATGCCCGAGCTCGTGGCATCGGTAAGACGCTCATCGCAGGTCCCCCCTCGACGGGAGGTCTGCGTCGTGTAGTCACGAGGATGAGGCAGGAGGGTGTCGATCTGACTCTCATCGACGGTGCGCTCTCACGTCTCTCGCTGGCATCGCCCTCGGTGGCCGAGGGGATGGTGCTGGCTACGGGTAGTGCCTACTCGGCTCAACCCGAGCAGCTCATCAAGCGTATGCGTGAACTGATGCGTCTGATTCGTCTACCTCAGCTGACCGACAGAAAGCTTGCCGAGCAGCTCGCTGAGGTGGACAAGGGCGTTCGTCTCTTAACCGATGAGGGGGCCATCGTAGATCCAGGCTTTGCCTCTGCGCTCACCCCTGACATGTGGCGTGACACGACTTGGCTGGCTGAGGGCGATACGCTCTACGTCCCTGGCGTGGTCAGTGACAAACTATTAAGCCAACTGAGACTCATAAAGCGACACAGACAGCTTGTCGTCAAAGACTTTACTCGTATCTTTGCATCGGGACAAGCTGTGCAGAGTTATCTGGCTACTGGCAGGGAGATAAAGACTCTATATAGTAGTAAGCTTATGGCGGTCACGTTCAATCCTTTAGCCCCCTCGGGCTATCGCCTGGACAGTGAGCGCATGTGCGAGCGACTATCTGAGACTCTGGAGGTCCCTGTATATGATGTTAGAAGGCTATGAAAGATCTACGTAGTTGTATAGACCAAATAAGCGGACTGCGCTATGTCGTGGAGGAGATGCACTTCAACTCTTCTCCAGGACGTATGGCTATGCTGGCTACGCCTTGGAGTGTTGAGGTGGAGGCTATTGAGCAGAGACTAGATGAGGTCGCTCGCTACATAGGCTACCTGTCCGACCATGAGCAGCAGAAAGGTATGCAAGAGGTGGCAATCCACCTTTGCGAGCTGATGAATGTGTCGGGCTCTATCGAGACAGTCCGACAGCCTCAGGTTATCTGTAGTGACATTGACCTCTTTGAGATCAAGCGACTTGCGCTCATCGAGGAGAAGGTGCGTCGCCTCGCCGAGCAGTATCATCTAGAGATCTTACAGTGTCACTCACTCACTGAGGTCGTGGATATACTGGACATCGATGGGGAGCGACTACCGAGCTTCTACATTAGCGACAGCTATAGTACGGTGCTACGCTCACTGCGCAAGCAGATGGAGCGCACCTCCGAAGAGACCGAGCGAGATGAGCTGGCGGTCCAATGTGCTATCGAAGAGGATCGTGTGCGCAAGCGTCTCACCGAGGCGCTGCACCCCTATGCTGATCAGATAGAGGAGGCGCTTATGGCTTTGGCTCAGATAGACAAGCTACACGCTATCGCTCAGTGGGCTGTAGCACATGGGTGCTGCCGTCCTAAACCGATACGCTCTGGCGAGAGCACTCTGACAGATCTGATACACCCAGAGGTGGCTTACCATCTAGCTGAGCGACAGGATAGATTCCAGCCAGTGACGATCTCTTACTCCGATCAGCCCACGCTCATCACGGGGGCTAACATGGCGGGCAAGAGTGTCCTCCTAGCTTCCATAGGACTGGCGCAGTGTCTCATGCAGTTTGGTTGCTATGTCACGGCTCAGCAAGTTCAGCTGGTGCCTGTGGATGAAGTGATCTTCTCCATCGGAGATGACCAAGATATCAAGTCTGGTCTCTCCTCTTATGGCGCTGAGATGCTACGTCTCAATCGAATCATCGAGTCGGTCAAGGAAGGCAAGCAGGTCCTAGCACTCATTGATGAGCCAGCTCGTACGACCAACCCCGAGGAGGGACACGCCCTGGTGAGTGCACTCGTACAGCTCTTCGCTCAGTATGCTGTGCGAGCTATCATCACGACACACTATAGTGGTATCTTGGGGCGATGCCACAGATGGAGAGTACGGGGCTTCGTGGAGGAGCGCCTACGCAAGCCTCTTGAGATCAACCAGCTCAATCGTTGTATCGACTACTCTCTCATATACGACACCCAAACCGATGCGCCTCACGAGGCTCTCCGCATAGCAGAGATACTAGGCATGGATAGGGAGCTATTAGATTTATGCGAAAAGAACTTAGCAACAAAGAATGAAGACAAGTAAAGTAGGTATAGACTTTGCCAAAGTGGACAAAGCACGCAACGCTGCCGGCGCTATCGCCGAGGAGGTGCAGAGCTTTGTCGACCGCTATACGACTGTGACGGTCGAGCGCACGCTCTGTCGCTTCGTCGGGATTGACGGAGTGGATGAGCATGACGTGCCTCTGCCCAACGTCGTCGTGACACACATTAAGGAGCAGGAGGCTCTCTCAGACGGAGCTTTCTTTTACCTTGCCAACGCAATGCTTGCTACGGGTATGGATCCACAGCAGATTGCCGAGGGAGTGGCTCGTGGAGAGATAAACTTGACTCACTATCCAGCACGCACGCCACAAGAGATAGCCGACGTACTAGAGCCATACATCCTCAAGGGTATGCAGCGCATCGTCGAGCATAGAGAGCGTCGTGAGAATTACCTCAAGACGATCGGTGAGGGACCTAAGCCCTACCTCTATGTAATCGTCGCTACGGGTAATATCTACGAGGACGTGATCCAGGCGCAGGCTGCTGCACGTCAGGGTGCTGACATTATCGCTGTGATCCGTACTACGGGACAGAGCTTGATCGACTACGTTCCTTACGGTGCTACGACCGAGGGCTTCGGTGGTACCTATGCGACGCAGGAGAACTTCCGCATCATGCGCAAAGCGCTTGACGAGGTTGGCGAGGAGCGTGGCAAGTACGTGCGTCTCTGTAACTATTGCTCTGGTCTCTGTATGCCAGAGATCGCCATCATGGGTGCTTTCGAGGGACTGGACGTCATGCTCAACGATGCGCTCTACGGTATCCTCTTCCGTGACATCAATATGCAGCGCACGATCATCGACCAGTACACCAGTCGTGTGATCAACGGCTTCGCCGGCGTCATCATCAACACGGGTGAGGACAACTACCTCACGACGGCTGATGCTATCGAGCAGGCACACACGGTCCTTGCGTCAGACTTTATCAATGAGCAGTTTGCCCTACGAGCTGCACTCCCTGAGGAGCAGATGGGTCTAGGACACGCCTTCGAGATGGATCCGATGACCGAAAACGGATTCCTCTTCGAGCTGGCGCAGGCTCAGATGACGCGTGAGATCTTCCCCAAGGCTCCCCTCAAGTACATGCCTCCTACGAAGTTTATGACTGGAAACATCTTCCGTGGTCACATACAGGATGCACTCTTTAATATAATAGGTATTTGGACGCATCAGGGACTACAGCTCCTTGGTATGCCGACGGAGGCTATCCATACGCCTTTCATGAGCGACCGCTTCCTCTCTATTGAGAATGCACGCTACATCTTCAACAATATGCGCTCCATCGGAGACGAGGTTGAATTTAAGGAGGGTGGTATCATCCAGAGCCGTGCTCGTGAGGTACTAGACAAGACGCTAGACCTTCTCGAGGAGATCAAGGGCGAGGGACTCTTTACCGCGCTCTCTAAGGGTATCTTTGCAGATATCAAGCGTCCCCTGGACGGAGGACGTGGGTTGGACGGTGTCAAGCCAAAGAGCGAGCGCTACTACAACCCAACACTGGAACTAATGAAGAACCGTAAGATACAAGGCAAGCTATGAGTGGAGGACTATATTCAATGGAGGCGAAGGACTTTGACCGTACCCTCGACCTCTCACAAGTAAAGCCTTACGGCGATACCATGAACGATGGTAAGGTACAGCTGAGCTTCACGCTGCCTGTACCTAAAGGGGCTGAGGCCGAGGAGGCTGCTAAGCTCCTACTTAAGGAGATGGGACTACAAAATCCGATGGTTGTCTTCTCTGAGGAGCTGACCAAGGGCTTTACCTTCTTCAATTGTTATGGTAGTTGCACCCATACGGTTGACTACTCCAACATTTACGTGCCCAAAGTCGAGTCGACCACCTGGGGCATGGAGGAGACCGACGAGTTCATCCGCACACACATCGGACGTAAGCTGGTCGTACTAGGAGCTAGTACTGGCACCGATGCCCACACAGTCGGTATTGATGCGATCATGAATATGAAGGGCTTCGCAGGTCACTACGGTCTGGAGCGCTACGATATGATCGACGCTTACAACCTCGGTAGTCAGGTACCCAACGAGGAGCTCATCGCCAAGGGTATCGAGATGAATGCCGATGCCCTCCTCGTCTCGCAGACTGTCACGCAGAAGGATGTACACATCAAGAACATGACCGAGTTCATTGAGCTTGTCGAGGCTGAGGGCTTACGCGACAAGATGATCATCATCTGTGGTGGACCACGTATTTCGCACGAGCTAGCCAAGGAGCTAGGCTTTGACGCTGGTTTTGGAGCCAACACTTTTGCCGATGATGTGGCTTCCTTCATCTGCCAGGAGATCGTTCGTCGCAAAGAGGCTGCCGAAGGCAAGTAGTACTCAGCCTGCTATAACTAAGAAGTAATATAAATCAAGGTATAATACGATATGGAACTAGACAAGAATCAAGTCAGAGAGGTTATCGCCAAGCGCGTAGCCCTAGAACTAAAGGATGGCGATGTCGTCAACCTCGGCATCGGTCTACCCACGATGGTACCCAACTATCTTAAGCCAGGTGTGCATGTGATGCTACAGTCTGAGAATGGTATGATCGGTATGGGTAGCGCTCCAGCTGCAGGTCAGGAGGATCCCCTCTGGATCAATGCTGGTGGTGGTGCTATCACCGCTGTGCCTGAGGCTGCCACCTTCGATAGTGCTACCTCCTTTGGTATCATCCGTGGAGGTCACGTGGATGTAAGCATCCTCGGTGCACTACAGGTCGATGAGGCTGGTGACCTAGCTAACTGGATTATCCCTGGCAAGCTCGCTCCCGGTATGGGTGGTGCTATGGATCTGCTCGTAGGTACCCGCAAGGTGATCCTTGCTATGACCCACACTGCAAAGGGCAAGGCCAAGATCCTCAAGAAGTGTACTCTGCCACTGACAGCAGCTGGTCAGGTAGACCTCATCATCACCGAGCTCTGCGTCATCGAGGTGCGCAAGGGTCAGGGACTCTACGTCACAGAGATCCGTGACGGCGTCACACGTGAGGAGATAGAGGCAGCCACCGAGGCTACGCTACACTACGTGGACGATGTCAAGCCCATGCGTCAGTAGTCCTACGACACTACTTCTAGAGCCTGCCGCCTTCGGGCGACAGGCCTTATCAAGCAACAACACACTATTATAGACAATCATATTTCAAACTATGGACTTTAGTAAGACCCCACAAGAGGAGCTATTCTTGCAAATGATCAGAGAGTTTGCAGAGAAAGAGGTCAAGCCTCTCGCTGCAGAGATCGATGAGCAGGAGCGCTTTCCCATTGAGACTGTTCAGAAGATGAGCAAGCTGGGCATCATGGGTATCCCCATTCCCAAGGAGTACGGAGGATCAGGCTCTACCGTACAGATCTACACGATGGCTGTCGAGGAGCTCAGCCGTGTCTGTGCTACCACAGGCGTTGTCGTCTCTGCTCACACATCACTATGCTGTGATCCTATCATGAGCTTTGGTACGGAGGAGCAGAAGCAGCATTATCTACCTAAACTAGCCTCTGGTGAGTGGATCGGAGCATTCGGTCTCACGGAGCCCAATGCTGGTACAGATGCTTCCGCACAGCAGACCTTTGCTGTCGAGGAGGAGGAGTGCTACATACTCAATGGTAATAAGATCTTTATCACCAATGCTGAGTACGCTCACGTCTACATCATCTTCGCTATGACGGACAAGAGCAAGGGCAACAAGGGCATCTCAGCCTTTATCGTTGAGAAGGACGACCCCGGCTTTTCTGTAGGTAAGCATGAGCTCAAGCTCGGTATCCGTGGCTCCGCTACGTGCGAGCTGATTATGGAGAACTGCCGCATCCCCAAGGATCGTCTCCTCGGCAAGGTAGGCGGTGGCTTCAAGGTAGCTATGCACACCCTCGATGGCGGACGTATCGGTATCGCTGCTCAGGCGCTCGGTATCGCTCGTGGCGCTATGGATGAGACTGTCA
This sequence comes from Porphyromonas uenonis 60-3, assembly GCF_000174775.1. Lineage (GTDB taxonomy): Bacteria > Bacteroidota > Bacteroidia > Bacteroidales > Porphyromonadaceae > Porphyromonas > Porphyromonas uenonis_A. The sequence continues at coordinate 18,901 of NZ_ACLR01000013.1, forward strand.
AGTATACGAAGGAGCGCAAGCAGTTCGGACGCAGCATTGCCAAGTTCCAGAACACGCAGTTCCAGCTAGCAGACCTCAAGGCTCGCATTGACTGCGCTAGCCTGCTCGTACGTCGTGCCGCTTGGTGCAAGGACAATGGTCTCTCGTACAACCTAGAGGCAGCCGAGGCTAAGCTCTTCTGCGCTGAGACCGCTATGGATATGACGACAAAGGCTGTACAGTTCCACGGGGGCTACGGTTACACCCGTGAGTATCCTGTAGAGCGCATGATGCGTGATGCTAAGATTACCGAGATCTACGAGGGTACCAGCGAGGTACAGCGTATGGTTATCGCAGCGCACCTACTCAAGTAATGACCCCTTAGGACACTTATTAGACATATGAAGATTATAGTATGTATCAAGCAGGTACCCGATACCACTGAGATCAAGCTTGACCCCGTCAAGGGCACTCTGATCCGTGATGGCGTACCCAGCATTATGAACCCCGACGATAAGGGGGCACTCGAGCAGGCTCTGCTCCTCAAGGATCAGTTTGGTGCTGAGGTGAGCGTCATCACCATGGGACCGCCCCAGGCTACCGCCATCCTTCGTGAGGCTTTCGCTATGGGTTGTGACAAGGGTTACCTCATCACCGACCGCCGCTTCGGAGGTGCTGACACCCTCGCTACCAGCTATACCATCTCTCAGGCACTCAAGACGATCGACTACGACATCGTCCTAGCAGGTCGTCAGGCTATCGATGGGGATACAGCACAGGTAGGACCTCAGATCGCTGAGCAGCTAGACCTGCCTCAGATCACCTACGTAGAGCATGTAGACTATGATGGCAAGAAGACCCTGACCGTCATGCGCAATGTCGAGGAGGGACACGAGACCCTAGAGGTCGATACCCCCTGTATGCTCACCTTCCTAGCATCAGCTTACGAGCCTCGCTACATGAATGTCCCCGACATCATGACCGCCTTTGACAAGGAGATCACTACGCTGACCGCTGATAGCTTCCCCGTTGAGGAGGAGCGTCTAGGACTCAAGGGCTCTCCCACGCGTGTCAAGAAGTCCTTCACCAAGGGTGCCAAGGCTATGGGTACTCTCTACGAGGATATGACTCCTGAGGAGGCTGCTGATTTGATTATCGAGAAACTTAAAGAGAAATTCATCATCTGATATGGATAAGACACAGTATAAAGGAATTCTAGTCTTCGCTGAGCAACGTGAAGGCGTCATCCAGAATGTAGCCTTTGAGCTCATCGGCAAGGCTCGTGATCTAGCCGATCAGATCAACGAGCAGGTCACAGCCATCCTATGTGGCTATCAGGTCAAGGGGCTATCAGACCAGCTCATCCATGCAGGTGCTGATCGTGTACTAGTCGTCGATGACCCCAACCTCAAAGATTATCTCACCGAGCAGTACGCACAGGCAGTCTATCATATCATCACCGTTTACAAGCCTGAGATCGTCCTCTTTGGTGCTACCACCATCGGGCGTGACCTAGCTCCTCGTCTCTCTGCGCGTCTACGCACTGGACTCACGGCAGACTGTACGTCTCTAGAGATCGGTGAGGATCGTAACCTCATGATGACCCGACCCGCTTTCGGTGGTAACCTTATGGCAACCATCCTCTGCGATCAGAATAGACCTCAGATGTCTACCGTACGCCCAGGTGTCATGCGTCGCAAGGCTGACGACAAGACACGCACTGGCGAGGTTGAGGAAGTCAAGGTACCCTTTGACGAGCGTCGCTTTAAGGTACGCCTCGTTAGCAAGAAGCATGAGACCAAGAACATGGTCGACATCACCGAGGCTAGCGTACTCGTATCTGGCGGACGTGGTGTAGGTACCGACGGTGGCTTTGACAAGCTCAAGGCTCTAGCACAGACCATCAAGGCTGAGGTCTCCTCCTCACGTGCTATGGTCGATGCTGGTATCATCGGACATGAGAGACAGGTCGGACAGACTGGTAAGACCGTACGTCCTGACATCTACTTCGCATGCGGTATCTCAGGTGCTATCCAGCACCTCGCTGGTATGGAGGAGTCGGAGTACATCATTGCCATCAACAAGGATAAGTTTGCTCCCATCTTCCAGGTTGCCGACCTCGGTATCGTAGGCGACCTGCACAAGGTACTGCCCGTCCTCACTGAGCGTCTCAAGACGCTTCAAGCTAACAAGAAGTAAAAACACCCTACACTGCCATGACAGACTTCCAAACCATACATTATAGTGTCAGTGCCAATGAGCAGATCGGTACCCTAACGATCGATCGCCCCGAAGCACTCAATGCACTATCTACGCAGGTACTCAGTGAGCTAGAGATCGTCATCGATCAGATCGCTCAGGAGCGCACTCTGCGCGTCCTCGTCATCACAGGAGCTGGACGCTCCTTCGTTGCGGGGGCTGACATCGCTGAGATGGTAGAGCTAACGCCCGAGGAGGCACTCGCCTTCGGAGAGCACGGCGCTCGTGTCTTTCGCAAGGTAGAGCTACTCTACTGCCCCGTCATAGCTGCGGTAAACGGCTTTGCACTCGGTGGTGGCTGCGAGCTTTCCCTAGCGTGCGACCTACGTATCGCCAGTGACAAGGCTAAGTTTGGTCAGCCCGAAGTCGGTCTAGGCATACCCCCAGGCTTCAGTGGCACACAGCGTCTACCCCGTCTCATCGGGGCAGGCGCCGCCAAGGAGCTCATCTACACCGCACGTGTCGTCAAGGCAGACGAGGCGCTCACTCTAGGACTGGTCAACCGTGTCGTAGAGTCCGACGCCCTCATGTCCACCGTGACCGAGCTGGCTGAGGAGATAGCGAGCAAGTCGCCACACGCCGTAGCGATATCCAAGCGTGCTATCAATCGGGGGCTGCAGAGTGATATAGATACAGGCATTGCCATCGAGAACGATCTCTTTAGCAACGCCTTCGCACATCCCGAGCAGCGCGAGGGTATGTCCGCTTTCTTAGAGAAGCGCAAACCACAATTCTAAAACTTACTAGAGCGTGTCGCCACCCCTGCGGCACGCTCTATTTTAAACCAATCACTTTATGAAAATAGTCGTATTAGGCAATGGCACCATGGGTGCAGGCATCGTGCAGACGATGGCGCAGAAGGGTCTCGCCGTCACGATGAAAGGACGTAGCAACGAGTCACTAGACCGTGCTATGCAGCGTATGAACAAAGGGCTCAACCGCCTCGTCGAGAAGGGCAAGATGACCGCCGACGATCTCAAGCAGATCATCGGACGCATCACCGTCACGACAGACTATGCCGACATCGCTCAGGCTGATCTCGTCATCGAGGCTATCTCTGAGGAGATGGAGGTAAAGAAAGAGATACTCCGCGAGATCGATGGTCTCGTCCAGCCCTCAGCAATCTTTGCTACAAACACCTCTTCGCTCAGCATCACCGAGCTAGCCAGCGTCACCAAGCGTCCTGAGCAGGTCATCGGTATGCACTTCTTCAACCCCGTACCTGTCATGAAGCTCGTCGAGGTCATCAGTGGTCAGTGCACCTCTGAGCAGACACTCCAGACGACCCTCACACTCTGTGAGCAGCTTGGCAAGACAGCCGTCAGAGTGAGCGAGGCTCCAGGCTTTGTCGTCAACCGTATCCTCATCCCGATGATCAACGAGGCTATCGGTGAGTATGCCGATGGCGTAGCCACCGTCGAGGAGATCGACACCGCTATGCAGCTCGGGGCCAACCATCCTATGGGGCCGCTCGCACTCGGTGACTTCATCGGTCTAGACGTCTGCCTAGCCATCATGGAGGTGCTCAACAACGAGTACGCCGATCCCAAGTATCGTCCACACCCCTTGCTCCGCAAGATGGTTCGTGCTGGACAGCTCGGCCGCAAGAGTGGCAAGGGCTTCTACGACTACTCCAAGAAGTAGTCCCTTCCCCCTAGAGGTCGGCTCTATCGCATCAAGCCCAAAGCTAAACACAACGGCTAAACGCTAAAGCTAAGCACAACGGCTAAACGCTAAAGCCACCCACCTTCATCAGCGAGGGAGTATCACCAGCAGTGGTGGTACTCCCTCTTTTTGCACCCCTCGCTCAGTCCTCTGGTCATCGCACACGGCACCAGCCGTTTCTTCGAGAGATATTTCCACCCCATCTATCATTTACCTGGGGCTGTCGCATCATGATCAGCTCTTCTAGGGAGTACAAATGATGACATACAAAGGGAACGTGGCTAAAACCTCGCTGTACAGCGCTACAGACTCACTTTACAGCGATGCCGGCATCTCCGCTGATTGCGATTTCTCCCGAGGAAATCGAGAAGCTTCACGGAGCAAACGAAAATTCCCCACGGAACCGGGAAATAAAAGTTCGGAAGAATGAAATGAAACTTCGGAAGAAAGATTTCGAAGTTCCGAAGAATTTTTCCATTCCTCGCTGGAGTTTCCAAAATCTCCAGCGAGCAATTCGTCGATTTCCTTGACAGTGCCATCGATGTCCTCTCCCGATCATACGTCCACTTGGGGTGTCCAACTATTTTCATGCCTATGAAAATGGATTTTCCTCGGTAGGAAAATGGATTTTCATATCGGAGAAAATGGATTTTCATGGGCATGAAAATCTAGTGCCAACAGTGTGGCAATGTTTTTTCGTCTAGAGGAGCCACTCTTCAGAGCGAGGTGTGGCGGTGATTTCGTATCTTTGTTTTGGAAAAGGAGTAGCTATGAAGAAGAGTCCCCTCAATGATATTATAATCCGTGGTTGCCGTGTCAACAATCTCAAGGGCATAGACCTAGACATCCCCCGTGGGGAGCTGGTCGTCATCACGGGCGTGAGCGGCTCGGGCAAGAGTTCGCTCGCCTTTGACACGCTCTACGCTGAGGGGCAACGTCGCTATGTGGATAGCCTGTCGTCGTATGCACGGCAGTTCCTCATGCGTATGAAGAAGCCTGAGTGTGACCAGATTAAGAACCTCCCGCCTGCGGTCGCTATCGAGCAGCGGGTGGTTAGTCGCAACCCACGCTCTACTGTCGGCACTTCGTCAGAGATCGACGACTACCTGCGTGTCTTGATGGCTCGTGTGGGCAAGCTCTACTCGCCTATCAGTGGCGAACTGGTCAAGCGTCACACCGCTGCCGATGTGGTTGAGGCGGCTCATCAGATTCCGACCGATAGCAAGCTTTACATCCTAGCGGATCTCTATCCGCCTGAGGGGCGACGTCTCATCGAGCATCTGATGCTCCTACAGGGACAGGGGTACAACCGTGTCCTCATTGACGACACGGTCTACCGTATTGAGGATGTGAGCAATAAGGAGCTACGCGAGGCGAAGCAGGTTCAGCTGATCGTGGATCGTCTGACCGTCCGCACGGGCGACGATAGCTACGAGTCGCGCCTCGGGGACTCGGTCGAGATAGCGCTTTACGAGGGTCGGGAGACCTGCGCCCTCCGTTGGCAAGATAGCGAGGGGGCGTGGAGTAGCGAGGGCCGGCGCAACTTTAGCGCACGCTTTGAGGCAGATGGGCGGACCTTTACGGAACCTACGCCAGACCTCTTCAACTTCAACAGTCCTGCGGGTGCCTGCACCGTTTGCGGAGGCTTTGGCTCGATCCTCGGCATTGACCCTGAGCGGGTAATCCCCGACGACAGCCTCTCGCTCTACGAGGGGTGCGTGGATTGCTGGCGTGGAGCTAAGTCTTCCGAGTGGGCGAAAGCTTTCATCCATGAGGCGAAGCGCTTTGACTTCCCCATCCACACGCCCTACGCTGAGCTAACGCAGGAGCAGCGAGACCTGCTCTGGCACGGGCATGAAGGCGGGGGCTGGGGCAAAGGGACACTCTACGGCATTGACGACTACTTCGCCATGCTCCAGAAGGACATTTACAAGATCCAGAACCGTGTTCGTCTAGCGCACTATCGGGGCAAGAGCGAGTGCTACGCCTGCCACGGCGGTAGGCTCAAGGAGGATGCCCTGCTCTTTACCTATATGGGCAAGAACTTTCACCAGATCGGGCAAATGTCGATCCGTGAGGCATTGACCTTCTTTGCCCAAGAGCTGGAGGACCCCGAGGAGGCTAAGATAGCGGAGCGTCCGCTCAAAGAGATCCGCAACCGACTCCGCACGCTAGACAGCGTGGGGCTCGGCTACCTGACCCTAGACAGACGCTCTAACACGCTCTCGGGCGGTGAGAGCCAGCGCATCAACCTAGCGACACGTCTGGGCAACAGCCTCGTCGGCTCGATGTACATACTGGATGAGCCGAGCATCGGACTGCACGACCGCGACACCGATCGGCTGATCTCGGTCATCAAGGAGCTACGTGATCAAGGCAACACGGTCATCGTCGTGGAGCATGACGAGCTGACGATACGTGCGGCTGACTACCTGATTGACATGGGGCTTGATGCGGGTCGTCTCGGTGGCGAGGTGATCTACCACGGCAAGCCGAGCGACATAACGGCCGAGACTCCTGGCTACACGGCGGCTTATCTGACGGGGCGCGAGGAGATACTGGTGCCAAAGCATCGTCGCCCGGTGCAGCGCAAGCTGACGATGCACCATGTGCATAAGAATAATCTGAAAGGCTTCGACGTGGACATCCCGCTCTTTAACATGACGGTGGTCACGGGCGTGAGCGGTTCGGGCAAGAGTACCCTCATCTCCGACCTTCTTGTGGAGGAGCTACAGCGCATCATCAATGCACGTCCTCGAGAGACGCAGAGCCGTATGCTGACGGGCGACGTTGACCTCGTGGAGCAGGTCCTTTACGTGGACCAAAACAGCGTGGGGCGCAGCACGCGCTCCAATCCAGTTACCTATATAGATGCGTTTACGCCGATCCGCGAACTGTACGCTGACCAACCTTTGGCAAAGCAGATGGGCTACAAGCCTTACTTTTTCTCCTTTAATAAGGAGGGCGGACGCTGCGAAGTGTGCAAGGGCGATGGTGTCGTCGAGGTGCCGATGCAGTTTATGACGGACATAACGCTGGTCTGCGATGCGTGCGAGGGGAAACGCTTTCAGAAGAACATCCTTGAGGTGACCTACCACGGAGTCAACATTTACGACCTACTGGAGATGACGGTGGACCAAGCGATAGAGTTCTTTACCAAGTACCCAGCCGACCAAACCACTTCGATCATTCGCCTCCTCGAGGGGTTGCAGCGTGTCGGGCTAGGCTACCTACAGCTAGGGCAAAACAGCTCGACGCTCTCGGGCGGTGAGAACCAGCGCCTCAAGCTCGCCTACTACCTCGGTCGTGACCACGAGCCGCACACGCTCTTTGTCTTCGATGAGCCGACCACGGGGCTGCACTTTCACGATATATCCACGCTCCTAGCCGCCTTCCGTGACTTGATCGACCAGGGGCACTCGGTGCTGATCATCGAGCACAATATGGAGGTGATCAAGAGCGCCGACTACATCATCGACCTAGGACCCGATGGGGGCGACAAGGGTGGACAGCTCGTAGTGGCGGGCACACCCGAAGAGGTGGCCGCCTGCCCCGACTCGATCACGGGTCACTACCTCAAGGAGAAGCTCACACCTCGCAAAGCGTAAGTGCGTATGGACAGCAAAAAGCTCTACTACTCCCACCGAGAGGTGTCTGAGGCGCTCCAAGAGAGTCAGTCTACGGTGCGTTACTGGGTCGAGACCTTTGCCGTGCAGGTGCGTCGCAGTAGCACGGGACGACTCAAGTATTCGCAAGATAATCTGCGCGAATTGCAACTAATCCGTCACCTACTGCGAGAGTCTAACCTGACGATCGACGGTGCCAAGGCAACTCTCCGACACAATCCCCAAGAGGCGGAGCAACGTGCCGAGGCGATTGCCCAGCTCAAAGCGGTGCGCGACGAACTTGTCGAGCTGCGTCAGCTCATCGAGCAGATCGAGCGCTACACTTCCGCCAGCGAAGTGCGTGACCGCCTCCGCCAAGAGGGACTACTCTAGCTCCTTTTCTAGCTCTCCTTCCTTACTTTAGGGGGTTGTGGAGACGAGGCGTATGCTTTTTTTTGGTACTTTTGATGCCATAACTACCTAAGAGACTATTTATCCCGTGGCTAAGAAAGAGATCGCCGAGACCCCGATGATGCGGCAGTACTTGCAGTTCAAGAAGAAGCATCCCGATGCTATCTTGCTCTTTCGTGTGGGCGACTTCTACGAGACCTTTTCCGACGATGCCATCGAGGCGTCCAAGATCCTCGGCATCACGCTCACCAAGCGTGCCAACGGAGCAGCGCAGCATGTCGAGCTGGCGGGCTTTCCCCACCATGCGCTCGATACTTATCTGCCTAAGCTGGTGCGGGCGGGCAAACGGGTGGCTATCTGTGATCAGCTCGAGGATCCGAAGCTGACCAATAAGTTGGTCAAGCGAGGCATCACCGAGATCGTAACCCCTGGCGTGGTCACCACGGACAATGTTCTCCAGAGCAAGCAAAACAACTTCCTCGCAGCCGTTTACCCCGAAGCTAAAGGGGAGAACCGCTACGGCTTAGCACTGCTCGACCTCTCGACGGGAGAGTTTTACGCCACCGAGTGCACCGATCAGGTACTCGCCAAGCTCACCTCGGGCTACAACCCCAAGGAAATCCTCATCGAGCGCAAGCATCGCGACCATCTGCAGCGCCTCCTCCAGCCCGAGGGACATCTCTCGGACTACGACGACTGGATCTTCTCCGAGAGCAACAACCGTGAGCGTCTTCTGCAGCACTTCGGCACGCTCTCGCTCAAGGGCTTCGGCATCGACACCCTCCCGCTAGCGATCACAGCCGCGGGGGCCGTGCTTCACTACCTCGACATGACGAAGCACACCGAGATCGGCCACATCACCCGCATCGTGCGCATTGACGAGCAGCGACATGTGCGCATCGACGGCTTTACGGCTCACAGTCTGGAGCTCACCACTCCGATGAATGCGGGCGGCACCACGCTCCGCCAGATCCTCGATCAAACGGTCACGCCGATGGGTGCTCGTCTATTGGATCAGTGGATAGCTTTCCCGCTAAAAGAGCTCCAAGCGATCCAACAGCGCCAAAGCATTGTCGCAAACCTTGTGGACAATCCTCAGCTGCGCACCAAGCTTACCGACCAGATGAAGGAGATAGGCGACCTGCAGCGCCTCGTGGGACGTGTCGCCATGGGTCGTATCACCCCTCGCGAAGTGGTTCGCCTCGGACTCTCCATCGCTCTCATCGCACCCATACGCCAGCTCGCTCTAGACGAAGGCGAGGAGACCCTGACGACACTCTGCTCGCTACTCGATCCCTGCACGCAACTGTGCCAACAGATCACCTTCCAGCTCAATCCCGAGGCACCGCAGCAGATCGGCAAAGGGGCGACGATCGCAGAGGGCTTTTGCGAAGAGCTAGACCAGCTACGGCGCTTACTCAAGTCGGGCAAGCAATACCTCGACGACCTCCTCGCTCGTGAGACGGAGCACACTGGCATCTCCAGTCTCAAGATTGGCTTCAACAATGTCTTCGGCTACTATCTTGAGGTGCGCAACACCTACAAAGAGCAAGTGCCCGAAGAGTGGATTCGCAAGCAAACCCTCGTCAATGCGGAGCGCTACATTACCCAAGAACTAAAGGAGTACGAGGAGAAGATCCTCGGAGCCGAAGATCGTATCTTAGCTCTAGAGCAAGAGCTCTTTGCGAAGCTCATTGGGACGCTCCAGCAGTTTGCCAACCAACTCCTACAGGATGCTCAGATCTTAGCGCAGCTCGATGTCCTCGCCTCGCTAGCCGCTGTTGCCGAGGCGTATGACTACTGTCGCCCCACGCTCAACGATGGGTACGACCTAGAGATCGTCGACGGACGCCACCCAGTCATCGAGCGAACCCTTCCCGCTGGGCAACCTTACATCCCCAATGATGTGAAGCTCTCCCCCATCGACTGCCAAATCATGATCATCACTGGCCCGAACATGAGCGGTAAGAGTGCCCTCCTCCGCCAGACGGCGCTCATCGTGATCATGGCGCAGATGGGAAGCTTCGTCCCCGCCACCTCAGCCACCATCGGCATCGTTGACTCGGTCTACACCCGTGTGGGCGCTTCGGACAATATCGCCGTAGGCGAGTCCACCTTTATGGTTGAGATGCAGGAGGCCGCCAGCATCCTTAACAACTTGACTCCTCGCAGCTTGATCCTCTTTGACGAGCTGGGGCGTGGCACCAGTACTTTCGACGGGGTCTCCATAGCGTGGGCCATCGTCGAGTACCTGCACAGCACGACGCAAGGACGAGCCAAGACGCTCTTCGCCACACACTACCACGAGCTCAACGAACTAGCCGACCACCTCGAGCGGGTGCAGTGCTACAACGTCTCGGCACGTGAGATCGATGGCGAGATGCTCTTCCTCCGCAAGCTGGTCCCTGGAGGCTCAGCGCACAGCTTCGGTATACAGGTAGCGAAGTTGGCTGGTATGCCCACCTGGATCGTAGCGCGAGCAGGCGAAGTGCTCCAGCACCTAGAGGCTTACCGCACCGAGAGCGACCAAGCACCCGACTCAGCCACCCCCAGCACGTCCCAGAGCGGAGGCATGCAAATGTCTATCTTCCAGTTAGACGACCCCGTCCTCACGGCCGTCCGCACCAAGATCAACGAGCTAGACATCGACAATCTCACGCCCCTGGACGCTCTCAAGCAACTCGACGCCCTCAAGCAGATGCTCAACAATTAACGAGCAACACTGTGTAGGGACGCACGGGAGTGTCGTCTCTCTTTGACTCTGGAATGTGCGATGCCTAGTGAATGGACAGTGCAAAGGTAATACGGATGACAATCAAGGTTGCGCTCTAGTGTACCCAAGATTCGTCTGTAGTTCGCAAGCTTCTCAACAATCCTCTAAGACGAGCGAGACAACAAACGATCCACATCTGTGGGACACACAGACCACAGCCCAAACGCTATCGCTCGCCTTCAGTAAGCATCTCTCAATCTCTACCACGAAATGGAGTCTAAGGACGCCTCTTCATTCGACTTCGTTAGTCTCACGAGGAACAAGCTGTCGGGACGCACAACGAGACGACTCCTGTAGGAACGCACGTATCGCCCTGATACCTCAAATACCATTCCGACACCTCCGATTGACCCAATCTCTAACCTCTAACTACTTTTTCGTATCTTTGAGGTGCCTATTATTCTGACACCTCACATCGTATGGACGACTCTAACACATTTACCTCCGAAGACCTCAGCTACCTTGCTGAGCGGGGCATATCCGCTGACGAAGCGGAGCGACAGCTCAAGCTACTTATTGATGGGACGCCTTATCTAGTCATCGTCGACTCAGCAAAGCTCGAGCGAGGCATCATGCGCCTAGCAACTGACGAGATGCCTTACTACCTAGACTTATGGCATGACTACCTGCAGAAGCCTGGAGCCGACGTCATCAAGTTTGTCCCCGCCTCGGGAGCCGCGAGTCGCATGTTTAAGTCGCTCTATGGGCTACCAAAGGAGCAACAGATCTCGCACGATGAATTGACACCCGACCAGCAGACGTTTGTGGATCATCTAGAGTCGTTTGCCTTCTATGAGAAGCTGAGCGAGACCTGCCTGCGCAACAATTGGCGCACCATGAGCAAGCTGATGGAGAGTGAGCAGTACGGCACCATCATTGACAACCTTCTCGACCCGCACGGCATGGGCTACGGGTCACGGCCGAAGGGGATGCTCCTCTTCCACGATTACCCCAACGGTACCAAGCGCACCCCTATCGAGGAGCATATGGTTGAGGGGGCGCTCTATACACAAGACATTCACGGAGATGTGCGGTTGCACTTCACCGTATCGCCTGAGCATCTGGAGGCCTTTCGCTCTCTAGTCGATCGACGCATCCAGAGCTTCGAGGATCTGTTTGGCTGTCGCTATCATGTGACCTATAGTATCCAGGAGCGCAGCACCGACACGATCGCTCTAGACCTAGAGCGTGGCACGCCCTTCCGCCGTGCTGACGGTACGCTACTCCTGCGCCCTGGTGGGCACGGTACGCTCATTGGCAATCTTGGTCGGCTGGACGCTTCAGTCGTTTTCATCAAAAACATTGACAACGTCACGCCCGACCACCTGAAAAGCAATACAGTCCTCTACAAAAAGCTCCTCGGCGGTATCCTCCTGGCGGTACGCGACCGCATCTTCGGCTATCTGCAGCAGCTCAAGCGCTCGAAGGTAAGCAAGGCGCTGACGGAGGAGGTTTTGACCTTCCTCGATGAGACGCTCTGCATACAGATTCCGCACGCCGAGCTACTTAGCGAGGAGGAACTGATACCTAAGTTAGTAGCTAAGCTAGACCGTCCGATACGTGTCTGCGGTATGGTACGCAACGAGGGCGAGCCTGGCGGTGGACCCTATCTAGTACGCGAAGCGGACGGCACGACCTCGCTACAAATCCTAGAGAGCGTCCAGGTGGACAAGAACAACCCCGAGGCTCTTGAGATGATGCGCGAGGGGACCCACTTCAATCCAGTCGACCTTTGCTGTTACATACGAGACTACGAGGGGAAGCCCTTTGACCTGCACAAGTATGTCAATCCGCAGACAGCTTTCATCAGTGAGAAGAGCGTCGAGGGGCGCCCGCTTAAAGCGCTGGAGCACCCTGGCCTTTGGAATGGAGCGATGCACGACTGGAATACGATCTTCGTTGAGGTTCCGAGCGATACCTTTACCCCAGTCAAGACGGTCCTAGACCTGCTCCGTCCCGAGCATCAACCGCTTGCTGACTAATCCCTGACCCATTAGAACAAAGAACAAACAATCATATATATGCCAACAAACAGTCCTATCAATCAGCGTATCGAGGCGCTCCGCCAAGCGATGCGCACGCATCATATAGATGCTTACATCATACCTAGTGGCGACGCTCATCTGAGCGAGTACACCCCCGAGCGGTGGAAGTCGCGCACCTGGATCAGTGGCTTCACCGGCTCTGCCGGCACAGCGCTTGTGACGCTAGACAAGTCCTTCATGTGGACCGACTCACGCTACTATCTACAGGCAACGAACGAGCTACAAGGTAGCGAGATGACGCTACAGCGTGGCGACGATCCTGACACGCCTACCATCGAGCAGTATCTCTCTGCGCATCTGAGCAAAGGTGCTGTCGTCGGTGTCGACGGAGCCTGCTACTCCATGGCTGAGTACGCACCGCTTGCCCAGTCGCTAGCTAACCACGGCATCAAGCTAGTCTCCCAGTATGACCTCATTGAGGAGGTGTGGAGCGACAGACCTGGCGTGCCGACCAATACGTTCTACCTGCAGGATGTCAAGTTCTCAGGCGAGCGCACCCGTGATCGTCTGCAACGTATCCGCGAGGCTTACCAAAGCTATGGCGCTGAGGCGGTCGCTATCACGATGGTTGACGAACTCTGCTGGAGCTTTAACATCAGGGGCAACGACGTCTCTTACAATCCTGTGGGCATCGCCTTTGGCTTTATTGACAATGAGCACGCTTATCTCTTTGCATTGCCAGAGAAAACGGTCTTCGAGCTACGTCAGATCCTCAATGGTGAGGGCGTAGAGGTTCGCGACTACGACACCTTCTACGACTTCCTGAGCAAGCTACCACAGGACCTCAAGGTGATGGTCGATCCGAAGCGCACCTCACAGCGTGTTCGTGAGGAGCTGGGCGAGCGTCCCGTCATCACAGGCGACTCAGTCATATCGCACCTCAAGTCGATCAAGAATGAGACAGAGATAGCTGGCATCCACCGTGCTATGCACCGTGATGGTGTCGCCCTGACTCGCTTCTTCATCTGGCTCGAGCAGGCTCTCAAGAATGGCGAGCACGTCGACGAGTACTCAGCAGGCGAGACGCTCCAGCAGTTCCGCGCGAAGCAAGAGTTTTACGTCAGTGACAGCTTTGGAGTCATCTGCGGTTACGAAGCCCATGGAGCTATCGTGCACTACTCCGCCACACCCGAGAGTGCCTACAAGCTAGAGCCCAAGGGCATGCTCCTACTGGACAGTGGTGGGCAGTACATCGATGGTACGACAGACATCACCCGCACGATCGCTCTTGGTCCTGTCACCGACCAGCAGCGGACAGACTTCACGCTGGTGCTCAAGGGACACATAGCAATCGCTACGGCACGCTTCCCCAAGGGTACCCGTGGCAACCAGCTAGACATACTAGCCCGCAAGGCGCTCTGGGATAGAGGTCTCTCCTATGGTCACGGCACGGGACACGGTGTCGGTGTCTTCCTAAATGTACACGAAGGACCGCAAAACATTCGCACGGACAACAACCCAACGCCGATGCACCTGCACACTTTCACCAGCAATGAGCCTGGTCTCTATCGTGCGAACCAGCACGGTATCCGCATCGAGAACTTGATCCTGACAGTCGAGAAGGAGCAGACCGAGTTCGGCACCTTCTACGGTTTTGAGACTATGACGCTCTGCTTCCTAGACAATACGCTTGTAGAGAAGTCGCTCCTGACCGACAAGGAGATAGCTTGGTACAACGGTTATCAGGAGCATGTCTACCAGGAGCTCTCTCCCCTACTCACCCCTGAGGAGGCTCAGTGGCTACGCAATAAGACCTTACCTCTCTAATCCTATGGCATACGAATATCCAGCAGGAAGCATCATCCCCGTGCGGGGCTTTACGCCTCAGCTCGGGGAAGGCATCTTCGTCGCCGAGGGGGCTCGCATCATCGGTGATGTAGTCATTGGCGAGGGCAGTAGCATATGGTTCAACGCAGTCTTACGTGGCGATGTCAGTAGCATCCGCATTGGCAAGCATGTCAACATACAGGACGGCTGTACGCTCCATACGCTCCACGGACGCTCCGTGTGCGACCTAGGCGACTACGTCTCACTCGGACACAACGTCATCCTACACGGTGCCAAGGTGGGTGCCTATGCACTCATCGGCATGGGCGCTGTCGTCATGGACAATGCGGAGGTTGGTGAGGGCGCTATCGTAGCAGCTGGGGCGGTCGTCCTGGCCAATACGATCATCCCGCCCTACACAATGTACGCTGGCACGCCCGCCAAGTATATCAAGGATGTGCCTCCCGAGCAAAGTCAAGAGCTCAACAAGCGCATAGCTCACGACTACGGCATGTATGCCGACTGGTTTATGAATCCTGAGAAGTACTCTGAGGGTTCACACGAATAGCATTTTATATCTCAACCTATACCTCATATTATGAAGTTTTTTATTGATACAGCCAATCTCGAAGATATCCGCACGGCCGAAGCGCTCGGTGTCCTCGATGGCGTCACGACCAACCCCTCACTCATGGCTAAGGAAGGCATCGCTGGCGATGCTGCTTGCCGTGAGCACTACCTCAAGATCTGCAATATCGTAGACGGCGACGTCAGTGCCGAGGTGCTCAGCACAACCTACGACAAGATGCTCCCCGAGGCTCGCGAGCTAGCGGCCCTCCACAAGAACATTGTGGTCAAGGTGCCCTGCACCCAAGACGGCATCAAGACTATCTGCCAGCTCACCAAGGAGGGCATACGGACGAACTGTACGCTCATCTTCAACCTTGGTCAGGCTGTCCTAGCTGCCAAGGCGGGGGCTACCTACGTCTCTCCCTTTGTGGGTCGTCTTGACGACATCAGCTCGGACGGTGTCTCGCTCATCGCCGACATCGTAGAGACCTTCGAGACCTATGGCTTTAACACGCAAGTGCTCGCAGCTAGCATCCGTCACACCCAGCACATCATCGACTGTATGCGTGTCGGTGCTGACGTAGCCACCTGCCCGCTCAAAGCTATCCTCGGACTGCTCAAGCACCCGCTCACCGATAGCGGTCTTGCAGCCTTCATAGCCGACCAAGAGCGCGTCGCTAAGCAAGGCAAGTAGAGCTACTCGCTAAGACTCGCACAATCACACGAGCCACCCTCTCTAGCTAGAGAAGGTGGCTCGCATGTTTAGAGATGAGACGTGTAGCGAAATGTAGGGACGCACGGTCGTGCGTCCGTCTCCGTTAAAGCGTGACGAGTAACGGCTGTAGGAACGCTCGATCGTGCGCCCGTCCCCGTCAAAGCGTGACGAGTAACGGCTGTAGGGACGCACGGTCGTGCGTCCGTCCCCGTTAAAACCACGACGCTGTAACCTTTGACACAACGGACGCTCGACCGAGCGTCCCTACAGCCGTTACTCGTCCCGATGCACTTTGACGCACTCCGAGGATCCTGGCACCACACCCTCGAGGAAATCGCCAATGTCTCCGTAGAAAATAGAAATCCGCCACCGAGAAACGAAAAAATTCTTCGGAACTTTGATTTCTTTCTTCCGAACTTTCATTTCATTCTTCCGAACTTTTATTTCGGCCCTCGGTGACGAATTTTCGTTTGCTCCCTGGAGCTTTACGATTTCCTCAGGAGAAACTGGAATCAGAGAAGATGTGGAGGCAGCTATAAAGAGAGTCTATAGCGCTACGGAGCGAGGCTCAATCTGCCCATCCCAGGGCTTCGTCAAGCTTAGCTAGTAGAATGCAAGGATTATAATACGTCATCCCTACTCCTATCCCAACTAAACCGAATCCAAGTCTCACGGCAAAAGCGAGTGGCGAGCTATTTTCTCTATATACCTGAGGAGGCAGAGACTAGAATACCGAAAGACACAAGAAGCCCCCGAGATAATCCATCAGCGTGGATATATCTCGGGGGCTGTCTCTATCGTTAGGATCTCTTGCGAGTTCTACCCTATTAGCTAGTCATACCTAGCGATAGGAAGCGTCGCTGAGTTATATTCCTATGATTTACCAGTTACGTACAAGCTCCTTATTTGCGAAGCGATCCTGGAGAGGGAACTCCCAGATGAACATCTTGTCCGTAGCAGGGCGCTTGAGGTCTGTATTGTTCTCGTGGAGCGCACCTGGCTTAGCCATGAGCTGTTGCTGAGCATCTTTATCCTGACGGTCTATACCGAGACCCCAGCGCTTCAGGTCATTCATACGAGTACCCATACCGAGCATCTCGCGAGTACGCTCGTTCATAACAGCCTGCTTAATCTCGTCTTGATTGCTGGCCTTGAGCTCATCACCTAGACCACGAGACTTACGAAGCTTCTGGAGCGTAGCCTTAGCACCAGCTACATCACCACTCCAAGCCTGAGCCTCAGCCTTGATAAGGTGCGCCTCAGCAATGTCAAAGAGGTGAGTCGTGTGAGCATAGCTGTAGAGATGCTTCTCAGAGTTCTGATCTAGATCAGGATTACCACTGAACTTATAGACGTAATAGCCAAAGCCTAGCTTCTCAAGAGGTGCAGTATCATAGACAAAGACGTCAACTTTATGAGCCTTCTTCGTACCATTGTCAAACCAGTGCTGGAAGCGATAGTCTTTGTCGCCTGGAGCAGCCTTGGTATCTATTGCCTTGGTGTAGAGATCTATTAGATACTGTGTCGGGAGCCATGCTGGTACAGCAAGCTCGGCGTCACTACCATCTTTTAGAGCCTTAGGGATATAGCGCAGTCCGTTTAGGATACCACGGACACGACCTACCTTCTTATTAGCATAGGTCATAGCCATAATCTCTGTAGAGGTCTCGTACTTCCAGATATTCTCAAAGGCGTGTGGATCATGATCATTACCCTTATCTGCCACAGCACTCGTAGCAAGAGGATAGTTGTCAATGAACTTCTCTACCATTTCGATAGCATCGGCATAGCGGTGCATCTCAAGGAGTATACGAGCACTGACAGCGTAAGCGTAGTCATCAACAAGATAGCAAGGGATCTTACCCATCTTCTTGTCATTGTAAGCAGTCTTGGGAGGTAGATCATTAGCAGCCTCCTTTAGCTCATTCAGACACCAAGTGTAGACCTCCTTTTGCGTAGAGCGTGCCTTAGGCGTGCTCTTAAAGAGGGGGTCAAACTTCTTCATCATCACGATACCTAGATCGCCACCATCGTTGGCATCATTGTATCGCTTAGAGAAGCGGAGCATCAGACGATAGTGACCCAGTGCACGTAGTGTACGAGCCTCAGCTACGTACACTTTGATAGCTGCAAGGTCTTCTTTTGACAGACCCTTCATAAGCTCCTCGTTTGCCGTAAACTCTTCAGCACGCATGATGAAGTAGTTGGCATCCTTGATGAGTGAAGCGTAAGATCCGTAATAAGCAGCAATCTCTTCAGCATCCCCTAGGAGGTGCTCATCCCAGTCATAGAACTTACCGTAAGCTCCATTGTCTCGGAAGTTGACTACATTGAAGAGGTCAGACTGATAGTCTCCTACGAAGAGATTCGCAGGCGACTCAGCTCCTCTAAGCGTCTCAAACATGGCCTCACGCGTCCACTTGACATCTTGCATGGTCTTGAATGCGGACTGCTGCTCGTTGCCCTCAGGGATAAACTCCACTTTACAAGCGGTCAAAGCGAGTAGCGATACAAGCAGGAGACCTAGCGTCTTGATATGTTGTTTCATACTTTATCTTCTATTATAAGGTGATTGAATAGACTTCGCTTAGAATGTAATCTGGATACCACCTACATACTGACGTGTATTAGGATAACTATTCATAGCCATATTCAAGACCGCCTCTGGATCAAAGCCGGTGAACTTAGTAATGGTGAGCAGATTACGGCCAGTCACATAGACACGGACACCCGTGATAAGACCCACCTTCTTAAACCACTCTGAGGGTAGAGCGTAAGAAAGGCGTGCGCTCTTCAGACGAAGGAACGAAGCATTCTCTAAGAAACGAGAGTCAAAGGCAACCTTCTCACCGAACTTAGGTACGTCGGTGTTGCGGTTCTTTAGCGTCCAAGCCTCCAAGACCTTGCGGCTCTTGTTGTCGGATAGATTATCGAAGCTGAGGTTCTCCGTAAAGTAGCGGTCATTGTTCATAACCCACTTACCTACGTTGAATGACCAGTCGATGTCTAGAGCTAGACCCTTCCAGCTAGCACCCATAGAGAAACCACCGTTGAACGGAGCACGAAGCTTCTTGCCCGAAGCACGGAGTAGCTTCTCAGCTACATACTCCTCTGTGATACGGTCTGGTGAGATGTTGCCATTCTCATCGGGTACATACCATCTCTGCTTACCAGTCTTTGGATTGACACCAGCATACTCAGCCATGAGGAACTGCTCAGCCTCACCTACCTTGTAGACCAAGCTGTAGCTAGGCATCTTGTACTCATCCATACCGTAGAATATCTTAGAGATACGCTCGTGGTTGTAGTTGAGTACGGCAGAAACATAGACGTTCCAGTCACGTGTACGAACGATGTCGTAGCTAGCCGTCAGGTCAATACCCGTATTGGTCATCGAGCCTACGTTCTCATAACGAGAAGCAAAGCCGGAGATGTAAGGTAGAGGTACCTGCATAAGCATGTTGTCAGTGATACGGTGATAGACGTTTGCCACCGTATGGAGACGATTGTCAAAAGCATCGAAGTCTACGCCGATGTTGAGGTTAGACTGACGCTCCCAGCCTAGGTCAGGATTACCGATGGCAGCAGCATAGAGACCGAAGTCACCGCTGTAGTTGACACGACCGAGGTGTGGGTAGAATGCCAGAGTGGGGATAGAAGAGTTACCCGTAGTACCCCAGCTGGCACGTAGACGTAGCGTATTGAGCCACTTTATGTGCTCTAGGTGTGCGCGATAGAGATCATAGGTAGCACCGACTGAGTAGAAGAGTGCTGTCTGGTTATTTGCGCCAAAGCGTGATGAAGCATCACTACGCAGTGATAGATCTAGGTGTAGGTAGTTGTCAAAAGAGTAGTTGACACGACCGAAGAAAGAGAGGTAGTTGTACCCGCTCTTAGCCTGATCAGGTAGTATCAGATCCTCGGGCTGCGTGCTACCATTTCCTAATAGCATAAAGCTACGATGCTCAAAGCCATTCGCATAAGCAGCGATAATGTCGGCACGGCTCTGTACCCACTCCTGACCAAGTAGGAAGGTCAGCTTGTGCTTGTCAGCAAAGGTGGTACGATACTCAGCCGTATTGGTCCATGTGAATAGGTTCGAGAGTGAACGACGCTCGCTCCTTGAACCACGCTGGTCGGTCTCCCAGTAAGCACCAGGGAGGAAAGACTTAGAGGTAAACGAGTGAGACAGATCAAGACCAGCTTGTGTCTTGATGACAAGTCCCTTGATAGGAGTCAGCTCTGCATAACCACCGATGTTAGCCTGGTAGCCATCAGAGAGGTTTCTAATGTATTTGTCCTTGATTACTCTATCGACCGTAGACTTACCTAGCTGTACTAGGTACCAGTAGCGACGTAGCTCACCATTCTTGTCATAAGGAGAGAGGTAGCGAGGCTGAGAGAGAGCTCCGTACGGGCCTTCGTTGACATAAGCTCCACCCTCAAAGCTAGAAGCGTATTGCTGTGTGTAAGCGCCAAAGATGTTGGCACCGACCTTGAGCCACTCCTTAACACGAGAGTCTACGCTGATACGACCGTTGTAACGTGTGAAGCTGTTGCGGCCACGAGTCAGACCCTCCTGTGAGAAGGTACCCATAGAGATGTAGTACTGCGTACGATTGCTACCACCGCTAAAGGAGATGTCAGCATTGTACGTAGGAGCGTTGCGACCCATAAAGAACTTAAGCCAGTCAAAGTTGTAGTTGTCTGCGTTGTAGTTCTTCACATCATTATTCTCAAGAGGATTGAATGGCCAAGCCTCAGTCTCTGACGATGCCTTGGTAGCTAGCTCGTTGAGCTTCATAAGAAGTTGATTCTTATTCTTCGTCTTTAGGTATCCGTGAGAAGCCTGATACTGGAGGAGCTCGTCACCAGTCATCATGTTGTCGTACGGCTTTCTATTGATAAACTGAGAGATACCATACTGTGCATTGACAGTAATATGTCCGAAGCCCTCCTCAGAGCGCTTACCCTTCTTGGTGGTGATGACGATAACACCATTAGCTGCTCGCGCACCGTAGATAGATGTTGACGAAGCGTCCATAAGGGTAGTCAAGCTCTCAATATCGTTGGAGTTCATAGCCATGACGGTACCTAGGTCTGTCTGCATACCATCTACGATGTATAGAGGTGCAGAGCCAGCCGTTAGTGAACCAGTACCGTGGATCTGGACTTTTGCCACAGCGTTAGGGTCTCCAGAGGTTGTCAAGACGCTCATACCAGCGACCTTACCTTGGAGTGCATCCATTACGTTGGCAACAGGCTTCTCTGCGATCTGCTCACCAGATACGCGAGCCATAGAGCCTGAGATCGTGCTGAGCTTCTGTCCTGAACCGTAACCTACTACGACGACCTGATCAAGGACTTGTGAGTCAGCCGTCATGACGACATTCATCACCTTAGTGATAGGTAAGGTGACTGTCTTAAGACCTACATAGGAGAAGGTCAGCTTCTTTGCAGAGGCAGGTACACTGAGGGTGAACTTACCATCTACGTCTGTCGTGGTACCGATAGAGGTGTTGCCCTCCACGACCACGTTCGCAAACATCACTGGCTCCTTACCCTCTCCCGAGGTGACAGTACCTGTGATGGTCCTATTCTGCGCCACAGCCCAGCCTATGCTGGCCGTTAGCATCAGAAAGAATAGAGCCAATCTTTTCATAAAACTCTTCTTTAGCGTTAGTTATACATTGATAGTTTAGATAGCCATACCCACCACCACATCCAGCGACCGGTCGTGGCAGTGTATCTCTGAGATAGCTTACAAAGCAACAAGTAGAGGGACCTCTCTACGCACCACCCCGCACAGGCACCACCCTGCACAGGACTTGTGTATAGCGTAGATGGCTCTACCCTAACCTTTCGGTAACAAAGGTAATACAAAAAAGTGGGTAAAGCAAATCTAGTGAGCTCCTCTAGATTTTGCAATTCCCACGAGTCACCTTCTGTAGGTGTGTACGGTCTGTGCGTCTGTCTCCGCTAAAAGGGATTGTGTCAGCACCTTGAAGTCAGGATTTGTCTAGCTAGACTACAGCGGATGCTCCTCCACTAGACACTCCGTGCATGCCCACAAAGAGCTAGTCGTAAGCTTTTGAGGTCGTCGGGCACTGCACTACTCTTTTATAACGTAAGCGGTAGTGCTGAGGAGCGTATCCTCGGCACTACCGCTATACTACTTATTATGTAGTCTAGGTGTACTAGCTCTAGGGCTAGGGACTACTTAACTAGCTTCTGCGTCTGTACGCCCTCGGCTGTACGGATGGTGGCTATGTAGTGACCAGCAGGTAGGGCTGACACATCCATCGCCATCAGCTCTGCTCCTGCGAAAGCTGCGACCTGTAGCCCCTGCATGTTGTAAAGCTCGACAGT
The DNA here is from genome assembly GCF_000174775.1 of Porphyromonas uenonis 60-3. Lineage (GTDB taxonomy): Bacteria > Bacteroidota > Bacteroidia > Bacteroidales > Porphyromonadaceae > Porphyromonas > Porphyromonas uenonis_A. Next base: position 41,059 of record NZ_ACLR01000013.1, read on the forward strand.
CTGTACATCTGTAGCGTCGGTAAGCTGTAGCTGTGTGGTGAAGTGTGCTGGGTAGAGACTCACCTCTGAGGTAGCTACACTAACGGGCTCGTTGGGACGTAGCTCGTTTGGATAGTCGTAGACTACCTCTACGTAGTAGTCGTCAGAAGTCTTGCCATCGGCATCCTCATATAAGAAAATATCGGGCTTGAGCTCCTTGACTAGCTTACCGTTACGGTAGATATTGTACCCCTTGATTTCAGGGAAGGGTACAGGTAGCGCACCGTATGTATAGTAAGTGCTGGTGATACCGTCCTGCTTTTCGGGGTTGTTTGAGATGACGAGCTCGACAGCCTGGTATGCCATACGCTTCTTGCTGTAGGGGAACTGCCATACGTTGAACGTGATTGGATACTTCTTGCCCTTTCTGTAGGCTAGAGCGAGCTTGCATCCGTCATAAGCTATATTTTCATCAGTTGAGTTAGCATCTAGGCAGATAGAAGCTTTCGTATTTGACGGATCAAAAGAGAATCCGACATCAAGCAGATGAGCATCCGTAATCTCTACAGGCATCGAGAGCTGGAAGGAGTAGAGTTGCTTGTCCAGGAAGGCCTTGTCTGCAGTTCCCTTAGGTATATCAAGAGGGAAGTACTGTATGCGAGTATCGTCCTTCTTCTGACGGACGAAGAAGGAGATGTTGTTCTTCTCATCGATAGTGCCGTCAGGGTTGTAGGGAGTATCCTGTGAGGGTATGAAGTTGATCTGATGTATATAGAGCTTCTGACCGTTGAACGGGGACTGTCCTAGACGATAGCTGTCATACATATAGATACCATCTAGAGCAGGCATCTTATAGGCTGCAAGGATCTTGTCCACACCGCTAGCAGCGACTAGAGGATAGACCTTGTCGCGGTTCTTAATCTTCGTCACCACCTGTGCATTGTACGGCATCTGCCACTTGAGCTTGGCGCCAGTCTTAGCAGCCGTAACCTTGAGCTGAGCTCTAGAGGCTAGCTGTCCCGTGTAGAGATTGTAGTAGGCGAGAGGAGTAGCTTCTTCCTTGCCCTCTTCTATCGTATATACAGCCTCGACGGAGTATGAGACACGGCCCTTGCGCTTCATATCTCCAGTGACTGCATCTTCATAGGCAGTCTCTGAGGTAGAGGTAAGGAGATCACCGTTGCGGTATAGGTTGTACTTGACAGCGTAGCCCTGTGGGTGCTGTGGTACAGGCTTCCAGGAGACTTTGACCTTTGAAGCATCCGTAGGCTCTATCTTAGCGATGATGGAGGGGACGACAGCTAGTGGCTGATAGTCCTCTCGCCAGGTACCCTTGACCTTCATCGTACCCGTATTTTTGGGGTCGAGCCACTTGGCCATATACCAGGTCTCACCCTTGGACTTATACTTGTCAAAGTGCGAGTTGAGTCGACCATAGTCTGCATCCATAGAGCAGATGGAGATTACGCCACCTGTGAGTGTACCGACCTGATCTCCAGCCCCATTGAAGAGCGGAGAGCCAGAGGAGCCTCCCTCGGTGTTTCCCTTTCGGAACTTGAGTGAGAAGTGATCATCCACACCACCCTCATCAAAGTTCCACCGACCTAACTTGACATCACCATCGAAGATAGATATCTTAGCAGCATCCCCTGCTGGGTGGTGGATACTAGCACCCACCTGCCAAGTGGTAGGAGTAGCATCCCAACCAGAGTAGTAGACACGGTAGTCTAGAGGTATATCTTGCTTGATCTCTAGGAGGAGTCCATCTGAGTATCCAGCGACAGGGATGAAGGAGCGCATCTCAGCTCCTACCACACTCTTCTCTTGCAGGGTAGCGTAGTCACCACTGGAGCAACGGGGCTTCTCATAGTGAAAGGCAAAAATCCACTGATTCAATGCCATATCAGGTATTCCAAACGTTTCTGTCGCGCTAGCACAGTGTGCAGCCGTCATTACGTATGGCTTGAAGTCACCAGCGACATTGTTTACAAGGTTGCCTGAGCACATACCCAGCGCATCCCCATCGACCATCAGCATAGCTACAGAGCTAGCCTTCTGAGCTTGGTAGGGGTCACCCTCGGGGCAGTTGGCATTGATCTGACAGTACTTACCCAATCCAGGATCAGAGCCATCCTCAAGACCGATGTGCTTCTTTGCACCTGCGTCTGCCATCAGAGCTGGACGATAGAAGTAACCCACGCCCTGCACCTGTATCGAGGGCATCTCACCCGTGGCAGGAGCCTCGTAGTCAAGGATGAGCGTATTGCCACTGATAGGCTCTGTGGCGAAAGCTCCATGCTTGGGATGTGTCGCATGCGTGTAGGCTCCTAGCACCTGCTGGCCCTCGGGCGAGTAGATGTATAGCTTACCTCCCTCGGGGATGTAGAAGTCCTCGTAGTAGAGATTGCATCCTACTGGCGTGCCCTCGAGCTCTATCTGTAGGCGGTAGATCTTACGTCCGGCTACGGTACCTACCTGCTCAGCATCCTCAGCGAAGTTTGCACTATGCTTGATTACACGCCCTACAGAGAGGGGCTTGGTCTGTACGGTCTCCGACCAGGAGTCCTGAGAGAGGAAGTCCGCTGGATTGAAGTCCAGGCTCACAGCGCGAACGGCAGTGAGAGAGCGTAGCGACCCCTCATTCAGCATTAGGGGGGTACCGCCGAAGGATTGCTGTCCGAAGGTTATAAGACTACTACAGAGTAGGATGACACCTACAGCGAGTAGCCTACAGACCTGGGATAAACGGTGAACTGTCATATTTTTCTAGCTAGTTTGTTTAGTAGTAATGGGGTGAAAAACGATTCGGCTCGCAAGTTACAACAAAAATCTGACTTAGCGAAGAGTGAAACGTGATTAGCTACGGAGTGACACCCCGAGGAAATGGAGGAATCGCCACGGAGGAAAGATGAATTTCCCAGCGAGGAACGAAAAAATTCTTCGGAACTTCGAAATCTTTCTTCCGAAGTTTCATTTCATTCTTCCGAACTTTTATTTCGGCCCTCCGTGGAGAATTTTGTTTTCCTCGGTGGGGGATCTTGATTTTCCACGGAGCTTTTGTTTTCCACGGAGCTTTTTTTTTGGCGAGAGAGGCTAGTGCCCCTCGTGACACTATTGACTCTAGTGATACCAGATACGAGTCCTAATCTCTAAGGTCTAATTTCTAAAGTCTAATCTCTAACTTCTAATCTCTAATTTGATTACCTTTGCAGTAACTCTGTGGGCATGGCGATCAGATCATCTTCGCCGATAGCGCACAGAGCTATCTGTCAAACGTTTATCACTCTTTATCTCCTTTGTCCACTAAGCTCTATCACACAGCTGTCCTCTGTGAGGATTCTCTTAACTTGCTGGTCACGACGCCCTCGGGTCTCTATGTAGATGTCACGATGGGTGGCGGGGGACACTCGCGTGCGCTCCTCGAGCGACTCTCTCCTGAGGGTCGTTGCATTGGTCTAGACCAAGATCCCGATGCGATGGCTAATGCGCCTCAGGACAGTCGCTACCACTTTGTAGCGACGAACTTTCGCTATCTGGGGCAGTGGCTTGACTACTGGGGGCTCGCAGGAGAGGTGGATGGGATTTTGGCCGACCTAGGAGTTTCGTCTCACCACTTCGACAGTGAGGAGCGGGGCTTTAGCTTTCGCTATGAGGAGGCGATGCCTGATATGCGTATGAATAGCCGATCGGGCGTTACGGCTCGTGACCTGCTACTGAGCTATAGCGAGGAGCAACTGGCGGATATACTATATTATTATGGTGAGCTGCATGATGCTCGTCGTATCGCTGCGCTACTGGTGTCGCATCGTGCCGTGGGCTACCCGACGATTGCCTCGCTCATGGAGGTGCTGGCGCCTGTCCTACCTAAGGGAGGACCTCAGCTACGCAATAAGCTGAGCCGTATCTTCCAGGCGCTACGCATCGAGGTGAATGATGAGCTGGGTGCTCTGCGTCAACTGCTGAGCGACTCGGTGCGTCTCCTGAAGCCAGGAGGGCGCATAGCGATCATCTCTTATCACTCACTGGAAGATCGTATGGTCAAGGAGTTCTTCCGTCTGGGGAGCTTCGAGCAGCCTAGTGAGGCTTTGGCTGGTATGCCCTTGTCAAAGCCAGCCCCTCTGCGTGTGGTCACAAAAAAAGCTATCACACCCTCTGCGGATGAGATAGCAGACAATAATCGTGCTCGTAGCGCTAAGCTACGTGTGGCGGAGCTTCGTGAGGATATTTAAGTGGGATGAGCTATGGTCAAGATTGACGAATCGTACTTTGACAACAACCTAGAGGAGGAGCTACAGGAGCCAGCACCAGTGGCTACAGATGAATCTGTAACGGGATCTCATCCGAGACCTCTACTGGGAGATCTCCTAGATGAAGAGGTCTCACCAGAAGTTGTTGAGGCGGATGCCCCAAGCGACACGGCTCCCGCTGCAATGGATCCTGCAGACGATGAGGAGACAATTGAGGTGACGGATGAGCACGCTTCCCTGACGGAGGCTGAGAATACTGAAGAGCTGGACGCTGCAGAAGGGCTGGAGGACTCCGAAGAGCTAGAGGATGAAGAGCTCTCAGATGAATCTGACCAGCCTGAGCCGTCTGCCCGTAAGCGCTCTTCGCATGGCCTGTGGTACTGGCTGGGCGGTGATATGCTAGAGCAGCCTTCCTTTAGAAAGTACATACCCGCCTTTATCGCTATCCTCCTGATGGGTCTGATCCATGTCACGAGCAACTATCAGATCATCGCCAAGCGTCGCCAGATAGACAAACTAGAGACTCGCGTCAAAGACCTGACCTACAAACACATGGAGAGCGTCAGCGAGCTAACACGCCGTAGCATCGGGGGCAACTTCGAGCAGCAACTCCAAGCGATGGGGTCAGATCTTGAGGCCTCCTCCCAGCAGTCGATCATCCTCTATCGTGATGCTAAGAAATAATCTCTTGCCCCTTTAACGAAACACTCCTCTATGTCAAAGCATAGTCCTATCATAGCTCGCTACCGTGCCTTAGGCTTTCTAGCCATCTTGATGACTCTATGGATCTTTATCAAGGCGATGGGCATCATTTTCGTCGATGGTCCGACGTGGCGCAGGATCGCTCAGAGCTTTCATCAGCCAGACACGGTGACGATCTCACCACTACGAGGTAATATCATTTCGTCAGATGGGCATATTGTAGCTATTAGCAAGCCTGCGTACAAGCTTTACATAGACTTTGGGGCAGAGGCTATCCAGCAGATGGAGCCAGACTCGCTCTACAAGCAACTGGATTCGCTGGCCTACCAGATGAGTCTCTGGCAGAAAGGGGAGCTAGCCACTTACCCAGCGCTACGCAAGCGACTACGTGAGGGCTATCGTAAGGCACAGCATAAGCAACCAGGCTATCGCTACGTATCTATATACCCGTATGAGGTGAGCCACGTGGAGTATCAGCGACTTAAGCAGTCATATCCGCTGATGATGACGGTGGAGCGCAAGGGGCGCTTGGTACGTCGCAGTGGTCCGCTCAGAAATGGATTGACACACGAGGAGCGTGCTCTACGAGACAGACCTTACGGCGAGCTAGCGAGACGTACGATCGGTAGCGTCTATAAGGAGGTCAAAGGCGACCTCACACAGGGCGAATATGGCCTAGAGCAAAGCTTTGACACCCTGCTACGGGGCGAGCCAGGACTGGCTGTGAGACAATACTTGGCGGGGTCTACACGACAGAATACGCTACAACCGCCTCGTGACGGCTACAATGTGTACACAACACTAGATATGAATCTGCAGCAGATCGTACATCGTGCGCTCTATGAGCAGATGACTCAGTTTGAGGCGGACTATGGTGGCGCTATACTGATGGAGGTCGAGACGGGGCGTATCTTGGCTCTAGCTAACCTGACGAAGGGTGGCGAGAGCTACTACGAAGGGGTCAACTATGCCGTCAGCGCACTCAACGAGCCAGGCTCTACGATGAAGACGCCCTTTATGATGGCTGCCCTAGATGATGGGATCTGCACACCTAGCGATACTATTGACACGGGCAACGGAGTCTTCAAGTATGGTGGCTACAACATCCGTGATCACAATGCTAACCGAGGAGGCTATGGACGTATCTCTGTAGCGCAGGGACTATGGTACTCAAGCAATATTGTCATGGCAAAGATTGCTATCAAAGGGTATGTGGAGCACCCCGACGGAATCTATCAGCATCTGCGCAACTATGGACTCTTAGAGCGACTAGATGTAGGGCTTGAGGGGGTCGCTACACCAACGATCATACGGCCCGAAGACAAGAGCTATGGCAACTCGACGATCCCAGGCATCAGTCGTGGATATGGTATCTCGGTACCTGCGATCAATACGCTCAACTTCTACAACGGTGTCGCCAACGGGGGACGTATCATGCGTCCCTATCTGGTGGATCGTGTAGAGGATGCGGAGGGCAATGTAATCCAAGAGTTTCAGCCACAAGTCCTGCATGAGAATATCTGCAAGCCTGCTACGCTCGACTCAATCCGCTCAATGCTAGACAATGTAGTCTTACAAGGCACGGCTAAAGGGCCCGTACGCTCTGATCTGATCTCCATCAGTGGCAAGACGGGTACCGCTCTAATGAGCAATCATGGTGGTGCGGGCTACCGTGCTAGTGGAGAGGTCTACATGACTTCGTTTTGCGGCTACTTCCCCTCCGATCATCCTAAGTATAGTTGCATCATTTTCGTAGTCAATCCTCACGGTCCTGGACGTGCCTCTGGCGGTATGGTAGCAGGTGGCGGGGTGAAGCGTATAGCTGAGGAGATCTACACACTCTCCAATCCTATCCTCCTAGACACGATCACGCCATACCCAGCTAGCGAGCGATTGAAACACTTAGACTTAGCTGGTGGGGAAAAGAAGCGTGTCGAGAGTTTTGTCAAGACCTACAAGATCCCTGAGGTGCGACCCGAAGGGGGTGGTAAGATAGCCTCAGACCAACTGGTCGTACCTCAGTACGGACGTGGGGGACTAGAGCTACAGCCTCTGTCTCGCTACGCCAAAGGGGTGATGCCTCGTCTCGTGGGGCTGGCTCCCAGTGAAGCGATCTATCAGATTAGCTTGCAGGGACTGGAGGTGCAGTTGGTCGGATACGGTCGAGTCATAGCGCAGAGCATCCCCGTCGGCACGCCTATCCACCCAGGACAGAAGGTGATCCTACATCTAGGCAACAATCATAGACAGTAAAGCGGAATCCTCTCTAAGATAAATATGAATCTCAAACCACTCAATAATTATATAGTAGCACTCACCGAGGAGCATCTACTAAGCCAAGCACACACAGGAGCCGTCTCTACGGAGCTATGTCAAGTAACCTCTATCGAGCAGGACTCACGTCGTGCCTCTGAGGGGTGTATCTTCGTAGCGCTACGTGGCGTACATGTGGACGGGGCGGACTATATTCCGAAGGCGCTAGCAGCGGGCTGTCGTATCATCGTCACTGAGCACCCACGACCTGAGAGCCTCTCCGATGAGGTGGCATGGCTCACGGTGACCGACACAGCGAAGGCGATAGCGGTCCTAGCCTCTGTCTACTATGATCGTCCTGAGCGACAGCTCACGATCGTAGGAGTTACGGGGACTAATGGCAAGACGACTACCGCCACGCTTTGCTATCAGCTGTGGAACTGGCTCGGCATGCGAGCTGCGCTCTTTAGTACGGTCTGCATACGCATTGGTGACGAGGAGTACCCCGCGACCCACACGACGCCTGACGCTCTCGAGCTACACCGTGTGATGAGGGATATGGTGGATGCGGGGTGCCGCTACCTTTTTATGGAGGTTTCTTCGCACGCTTTGGTACAGCAGCGGGTCTATGGTTTGCCCTTTGCGCTAGCTCTTTTTACCAATCTAACGCGTGACCACCTGGACTACCACGGCACGATGCAGGCTTACATTGCGGCAAAGAAGTTGCTCTTTGACAATCTCTCTCCAGATGCCTACGCTTTGGTCAATGCCGACGACCGTAACGGTAGCGTGATGGTACAAAACTGCGCTGCCCACCTACATACCTATGCGATGCGTAGCCATGCGGACTATATGTCTCAGCTCTTAGGACAATATGTGGATGGCTCTACCCTACTGCTGGACAACGAGGAGGTGGAGATCAAGCTCGTCGGGAGCTACAACGCTTACAACGTGACGGCCGTCTACGGTGTAGCTCGTCTCCTCCTACCCGATCTAGACAAGAGCTTGATCCTGCGTGGCATCTCTAGTCTGGAGCATGTGAATGGTCGCTTTGACCTGCTTGCCTCACCGAGAGGTTATCACGTGGTGGTGGACTATGCGCACACGCCTGACGCTCTGGAGAATCTACTGAAGACTGTCTCCGAGCTCAACGCTTCACAGGTCTACGTAGTGGTCGGCGCAGGCGGTGATCGAGACATGGGCAAGCGTCCTGAGATGGGGCGCATCGCCTACAATATGTGCAACTGTCTCTATCTCACCTCAGACAATCCACGCTCCGAGGATCCACAGACGATCATTGACCAAATGCTCGAAGGCATTCCTCAGGTGGAGCGTGACCAAGTCTACACCAATGTCTCTCGTCGCCAAGCAATCACAGACGCTTGCGCAGCTGCACAGCGTGGCGACCTAGTGGTCATCGCTGGCAAGGGTCATGAGACCTATCAAGAGATCAAAGGCATCAAGCACCACTTTGACGACAAAGAGGTGGCGCAAGAGATCTTTGCAAAAGAGAAGCTGGCATAGATAGCGTACCTTTGTCCTTCACTTAGCCCTTCCCCTATAATCTTTATCAACTTACCCATCACGCTATGCTTTATCACCTCTACGATTGGTTACAGGCAAACAACGTCCCTGGCTGGCGACTGGCTCAGTATGTGACCTTCCGAGCTGGGATCAGCTTTATCCTAGCTCTGATTATCAGTACGATCATCGGTCGACGCATCATCCACTGGCTGCATCGTATGCAGATAGGCGAGGTGGTTCGCACGCTAGGACTGGAAGGTGAGGCGATGAAGAAGGGCACCCCAACAATGGGTGGTATCATCATCATTATAGCGATCATCGTCCCGACGCTTCTATTCGCTCGCCTCAACAATGTCTATGTACAGCTGATGGTCTTCACGACACTTACGATGGGTGCCTTGGGCTTTATCGATGACTATATCAAGGTCTTTAAGAAAAACAAGGCGGGGCTCCACGGGCGCTACAAAATCATCGGACAGGTGCTCCTAGGCGTTGTCGTGGCGCTCACCTTCTACTTGAGTCCAGACATTATCATTCGGGAGAATCAAGAGGTGACTCACAATGGTCGCATCGAGCAGGTTACCTTCTCCAGTCAAGAGTCTAAGAACACGCAGACGACCATCCCCTTTGTCAAGAACAACAACTTTGACTATCTCTCGCTAATCCCCGCCTCTACACCACACCGCGAACTGATTGGCTGGATTGTCTTCTCGATCATCATCATTCTGATCGTCACCTTTATCTCTAACTGCGTCAACCTAACGGATGGTCTGGACGGACTAGCCGCAGGAACAGCCGCCCCTGCGGGTGTCGCCCTGGCGGTGCTCGCTTATGTCTCCTCACATATAGCTTTGGCGCAGTACTTTAGTATCATGTTTATCCCAGGCGCTGAGGAGCTGGTGATCTTTGGCGCAGCCTTCGTAGGAGCGACCTTTGGCTTCCTTTGGTACAATGCTTACCCTGCGCAGGTCTTCATGGGAGACACGGGTAGCCTAGCCATCGGTAGTATCATCGCCGTGATGGCCGTCCTTATTCGCAAGGAGCTACTCCTGCCGATCCTCTGCTTCCTCTTTATCATCGAGGGGCTATCCTCGCTGATGCAGCAAGCATACTTCAAGATTACCAAGCGACGCACAGGTACGGGTCGACGGATCTTCAAGATGACGCCACTGCACCACCACTTTCAGAAAGCGGGCAATAGCGGTATCGACGCTTTAATCCAGCGTCCCCTCGCACCTATCCGAGAGGCTAAGATAACCGTTCGCTTTTGGCTCATAGCTATCCTACTGGCTGTCCTAACAGTCATCACGCTTAAGATGCGATAATTTATAGACTTACAACGATCTCACAGATATGCAACGCAACGAATATATCATCCTAGGAGCTGGAGAGAGTGGTGTCGGAGCTGCCATCCTAGCTCAAAAGCAAGGGCTCCTCGTCTTTGTCTCCGACTCGGGACAAATCAAGCCACAATACAAAGCGGAGCTGGAGCAGTACAGTATCCCCTACGAGGAGGGCGGACACACCTTAGCTCGTATCTTATCAGCCAAAGAGGTGATCAAGAGCCCTGGCATCCCTGACAGCGCGCCCCTCATACGACAGCTTGCGGAGCAACAGACGCCTATCATCAGTGAGATCGAGTTCGCCTACCGCTACGCTGGCGATAGCATGATGATCGCCATCACGGGGAGCAACGGCAAGACCACTACGACCAACTGGCTCTATCACACGCTCCACAATGCGGGACTGGATGTCTCCATGGCGGGCAATGTGGGTACTAGTCTAGCTCGTCAGGTGGCGCTCGCTCCACACGCTTACTATGTGATCGAGCTGAGTAGCTTCCAGCTGGATCATATGTACCAGTTCAGAGCGCACATAGCCATCCTGCTCAATATCACACCCGACCATCTAGATCGCTACGACCATAAGATGGAGCTATACGCACGAGCCAAGATGCGCATCACGCAAAACCAACAGCCCACCGACTACTTCATCTCGTGGATCGAAGACGACTGGACACAGCGCCTACTCAAGGAGCCAGGCATGGGAGCAGGACGACGGATCTTCTTCTCCACCGAAGGCTCTTCAGACGATGCTGTCGTGGCTTCTAGTCACGATGGACAGCTATGCTTCGCCCTTCAGGAACCAGTCCTTGAGATGCCAGAGAGCGCTCTAGCTCTATCGGGCAAACACAACGTGCAGAACGCTCTAGCTGTCGGTTGCGCTGCCCAAGCCTTAGGCATCAAGCCTGAGGTCATACGAGCCTTGCTGGAAACCTTTACCAATGTACCCCACCGCCTAGAGTATATCGCCAGCATCGACGGCGTAGACTACATCAACGACTCCAAGGCGACCAACATCAACAGTACTTGGTACGCACTAGAGAGTATGCGCAAGCCGACGATTCTCATACTAGGAGGTACCGACAAGGGCAATGACTACAACGACCTGATGGATCTGGTCAAGGAAAAGGTGGTCGGACTAATCTATATGACAACTGACTCGGCCAAGCTCCACCGTAGCTTCGACAGTGTCATACCACGCCACGAGGAGGTTACCTCAATGCGTGACGCTATCGCCGCCGCACGCCAGATGGCCCAGGCAGGAGACACCGTGTTGCTGTCGCCAGCCTGCGCTAGCTTTGACCTCTTCACCTGCTATGAGGATCGTGGCGATCAGTTCAGAGCGGAGGTACTTGACATCGCTCAGCAACAGCCTGATACTGACCGTTCGCTCTAGCCTATCCGACACTCTATGATACCACAAGACGAATATAATCCGAGCCAAGAGACCACTCCTTCGGACATCTTCGACCTCTCTCCCCGTGAGACGGATCAGCATAGCAAAAGCGAAAGAGCGTCCGAAGAGAACTCCCCAGAAGCTACCAAGGTAGAACCAACACCACGCAAGCCACGCATCACAGGCGACCGCTCGTTGTGGTTTCTCTACTTTGCCTTCCTAGCCACGTCGCTACTCTTCATCTATAGCGCTACCAGTACACTAGCTTACCGTGGAGAGAGCTTGTATGCGCCCTTCACGGGACATCTCAAGCACATCATCATATCTATCCTTGCAGCTTGGTTTTGCTCTCGGCTAAGCAACTTTTGGTTACGCTTGGGCGGGATGGGCTTCTTTGTCATCGTGCTCCTAGCCGTCATTGCGACCCCATTCATCGGTACAGAGACCAATGAGGCGAAGCGTACGCTCTTCGGGCTACAATTCTCAGAGTTCTACAAAGTTGGCATCATTTGTCTCGCCTCAGCTGTCCTCTCTGCGCATCAGCTGGGCAGTCTCAATCGGCGCTTCTACATCTTTTGTGGTATCTCAGCTATTGGACTGGTCTTCGTTGCCAAGGAAAGTCTGTCCATGGGACTCATCCTCATCACCTTCATCGTCTGCATCGGGCTCGTACAAACGGGGCTCTCCAAGAGCTTGCTCATGATCAGTGGTGTGGGAGTAGGAGTACTCACGTTACTCCTAGCTTGTCTCGTGTTGCTCCCCGACAGCGTGATCAAGAAAAATAGTAGTACCGCCCGCTGGAAGGGACGTATCGAAGACTTCACCTCCAAGTCGGACTCCAGTAAGTTTGTCATTGACGAGGACAACTTTCAGGAGCAGCACGCACGCATTGCCATCGCACGAAGCAATGGTACGGGCGTCTTCCCAGGCAATAGTGTGGAGCGAGACATACTCCCCGAGGCATACTCCGACTTTATTTATGCAATCATCATCGAGGAGACAGGCTTCATCGGTATGATTTGGGTGCCATTACTCTATATCTTGCTTTTCTTCAAGCTCTCTCGCTGGGCGACCCGAACGCAGCGTGACTGGCAGCGCATCCTCCTACTGGGTGTCGGTATCATGTACACCACACAGGCGATCATACATATGTGCGTCGTCACGGGCATCTCGCCTAATACGGGTCAGACGCTCCCGCTCATCAGTCGTGGAGGTTCTTCGCTCCTCGCCACCTCAATGGCTATCGGAGCCTGCATCGGGATCACGAGACATATACGCGAAGAGGAGTACCAGCGCCAACTGGAGCAGGAGAGCCAAGCAGAAGCAGCGACCGAACCTGTTGCGGAGACTACCTCTACAGTTGAAGGGAGCCCCCGCCCCACCACCTCCGACGAGGCGAACGATATAGCGTAGTCTCTACGCCTGACGATTCCAAATGTGCCAAGCGTAGCGAGCCTGCACGAGGAGCATCTTCAGCCCATTGATCGTCGTCGCTCCCTGCTCACGACAAGCCTTGAGGAAACGCGTCTCCTCGGGATTGTAGATCAGATCCATGCAGAGATGCTCTGGCGTGATCGCCTCATAGGGGATCTGCGGGCGCTCCATAGTAAGCGCCCCCATGCCGACAGGGGTCGCATTGATGATGATCCACTTGTCCGCTATCAGCTCAGGCGTCAAGTCACTATAGGAGAGGATATGCGGAGCTTGCGGATCTCTACTAACCAACGTACAGTCACGACCGAGACGCTTGAGTGCCTGTGCTACCGCCTGCGCAGCACCACCCGTCCCGAGGACGAGCGCATGCTGTTGCTCCGACGTGAGTAGCGGCTGGAGAGTCTCCACGACACCCTGCACATCCGTGTTGTAGCCGAAGAGACGTATCCGTCCATCCGTACGATCCACAACAATCGTATTAACAGCTCCCACATACTTAGCCTCGGGATCTATATGATCTAGATAGTTGCACACCTCCACCTTGTAGGGGCTCGTCACATTCAGTCCCACGATGGCAGGGTTAGACTCCAGCCAAGGTCTCAGCGCCGAGAGATCATCCAGCTCCTGTAGTATATAGCGCGCATCAATCCCCTGGGAGTCAAAAAGGTCATTGAAGTAGTCTGCCGAGAGCGAATGCCCCACGGGCTTACCTATCAGTGCATAAATGCGTTGCATACTCTTATTCGTTTATCTCTTTTAAGCCTCTGCAGTATATAAGACGCAGATCCCGAGAGGCATCTCTTTGTAGTGCACCTCTCTAAAGCCTGCTCTACGGATCAGCGCCGTCATCGCCTCTCGCTGTGGCATCGCCTTGATAGACGCAGGGAGATAGCTGTAAGCAGAGCGATCATGGGCGCACAGCTGTCCGATCCACGGGATCAAGTGCTTAGCATAGATGTTATAGCCTCGGAGCAATAGCCCCCCTCGAGGTTCGCTCAGCTCCAGGATAGCGAGCCTCCCCCCAGGGCGTAAAATGCGCAGCATCTCTCGCAAGCCCTGTAGTGGATCCGAAAAGTTTCGAATACCCAGCGTGCAGGTCACAGCATCGACCGATTGCGAAGCTAGAGAGAGCTCCTGACAATTCTCCGCAGAGAGCGTCACAGCCGGCACCGAGTGGACAGCCCTCTGAAGACGCTCAGCGGCCACCGCCAGCATACCCTCCGAGAGATCCACACCGACTATCTCACGCACCGACGGCAAGTAGCGAGAGAGCATCAGGATCATATCCCCCGTACCGCAGGCCAGGTCAGCCACACGATGAGGCGCATAGTTCGCCAGATGCTCTATGACCTGCCAGCGCCAGGCCAAATCCATACCACCCGTCATGAGACGATTCATCGAGTCATAGCGTCCAGCTATGCGGTCAAACATCTGCCGTACGTAGCGAGACTTACCATCCATAGGTAAAGGCATAGTAAATAGAGAGATTAGAACCAGCGACTAAGGAGGTTGTACACAGCCCCTCTAAGTCGCTGGTTCGTTTGTATAGTTATGTAGCCTCCTACTTCTTGAGGAAAGCTAGCAGATTGTCCTCAATACGCTTAGCCACATCTTGGGTCTGCTCCTTGACGAAGGTCTTGCCCGTGATGTGCTCGTAGAGCTCTATGTAGCGGTCGCTCACAGAGGCTGCATACTCAGGTGTGATGGCAGGCATCTTCTGGCCAGCCTTACCCTGGAAGCCCTGCTCGATAAGCCACTGTCGGACGAACTCCTTCGAGAGCTGACGCTGAGGCTCACCCTTAGCTTGGCGCTCCTCATAGCCCTCTAGGTAGAAGTAGCGAGAGGAGTCAGGCGTGTGGATCTCGTCAATCAGGATCACCTTGCCATCCTTCTTGCCAAACTCATACTTCGTGTCCACGAGGATCAGACCACGCTCGCGAGCGATGCGTGTCCCCTCCTCAAAGAGCGTCCGCGTGTACTGCTCAATGACCTTGTAGTCCTCCTCCGAGATCAGTCCAGAGGCGATGATCTCCTCACGGCTAATGTTTTCGTCGTGCCCCTCGTCAGCCTTAGTCGTAGGCGTGATGATCGGGTGTGGGAGGCGCTCATTCTCCTTCAGCCCCTCGGGTAGTTGTATGCCACAGATCGTACGCTCGCCAGCCTGATAAGCACGCCATGCGCTACCAGCTATGTAGCCACGTACGATCATCTCTACCTTAAAAGGCTCGCAGCGATGTCCCACCGTAACCATCGGGTCGGGAGTCGCTATCTTCCAGTTAGGCACGAGATGCGCCGTAGCGTCGAGCTGCTCAGCAGCTATTTGGTTGAGCACCTGACCCTTGTAGGGGATACCCTCAGGGAGTACCACATCAAAGGCTGAGATCCTATCCGTAGCGACCATCGCTATCAGGTCACCCTCAAGGAAGTATACATCTCTCACCTTGCCATGAAAGACAGCCTGGATACCTGGGAGAGATAGGTCGGTGTGTGTTAGAGCTTGATTCATTGTATTATGATCAATAATTGATTTACTAAAAGGGGTTGCCCTCCTCCAGCCTTAGCCGAGAAAGAGGAGTGCTTCTATGAGTCTATGAGTCTTTACCTCAATCCTTATCTAGGTCTATATCTTGATCTTGGCGAGTCTCTTGAGCGGGACGTCCGCCCTGCAGTGCTTGATGCTCATTGCGATCGTAAGCATCCACGACAAGCTGCACGATCGGATGACGCACAATGTCCTGCGCATCAAAGTAAACGAAAGGTATCTGCTCCACATCGCCTAGAATCCGCTCAGCAATGCGCAAGCCCGAGGTGACACCCCGAGGCAAGTCTACCTGCGAGAGATCGCCCGTGATGATCATCTTACTATTGCGTCCGAGACGAGTGAGAAACATCTTCATCTGATGATGGGTCGTATTCTGCGCTTCGTCTAGTATGACAACCGCATCGTTGAGCGTACGACCACGCATGTAGGCTAGCGGAGCGATCTGTATCACATCGCTCTCCATATAGGTGCGCAGACGCTGCGTCGGGATCATCTCCTCGAGCGCATCGTAGAGAGGCTGGAGATAAGGGTCGAGCTTGTCCTTCAGCTCGCCTGGCAGAAAGCCCAACTTCTCGCCCGCCTCAACAGCGGGACGCGAGAGTATGATACGTCGCACCTGCTTCTCCTTAAGCGCCTTGACCGCTAGAGCTATCGCTATGTAGGTCTTGCCCGTACCAGCTGGTCCGATCGCAAAGAGCATATCGTGATCCGCTATGGCCTCCACCATCTCACGCTGGTGAGTGCCTCGGTAGCCGATACTACGACCCCTCGCTCCATAGAGCAGATGATTCGGTGCCACCTTGACCTCTGGGAGCTCCTCGCCCGTAGCCAGCTTGCGTATGGTCTGCTCCGTCAGGAGATTGTACCGCAGGACATGCTGTACCAACTTATCGAGGAGCGCTGTCAAGAGCTGTATATCGGTCGTGTCACCCAGTATCTTGATGATCCGATCATGAGCCACGATCCGCAGCTTAGGATAGAGGTTGCGTAGCAATAGTAGGTACTCACGGTTAGGACCGTAGAGCACCGCTGGATCTATCTCCTCTAGGATATATAGTCTCTCAGTCACTAGGCTTAGCTACTCCTTATTATATATGAGCTGCTATCTCGGAGGCGATGCGAGCCATCTCCTCGTCGGTAGGCTTCGTAGCAAGCGGTCCGTGCGCCACGTCTCCCTCACTATTGATCGGGATCAGATGCACATGAGCGTGTGGCACCTCCAGTCCTAGGACCAAAGTAGCCACCTTGCGGCAGTGCGTCGTCTCCTGTATAGCGCGAGCCACCCGCTTAGAGAAAGCCATCAGCCGAGCCAACTCCTCATCCGTCAGGTCGTAATAGTAGTCGACCTCACGCTTCGGAACCACCAGGGTGTGCCCCAGCTGATAAGGATTGATATCTAGAAATGCGTAGTGCTCCTCATCCTCCGCAATGCGGTAGGAGGGGATCTCACCCGCTATGATGCGACTAAAGATTGAAGCCATAGAGCATTCGTTGTTTTTGGGAGGATCTATTCAATAAGAGAGGCACCCTATCGAGTGATCTCTAGGATCTCAAAGACCAGTGTACCCGCAGGCACCTGTATCTCCGCCACATCGCCCACCTTCTTGCCAAGGAGTCCTTTAGCAATAGGGGTATTGACCGAGATCTTGTTTTCCTTAAAGTTTGCCTCAGCATCAGAGACGATGTAGTAGCTCTTCTCCTCGCCCTTCTTCTTATTGAGCAGGCGCACATGGTTCAGTATCTGCACCTCATCGGTCTTAATCTGCGAGGGCTCCAGCACACGGGCATTGCCCAGCTGAGCCTTGAGCATAGCGATCTTGTCCTCGAGGTGAGCCTGCGCCTCCTTGGCAGCATCGTACTCAGCATTCTCCGAGAGATCGCCCTTGTCACGTGCCTCAGCAATCTGCTGTGTGACCTTGGGTCGCTCCTCAGCCTCCAGCTGTTTGATCGTATTATTGAGGGCGTCATATCCCTCTTGGGTCATATAGTAATATCCCATAGATGATTAGGTGATAATGGTGTCTAATTCAGTCTAGTGCGTATCCTATGAGCCACACCACACTAGCCATCTATCGGCTGGCACATGGCACCTCATAGATAC
Organism: Porphyromonas uenonis 60-3; assembly: GCF_000174775.1. Taxonomy (GTDB): domain Bacteria; phylum Bacteroidota; class Bacteroidia; order Bacteroidales; family Porphyromonadaceae; genus Porphyromonas; species Porphyromonas uenonis_A. The sequence continues at coordinate 58,580 of NZ_ACLR01000013.1, forward strand.
AAAACAAATGAGGACTTACTCCCACACAGCACCCCCTATCGTCTAGAAGAGCCACATCAGAGAAGCCTCGTCATACTTTGAGATGTGCTACGCCGTCCGCACATCTTTCTTACTGAGGGCAAAGGTACTAAAAAAATGTTTCATCGCCCTCACCACCCCAGCAACCGTACATTCCCTCTAATCTCTAACCTCTAAATTCTAACCTCTAATCTCTTCCCTACCGAGGAAATCGAGAATCTCCAGGGTGCAAACGAAAATTCTCCATGGAACCGGGAAATAAAAGTTCGGAAGAATGAAATGAAACTTCGGAAGAAAGATTTCGAAGTTCCGAAGAATTTTTCCATTTCTCGCTGGATAATCAAAGATCTCCACGGAGGAATCCTTCGATTTCCTCCACCCTCCCCTCGTAAAGCTCATTTTTTACAATACCTCAATCCTGATTTAGACAAAGCTCTTCGCTCTACTTGTGCGGTTTTTTCGTACCTTTGCACGAGATAAGCTGGAGGAGAAGTCGCTCGATGCGAGCCTCCGACAAACTCTGATACGATCTCTCCTGAGCTGAGCGGTATAGCGATACGCTAGTCTAGGAGATGCAACATATACTCTTGGGGCTGATTGGCTTTGACAGCGTGTTGTAGTGATTCGTAAGCATGTGGTGCCTGCTGTGACGCACCTTAAAACCTTACTGCGAACCTTTCTAAATGGCGAAAACAACTTTGCTCTCGCTGCGTAGTCGAAGTATAGTACACTGACGCTTCATCCCAGGCACAGATGCTGGGACGAGACATCACCCAGGGGGCCGTTGCTCCGAGGCGCTCTGATACGGTGGTGCATGGATATCGGGGATCGGATGGTGTAGCCTCGTACATCGTCTTAAACTTTAGAGGATAAGGCTTTAGCTCGGTCGCTGTGCTCGTGAGTTGAAGCCCGACAATCAAAGTACAGCTAAACATGTAGAAAGCGCTTTGCCACCATGTTTGGACCGGGGTTCAATTCCCCGCAGCTCCACAACCCCACAAACAGTACCTCCCCTCGCCTAGATCTTACGATCTGAGCAAGGGGAGTTCTTTTTTGCATGGAGCGGTGCCTCATTGGCGTAAAAACGTTACCTTTGCATCAAGCTTTTCTGTAGAAGATCGCCACGCATGGCGCGACGATCGCACCACAGGCTCCCTTATTACTACCTCATGGCTACATCCAAAGATAAATCAACCAAGAAACGCTCGACTCAGTCTCGCAAGCGTACAAACGCATCGGGCCGAAAGGACGCAACCCCCTCTCGCTCGGTGGGGAGTCGTATGCGCTCGTGGGCTCAGGACTTACAAAACAACGTCGCCGACAAGCGGTATGGCGAGCTGATCTCTTTTATCTTAGGACTGATACTCCTAGCCTTCGTCGTATACGTCTTGGTGGCTTGTGTCTCCTACCTTCTAGTGGGCGCACGGGATCAGAGCATCGTCACGGCGCTGACACCCTGGGAAGCGCTGACGCAGACGCTCCCAGAGGGGATCGATGGCTCGGTGGCTGAGATACAGAATATAACCCGTGTGCATGGAGCTTATCTAGCACACTGGCTCATGGATGGCTTCCTCGGCTTCGGTAGTTGGTTCCTACTCCATCTTAAGTTTCGTCGGGGCCTTGCGACTGATGCGCATCTCTAAGCGGGGTAGCATCATCAAGATAACGGTCTACGCCATCCTCCTCAGTCTATGGACAGCTCTCGCTGGGGCTGCGATACAGGATCTCCTCGGTATGCCTACATTCTTCCGCTGGGGCGGTGCTTACGGCACGCTATGGCTTGGCAACCTATTACCAGCCATTGGTTGGCTAGGTGTGGCGCTGATACTGCTTGTTTCGATCATTATCCTCATCGTGGTGATCCGCTACGAATACCTCCAGTGGATGCGTCGCGCCATTGGTCTAGGATGGGTCAAGCGTCCTAATCGTCATCGCAAGGCTGAGGATCCTCTAGAGAGTGCCGAAGGTGAGGAAGAAGCCTCAGATGAAGAACCGACAGATACTGATGAAGAGGTTGTTCCAGACGATATGGATGGTGAGCCAGACACTACGGAAGATGAAGATGAGGAGGCGCCTCTACCAGCGCCAAGTGTCTTGGCTGCACAGTCAGCACCGCGCACTACATCACAAGCACGTCGTGAGCCTGTCTCTACGCCAGCCGAAGAGAGCCTTGAGGGTGGTGTCACGGTAACCGTGGCGCAGGGTGATGCGGACTCGCAGGTTGCCTCCGTCATGCCACAGAGCGACCTGCGCCGTGGTGGATATCAGATGCCTTCGCCAGACCTATTGGCCGATGTAGACCAAACTTCGCAGACAGTGGATCGTGCCGAGATCAAGGAGATAGAGCAACTGATCGTTGAGAAGCTCAGCGATCTAGGTATCGCCCTAGAGCCTGTTGAGGTGACCATCGGACCGACCGTGACGCTCTATGAGTTTAAGCTAGATCCGAAGGTCAAGGTCAACCGCATTCGTAGCCTTGAGGACGATATAGCGATGAAGGTGGAGAGCATCGGCGGTATCCGCATCATTGCACCGATGCCAGGGCGTGGTACCATAGGCATTGAGGTGCCAAACCGCAATCCACGTACCGTCGGCATGAAGGCGCTGATCACTTCGCAGAAGTTTATCACGACAGATCAGAAGCTCCCGATAGCCATTGGGCGAACGATCACAAACGATGTCTACCTCTTTGACCTCTCCAAGATGCCCCACCTCTTGATAGCTGGTGCTACAGGACAAGGTAAGAGTGTCGGCCTCAATGCGCTCATCACTTCACTCCTATATAATAAGCGTCCCGAGGAGCTTAAGCTGATCCTCATTGACCCGAAGATGCTGGAGTTTAGCATCTACGAGAGCATCGGACGGCACTTCCTGACGAAGCTAGAGGATGAGGAGAAGTATATCATCACCGACACAACTAAGGCGCTACCTGTCCTAGAGTCGCTCTGCGTGGATATGGACGCCCGCTACGAACTATTGGCACGAGCTAAGGTGCGCAACATCTCGGAGTACAACAAGCTCTTCCGTCAGGGACACCTACGCGAGGAGGATGGCTACGTATTCCTACCCTACTTGGTGCTCATTGTCGATGAGTTTGCCGACCTAATCATGACAACAGGACGAGCCATCGAGAAGCCTATCGCACGTCTAGCGCAGAAGGCTCGCGCAGCTGGTATCCACATCGTCCTCGCCACACAGCGTCCGAGTACAGATGTGATCACGGGTCTGATTAAGGCGAACTTCCCAGCACGTATTGCCTTCAAAGTTTCCTCGCAAGTGGACTCACGCACGATCCTCGACACCACAAGTGCCAAAGATCTCATTGGACGTGGCGACATGCTCATCAATGATGGCAAGGAGATGCGTCGTATCCAGTGCGCCTTCATTGACACACCAGAGACGGAGCGCATCGTGGATCATATCTCTCATCAGCCCTATCCTACGGAGCCCTATCTGCTACCTGAGCCTCCTGCCACGGAGGGAGCAGCTGGCGGAGCTGGACTTGGCGGTGGTGGCGCTACAGAGCGCGACCCACTCTTTGAGGAGGTGGCTCGCCATGTGGTACAGATGCAACAAGGATCGACGAGCAATATCCAGCGACGCTTCAACATCGGCTACAATCGTGCTGGACGTGTCATGGATCAGCTCTACGAGTGTGGCATCGTGTCGGCACAGGATGGCAGCAAGCCTCGTCAAGTACTCATATCGGATGAGGAGACTCTCAACCGACTCCTAGACACTCTCTAACCGGTAACTCCAAACAGTATGAGATCAAACCTCTCCCTATCATATCTCCGCCACAGCGCACCTCTTACGATGCGTCTCTTCGGAGCTCTCTTAGCTCTGTTCGTCTGTAGCACCTTCGCCACAGCGCCTCTGCAAGGACAGCGCAAAGCGGTCTTTGACCTCAACAAAGCGCTCCAGCAGTTCGAGCAGCAGGTCAACAAAGGGGTCGCTATCACCTTTGCGTTGAACTCTCCTGGTGCTCCGTCACAGGAGGGCTACACGTGGCTCCAGGGGCGTCGCTTCATGCTCAGTATGCCTGGCATGGAAGCTGCCTTTGATGGCACTACCCTACGCATCATCAATCAGAAGGAGCGCACCTACACCTTGATGACGCCCTCCGAGCAAGACCTCACAGCGATGAATCCGCTGGCATATATCCAGAAAGCCTCACAGCGCTACCGCATCACCGAGCGCAAGAGTCCCCGAGGTACGGTCATCTACCGATTTGTGGCAAAAAGCGGGTCTGGGCCTCTCGCAGGAGTCAAGTACTATGAGGTAACTTTCGACCAGCAGAGCCAGGCTCCCAAGAAGGTAGATCTCTATTTTGACCTAGGTGAGCAAGTCTCTTACACCATTCGTAAGATGCAAGCGAAGGAGCATGTTACGTCACAATCCTTTACCTTTGCACCGCAAGAATACAAATCGCTTGAGGTCGTAGACCTACGCTAAGCCTCAGGAGCTCCACATTATAAACTATGTACATACAGGTACTCAAATCTAAGATTCACCGCGTCCGAGTCACACAGGCTAACCTCAACTACGTGGGTAGCATCACCATCGACCGCACCCTCATGGAGGCCGTCGGTATCCTCCCCGGAGAGCGTGTGCAGGTCGTCGACTGTAACAACGGCAACCGCCTCGACACCTACGTCATCGCTGGCGAACCCGACAGCGGAGTCATCTGTCTCAATGGTCCCGCTGCCCGTCTCGTACAGCCTGATGACATCGTCATCATCATGTCTTACGCACTCATGGACTACGACGAGGCGCGCACCTTCCAGCCTAAGATTATCTTCCCCGATAGCGACACCAATCGACTATAAACCACTCATCATCTCACCAACATGTTTGAAAACCTAAGCGAACGCCTAGAGCGCTCATTCAAAATACTCAAAGGCCAAGGCCGCATCACCGAAATCAACGTCGCCGAAACACTCAAAGACGTTCGTCGCGCCCTACTTGATGCCGATGTCAACTACAACGTAGCTCGCGACTTCACCGATCAGGTCAAGGAGAAGGCACTTGGTCAGAACGTCCTCACAGCGGTCAATCCTGGCCAGATGATGGTCAAGATAGTTCACGACGAGCTCGCCACACTGATGGGTAGCGAGGCGGTGTCCGTCAACCTCAAGGGGAGCCCCGCCATCATCCTTATGTCAGGACTGCAGGGCTCTGGTAAGACCACCTTCTCAGGCAAGCTCGCCAACATGCTTCAGAAGCAGGAGCAGCGCAAGCCTCTCCTCGTAGCGTGTGACGTCTACCGTCCCGCTGCTATCCAGCAGCTACACGTCCTCGGGGAGCAGATTGGCGTACCCGTCTACAGCGAGCCCGAGAGCAAGGACCCCGTACAGATCGCTCGCAATGCGATCGCCCACGCTCAGCAGGAGGGACTAGACACCGTTATCATCGATACAGCAGGTCGTCTAGCCGTCGATGAGGAGATGATGAATGAGATCAGCAGTATCAAGGAGGCTATCCGCCCCGATGAGACACTCTTCGTCGTTGACTCCATGACTGGTCAGGATGCGGTCAATACGGCAGCCGAGTTTGACAAGCGCTTGGACTTCGACGGTGTGATCCTCACCAAGCTGGACGGTGACTCACGTGGTGGTGCTGCGCTTTCTATACGCAGTGTCGTCAACAAGCCGATCAAGTTCGTCGGTACAGGCGAGAAGATGGAAGCTCTTCAAGTCTTCCACCCCTCCCGTATGGCGGATCGTATCCTCGGCATGGGTGATATTGTCTCTCTCGTCGAGCGTGCACAGCAGCAGTACGATGAGGAGGAGGCAAAGCGTCTAGAGGCCAAGATTGCCAAGAATCAGTTTGACTTCAATGACTTCCTCGCTCAGATTGCTCAGATCAAGAAGATGGGTAACCTAAAGGACCTCGTCTCCATGATCCCAGGAGTCGGCAAGATGGTCAAGGATCTCGATATCAGCAACGACGCCTTCAAGGGCATCGAAGCAATCATCCACTCTATGACCCCCGAGGAGCGTGCCAAGCCTAGCATCCTCGATGGCTCACGTCGCAAGCGTATCGCCGACGGTAGCGGCACCTCTGTCGCCGAGGTCAACAGGCTCATCCAGCAGTTTGACCAAGTGAGCAAAGTCATGCGCAAGATGCAAGGCGGAGGCTTGGGACGTATGCAAGCCAAGATGCAGAAAAAGAACAAGAAGCGTCGCTAGCCTGCTCAAATTCGCATCGCAAGCGACACGCCTAGAGAGACTTCAGTAGCATAGCTCAGGCCTCTCCCAAGGAGTAGCACGCTCT
>NZ_ACLR01000012.1 GCF_000174775.1 Porphyromonas uenonis 60-3
ACGAAGAGAAGAGAGTCCTCCGAGGCAAGTTCAGAAAGGAAAATCTCCGCTCCGGGAGCGCCCCCGCCGAGCGGTTACGAAGAGAAGTTGACCGAGCATCCAAGACGAAAAAAACTTCGCTTTTTACTTGCATTTGAACTTAGAAAGCAAAGGGCTACACGTACCGCTTTGACACAACGGACGACAAGCATGGCGCATAGCTTGCGACTTTTGTCTACCTTTGTAAGCGATGAGATCACTTCACTACATCGCCTTACTGCTCTGCATCCTACTGCAGGGATGCGCGTTGGCTCTGCATGGGCAGACGACCGACACGACGGCTGTCGCGACGCCCCACCGTGTGGCACTCACGGGGTACGTCTTAGACCGTGACCGTGAGCCGATCGAGTTTGCCTCGGTACGTGTCGAGGGGACGAGCATCGGCACCTGGAGTGACTTGACGGGCGCTTACCGCTTGGAGCTAACCCCGACGACCGATAGCGTGGTGGTCAGCTACAGCTCCATCGGCTATCAGACGGTGCGCCAAGTGTACCCGCAGGGGATCTCACGAGACATGCACTTTAACCCGATGCTGGGCGAGAATGCGATCAACCTCGGCACGGTGACCGTACGAGGCGAGGCGCGGCCACCGAGTATGGAGCGGATCACGACTCAGACGCTCGCCATGGAGGCTTCGCCGACACGTAGCATCGAATCGATGGTGGCTACCTATGCGGGGGTCACGCAGCACAACGAGCTAAGCACGCAGTACAATGTACGTGGGGGGAGCTTCGATGAAAACCTCGTCTACGTCAACGGGATCGAGGTTTACCGTCCGCTATTGGTACGCTCAGCCGAGCAGGAGGGCTTGAGCTTTGTCAATACCGATCTGGTGGAGCGAGTTTACTTTTCGGCTGGAGCCTTTGATGCGCACTATGGCGACCGACTCTCCTCGGTCCTAGACATACAATATAAACGTCCCACGAAGCTGGAGGGCGCTGTCACCCTGGGCTTGATGAATAATAGTATCTACGTGGGGGGCAAGCATGGGCGCTTTACCCATGTCACGGGCATCCGAACGCGCATGACGCAGCAGCTACTCGCTAAGATGGAGACTCGTGGGGAGTACAACCCCTTCTATGCGGATGCGCAGACCTATCTGACCTACACCTTCAATGATCGCTGGCGCATCGAGGGCATCGGCTACTACTCCTGGACGCAGTACCGCTTTCGTCCGCAGCAACGCGAGACGACTGTCGGCTCTTTGCAAAATGCGAAGCACTTTACCGTCTACTTCGACGGGCAGGAGCGGGATCGCTTCTCCACACTCTTTGGCGCCTTGACGCTGCACTGGCGCCCCAGCAGTCAAGGGGCGCACAGGCTGGACCTGAGCCTCTACAACAGCAACGAGCGGGAGAGCTACGATATAACGGGCGCATACTATCTGCAGAAGGAGGCTGACCCGACGACTGGATCGGATAAGCAGGAGCTGCTCGCCACGGGTGTCAATCATGAGCATGCCCGCAACCTGCTCCGCTACTCGGTCGCTGCACTTGCTTACAGTGGCAACCAGCGCCTCAGCGAGACGCATCGCCTCATGTGGGGAGCGGAGCTACGAGGCGAGCAGATAGCGGACTACATATCAGAGTGGGTCAAGCTTGACTCGGCGGGCTACAACCTACCGCGTGACCCCAATCTAATCAAGATGCAGAGCAACCTTTACTCCAATGTCTCGCTGCGCTCGGCACGCGCCTCGCTCTATCTGCAGGATGAGATGCAGTGGCAGACCCCTTCGGGGCGTTATAATCTGACGGCAGGCTTGCGAGGGAGCTTCTGGTCGTTCAATAAGAAGGCGGACTTCTCGCCTCGCTTGGTTGCTTCGTGGCGACCTAAAGAACTGTCCGACCTCTTGGTCAGAGCAGCTGGAGGACTATACTACCAGAGCCCCTTTTACAAGGAGATACGCATCATCGAGGCGGACGCCATGGGCAATCAGTCGGTACTGCTCAACGATCAGGTGCGTTCGCAAGGATCGGCACAAGCCTTGGTCGGTGTGGACTACAACTTCCTCGTGGCGGGACGCAAGTTTCGCTTTACCGCCGAGGGCTACTACAAGCATCTCTTTCGGATCAATCCCTACTATGTGGACAATGTCAAGCAGCGCTACCTAGGTCAAAACCTCGGCACGGGCTACATAGTGGGGCTGGATGTCAAGCTCTTTGGGGAGTTTGTCCCAGACGTAGACTCGTGGTTTACCGCCTCGCTGATGCGTGGCCGGCAGACCATCGAGGGGTATGGCGAGATGCCCCTACCACACGTACCAGACTACAATTTGTCGCTCTTCTTCCAGGACTACTTCCCGGGCTACAAGCGGATCACGCTCAGCTTGCGAGGGGTGCTGACGGGAGGACTCCCTCAGCTTAACGCAGCCGAGGGGTTCGGTCGCCCGCTCTTCCGTGGTACGGCCTACAAGCGTGTGGACATCGGTATGCAGTACACGCTGTGGGACCGCGAGACTGCACAGCCTGGTGCGTGGCGCTGGCTACAAGCGCTCAGCAAGGTCTCGGTCGGGGTGAATGTCTTCAACCTCTTTGACATGACGAACATCGGCTCTTACTACTGGCTCTCGGACGCTTACCGCAACCAGTACGCCGTGCCCAACTACTTGACGGGACGCCAGTACGACGCCTCGCTCATCGTCCGCTTCTAATTCGCTGGGAAATAACGGGACGAGTAGCCCGCTGTAGGGACGCACGGTCGTGCGTCCGTTGTGTCAAAGGATACTACGTCAAGGCTTTAACGGGGACGGACGCACGACCGTGCGTCCCTACAACCGTTACTCGCTTGGCTTGGATTTGGTGGCACTTTGACATAATGTCGCAAGGGGTGGTGGCGTGGCACAATGTTTGATACCTATGTGATGTAAACGTCTGACCTACGAATGGTCCAGGTCAGCCGACAGACACATTAACAAATCAGAAATCAACAAACAACACAATACTATGGGTAAGATAATTGGTATAGACTTAGGAACTACAAATTCATGTGTAGCAGTCCTGGAGGGTGGCGAGAGCAAGGTCATCCCCAACAGCGAGGGACGTATGACGACTCCCTCAGTAGTAGCATTCGTAGAGGGCGGTGAGCGCAAGGTGGGTGACCCCGCAAAGCGTCAGGCTATCACGAATCCGACAAACACGATCTACTCGATCAAGCGCTTCATGGGTGAGACCTATGATCAGATACAGAAGGAGGCTGAGCGTGTTCCCTTTAAGGTTGTCAAGGGTGACAACAACACGCCTCGTGTAGACATCGACGGACGTCTCTACACGCCTCAGGAGATCTCGGCGATGATCCTTCAGAAGATGAAGAAGACGGCAGAGGACTACCTTGGCACAGAGGTTACCGACGCGGTAATCACGGTGCCTGCTTACTTCAACGACTCACAGCGTCAGGCAACCAAGGAGGCTGGTGAGATCGCTGGACTCAAGGTACGTCGTATCGTCAACGAGCCTACGGCAGCTTCGCTAGCTTACGGCCTTGACAAGAAGGGCTCAGATATGAAGATCGCTGTCTTCGACCTCGGTGGTGGTACGTTTGATATCTCCATCCTAGAGCTCGGCGACGGAGTCTTTGAGGTAAAGTCCACGAATGGTGATACGCACCTCGGTGGTGATGACTTTGACCATGTGATCATTGACTGGCTCGCTGAGGAGTTTATGAAGGACGAGGGTGTCGACCCACGCAAGGACAATATGGCACTCCAGCGTCTCAAGGATGCTGCTGAGCGTGCTAAGATAGAGCTCTCTAGCTCGACATCGACGGAGATTAACCTACCGTACCTGATCCCTGTAGATGGTATCGCTAAGCACCTCGTTCGTACGCTGACTCGTGCTAAGTTTGAGCAGCTAGCTGACAAGCTAATCCACGCTTGTGTGGAGCCTTGTAATCAGGCGCTCAAGGATGCTGGACTCACGGCGAGCGACATCAATGAGGTGATCCTCGTGGGTGGCTCGACACGTATCCCCGCTATCCAGGAGATCGTCAAGAAGATCTTTAACCAAGAGCCTTCTAAGGGTGTGAACCCCGACGAGGTAGTCGCCTGCGGTGCTGCTATCCAGGGTGCTGTCCTGACGGGTGAGGTAAAGGATGTCCTACTCCTTGATGTGACTCCGCTATCTCTCGGTCTAGAGACGATGGGTGGTGTGATGACTCGCCTGATCGATGCAAATACGACGATCCCGACGAAGAAGAGTCAGATCTTTACCACAGCTGTGGACAACCAGCCTTCTGTAGAGATCCACGTCCTACAGGGTGAGCGTTCGCTAGCGAAGGATAATAAGAGTATCGGTCGCTTTACCCTAGATGGTATCGCACCAGCACCTCGCCAGACACCTCAGATCGAGGTTACCTTTGACATTGATGCGAATGGTATCCTCAACGTCACGGCTGTCGACAAGGCTACGGGCAAGCAGCAGAACATCCGTATCGAGGCTTCGAGCGGTCTGAGCGATGACGAGATCAAGCGTATGAAGCAGGAGGCTGAGGCAAATGCTAAGGCTGACGAAGAGGCTAAGGCTCGTATTGACAAGCTCAACCAAGCAGACAGCATAATCTTCTCGACGGAGAAGCAGCTCAAGGAGCTCGGCGACAAGATCCCTGCTGACAAGAAGGCACCGATCGAGGCGGCTCTGGAGGATCTGCGCAAGGCGCACAAGGCGGAGGATATCCCCGCTATCGACAAGGCTATGGAGGAGCTGAACACGGCCTTCCACGCAGCCACCGAGCAGATGTACAATCAGGCCAATGCACAGCAGCAGGCTGGTCCTCAGCCAGGCGCTAGCGCACAGCCTAATGACAATGCCTCTGCAAAGGGCAACGACTCGAGCGATGTAGCTGACGCAGACTTTGAGGAGATCAAGTAATCTCCGAGAGAGGTCACACATACAATATAGTAGCGGGTGGGTCAACGATGGTTGGCTCACCCGCTTGCTTTGTTAGAGGCTAGAGATTTAGAGGTTAGAAGTTAGAGATTAGAGGTTAGAAGTTAGAGGTTAGAGATGGGTGGCTAGTGGCACTAGTGCTCCTAGTAGGTCTAGTGCTTCTAATCTCTAACTTCTAATCTCTAACCTCTATTTTCGTACCTTTGGGGCGATGGATCTTTACAGCAAAAAGCTTCTACGCGATGACGAGGCACGATGACATAGCAGAGTACTTCAAGCAAAAGGGAGTACGGGCCACGGCAAACCGCATCTTGGTGCTACGCGCCTTGATGGCCGCGACGCAACCGATGAATCTCAACGAACTAGAGACGACGCTCTACCCGATGGACAAGTCGAGCATCTCACGGGTGCTGACGCTCTTTCTGGCGCACGACATCGTCCACGCCTTTGAGGACGGGCGAGGCGTGTGCAACTATGAGCTCTGCGCCAGCGATGGCGTCTGTCTCGGCGAGGATGAGCACATACACTTCTACTGCGAGCGGTGCCAGCACTCCTACTGTATGGAGATGCTCCAAGTACCTCCGCTGCGCTTGCCCAAAGGGTACAGCGCCCACGCCATATCCTTCGTCATCAAGGGCATCTGCCCCAACTGTCAAAACAAACACTCATAAAGCACCCCCCTAACCTCTAATCTCTAAATTCTAACCTCTAAATTCGTACCTTTGCAACCTAGTGTCTAGGCTCATCGGCGGTTCGTCATACAGGCTCCGAGATGAATCGTGACGCTAAGGGAACATAAACATACAATACAGAGTCAGGTGAGCTACAGCTGAAGACGCTTCAACCAACTCTCAGAGAAGAACGACTATGGAAAACGATCTTCACGGTAATAGTCTGAAGGCTGTCGGAACCTTTCTCTCAGCCTACGCGACCCATATGATGGGCTGTGGCGTACACACCTCTCGTGTCGTGCGCTGTACGCAGCGCATAGGCGAGCGCTACGGCTATACCGTCGTGACGATGATGGTGCAGAAAGGCGTACTGATCAAGCTGTACGACCCTAAGAGCAATACACACTTTGCCATCGAAGATGCTATCCCCCCGCTACCCATTAGCTTCGAGCACAATGCCCGCTTGAGCGCCTTGAGCTGGGAGGTGGTCGACGAGCAACTATCCCTAGAGGAGGTGCGTGAGCGGTATGAGCAGATACTAGCTGCGCCACGTACACACCCGCTATTCGTATTGATCTTGGTGGGGCTAGCGAATGCTTCGTTTTGCCGACTCTTCGGAGGTGATCTACCAGCTATGGGGATCGTCTTTTGGGCTACCGTCGTGGGGTTCATCTGCAAGCAGAAGTTGATCCAGGAGCATGTCAACCACTACATAGCCTTCATGGTGTCAGCCTTTGTAGCGTCGCTCTGCACGAGCATCTCGCTAATCTTCAATACGGACAGTGAGATCGCTCTGACGACAAGTGTGCTCTATCTAGTGCCTGGCGTGCCGCTCATCAATGGTGTGATAGACATCGTGGAGGGGTACATACAGACAGGCTTCTCCAGGCTTGTGGAGGCTTTCCTGCTGATAGGCTGTATCGGGTGGGGCTTTTCGATCACGCTCTTTATCTTTAGGAGTAGCTTGCTATGATGCTGATTGTAGATATCCTACTAGATGGGCTCTTTGCAGCGATGGCTGCTATGGGCTTTGGCGCTATCTCCGACCCTCCGCTGAGGGCTTATCGCAGTATCGCTATACTAGCAGCCGTGGGGCATGCGCTACGCTTCGTCTTGATGACGGTGTGTGGCATCAATATCGCCATTGGATCGCTCTGCGCTTCGCTGACGATAGGCTTCGGGGCGCTCTGGCTGGGGAAGCGTATACAGACACCTATCACCGTCCTCTCGATACCAGCGCTCCTGCCGATGATCCCAGGGAAATATGCGTACAATATGTTCTTCGCGCAGATCATGTTTCTCCAAAATCTAGACAGCATGGAGGGACAGCAGAAGTATATGGAGATGTTTTTCTTCAATAGTATCGTGGCCATCACAGTCATCTTCGTCCTAGCTGCGGGGGCTACACTCCCTATCCTACTCTTCCCTAAGCGCACCTTCTCTCTAACTCGTAAGAAACAATAGGCTCTGAGCTCTACTATGAATACCTTTTGGAATACAATCGCCCAGTACAATGCGGCGACCTGGCCGATACAGATACTCCTAGTCATCGCTGCCGTTGTGGTTCTGTACCTCCTGGTCAAGCGTCCCTCACGTAGCAGTACGATCATTGCTAAGTCCTATCTGATACTCCTATATGTATGGATCGCTGTGGCATACTATGCCATCTACTGTGCAGAGCGTAGCTACTCCATCCTACTCAGCATATACTGGGGCATATTAGCTCTGGCGTGGATTAAGGATCTTCTGGAGGACGACACGCAGTTTGCCCTCAGAGACAAGTTCAAGCCCTTTGGCATCTTCGTACTCCTGCTCCCGCTGATGTATCCTCTAGCGTCCATCACGAGGGGGCTCTCCTTCCCCTACATCACCACGCCAGTGATGCCCTGCACGGTAGCTATCTACACGATCGGACTGCTCCTCCTCTTCACGAGTCGAGTCAATATCTTTATCGTCCTACTCCTCCTCAACTGGGCTATGGTGGGCGTGACGAAGACTTGGTTCTTCGGGATTCCCGAGGACTTCATCCTAGTGCTCACGGCGATACCTGCGCTGTACATCTTCTTCCGCGAGTACTTCGCCCTAGATCTGCATCAAGACTCAAAGCCGCAGGCGAAGTACATCAATGCGCTTCTGATCCTCGTCTGCATCGGGGTCTGCATCGCGCTCTGCTGTGCGCTCTTTGCCCAGATATCTAGAGATATATAGGCTACAATACACGACACGAGCAAGCCCCATCTAAGTCTCTACGGAGGAATCGCCAAGTTCTTCCGTAGAGACTTTTCATTTTCCAGCGAGGTGTGGACAAATTCTTCGGAACTTCGAAACCTTTCTTCCGAACTTTCATTTCATTCTTCCGAAGTTTTATTTGCCAGTTCCGTGAAGAAACTTCGTTTCCTCATGAGCTATTAGGAGATTCCTCGGTAGAAATCCCAATCGGCCGAGATCTCGGAGTCATCGGATCAACCCCTGGGTGATGCGTTATAGCGGATAGGTTCATCGACACTTCCTAGGAGAAAAATCGACAGATGGAGGAAATCGAGCAATTCCTCGGTGGAGATCGTCAATTATCCACGGAGGTATCAAAAAATTCTTCCGAACTTTGATTTCTTTCTTCCGAACTTTCATTTCATTCTTCCGAACTTTTATTTGCCGGTTCCGTGAAGAAACTTCGTTTCCTCGTGAGCTATTGGAAAATTCCTCGGTAGAAATCCCAATCGGCCGAGATCTCAGAGTCATCAGATGGACCCCGTAGCTCAGGGTTTCCGTTTTTTTATTACTTTTGCTGTGTCCTCCCCCCTGAGGGCCGGGGACTATATTTGATACATCAAGCATCTACAAACAAACACTCTATAGCTATGACACAGCACAACATTGATCTCTCACAGTATGGCATCAAGGCGCCAGCTGAGATCATCTACAATCCCTCGTACGATCAACTATACGAGGCTGAGCTACAGCCAGACCTGACGGGCTATGACCGCGGACAGCTCACCGAGCTGGGCGCTGTCAACGTGATGACGGGCGTCTACACGGGCCGCTCGCCAAAGGACAAGTTCTTCGTCCTCGACGACACAACCCGCGACACCATCTGGTGGACCACCCCCGAGTACCCCAACGACAACAAGCCCACTAGTCAGGAGACTTGGCAGGAGCTTAAGCGGATTGCCACCGAGGAGCTCTCGGGCAAGAAGCTCTACGTCGTCGATGCCTTCTGCGGTGCTAACCCAGACACGCGCCTCAAGATCCGTTTTATCATGGAGGTCGCTTGGCAGGCTCACTTCGTCACCAATATGTTTATCCGCCCATCCAAGGAGGAGCTGGCAAACTTTGGCAAGCCCGACTTTGTCGTCATGAATGCTTCAAAGGCTAAGGTGACCAACTACAAGGAGCTGGGACTGAACTCCGAGACGGCTGTCGTCTTTAACCTAACCGAGAAGGTGCAGCTCATCCTCAACACTTGGTACGGTGGCGAGATGAAGAAGGGTATGTTCTCCTATATGAACTACCTCAACCCGCTCCGTGGCAATGCCTCAATGCACTGCTCGGCCAATACGAATCAGGACGAGACGGAGACCGCTATCTTCTTCGGCCTTTCGGGCACGGGCAAGACAACCCTCAGCACCGACCCCAAGCGCAAGCTGATCGGCGACGACGAGCATGGCTGGGATGACAACGGTATCTTTAACTACGAGGGTGGCTGCTACGCTAAGGTGATCAACCTGAGCAAGGAGTCGGAGCCTGACATCTACAATGCCATCCGCCGTGATGCACTCCTAGAGAATGTGACGGTCGATGCCAACGGTAAGATAGACTTCTCCGACAAGTCTGTCACGGAGAATACACGTGTCTCCTACCCTATCTACCACATCGAAAACATCGTCAAGCCAGTCTCTAAGGCGGGCCATGCGAACAAGGTGATCTTCCTCTCGGCAGACGCTTTCGGTGTCCTACCTCCTGTCTCGATCCTCGATCCAGAGCAGACGCAGTACTACTTCCTCTCAGGCTTTACGGCCAAGCTAGCTGGCACCGAGCGTGGCGTCACGGAGCCTACACCGACCTTCTCGGCATGCTTTGGCGCAGCCTTCCTCTCGCTCCACCCGACCAAGTACGGTCAGGAGCTGGTCAAGCGTATGAAGGCTGTCGGAGCTAAGGCTTACCTGGTCAATACGGGCTGGAACGGCACGGGCAAGCGTATCTCAATCAAGGATACCCGTGGCATCATCGACGCAATCCTCGACGGCTCCATCGACAAGGCTCCGACGAAGACGCTACCCTACTTCAACTTCGCCATCCCAACGGAGCTACCAGGCGTAGACCCCGCTATCCTCGATCCACGAGACACTTACGCCGATCCCGCTGAGTGGGAGACGAAGGCTCAGGATCTGGCAAAGCGCTTTGTCAAGAACTTCGAGAAGTTTGCCACCAACGAGCACGGCAAGAAGCTCCAGGAAGCCGGTCCTAAGCTCTAATTGAGCTGACTCATAACTAATAAGCAGAGGTCCCACTCTCCCGTGAGTGAGACCTCTGTTTTTTTGCAAAAAAAGAGAATAGCGTTTTCCAAAAAACCGTAGACATTGTAATACCAATGCGGGACTTACTTTTGGAAAACGCTACCCTCACTGCAAAGGTAGCAAATATGTTTGACACAAGCGTCACGGCTGTGTTGCTGATCAGGGCTAAACATTTGGATCTTGTAGCTTTAACGGAAGCGAACGCCCTCTCACTCAACATGATCCGAACGCTCCGTCGGCTTGAACGTAAGATTTGCGGGGTGCGCTCTTGTGACTTTGAAGTTAAGTGTGTATATTTGCGAAATGAAGGGGTGCAGGTGCGATACGGATGTTTTCGCAGGTAACCCACATTAGGCAGAAGACTATTCATTCACTACACATTTGAACTATGATAATAGGCGTACCTAAAGAAATTATGCACGATGAGGCTCGCGTAGCAGCGAGCCCCGAAG
>NZ_ACLR01000011.1 GCF_000174775.1 Porphyromonas uenonis 60-3
AGTCTCACAGCAGAAGAGCATGGTGTCGGTCTTGACTCCTCGACCAGCGTTCTTCTTGCTCCAAGAGACGAGGCTCCGGAACCCCTTAGGGTTGTTTTCTACAGTGGTGTAGGCGAGCTGCTGCTCGCTGTCTGATTCTGATTCGTAGCGAATCAGGGTGGCGTCCAGTTTTTCTTTGGAAACGTCGATGCCGATAAAGTGATATTCCATAACTTTGTATCTGATTATTGATAAGGACCAGCTAGGCTACATTAGGCTATTACTTTAATTAGGCTCTAGGCCTTACTTTCTAATGAGTCTCAAGTAGCTGAACTCCAGAGGGTCTATAACAGACCTTAGGCTCGAAGCCTCGTAGGGACGATAGATTACCCTCTGGTTGCTGTCCTTACCTCACTACAACAAAGGTAAGAACAACCCGTTCAACTGACCTAATCTCGGGTCGATTTCTTTTCACTCTGCAAAGTTAAAGTAGGGACGCACGGTCGAGCGTCCGTTGTGTCAAAGCGAGACGAGTAACGGTTGTAGGGACGCACGGTCGTGCGTCCGTTGTAGTACAGAGAGACGTGTAACGGTTGTAGGGACGCACGATCTGTGCGTCCGTCCCCGTTAAAGATTACAATGTCCAGTTTGTATGATGACTAGGTTATATGTCTCGCCTTGACACAACGGACGCACGACCGTGCGTCCCTACAGCCGTTACTCGTCTCCTCTAACTTCTAACCTCTAATCAAAAAAGGGGCGAACTGTCGTTCGCCCCTTTTTTGATTCTATCGCCTTACCACCACACGGTGGGTTTCGCCCGCTACGCAGACTAGGTAGCCCCCGTCCGCATAGGGCGTCAGGTCAATCTGTAGCACGCCTCGGCTATCCGTGCGACCCGCATAGAGCCGTTCGCCAGTCAAGCTGTGCAGCGTCACCTCGCTAGCAGGCGTCACACCCTCCACGATGACATAGTCAGTCGCTGGATTCGGGTAGAGCTTTACCTGCTGCGTGACGGTCGTCTCCACGCCCGTGTGATCCACAAACGTCGCCTTGACCTCCGTTGCGCCCTTGACCACAACTTTCTTCGTTGCGAGGATATCCTTCCCGTTGGCCGTAAGAGCCGTCAGTTTGTAGCCAGCAGCTGGTGTCGCAACGATCGTCAGGTACGTACCATAGGGTACAGCCGTGAGGTCATCTGCACCCGTGGCTGAGATCGTTCCCTTGCCCTCCTTAGTCAGTGAAACGGCAAAGGTCGCCTGATCAAAGATTGCCTTGACAGTCACATTATCCGTAACGACCACCTTTTTCGTAGCGAGTATGTCCTCTTCACCAGCCGTAAGAGATATTAGTTCATATCCCTCGGTAGGTGTAGCGACGATCGTCAGTTCCGTGCCGTAGGGGACAGCCGTGAGATCATCTGCGCCCGTAGCGGTGATCGTACCCTTCCCCTCCTTCGTCAAGGTCACGGCAAACGTCTCCGTCTCTTTACCAGCGTAAGGCTCGTACTGGTGACGCTCTTCGTTCCACTTCATCGGAGACCAACCCTTGTCTCGCACACGCTCCACATCTGCCTTGAGGAATACGTTCCCCTCGTCAGCCGCATTGGATACAATACCAAAGAGATGTGTACTCCTCAGCGGTAGCTGTGGGAGCCCCTTGATAAGCAGTGCCATCGCCTCACCCTTGATCTGATTTCTGTAGCAAGTGAGAGAGGTCACGGCGGCGTTTTGCGACACATCCAGAGCGGTCAGTTGGTTGTTCGAGCAGTCTAGCTCAACTAGCGGAACGGTCGTTGAGAGATCCAGGCTAGTCAGCTTATTGCCCGAGCAGTGCAGCTTCGTCACATACCCTCGTATGGTGACATCTTGACTTAAGAGCGTGTACTGATGAGGCTTGCCATCAGTCTCAGGCACACCCTTGACACCGTCTATCGCCACATCGCCCTTAGCCTCCAAGGTCAGAGTAATCTGACTCCCCACCTCTTGAGCTGTACGCATCATCACAACACCCTCATCCATCACACCAAAGTAGTCTTCCCAAGAAAAGGAGTAGTGCTTTTGAGGTCGCCAATTCTTATCGTTGGCACGTCCCACGGCGGGGCGGTAGCAGAAGTTCTCCTCAGACTCATCCTCGCTGTAGTAGACAAAGTAAAACTTGCCTGACTCCTTACCATATCGATCTGGGAGGCTCTCGACTAGTTGGGCTACAGCATTGCCCCTAATCTTGTTTCTATAGCACTCTAAGCTCTTAAGACGAGTACAAGCCGATAGGTCCAAACTCTTCAGCTCATTTCTAGAACAAGCAAGCGAGGTCAAAGCACTATTTTGTAACAGTTCTAAGCTGGATAGTTGATTGCTATTGCAATTAAGGTTTGTTAAGGAAGTACAGCCCGACACGTCTAAGCTGGTCAGCTGGTTGTTGTAGCAATAAAGCGTTGTTACATCGCCTCGGATGGTTATCGTCTGACTAGTGAGCGTATAATCGTTGCAATATTGTTGAGGACTCTCACTAACACCTTCAATAAGCACATCGCCATTTGCCTCAATTTCTAGCTTAACTTTTTCTCCGACAGCTTTAGAGGTGGTCATAGTGATGACACCTTCGCCAATGCCCTTATAAGAATCCCCATTGTGCCACTTAGGGATCCAGTTCTTTTCCCGAGCTATAGCGATATCAGACGGTCTACAGAGGTTTTTCTCGTCCTCACTTCTGCTAACAACAAGACTACCTGCCGACATTCCCTTTCGATCAGGAAGACTATTCACCAACCTGGTCATATTCTCTCCGTTAATCTGATTGCCATAGCAGTAAAGCTGTGTCAAGGCGGTATTCTTTGACACGTCCAAGCTGGTCAATTGATTGTAGGAGCACTCAAGCGTTGTCAAGGCAGTACAGCCAGACGCATTCAAGCTGGTCAGTTGATTACATTCGCATCTAAGTGATGTCAAGGAGGTACAACCCGAGACGTCCAAGCTGGTCAGTTGATTAGTGAAGCAGCTAAGCGTTGTCAAGGCGGTACAGCCCGACACATCCAAGCTGGTCAGTTTATTGCCCCAGCAATTAAGCTCTGTCAAGGCGGTACAATCCGAGACACCCAAGCTAGTCAGTTGATTGCTAGAGCAGTCTAGCTCTGCCAAGGCGGTAC
>NZ_ACLR01000010.1 GCF_000174775.1 Porphyromonas uenonis 60-3
ACCGAGCTAAAGTTCCATGTCCTCTCCTGAAATAGTACACAGTTGGGGAAGCCAACCCCAACAACAATGAAACAAGAAAAAAGTAACCGAGGACGAAAGGGATATCCCTTAGATTTCAAGTGGAGAGTCATCGATGACCTCCTAGCCACAGGCGAGAGCATCGCCACCACCAGCCAGCGCTACGGCATCACCGCACGCACCATTCGAAATTGGTTGCGTACCTTTGGTGTAGAGTTACCCAACCAAAGCACTATGAGCAAGACAAACAAGAACAAAGCCGTAGATCCAGATTACGCAGAACTCAAGCGCGAAAACGCTCGCCTCAAAGCAGCCCTCTTCCAAGCTGAGAGCAAGGCCTTGGTCAACAAAACACTACTCGAAGTGGTCTTGAATCGCTACCACATTGATCTAAAAAAAAAGACCGATTTGTAGCCGTGAAACAGCTTGAATCCGCCCAAGTGAGAGATCAAAAGCTCTCCATAACCTACCTTTGTCAGCAGCTAGAAGTCAGCCGCAAAGGCTACTA
>NZ_ACLR01000009.1 GCF_000174775.1 Porphyromonas uenonis 60-3
CTCTGACGACTTTGTACAGGCCAACTTTGACTTCTACTCCAAGACACTCTCTGGTATCAAGGAGATGCACCCACGCTGGCGTCGTGCAGTCAATCTGCTCAATGGCACGCTCGGTGAGGCGCTCGGCGAGGTCTATGTCAAGAAGTACTTCCCCGAGGAGGCTAAGGAGCGTATGAAGACGATGATTAGCAACCTCCAGTCTGCCCTCAAGGATCGCATCTCTCAGCTTGAGTGGATGTCTGACGAGACGAAGCAGAAGGCTATTGAGAAGCTCTCTAACTTCACCGTCAAGATCGGCTATCCTGACAAGTGGAAGGACTACTCTAAGCTCAACATCTCTGAGGACAAGAGCTTTGTGGATAACGTCCGCAGTGCTATCCAGTTTGAGCATGACTTCAACATGTCTGAGCTTGGTCAGCCCGTTGATCGTTCTCGCTGGCTCATGAATCCTCAGGACGTCAACGCTTACTATATGCCTACGACGAATGAGATCTGCTTCCCGCTGGTATCCTACAGCCTCCATTCTTTAACATCAATGCTGATGACGCTGTCAACTATGGTGCTATCGGTGTGGTCATCGGTCATGAGATGACGCACGGCTTTGACGATCAGGGTAGCGAGTTTGACGCTACTGGCAATATGAACAACTGGTGGACTAAGGCGGACAAGCAGAACTTCAAGACCTCTACGGAGCGCCTCGCTCAGCAGTTTAGCAAGATCAAGATCAATGACAATCTCAATGCTGATGGTCATCTGACACTGGGTGAAAACATCGCTGATCAGGGCGGTCTCCTAGTCTCTTACCTAGCACTCCAGAAGCAGCTTAATGGCAAGAAGGTCGACAAGATCGATGGCTTCACACCTGCACAGCGCTTCTTCATCGGATATGCTCGTGTATGGGGTCAAAACATCACCCCCGAGGAGGAGATTCGTCTGACTAAGATCGATCCTCAACAGCTTGGGTATCAACCGTGTCAACCAGGCGCTGAAGAACATCGATGCCTTCTATGAGGCGTTCAATATTCAGCCTGGAGATCCTATGTACATTGCTCCCGAGGAGCGTGTCGTGGTCTGGTAATCTAGACACCCTATCAACGTATAGCGACGCTCTCATAGAGACTAACTAGACTCTATGGGAGCGTCGCTTCCTTTTTGATCTAAAATGATCTGCTCTGTAGTTGTACGCTTGCGCTGGCTAAGGCTGCTCTTCCTGCTGCTCTGTGGTACGCTTCACTTAGTAGCACAGCAGAGGTTTACCTTCGTCTCATACAATGTGGAGAACCTCTTTGACACCATCCCCAGCACCCGCTGGGATGATCGTGAGTACCTCCCCACCGCTCGTAAAGGGTGGACGGCACCACGCATGAAGCGCAAGTGTCGTCAGCTAGCCGAGGTGATCTCTCATGTGACCGCGTGGGACATACCCGCTCTCATAGCGCTACAAGAGGTCGAGAGCGTAGAGGCGCTGGAGCAACTGGGCCAACACACGCTCCTGAGCAGTGCCAACTACAAGACTATTTGTGCTACAGGCTCTGATCGCCGTGGCTCTCACGTGGCCTTGCTCTATGATGCGGACCGCTTTGCTCTAGAGCGGATCGAGGAGTGGCCTTTGCGGATCACGCCTGACAGTGTCTACCCGACACGCAATCTGCTCTTTGTCTCGGGCCGTCTACCCTCCGCAGCTCGTCTCTCGCTCATCGTCTGCCACCTTCCCTCACGCAGAGGTGGTGCCACGGCAGAGAAGGCGCGTGCCACTTTGATCAAGATGCTTCGTATGCGTACCGACAGCCTGCTAATGGCTGATCCAGCGCAAAGTATCATCGTCTTGGGCGACTTCAACGCTACTCCAGAAGATGCCTTGACCGACAGTTGGGCGTTGTCTTACCAAGCATACCAGTCTCAGGTCGATTCGCTAGAGATGGTAGATCTCACGCCCCCATTCACCTCCGAGCAACTAGAGACGATGCCTCCAGGGAGCTACTACTATCGAGGCTCTTGGGAGCGCATTGATCGGCTCTTCGTCTCACGCTCGCTACTTGCCGAGAGCCACTATCCGCACATCGAGCTAGAGACGGTACGCATAGCGCTGCCCCCTCAGCAATATATGCACGAGACGCCAGCTCCGTGGGGTCGTCCTCGACGAACGTACGGTGGCGACACTTATCTCGGTGGCCCCAGCGACCACCTCCCGCTCGTCGGCACGCTCCTCTATTGACATCCTACCGCTTCACTGGAGTGTGATAAATTGAGGTCAGAAGCAGAGCTGGCGCATTACAATCCGCTTTTCTTTGATGACCTTCGAGGGGTATGTGGCTAAAACCTAGCTGCAGAGCGGTCTAAAGCCACTTGATAGCTGCTTTTGCATCTCCGCTGATTTCAATTTCTCCCGAGGAAATCGGGAACCTTCAGTGAGCAAATGAAAATTCTCCACGGAACCGGGAAATAAAAGTTCGGAAGAATGAAATGAAACTTCGGAAGAAAGAAATCAAAGTTCCGAAGAATTTTTCGATTCCTCCGTGGATAATTGGCGATCTCCACCGAGGAAATGGGCGATTTCCTTGATAGTGCCGTCGATGACCTCATCCTAAATAATGCGTTAGTCCTGCGAAGAGTTGGTGGGGTCAAAATTTTGTTGTATCTTTGTCCCACCAAATAGAGATGGGGTCACGACTTTGGTCGCTTTCTCTACTTGGGATACTCAGAGTATTGAGTCTTTAGCTCAGCTGGTTTAGAGCATCACCTTGACAGGGTGGGGGTCGGCGGTTCGAATCCGCCAAGACTCACTTAAGTTGTTAATGTTGTACGATTATAAGTTGTTGTACGATTGTTACATTGTTGGGAGGCTGTCGCTTGTTGCGATGGCCTCTTTTATTGTATGACGGGTGACAAAAATGTGAACGGGTGGTGAATTTGCGATGAAAGGGGTGTGCCCCCTCATAAGAATTATATATCTTTGCAAAGCAGGGGCGGATAGATCTGATTCGCCTCGTATAGCAAATGTCGAAATACAATAGAGATAGCAAATGCGACGAATAGTACAGATTATATGCTTGGCGCTGATAGCGCTCTACGGAGCTCAGGCACAGCAGATAGACAAGGCTCGAGGATCCGTCTACGAGGAGCAGACGGGGACTCCTATACCCGCTGTCAATGTTACGTGGACTGGGGATGGTATCACTTCGCAGGTCCAGACAGATGCCTCGGGAGCTTATACTATATCCTATAGTGGCACGGGGCGACTCACGGTCATCTTCAATAAGTCGGGCTACCGTGCTGAGGTGCTCGAGCTGGAGTGGCCTCGTGAGGCTAACCGACTGGAGCGTGTCTCGCTCACACCGACGCTCACGGCTGCTGACATGGCAGACCTCTCGATGACAGACTTTGTGATGAGCGATGATGGCGTGACGGCTGGAGATATTTCTCCGCTTCTGACCGCTTCGAGAGATCCCTATACCAATAAGGCGGGTTTCCAGTTTAGCCCGATGCGCTTTAGGGTGCGTGGTTACGATTCATATTACCAGTCTCAGTACCTCAACGGTATGCAGATGAACAATATGAACAATGGCTACTCCTCTTACTCCTTATGGAATGGCCTGAACAATGTGACCCGTGTGCAAAACAATGAAGACGGTCTGCAGCCGATCGACTACTCCTTCGGTAATATCGGCGGAACGATGAATATCCTGACGCGTGCTTCGGGTTATCGCCCTGGTACGACGCTTACTTTCTCAGGCAGCAACCGCACTTACAACTACCGCACGATGGCAACGCACGCCACTGGCATGATGCCTGAGGGCTGGGCTATCACGGCGAGTGCCTCGCGTCGCTGGGGTAATCAGTCTTATGTGCAGGGGCAGTTTTACGATGCGTGGGGTTACTTCCTCTCTCTGGAGAAGCAGTTCACCCCGCAGCACTCACTGGGCTTGGTCATCCTAGCAGCTCCCACGGAGCGTGGCGTAGCCTCAGGTACGACGCAGGAGGTGTATGACCTGGTTGGGTCAAACTTCTTCAACCCAAATGTGGGCTTCCAGGGAGGCAAGCTACGCAATGCACGTGTTCGCTCTAATCATGAGCCGATCATACAGCTGCAACACTACTGGCAGATCAATGAGAAGAACAAGCTAACGACGGGTGTAGGCTATCGCTTTGGTAAGAACGCCTACTCAGCTCTTAACTGGGGCAATGGTCCTGACCCACGTCCTGACTACTATCGCAACCTGCCTAGCTACTACGGCTACATGAGCGAGACCCAAGATCCAGATATGGCAGCTTACTACGAGGAGCTTTGGCACTCGGACTGCAACATGCGCTACATTAACTGGGATCGCCTATACAATATAAATAGGAACAACTATCAAGTCCTTTTCGATGAAAAGGGACGTCAGATCGCTGAGGGCAACCGAAGCATCTACGTTGTGGAGGATAGACGCTCAGACCAGCGTCAGTTTAACTTCGCCACCACTTGGAATGCTCTTATCAACAAGCACCTCCGCTTTGACCTTGGTGCTAACTATCGCCTCAACCGTACGGCGAACTTTAACGTCATCGCCGACCTCCTCGGCGGAGACTACTGGCTGGACATCGACAAGTACTCCGAGCGAGATTTCGCTCAGGACCCCTCTAAGTCTCAAGTAGACCTTGATCATCCCAACAGAGTGGTCGGAGTAGGGGACAAGTATGGTCACAACTACCTAGCACACATACAGGAGGCTGAGCTGTGGGGCAACCTCTGGGGACAGTCTCGTCATGTGGACGGCTACCTAGCTTTTACCGCTGGATGGACGGGTATGCACCGCGAGGGATTGCAGCGTAGAGGGCTTTTCCCTGACAATTCTTTCGGAGACTCGAAGCATCTGAACTTCCTCAACTATGGTGTCAAGGGAGGTATCACCTACAAGATTACGGGGCGTCACTACCTCGTGGCAAATGCCTCCTGGACGCAGCGTGCGCCTTATTTCGCAGATATCTTTGTATCGCCTCGTACACGCAATCAGTATGTGACGGATCCACGTCCCGAGCGTGTCCTTTCGGGTGACCTGAGCTATGTGCTCCGTTCGCCTTTTGTCAAGGGGCGTATTACTGGCTTCTACACGCACTTCTATGATAAGACGAAGAACATGAGCTTCTACGATGACGGCTACAGAGCTTTCTCTAACTACGTCTTGACAAACATCGAGTCGACGCACATGGGTGTCGAGGCTGGTATGGAGTTCAAGATCACGCCAGCTCTGACTGCCATCGCCGTCGTGAGCTACGGACAGTATCGCTATGCCAACAATCCTGACTACGTCCAGACAGTGGACAATAGTCAGAAGCTCCTAGAGCAGGATCGCGTCTACTGGAAGGGCTTCCACGTCTCAGGCACGCCACAGACGGCTGCGAACCTGAGCGTGTCGTATCAGTTCCCCTTCTATATGTGGGCGGGACTGGATCTCAACTACTTCGGACGTAGCTTCATCAGCTTGAACCCAATCCGTCGTACGGACAAGGCTCGTGCTAGTCTTGACTACGACTACGTTCGTCAGGAGGTCTTCCCAGGTGGCTTCACGCTTGATGCCAACGTGGGCTACTCGTGGCGCATCAAGTCGGGCGTCTACCTGCGCCTCAACCTCTCGACCTCTAACCTGCTCAACACGAAGAACCTCCGTAGCGGTGGTTACGAGCAGCTCCGTGTTCGCTACACCAAGGAGGGCAAGATGATGAGACCTTTCGATAGTCGCTACTTCTATATGTACGGCACGACCTTCTTTTTCAACGCTGCACTACAGTTCTAACCCCCTTAAAACGGATGAATAGTATGACACATATATATAATAGACTCATCGTAGTGGTCGGCATGCTCGCCTTGCTGACGAGCTGTCAGTACAACAAGATTGACCCGCCACAGGAGCGAACGCCACGCCCTCTCTGGGAGCGTACGATGACGATCCAAGAGCTCAAAGCACTCTACCAGTCTAAGCCCGTACGGGTCGTACCCGATGCAGTGATCGTCGGTCAAGTCATCTCGGACGATAGCGAGGGTAATATCTACAAGTCCGTCTACCTACAGGACGAGACGGGCGGTATCGAGTTCAAGGCGGGGCTGGTCAACTCCAACCTCCTCTACAAGCGTGGCTCTAAGATAGCCATCCGCTGTCACGGCCTGACGCTCGGTAAGTATGGCGGAGTCGTCACGCTGGGCAAGCACTCTACGGAACCAAAGTACGAGAATGCTTATCTCCCCGAGCAGATGACGCCTAGCTTGGTGCGCTGTGACAATAGTCGCCAGCCACTCGTCTACCGCACACTCACCATCCCGACGCTTTCACCTGAGTATACCAATACGTTGATACGTCTTGAGGGCGTACAGTTCGTCGATAGCGAGCTAGGTCAGACTTATGCCGATGCGGACAATAAGACGAGCGTCCCCGCTGTGGAGCGTCAGATCGAAGACCAGCAGGGTAACCGTGTCGTGCTACGCTCGAGTAGCTACGCGCTCTTTGCTGGCAGGCAGATTCCTCAGGGCTCTGGCAATATCACCGCCATCCTCGGCTACTTCAACGGGAAGCCTCAGCTACTCATTAGCCTAGAGAGTGACATTAACTTCACCAGTCCACGATTTCAAACGACCAAGTAACGGAGGCTCCACGGAGCTTCGCTCAAGAATTTAAGAAACAGAGTTAGATCCAGATATGAAGACACTCAATAAACTTGCGACGAGACGACTACTCCTCGCTATCCTCACCATCGCTCCTCTGCTCGCTGTGACCAGCTGTAAGGATGAGATGGACTACTATGAGAAGCCCTATGTGACGCTCTCACCAAACTTCACCGACAACACGATCCCCTTCAAGCAGGATGGTGGTAAGCAGGAGCTGACCATCGAGACCAATAGACGCTTCTCGATCACCTTCGGCGAGGGTGCCGAGTGGGTTTCGGCTACGCCTATGGAGGCTACCGAGGGAACGCACCAGATTGCCATCACGGCTCTTCCTAACAGAAGCGAAGATGCTCGTGAGGCTCAGATGATCATCAAGACCTCCACGACACAGCACGTCTATCTCATCATGCAGCTCGGCAGTACTGGCAAGGGAATCACCTACACCTCGCTCGCTGAGATCGCTAAGCTAGGTGAGGGGCTAGACCAAAACGGCAAGACGATCGACCAAGACCTCCGCATTCGTGCTACGGTCACGACTCATGCCGAGACCAAGCAGCTCCCCTTTGCAGGCTATCACCACATACAGGACGCTGAGGGCAATGCGCTTGTCCTGATAGTGCCCAAAGGCAAGGGCGAAGGCGCCTTGCAGTTTGGCGACGAGGTAACCGCTAAGCTCAAGGGAGCTAAGATCTCTAACTACAAAGGAACGATACAGCTACAGGTCTCACACGCACAGATGTCTATCGTGCCTAACAAGCCGATCGAACCGATAGAGACTACGCTCGCAGAGATCGTTGCAGGCAAGCATCCGAACCAGTACGTTCGTGTCAAGGATGTTCAGTTTGTCAAGCCAGACGTCCCCTTCTTTGACTCGGCTAGCGCTCCTTCCACACGTCATAAGCTTGTTGATAAGAGTGGCAATGAGGCCGAGCTAGATGTGTGGAAGACAGCTACCTTCGGCGAGGAGAAGGTCCCCTCTGGTAGCGGTAGCATCACGGCTGTTGTGACGGTCTATAAGTCCAATAAGACCAATAAGACCTTCTTCAATCTCCGCCCCACGCTGCGTAGCGACATCAAGCTGGACCAGCCACGCTTCGACGTGGGTGGTGGCAATCAGCCCAATCCTAATCCTAACCCTAATCCGCAGGGGAACGTCTATGGTGTCGATCTCTCGCAGACGGCTTGTACGATACCCTTTGCAGATGACTTCTCTAAGGGTGGTGAGGATAAGAAAGACTTTACGCTACCTGGTTGGCTCAATAAAGCTCTAGTGGGTACTACACTTAAGTTCCAGAATGGATCATATGGCGGTGTACACTTTGCACTGGCAAGCGCCTTTAAGTCTACTGAGCCTGAGAATAAGTTTGTCCTCGTCACGCCACGCCTACAGATGAAGGCTGGCAGTAGCTACACGGTCGACTTGACTTATAGCACCGGCCACACCAATGGTGCTACGCTTACTATCCAGCAGCTAGACAAGGACGGCAAGCTGGTGAAGACGCTAGAGGTGATCAATGACCAGAGCAGTCCTAACGGTTTCGGCAACCAGCACTACAAGAAGAGCTACACGATCACAGGCTCTGCCGATGCTGGTTACATAGCTCTCCTCTACGAGGCTTCGCAGAAGCCTCTTCACACCACCACTTACCAAGTGGAGGCACTCACGGTCAAGTAGCCTTTCCTAGAGCTATCTCAAGCAAGCGGAGCCTCTGAGCTTAACCTGGAGAGCCAGTCCCCCGAGCGGGTAGGTCTCTCCGAAGGGTAGTCTCAGAGGCTTCGCCTTTTGTTATCCCCTTTACTCCAAAGAGCTATGTCCTCACTCCTATATAATAGACGTTCATCTCGCCAGAGGAGACTGTTGCACAAGTCAACAGTCCCACAATCTTGTAAGCAAGATTGTCCAGACTTTGCAGAAAGGATGAAGCGCAAGGCGCTGAGGGTGTGGTCTGAAGGAAGCATACCTCCGTATGTGACCGAAGCTGAATCCCGAAAGCAACACAGCGATTCGCCTTTATGCAACAGTCGCCAGATACTCCTACTCGTAGGCTGGATGGCGCTCCTACTCGTTGGTTGTAAGCCACAAGGGACGTCACAGCCCGAGCTACCCACAGAGCTAGCCCTCTACGATCGTACAGGTGCCTCCGTGCGGGTCGTTAACCCCGAGCCATTAGACTTCTTCGTCACTGTTGAGGCTCCGACTAGCTGGACGCTCACTGCGTCGCCAGATGCCTGGCTCTCCGTATCCCCGAGCGAGGGCAATGCGGGCAAGCAGGAGGTGATCGTATCGATCTCTGCCAACGAGGGTGGAGAGCGCAAAGCTCAGCTGACGCTCTCAGCCAATGGTAAAAGCGTCTCCTATACCATCACCCAGCAACAAGTTGCTGGGCATACGGGTGGCAGTGGCGAGTATGGCAGAGAGACGATCCTAGGCGACGTCTCTCTCCTAGAGGCTCCCAAGCTCTCGGGTCGTAGCTCCGCTTACTATATCACCCATC
This sequence comes from Porphyromonas uenonis 60-3, assembly GCF_000174775.1. Taxonomy (GTDB): domain Bacteria; phylum Bacteroidota; class Bacteroidia; order Bacteroidales; family Porphyromonadaceae; genus Porphyromonas; species Porphyromonas uenonis_A. The sequence goes on from NZ_ACLR01000009.1 coordinate 9,136, forward strand.
GAGTAGAGCAGGAACAGCGTGTCAACTTCTCTGTCGAATATGACGTCGTCTACCACCATCCTATCTGGGTCTGCTACAGTGCCGATGAGTACACTTGTCAGCGACACACCAGGCGCAGCATTGACGCTTGGAGCTGGGACCCCTTCGTGCCGAGTCAGTACGAGGTCACGCAGAGCGCTTTCAGAGGGTATGACCGCGGACATATCGTCGCATCGGCCGATCGTCTTTACTCTAAGGAGGCAAACGAGCAGACCTTTTACTATACCAATATGAGTCCGCAGCGACACAATTTCAATGCGGGTGTGTGGCTACAGCTCGAGAAACTGGTACAGGAGTGGACGCGCAATGGTCGTCTGCGTGACAAGCTCTATGTGGTCAAGGGGGGTACCCTCCGAGAGGGCGAGACCCTCGGCGTCACCGTGGGCGGCATCACCGTGCCGCGCTACTACTGGATGGCTATCCTGGCGCAGCGTGGCGACCACTATCAGGCGATCGCCTTCTGGGTGGAGCACACCCGTCCAGCTGAGGTGGCTCGGCCGCGTACGGTCGCTATCTCTATCGACAAGCTAGAGGAGCGCACAGGTCTAGACTTCTTCCACAACCTCCCCGACAATATCGAGACCCGTGTTGAGGCTACGCACCCCACGGACGACCTCTCCCTCTGGCCCGGCATCTAAATACGTAAATCTGTCACGATGCTTTTGTCAAGAGGAGACTGTTGCAAAAGTCAACAGTCTCACAATCTTGCTTGCAAGATTGTCTAGACTTTGCAGAAAGGATGAAGCGCAAGGCGCTGAGGGTGAGGTCTGAAGGGAGCATACCTCCGTATGTGACCGAAGCCGAATCCCGAAAGCAACACAGCGATTCGCCTTTATGCAATAGTCTCAAGAGGCGCCTTCGTTCTTTTTGGCACGTTATTTGCTTTGGTCTTAATGCGTGCCTCCCGTATGGAGGGGCACGGTAAGTGAGACATTAATATATAACCAAGATAAACTATGACAATCAAACCATTGGCAGACCGCGTGCTGATCAAGCCCGCTACTGCAGAGGAGAAGACACAAGGTGGTATCATCATCCCAGACTCCGCAAAGGAGAAACCGCTCAAGGGCGAGGTACTCGCTGTGGGCAAGGGTACGAAGGATGAAGAGATGGTTCTCAAGGTCGGGGACAAGGTGCTATACGGCAAGTACGCTGGCACGGAGGTAGAGATCGAGGGCGAGAAGCTCATGATCATGAAGCAGAGCGATGTGCTCGCTACGCTCTAGTCCACGCAGTCTTATCCTAATCAAGAATCAAGTAAATAGACAGATACAATTATGGCAAAGGAAATTAAGTTTGACATAGAGGCTCGTGACCTCCTCAAGCGTGGCGTAGACCAGCTATCAGACGCTGTAAAGGTGACACTAGGCCCGAAGGGTCGCAACGTGATTATCTCTCGTAGCTATGGCGCCCCGCACATTACCAAGGATGGTGTGACGGTCGCTAAGGAGATCGAGCTGGAGAACGAGTTTGAGAATATGGGTGCCCAGCTCGTACGTGAGGTGGCTTCCAAGACCAATGAGGATGCTGGTGACGGCACGACGACTGCTACGGTTCTTGCTCAGAGCATCATCAATGTAGGTCTAAAGAACATTACCTCTGGCGCTAATCCTATGGAGGTAAAGCGTGGTATTGACAAGGCTGTCAAGGCTGTCGTCGAGAGTATCCGCAAGCAAGCTAAGGAGGTGGGTGATGACCTAGAGCAGATCGCTCATGTGGCTACCATCTCGGCTAATGGCGATGAGGAGATCGGCCAACTGATCGCTCAGGCTATGGAGAAGGTCAAGAAGGAGGGTGTCATCACCGTCGAGGAGGCCAAGGGTATCGATACGACGGTAGACATTGTCGAGGGTATGCAGTTTGACAACGGCTATATATCTCCCTACTTCGTCACGGATACGGAGAAGATGGAGTGCCGTATGGAGAAGCCTTACATCCTCTTCTACGAGAAGAAGCTCTCTACCATCAAGGACCTTCTACCACTACTAGAGAAGGTGCTCCAGCAGGGTCGCTCTCTGCTGATCATTGCTGAGGATATCGAGAGCGAGGCATTGACCACGCTTGTCCTCAACAGACTACGCGCTGGTCTTAAGATCTGTGGTGTCAAGGCTCCAGGCTTCGGCGATCGCCGCAAGGAGATACTACGTGATATGGCTATCCTAACGGGTGGTACTGTCATTAGCGAGGACACAGGTCTGACGCTGGAGAATGCAACGATCGACATGCTCGGTAGCGCTGAGACAGTCACGGTCGTCAAGAACAAGACCACTATCGTCAATGGTGACGGTGACAAGGAGGCTATCGCAGATCGCGCTAACCAGATCCGTCATCAGATCGAGAATACGAAGAGCGACTATGATCGTGAGAAGCTACAGGAGCGTCTTGCTAAGCTCTCTGGCGGAGTTGCCGTCCTCTACGTAGGTGCTGGCAGCGAGGTCGAGATGAAGGAGAAGAAGGATCGTGTCGAGGATGCGCTCAGCGCTACACGTGCTGCGATCGAGGAGGGTACCGTACCTGGTGGTGGTACCGCTTACATCCGCGCTATCTCTTCTGTTGAGAAACTCAAGGGCGACACCGACGACGAGCGTACGGGTATCGAGATCGTCAAGCGTGCTATCGAGGAGCCTCTCCGTCAGATCGTAGCTAACGCAGCTAAGGAGGGGGCTGTAGTCGTACAGCGTGTTCGTGACGGCAAGGGTGCCTTTGGATACAACGCTCGTACCGACAGCTTTGAGGATCTGATGAAGCACGGTGTCATCGACCCCGCCAAGGTAACGCGTGTGGCTCTAGAGAATGCTGCTTCTATCGCTGGCATGTTCCTCACGACTGAGTGCGTCATCGCCGACATCAAGGAGGACAAGCCCGATCCAGCAGCTATGGCAGGTGCCGGTGGCATGGGCGGAATGATGTAATCCCACGCGAGCCAATTCGCTAAGCTCTAGTCGCTGTGCGCTAGCACTTACGCTAGCACTAGTCGTCTAGGAGCAACAAATAAAGAGAAGAGTCCTACGTATCGATGTGATACGTAGGACTCTTCTCTTTTATTGTCTATACCCCGTAAGTCTTACGAGCGTCCTGCCGTCAGGGCTGGACGGAGCCGTGGGGAAGTGTCTCTTGGAGGGCAATCTCCTCTGCCGAGAAGTATCCCTTGTGGTACTTAATCTCAAAGAGGTCACTCGCTGGGCAGTAGAGCGCCTCGATGACATCGTAGCGTATCGGTAGGTTGATGCGCATTCGCTGTGCATAGCGCATACCACCGAGCATCATCTGATGTGCTTTCGCCTGGTCGACCGCATCTAGCGGACTCGTGGCGGTGTACTCCATACGGCTCTTGACCTCGACGATCAGTAGGTGCCGACCGTCAGACGCTATGATGTCAATCTCGCAGAGCGGGTCACGCCAGTTGATCTCGAGGAGGCGTATGTGCCGAGAGAGGAGGTAGCGCTGAGCTGCCCTTTCGCCAGCAGCGCCGAGCTCATTAGCAAGAGCCATGAGTAGGGGAGCCTTTGCTACTTATTTGGCTTGCTGGTAGGTGTCTATGTGACGCTCCTTCTTCTCTGGGATGATGTCCGCAATAGGCGTCAGCAAGCCCGTCTCCTCGACATCGCCGAACTCATCGTTGATCGCTGTGCCGAAGATGCGGATCTTCGGTGTGAGCGACATGTAAGCGTTGAAGAGCGGGGGAATGTTGATATTGTGCTTGCGTACCTCCGCCTTGAGCGTACGGTAGTCGCTCTTGAGGTCGTTCTTGACAAAGAGACGATCTATCTCCGCTGGGTCAATGTCCACCTCGACTGGATTCATCGGAAAGACCAAATGATCCTTGTCGCCGAAGTAGATCTCCATAAACTTAAGGATCAGGTTGCGGCAGTACTTATTGTAGGTCTTGTACATGGTCACCTTGCCAAAGAAGTACTTGATCTCAGGATAGATCACCGTCAAGGCGCCCAGCCCGTCCCATAGGTTGTCGAGCGTATAGATGGAAGACATGAGCCCCGCCCGTGTCGTCTGAAACTCCTGGCTCACGAATGAGCGACCCAGCTCGATCGTGTAGGGAAGGTAGTCGCGTACGAACTCCTCGCTGAAGCCAAACATATGCGACGTCGCCAGCGCATCCGTCTGCTCCTGATGCCGTAGCACCGCCTCACCGAGTATGTATCGGTAGCCGCCCATAATCTTCTCCAGCTCGGGACTCCAGACGATGAGCTGTACGTAGCCATCGTCCATCAGATCATACTTATCCACATCGCACTCAAGGCCCGTGCCGCCACCGCCAGCACGAAAGCTCTCCTCGCGCAGACGCCCCACCTCACGCATTGTCTGGGGGGCTTGAGCAGCTCGGAAGGCGTAGATCTCATTATTACTCTTATTGGTCTTACGGACGAAGAGCTCAGGTGTCAGCTCCTGTCGGATCAATTGCCGATCTATCGGCGCTATGATGGGTTGCTCTGTAGCACTCATTTGGATAGTTGGTCTTTCAGTTGGTATACTTGCTGCCGTATGAGCTCGACCTGCCGAGGTAAGTCGCTAGGCTTCACCCCCTCGAGCGTCTCGTAGGGGATAGGCTCACCGACCACTACGGTGAAGGAGCTCCCCTGTGCAGCAAACATTTCGTGTGGTAGCAATGCCGTGCCAATGTTAAAGCGTATGCCGAGCGCTTTCCTCAGTTGCTCGATACGGTAAAACTTCATCGAGTTGCGCCCATGGAAGAAGAGCGGCACGATGGGACGGCGAAACTGTCTAGCCTGTTTGATAAAGCTCGGTCGCCAGAGCGGGTCCTGTATCTGTCCCTTGATGAGTCGGGAGCAGAGCCCTGCGGGGAAGGTGATCACAGGCAGATCGCTCTCCAGCGCCTCGTGCATCCTCTGTATCGAGGAGCGCGCCTGAGCGCCGTACTTATTGACCGGTACGAAGATATTGGCGAGAGGCTTGAGATTCAGCAGGAGATCGTTGACGATGTAGCGAATATCAGAGTGATAGTGACCAGCTATGAGGTGAGTCAGGCAGATCCCGTCCAGCCCCCCCAGTGGGTGATTGCTGATAAAGAGGGCGCGAGGATCTGCGGGCAGATGCTCCGCCCCGACGAGCGTCAGGTCAATGCGAAACTCCTGGATCAAGGCATCCATAAAGTCAACCCCCTCAAGATGTCCGTAGCGCTGTAGCACATCATTGATCTCACGCTGATGGATCAGACGTGCCACACCATTAGTCACAAAGGCGGGCAAAGGCTTCTTGCGTCGTCGATTGAGGATAGCTGCTATATCGACCTGCTGTGGATGAAAGCTCTCTTCAGGCATAGATTGCATAAGATTTACTGCAAATGTACGACTAATGGCGCACATAGCGATTACAAAGCCGTTACAACACTAGGGACGTGCTCGGCTTGTAGACAGTAAATCTTGAGACACTCCTCATCGCCATTCCCGCTGATACGCCTAAGATATTGGTTTCAATAGGGTGAAACTCCAGTTTCTCCCGTATGAAACTCTAGTTTCTCCCGCATGAAACTCCAGTTTCACCCGTATGAAACTTTAGTTTCACCCAAGTGGTACTGATAGTTAGCTCAAGTGAGTATACGGACAAATAGGGAGATCCGTAGCATCCCCCGTAGGGCTGCCTTAATCTAGCCAAGACGCTACAAATCCCACGAGTAGCCATCTGCAGGGAGGTGAGTCTCATTGTGCTAGCCAATTGGCGGGATCTGGGTACGGGTGACTTAGAGCTAGGACGAATCGTTTGCGTATCTTTGCAGTGCAACAGATCGATAACGAGATGGATACATTACGCTGTATGAAATATTTGCTGAGCGGCCTAGTGCTCTCCTTACTACTGATATCGTGTGGTAAGGGAGGCTCTGACGAGGGCACTGCGGGGGGCTCAGAGGTGGATAGCACTGCTATGATACGTTATGCCGAGGGGCTCCAAATCAAGCGCGCAGGGGCGGTGACGCTGGTCACTATCTCTGACCCGACGCATGACAGTAATGAGGTGTATCGCTACGCTTTGGTGCCTCGTGAACAGGCGCAGGAGCTGGCTGCTGAGGTGCCAGAGGGCTACACCAAGATAGAGACGCCAGTGCGTCGGGTCATCGTGATGACGACGCTACAGCTCTCTAACTTTATCAAGCTTGATGCGGTGGATCGAGTCGTGGGGATGCCGAGTACGCGCTTTCTCTTCAACGAGGAGATGCAGTCACGGCTGGCTTCGGGCGCTGCTAAGCGGATCGGCATCGAGGGCAACTTCGATAGCGAACTGATCATGGCTCTGCAACCAGACATTATATTAGTAAGCCCCTTCAAGCGGGGTGGCTACGATGTGATCAAGCAGCTAGACATACCGCTGATTACCTTCCTGGGTTACAAGGAGACTTCCCCGCTGGGGCAGGCTGAGTGGCTTAAGTTTACAGCGCTCCTGCTGGGTATGGAGGAGCGTGCGGAGACGATTTTTAGCACGATAGAGCAGCGCTATCACGAGCTACAAGCTTTGATCACCGATGACTTGCCACGTCCGAAGGTGCTTAGCGGTGAACTGCACGGCGGCAACTGGTACGTGGTGGGTGGCGCAAGCTACTTGGCACACCTCTTTGAGGATGCAGGTGCGGACTATTTTATGGCAGACGATAAGGAGTCGGGAGGCTTCTACGTAGACTTCGAGACGGTCTATGCTAAGGCTGCCGATGCGGACTACTGGCGCATCGCGAATAGCTACGATGGCGCCTTCTCCTACGATGTGCTGGGCAAGACGGATGCACGCTACCGAGACTTCAAAGCTTATCGGGATAAGCAGGTACTGTACTGCAATCTGCGGGAGAGACCGTTCTATGAGCTTTCGCCCGTGGAGCCGGAGGTGGTCTTGGCGGACTTGATCCACGCCTTTCACCCGCAGTTATTGCCCGACCATGAGCCGGTCTTTTACTCGATATTAACCCGCTAAGGGAAGCTATGCGACGTCCGATTATAGCCTTTACAGTCATAGCACTCCTCATCGTAGTCTTCTTCGTGCTCAACCTATCGCTGGGGACGATCGCTATCCCTTTTGACCAGGTGGTACGCATACTCTTTGGGGCGGATGCTGGCGGCGATGAGATCTGGCGCAACATCATCTGGAAGAGTCGCTACCCGCAGACCATTACGGCTCTAGTAGCGGGGGCGGGCCTCTCCATTAGCGGACTGCAGATGCAGACGGTCTTTCGCAATCCGCTGGCGGGTCCTTCGGAGCTAGGTATTAGTTCGGGAGCTAGTCTAGGTGTGGCGACCTTTATCCTCCTCTCGGGGAGCATTAGCCAGCGAGCACTGGTGCGGATGGGCTTCGTGGGGGAGATGGCTGTCTCGGTGGCGGCACTCCTTGGGGCGCTCCTCGTGATGTCAATCATCATGACGATGGCGCAGCGTGTCCGTGGCAATGTGGTGCTACTGATCATGGGTGTGATGATCGGCTACATAGCGAATGCCATCATCGGCGTGCTGAAGTTCTTTAGCAATGATGAGGATGTGCGCAGCTATGTGATCTGGGGCTTGGGCAGCTTTGCCAAGGTGAGTGGCGATCAGGTTACTACCTTTGTCCTGATCATGCTGGTGCTGATACCGCTCTCCTTCCTACTGATTAAGGTGCTGAACCTGATGCTCCTCGGGGAGAACTACGCCCGCAGTCTCGGGCTAAACTACGGACGGGCGCGCCATCTAGTCATCTTCTCGGCCTGCCTACTGACCGCTATCGTGACCGCTTACTGCGGCCCGATCGTCTTCATCGGACTGGCGGTACCGCATCTCTGTCGCACCATCTTTGCCACCTCCAATCATCTGACACTGATGCCCGCCGTGACGCTCGTCGGGGCGCTCCTGGCGCTCTGCTGTAACTTGATCGCCCGCATGCCAGGCATGGAGGGCGCGCTACCGATCAACTCGGTGACGGCGCTCATCGGCGCTCCGATCGTGATCTGGGTACTATTTGACAAACGACGTAGAGAGCAACTGTAATCGTATGACTAGCCACGCAACGATAGAGCTTTGTGACCTATCGATAGGGTATCACCAGATGAAGCGCACGCGCGTCGTAGCGAGTCAGCTCAACGCTACTATCTGGTCGGGACAGCTCACCTGCCTTATCGGATCAAATGGGGTGGGCAAGTCGACGCTACTCAGGACGATCGCAGCCTTTCAGCCGAAGCTCGGCGGGGCGCTACTGGTCGAGGGCAAGGAGATACAGCAATACCGTGCCAAAGAGCTGGCGCGTCGTATCAGCGTCGTACTCACGGAGCGACTTATCATGAGCAATACGACTGCCTACGAGATGATCGCCCTAGGACGTAGCCTCTATACGGGCTTTTGGGGGCAGATGAACGAGAGTAATCGTCAGGCGGTCGACGAGGCGCTGCAGTTGGTCGGCATACAGCCTCTAGCCAAGCGCATGGTCGACTCGCTCAGTGACGGCGAGCGCCAGAAGGTGATGATTGCCAAGGCGCTGGCGCAGGAGACTCCTATCATATTACTGGACGAGCCGACTGCCTTCCTGGACTTTCCCTCTAAGGTGGAGATGCTTCAGCTCCTTCTTCGCTTGTCTCGTGAGACGCACAAGACGATTTTCCTCTCTACCCATGACCTAGAGCTGGCTCTTCAGATAGCCGATCAGGTGTGGCTCCTCGATGATGACCACAAGCTACATATGGGTCCGCCGAGGACGCTCGCTGGTGACGGGACTTTGCCAAGCTACTTTGAGGCAAAGGGAATAGACTTCGACCCCGAGACCTTACACTTCTCCATCCACGCCTCAAACGTATGATCCTAATCATCGGAGGAACCACAGAAGGGCGCAAAGCGCTCGAGGTGTGTGAAGAAGCGGGCAAACCCTTTTATTACTCCACACGAGGCGCTTCGCAAGAGCTCACGATGCACCACGGGATCCGTCTAGAGGGCGGAATGAATGGCGAGGAGATGGCGCACTTCTGCACGGAGCGAGCGATAGCCCTCATCGTAGATGCGGCACACCCCTTCGCAATGGGCGTTCACCAGAGCGTGGCCGACTGCGTGTCCCGCCTGCAGCTCCCTGTGATACGGTATGAGCGCACCTTTCCCGCTTTGCCCGCTTCGGTCATGTCGCTGGACTCCTTTGATGCAGCGCTGACATATCTCCTCAAGCAGCAACCTCGGCGACTGCTCGCTCTGACGGGTGTCAACTCGATCGAGAGACTGAGAGCCTACTGGACCCAGCACGAGACCTATCTGCGGGTGATGCCCATCGCAGAGACTGAGGAGCGACTACGGCAGAGCGACTTCCCGCTAGAGCGGGTGGTTTACTATGACAAGGAGCAGTGTGACCGAGAGCTTTTCGCCACGCTACGACCAGACATGATCCTACTCAAGGAGAGTGGCGACACGAGTGGCTTTGCGGCAAAAGTGGAGGAGGCTCTCGCACTAGGCATCACCGTGCTGGTCATTCGAAGGCCACAGATCCCTTATCCCGCTACCGTCACCGTTGAGGGACCCGTAGGACTTCGTCGCTCCATCGAGCGACTGCTGGGGAGCGACTTCTTTCCTCAGCGTATCGGCTTGACAACTGGCACCACCGCCACAGCTGCCGCTACGGCAGCCCTGCTCACACTGCTCAACGAGGAGTCTTACAGCGAGGTGACCGTAACCCTCCCTCAAGGCGAACGGGTCCCCTTTCCGATCCAGCATACGGAGCTTACGGCGCAAGGTGCTCGAGCGGTTGCCATCAAGGATGCGGGCAGTGACCCTGACGTAACGGATGGCGCAGAGATCGTCGCTGACTTGTCGCTCACGCAGGCTCATAGTGGGGTCTCCTTCCTACAGGGCGAAGGGGTAGGGCGTGTTACCCTCCCTGGCATCGGACTAGAGGTTGGAGAGCCTGCCGTTAACCCCGTTCCGCGTCAGATGATGCGCCAAGCACTCGGCGCTTTGGTCGACCTCTCCCAAGTAGGCATTGACCTGACCATCTCCGTACCCGAGGGACGACGGCTCGCCCACAGCACCTTCAATCCACGGCTCGGCATCCTAGACGGCATCTCTATCCTCGGCACTACAGGCGTCGTGCGTCCCTATTCGAGCGAAGCCTTTGTTGAGTCGATACGTCGTGAGCTGGAGGTGAGCAAGTCAGTCTACGGCAAGCATCTCGTGCTCAACTCTGGCGGACGTAGCGAGCGCTACCTTAAGGGGCGCTTTCCCGACCTCCCCGCCAACGCTTTCGTTCAGTATGGCAACTTCATCGGTGAGACGCTCAGCCTAGCCAACGAACTGGGTTTCCCGCAGATCACCCTCGGCATCATGATCGGCAAGGCGGTCAAGCTGGCGGCTGGCGAACTGGACACACATAGCAAGAAGGTGGTGATGGACAAAGCTTTCATCATCGCCCTCGCCTCTGCCTCTGGAGCGAGCGAAGCGCAGAAGCAACAGATCAGCGAGATGACCCTAGCCCGCGAACTATGGCAGATCTTCCCCGACGGTACGCACCCTCTCTACCAAAGCATCGTTGATCACTGCTATCAGGTCTGCAAACCTCTCGTTCCCTCGGCTCAGCTAGAGGTTCTTCTCATTCCCGACTCTCAACTTTAGTCAATCACTTATGTCAACTCTTCCCTCCCTTCTCATCGCTGCGCCTCTCTCTGAGAGTGGCAAAAGCACGCTCACCATGGGCCTCCTCCGTGCTTACACACGTCGTGGTCTAGCCACCCAAGCTTTCAAGTGTGGCCCCGACTACGTAGATCCTAAGCTACACAGCGTGGCTACGGGTCGCCCAGCGGTCAATCTGGACCTTTTTATGTACGGTGCCGAGCGCGTGCAGGCGCTCTACGACCATTATAGTCAGGATGCTCAGGCGGTCATCGTGGAGGGGGTGATGGGGCTCTTCGACGGTTACGATCGGGACAAAGGTTCTGCGGCCGACATTGCTCGTCTCCTAGACCTACCCGTCGTACTGGTCGTGACCCCGCGCTCGATGGCTTACACGGTGGCTCCGTTGCTCTACGGGTTGCAGCACTTTGACCCTAGGGTCCAGATAGCGGGAGTCATCTTTAATAAGGTCTCCTCGGAGCGTCACCTAACCTATCTCACGCAAGCTGCCACTGATGCGGGCGTGCCCGTGCTGGGCTCGCTACCTCGTGTCGATGACATCGCCATTCCCAGTCGTTATCTAGGACTAGACGTTGACGACTTGGCGCAGATAGACCGTTACGCTGATCAGGTGGCCGACCTCTTAGAGCAACATTTAGATATTGACCGCCTTCTAGCCATCTCCTCAGAGCGAAAGGAGCGATCCCACGAAGCTCCTGCTTTGCAAAAGCTGGCTTCGTCAACGCCTCGTCGTATAGCCGTGGCTCGTGACGACGCTTTCAACTTCCTCTATCAGGAGAATGTGCGCCAGCTAGAGCAGTGGGGCGAGGTAACTTACTTCAGTCCGCTCGCCGACAAGGAGCTTCCGCCGAGCGATTTCGTCTATCTCCCTGGCGGTTATCCCGAGCTACATCTAGCGCAGTTGTCCGCTAATAAGTCAATGCTTGACAGCCTTCGCGACTACATCCGTGGGGGCGGAGCGATGCTTGCCGAGGGCGGGGGCATGCTCCTCCTCTGCGAAGCGATTGTTGACGAGAAGGGGAGCAGTTATCCGCTCGTGGGGGCACTACAGCAGACAGCCACGATGCAGCAGCGCGGACTAGCCCTCGGCTACCGACAGCTCGAGATAGAGGGTGTGGCGGTGCGTGGGCACGAGTTCCACTACTCCCGCATCATCGACCCGCTCCCCACGGTAGCGCAGCAGTACAATGCGTGGGGCGATCCCGTGGCTACCGCACTATGGCATACAGACCACTGCTACGCCACCTACACGCACCTCGCCCTTACCGAGCAACTCCTGTCACACCTTCTCTAACCTTAAAGGGTGGAGACCAGACAGGGTGGTTTTGACGGCATGGCTTTTTTTAGTAGCTTTGTCACGCTGTAGTAACGATGGCGTAATATGCGTAGGGTACTTTTGCAGTGCGTCTTGGTAGGCGTACGAAGGGCTCCACGAGCTGTTGCTACGGCATCACATATTTCTAGTTAATCTGACACAACTAATCTATGGCAAATAGGACTTATCGTCTACTCTTCACACTAATGGCTCTCTCGTGGGGGCTACTCTTGACAGCGTCTTGCCAGCCGACGGACCGGCAGGGTGATGCGGAGCATCCTCAGGCGGATATCCATCAAACTTTCCTCGCCTCACAGCAGGACTACGATCTGCGTGTCGCTGGCACCGCTTGGGAGGCTGGCGACCAGATCGGTATCTATGTACGTCGCACGGCGCAGAATACCACTTGGTCGGCTGAGCAACTACTGCATAACAACCTGCACTACAAGACTACTCGTGGCGGGAGCGTTGCAACCTTCGACCCAGCTGATGAGCAGCAGAAGGTGCAGTGGGACTCGTCAATGAAGTATGACGTCCTCGCTTACTATCCCTACAATGCACAGACGCAGGGGGGCAAGATCGCTTACAGCGTCGCTGATCAAGTTTCGCTCAAACCACTTCTTATCTCGGACAATCTCTCCGCCATTGCGTCCGATGGTGCCAAGCAACTCGTCTTTCGTCAGGCACTCGCCTCGCTCCGCTTTGAGATGCGTAGTGAGGATGGTGGCTCTCTAGAGGGTGTCACGGTGCGCATCGTCGGTATGCCGACGACGGGTTCGCTGGATCTCTATAGTCGTCAGTGGCAGGTCGATGCTAGCTCTACGGGCGAGATCTCCGTGCCAGTCACCGTCTCGGGTGCTACCGCTACGGCTACCGCTCTGATCCTACCTATCAAGACGACCACGAGCGAGATGAAGGTGCTCTTCACGCTGTCTAACGGACGTACCTACACCTGGCCACTACGTGAGGGTCAGAGCCTCGTCATGGGACAGCAACGCACCCACACCATCACGCTCAAGGACACGGGCACGGGCAAAGTCGCAGAGGTTGGCCGATACTTAGAGCTACCCGCCAAGAAGAATATTCCCAACACGCTGGAGGTACAGCACAACCTCCCGAGCAATCCCTCGGCACGCAACTACTTCCTGCTATATAATACGAAGCTACACCTAGCTCACTATGTGGCTTATCCCCTCTACAAGGATCTGATGGGAAGTGGTAGATATGAAAGGTGGCAGTATGATGCTTCCGTTCCTTCTCAGTTTCAGCCCAATCTAAATAAGCCTTATGTAGATGGATACTCGCGTGGGCATCAGATACCTAATGCAGATCGAAATGCGAATCCAACCCTTTGTTATACTACATACTACTTTTCCAATATGGTGCCACAGAATCAACAACACAATGGTGGCATTTGGAGCAATCTAGAGAATCAGGTACGCACTCTTGCTAACGGTGTCGACACGCTCTATGTAGTGACAGGCGTAGGCTTTGACAATACGAACTATCAGTATGCTCATGATAGAGATGGCATGGCTTGTCCCATACCTGACTACTTCTATAAGGTAGTCGTATGGCGTGACGAGCAGGAGCGCTGGCACTCCAAGGCGTGGTGCATACCGCACGAGGGCTTTTCAGGAAAACCTAACAAATACCAGACGACGCTCAAAAAGATGGAGGAGAAGACTGGCTTTGACTTCTTCCCTGCGCTCAACGATGTCACCGTACTTAATGACTAACCTGCAGCTCAGTTACTATGAATAAGCTATTAACGACAATCTCTATACTACTTGCGACGCTACTCCTCGCTGCCTCTTGTACCAAGGAGCAGTCTCGCTGTACCACTTGCCCCGATGCAGATGGTGCGCAAGCTAAGGACTACATAGTCTTCAAGAGCAACATCCGTCTTGGCGACAAGGAGGTGCGCGCCACGGACGAACGCTTTGACGTGAGCGACCAGATTGGTGTCTATGCGCGTGGAGCGGAGGAGCGCAACAACCTGCACTACCACGCCATCCCTGGGGGGCATATAGCGATCTTTCACCCTACGACGATGTCTGATCGCATCTATCCCAGCACCGTTAGGGAGCTTGACTTCTACGCTTACGCTCCGTACCGCACAGACGTTCAGAAGGGGATCATACACTTGAATCTGATCAAGGAGCCGATCGACCTCCTCTGGGCTCATCACCGAGAGGTGGCTCCTCGTGTAGAGAAGAAGGAGTACACGCTCCTCTTCGGTCACGTCCTCTCACGCATCGTCTTCACCCTGCAAGGGCTTCCCGCAGGAGTGACACTACAATCGATGAAGCTACAAGGCATGGTCGTTGAGGGCGACTTTGACGTCCTCACGGGCGAGCTACGTACACCGTATAGTTCGAAGGGGACCCTCCCGCTAACGGTCAGTGCAGACAAGCACTCCGCCTCGTCTCTCGTCCTCCCGAAGGATGTTGTAGACGCACAGCTACAGCTCACGCTCAGCAATGGGCGCACCTACACCAAGGAGATCAAGCAGCTGGGCATCATCAGCAACAAGATCTACTACTATAATATCTCCCTCGACGGTCAGGACAAGATCTCCATAGACCTTGTCAACGGCCAAATCGTAGACTGGGAGGACGATGGCTCCGTGTCCAATATCGTTGCCACTCCCACCAAATAGCAAATAATCAATAAACACCTAAATACCAACTAAACATGAAGAAACTACTTGTCGGTGCACTAGCACTACTCGCACTCACTGCCTGTAACAAGGACAACAAAGGTGAGTGCCTACAGCAGGAGGCGATGCAGTTTGGGTCAAACATCCCAGCGCTCAACCTCCGTATGGCCGGCAATGCCTTCGAGGCAAACGATGCCATCGGTATCTCTATGACTGGTGACGCTACCGCTACCAACGTAGAGTACAAGACCACCGCAGGAGGCGCTACCGCCACCTTCGCACCCGCCGCTACTGGACTAACCTTTGCCGAGGGGCAGACGGTCAACTTCGTTAGCTACTATCCTTATAGCGCTAGCGCTACGACCAATCTAGCTATCGACCTGACCAACGATCAGACCGATGTCCTCTACTCCAATAACCTAACAGGTATCAAGACTGCTAAGGCTGCTAATGGAGCTAACCACGTACTACAGTTTACGCACAAGCTAGCTCTCGTGAGCTTCACCATGACTGGTCTACCCGCTGGTACGACTATTACCTTAGCACAACTAGAGGGCATTGTCACCACCAGCTCGATGAAGATTGCTGATGGTACGCTTACCAATGGCACGGCAAAGGCTACGCAAAAGCTACAGCTCGCTGCTGGCACCTTTGCTCCAACGATCGTCATCCCTGCTACCAATGCTAATGCTAAGCTCGTCATCAAGCTGAGCGACGGCAAGAGCTACAGCTACACCTTCGCTAGCCTCGCTCTCCAGTCTGGCAAGAACCACAAGTTCAACGTCACCCTCGCATCTGGCGCCATCACAGTAGATCAGGTCAATGGTCAGATCACCGACTGGGACGTCGTAGATGGTGGCAACGTAACCGTTGTTCCCGACAACACGGGTGGCGTAACACCACCTCCTACGCCACAGCCACAGCCTGGAAATGCTGAGCTACTCTTCCCCGGTGCTGACTTTGAAGACTTCGCCGCTTTCAAGGGTACGCTAAACAAATTCGGTCTGAAGAACTATGCAACTGAAGCTGCTGGTGCTGGTCGCAACGGTAGTAAAGCTCTCCACATCAAGGGTACGCCTAAAGACAATGACTATGTCTTTACCGCTACAAATAAGGAGGGCAAAGACTTCAATGGCAAGACCAAGATTACCTTCTATATCAAGGGTACAGTTACTGGCAAGAGCCTATCGTTCAATCTGTATCCTGAGGATAAAACAGCCCCAGACCTATTCGTGACTAAGAAGGGTGAGAAATACTATACTTACAACTTAGGAGTTGTCAACGACGCTGAAGCTAATCTGTCTGTTGCTAAAAACAATCAGTACAATGGTAGTATTACCGCTACTGACTGGGTTAAGGTAACGCTGGACATCACTGGTAGGTCTATAGCTAAGAGTGGTAATCTCATTGCATTCAAGGTCGGCAAGGGAGTAGCTTGGGATCTATACATCGACGACATCACGATCGAGTAGTCAGTCACACCAGCGAGCCTCCGTCGCCTAGCGCGAGAGGCTATCCGCTAACGAATAAACGTAGGGACGTACGGCGTTGCGCTGTATGTCCCTACGTTCGTTTTATCCCGAAGAGAGACTGTTGCATAAAGGCGAATCGCTGTGTTGCTTTCGGGATTCGGCTTCGGTCACATACGGAGGTATGCTCCCTTCAGACCTCACCCTCAGCGCCTTGCGCTTCATCCTTTCTGCAAAGTCTAGACAATCTTGCAAGCAAGATTGTGAGACTGTTGACTTTTGCAACAGTCCCGAGGAAATCGGAAAGCGCCACGGAGCAAACGAACATTCCCCACGGAGCCGGGATATAAAAGTTCGGAAGAATGAAATGAAACTTCGGAAGAATGAAATCAAAGTTCCGAAGGATTCCTCCGTTCCTCGCAGGATAATCCACGATCTCCACCGAAGAATTGGTCGATTTCCTCGATAGTACCGTCGGTGAGGTCCGTCCGTATCATGGGTCAGTCCTAGTTAGACCATATTGCCACCTAGGTGAAAATGGATTTTCATAGGGAAGAAAATCCATTTTCATGGGGAGGAAACTAGAGTTTCATGCAGAAGAAACTGGAGTTTCATGCGGGAGAAACTAGAGTTTCATCGGTGAGAAACTGTTCGTTTAGCGGGAATTTAACCGTCGTTCAGCGGTTAATTCGTATCTTAGCAACGCAGAGAGGGTTATCCTCAGCGCCACTTGTCACGTGACCACCGAGGCGCTAGCGCTGATCGGGAGTAGGGGAGTGGTGGTGTCGTTGCTTCCAAGTAATTTACTATCTATGAGTTATCTCAAGTTTGACCGTACAACACTTTCTAACCTAGACCGCTCGCTACAGCTGGAGCATATACGCTCGAACCGTGGGGGCGCCTTCAACTGTACGACCCTCGTGGGGTGCAACACGCGCAAGTATCACGGTCTGCTCGTGGTGCCGCTGCCTCACCTGAGCCGTCACAATCATGTCCTCCTCTCGTCGCTAGACGCTACGGTGATACAGCATGGGGCGGAGTTTAACCTCGGGGTGCATCTCTACGGCGATGGCACGGTCTATCCCAATGGGCACAAGTACATACGAGAGTACAACATAGACAAGATGCCCCGCACGATATACCGTGTGGGCGGGGTGGTCCTACAGCGGGAGTCGATCTTCTGCCACTACAAGAATCAGGTGATTATCAAGTTTACGCTCCTCGACAGCCACAGCGAGACCACGTTGCGGTTGCGCCCTGTGGTCGCCTTTAGGGATGTGATCCTCCTATCGCATGAAAACGATACCGCCGACACGACCGTCCACCCAGTCGGCACGACGGGCGTGCGCACCTGTCTCTATGAGGGTTATCCCGATCTATACATGCAGGTGGATGCCCCCTCGCATTGGGTCGATGAGGGGTACTGGATCAAGAATCTGCACTATCCTAAGGAGCAGATACGAGGGTACGAAAGTTGCGAAGACCTCTATTCGCCTGGCTACTTCGAGATGGATCTGCGCAATGGTGAGTCGGTCTACTTCACCGCACAGCTAGAGGAGGTGGACGTGACTACGTTGCCAGCGCTCTTTGACTCGGAGGTGGCGCATCGCAAGGCGCGGGTAGATCTGCAGAGCTGTCTGCGCAACGCTTGTAGCCAGTTTTACTACAAGCCAGAATCCAATAGACACTACATCCTCGCGGGCTTCCCCTGGTATGGGGTTCGGGCGAGGGACGAGATGGTTGCTTTGCCTGGTTGCTCGATCTACAGTGATCATCCAGAGCGCTTTCACAATGTGATGAGCACCTTCATACGGAGCAGCATCAACTTCATCAAGCAGATAGCGCTCCCGCTAGATATGGAGGGTGTGCGTGACCCCGACGTGGGGCTCTGGGCGATACGTGCTATACAGCTCTTCCTCGCTGAGTATCCGGACGACAGCCACCGCACCTTCTATCTAGACTTCGTGGGGCGCATCATTGACTACTACCTGAGCGACCGCCACCCGATCCTGCGCATCGAGCCTAATGGACTGCTCTATGCCGAGGGGAGCGGCACGCCTCCAGTCACCTGGATGGACTCAACGATAGCGGGTCAAGCGGTCGTGCCACGACGGGGCTATCTGGTGGAGGTAAACGGCTTGTGGTACAATGCGCTCTGCTTCTACCGTGAGGCTCGTGGCGTGGGCTTTCCCAAAGAGTTGGCGGGCGTGATCGAGCGCCTAGAGCCAGCCTTTGAGCAGACCTTTGTCAATCCTTATGGCTACCTATATGACTACGTGACCAAGGAGGGGTATCGTGAGCGGGCCGTCCGTCCCGATATGCTGATAGCTATCTCGCTACCGTTCTGCCCGCTGAGCCGTGCTAAGCAGCGACAAGTGCTAGGGATCGTGACCTCTGAGCTACTCACGCCAAAGGGTATTCGCTCGCTGAGCCCCCGCAGTGAGGGTTATGTGGAGCAGTGCAGCGGGCTTCAGGAGCAGCGTGAGCATGCTTACTATAATGGCTCCGCGTGGCCGTGGCTACTGGGTGCCTACACGGATGCCTATCTGAAGATCAATGGGCGTAGCGGTGTGACCCACCTGGCGCGCCTGCTCGGGGATATACAGGATGAGCTACAGCATCACGGTATCTCGACACTGAGCGAGCTGTACGATGGCAACCCGCCCTACGACAGTCACGGCGGTATCTCCTTTGCGATGAGCTGTGCAGAGGTCTTGCGCGCCTTGGTGACCCTGGAGCGGTACAACAGCGAGGAGACCCCTCTGGCCAACTACCTATACTATACAACCAGCAACGAAGAGCGTCCTACAAGATGAGAGGATCAATAAATACCCTTACCATTGAAGTGTAACTAAAGCCTACGAAACAATGAGACACCAACTACTATTACTAACCATACTACTTAGTTGCGGGCTGATCGTCTCGGCACAAAATACTTGGGATGGTCTCCTTACGACAGTGGAGCATCCGACAGATCCAGCGCGAGGGCGTGTCCTTGCCATTATGACTAATGATGCGTACATCCCGATACAAACCAAAGATGGTGTCTATGCTTCAGCAACCGACCCGCTACTACTAAGTGGTAAGTCTATCCAGCTAGACAGTATCTACCACTTCGTCTGCAATCGTGAGGGAGACAGCTACCACTACGACTTTGAGCAACTATACAAAGGGGCAAAGTATGTCACGGCTGAGGGTTGGTTCGTAACTGCCCTTATGGGTGAAGACCCCAATACAGGGGTCGTGATACCAGGAATAGAGAGTTTCTTCCTAACTAAAGATAAGGTTCGTATGGACGATGCGTTTACCGAATGGGGAGGTATAGTAACCGCCTTGGGTGGATGGACTCGCAAGCACCTTTATGCCGTGAATAGAGACTTGACATTCACTACTCCCCCGGACTCTATATATACCATTAGGTTTGTAGAAATAGGCAGGAGCTATATGGCAACACACGTACTATCTTCCAAGCTGACAAGTATAGATTTGCCTACAGAGAGGAGCCTTGCTCCTATCATTAAGCTTGAAGATGAGAAGCTCCTTATCAGAAGCACTCGCCCCATTTCATTCGTTGAGGTCTATAGTCCAGAGGGGTATGCAAGTCGATATGAGACAGATGATCGGGAAGAGATTGTCATTCCTCTTCAATACGCTAGTCACTGTTCTGTAGTTCATATAGAATTTGCAGACGGCTCCACACCGTTCACTCAAAAGCTACTGCTTTGATAGAGATTGCCTCTTAACACGACAAGTGGGACCAATGAAGATGTTCTTGTAAGATGAGAGTATTGATGTACGGGTGGGAGTTTCCCCCACACATTTCGGGAGGGCTAGGCACGGCTAGCTACGGCTTGACCAATGGTATGGCCGAGCAGAGCGATATGGATATAACCTTTGTTGTGCCTAAGCTGTATGGCGATGAGGACACTTCGCACATTACGCTGGTTGGCGCTGACCGCACGCCGATCGTTTACCATGATCATAGTGCCGAGTACCTGCGCTCACGGCTACACAATGAGGCGGAGGTGAGCTTTTACCAAGCTGCGAGAGAGCATATCTACGATGACTTCCGCTATCGCTGTCCCAATGACTTGGGCTGTCTGGAGTTTAGCGGAGCTTACCCGGACAACCTGCTGGAGGAGATCAACAATTACTCGATTGTGGCGGGCGTCATAGCGCGGACGGTGCCGTGCGACATCATTCACTCGCATGACTGGCTCACCTACCCAGCGGGGATCCATACGAAGATGGTGACGGGGCGCCCTCTGGTGATTCATGTGCATGCGACTGACTTCGACCGCAGTCGTGGCAATGTCAATCCGCAGGTCTATGCGATCGAGCGGCAGGGGATGGACTACGCAGACGCTATCGTCTGTGTGAGCAACCTGACCCGACGAACTGTCATCGACAAGTATGGTCAGAGCCCGGACAAGGTCTTTACCGTCCACAATGCTGTCGAGCCACTTAGTCCTGAGCTATTAGCTTTGCCCAATAAGCAGCATACGGGCGACAAGGTGATTACCTTCCTGGGGCGCATCACCATGCAAAAGGGACCTGAGTACTTTGTCGAGGCGGCCCACAAGGTGCTACAGCATACCGACGGAATTCGCTTTGTGATGGCGGGCAATGGCGATATGATGGACAAGATGATCGACCTCGTGGCTCGCAAGCGTATAGCCGACCGCTTTCACTTTACGGGCTTCCTGCGAGGACAGCAGGTCTATGAGATGCTGCGCTCGAGCGATGTCTACGTGATGCCCTCTGTATCGGAGCCTTTTGGCATCTCGCCTCTAGAAGCTATGCAGTGTGGCGTGCCGAGCATTATCTCTAAGCAGAGTGGCTGTGCCGAGATCCTGCGCTACGCGATCAAGACTGACTACTGGGACGTGGACGCTATGGCCGACGCTATGCACGCTCTCGTCTCCTATCCGACGCTCCACGAGCATCTCAAGCAAAAGGGTATCGAGGAGGTCAACAATATCGTCTGGAGCAAAGCTGGACTGCGCCTCAGAGCTATCTATGACAGGCTTGTATAAACACTTAGACTTCTCCACCTTCCTATGATACAGATTATACTTCACTTCTACCTACACCAACCGTTTAGGCTCAAGAGCTACCCCTTCTTCAATATCGGTAGCGACCACTACTATTACGACGACTTTGCCAATGAGGAGATACTGCGTCAAGTGGTAGACCGCTCCTATAGACCAGCCCTCGAACTGATCGAGCAATTGATCGAGGCGCATCCCGACTTTAGACTTGCTCTCACGCTCTCAGGCTCGGTGCTGACGCAGATGGAGCTGCATACGCCAGACATGATCCAGCTGCTCAAGCGACTGGTCAAGAGTGGGCGCATCGAGATACTTGGCGAACCGATCTCGCACGGGCTCTGCGGGCTGTACGATGAGGAGGAGTATGCGAACCAATTGCGCATGTACCGCACCCGTATCAGTTCGCTCCTTGGGGTCTCTCCCGTGACGCTCTCCAATCCTGAGCTGATCTATAGCGACCGCATCGCACAGATAGCCCACAGCCAAGGGTACAAAGCGATCGTCACCGAGGGTGCCAAGCACCTCCTAGCGTGGAAGAGTCCTAACTACCTGTACAACGCAACGACCGAGGGAGTGTCTCTTCTGATGCGTCATGCGGAGCTCTCCGATGCGATCGCCCACGACTTCGCACGGTACGATAGTCCGCTCTATCCCTACACGACGGAGCGCTTCTTTGCGACGCTGGAGGCTGAGCAGGGCGACTATGCTTTGGTCTCTCTGCCACTGGAGACGCTCGGATCGGTATGGAGCCGTGAGACTGGCATCTTTGAGTTCCTCCGAGCTCTTCCCGAGCAGGGCTATAAGCGTGGCTTTACTTTTACCACGCCCCAAGAGATTGCTACGCACTGCACCCCGCAGGACACGATCCAGGCGACCTATCCAGTGAGCCGTATGGGCGAAGAGCGAGATACCTCGCTATGGACGGGCAATGAGCTACAGCAATGTGTCATACAGAAGCTCGAGGAGTGGGGCGAGCGCATCCGTCTCTCACGAGACCAGCGACTACTGGAGGACTGGATTAACTTGCAGGGCTCCGATCACCTCTTTTACATGACCACTAAGTTGGGCGGTCCAGGGGCTTTCTCGCCATACGAGACGCCTTATGCCGCTTTTACCAACTATATGAACGTCCTGAGCGACTTCCTCCTCCGTGTCTCTGCCGAGTATCCCACCTCTATGGGCAATGAAGAGCTCAGCGCGCTCCTGCAGACGATCGAAAACCAAAACAAAAAGATAGCTCAGCTGGAAGCTCAGCTGGCTAAGTAAACCAAATCAACCCGACTGACCCCTTATATATATGACCGCAAACACGCCTCAGGCGACAGCACTGCTAAGCGACCTCTTTACCGCTCCCGAGACTCCGTACGGGAGCTTCCCCTTTGACCAGTTCTTTGATCTCTCCTCCGCCACTGCCACAGAGCAGACGATGGAGACCTTCCGCACAGCTATGCAGGAGGCGATCACGCTACATCGTGCAGAGATTGACGCAATCACGGCACAGCGTGAGCCAGCCACCTTTGACAATACGATTCGTCGCTTCGAGGAGAGTGGAGAGGCGCTAGAGGCGGTCACGGGAGCCTTTTACAATCTGCTCTCAGCCTACTCGTGTCCCGAGATGATGCAGCTCTCGGAGACTTTCTCGGACTGGCTCAGCAAGCTGTCGACGGATACGCTACTCAACGAAGTGCTCTTCGCCCGCATTCGCTCCGTCTATGACCAGCGGGAGGAGCTGCACCTGGACGAGATAGACCTGCGCCTCCTGACCGAGAGCTACGAGGGCTTTGCGGACAATGGCGCTCTGCTTGTTGGTGCGGAGCGGGAGCGCTTTAGAGAGATCAATGAGCAGCTCAGTCAGTTGACCACACGCTTTGCGCAAAACAAACTTTGCGACGAGGAGTCCTGGACACTCTTCGTGCCTGCTGACGAAAGCGACCGCCTACGTGGCTTGCCTCAGCAAATCCTAGACGATGCTAAGGAGAAAGCACGCACTGCCTCCGAAGCGCATGGCGAGGGCTACCTCTTTGATCTGTCGGCTCCGCATGTGGGTGCCATCATGAAGCATTGTGCCGACAGAGAGCTACGCTACAAGATGTACTTAGGACGGGGTAGCGTGGGCAATCGTGACAATGCGCAGAACAATCGGCAGATCGTTTGTCAGATAGCTACGCTGCGTGGCGAGCTGGCACGACTACTGGGACATCCCAACTATGCGACCTACCGCCTCAAGCATCGTATGTGCAACAGCCCCGAGCATGTGGAGCAGCTCCTCGACGACCTGACGAAGTATTACCGACAGACCGCTCTTGATGAGTTGGACGAGCTGGACCGTGAGGCGGGCTTCGAGCTAGAGTCGTGGGATCTCTCCTATTATATGGAGCGGCACAGCGAGCAGACCTTTGGGGTCAAGGAGGAGGAGCTACGTCCCTACTTCCCGCTCTCGCAGGTCATCTCGGGCGTCTTTGCCATTGCCACACGGCTCTACGGCATCACCTTCGCACCTGCTGAGGAGGTCACCGTCTACCATCCCGATGTGCGCCCTTACCAAGTGCTAGACCGTGACGGAGCGCATCTCGGACTGCTCTACCTCGACTTCTTCCCCCGCAAGGGCAAGCGCAGCGGTGCCTGGATGAACAACCTACGGGAGTGGACGCCCACGCAGCGCCCCCATATCCTCCTCGTGATGAACTTCACCCCGCCGACGGCTGGCAAGGAGGCCATGCTCACGCTCTCGGAGGTGCACACGCTCCTCCACGAGTTCGGCCACTCGCTCCACGGCTTGCTTACGCAGACGCGCTACAGCTCCATGTCGGGGACCAATGTGGAGCGCGACTTTGTAGAGCTCCCCAGTCAGTTTATGGAAAACTATCTCCTCCAGCCCGAGGTGGTCACTGAGCTACTCTCTAAGCACTACCAGACGGGCGAACCGCTCCCCGCTAAGCTCCTCAACAAAGCGATCCAAGCGACTCAGTACCCCGTCGGTTACAGCACCATCCGACAGGTTATCTTTGGCAAGCTGGATATGGCTTACCACACTTTAGCCGAGGGAGAGAGCCTGCCCGACGACCTTTACACCTACGAGCGTGAGACCCTCCGAGGCACCACCCTGCGAGACAGAGAGCGTGACCCACAGCATCCGAAGCATATTGTCGCCACCGCTTTCAGTCACATCTTCGCGGGAGGTTACGCTGCTGGTTACTACGGATATAAGTGGAGCGAGATGCTCGCCACAGACGCTTTTGAGCGCTTTAGTAAGGAGGGTATTTTCTCTCCGACGGTCGCCTCCGACTTCCGGCATCAGATCTTGGAGCGGGGTGACGAGCTTGACCCGATGGAGCTCTACGTACGGTTTCGAGGACGCAAGCCTACGCTCGCTGCGATGCTCAAGCGTGACGGCATTACAGCTAACTAAAGGAGAAAAGCTATGCGCCTTCGCTGGATCTGGTTCGTACTCGTCTTAAGCTTGCTCAGCCGTTGGCCTGTCGTGGGGCAGTGGCAGGCGCATTTTGCCGATAGCGTGGCGCTCTCGCCAGCTGTGTGGCAGGGGACGCTGGACAAGTTTCGCTGTCATACCAGTAGAGGGTTACAACTATACGATGATAAGGCTAGAGGTATAACAAACTACGCTTACATCAAGACCAACGTCCCCCTCAGTAAGCAGATGACCTGGCATGGTAAGGTGCGACTGGACTACACTCCATCGACAGTTTCCAATGTAAAGCTCCCGCTCTACTGCTACGAAGCGCTAGATGACGGAACTTCCAACTATGTGGTGCTCAAGATGGAGGACAACCAGTGCTTGCGTCTAGCTGAGTGTCGTCTTATACTACAGAAGAATGGTCGAGTAAATACCTCCTTGACCAGCGAAATCTTGACCTACGACTACTTTAACGAGATGCGCCAAGAGGGTGGGGTCATCGACTTTGTCCTGCAGTACAATCCGACAGCCGAGAGGCGTTGGTCTCTGTGGGTCAGGCATCGAGACAGCGACCTCTATAAGTTTGTGGGCAGTGCAGGTAGCACGACTCCGTTCTCTAGCACGACCAAGAGCTACCCGCTCTTCTTCGCTTGCCAGTATAGCAAGTCCCGGTCGCAGCACAGTTCGCTGGAGTTCCTAGACATTTACCCTTCACTGGTCTCGCCTGACGAGCTACTCGGCGAGCGCAACGTGGTGCCTGCGAAAGACTTCTACAAGGCGTTCAACCAAAGAGACCCGCACACCGTCGAGGTGCTTTGCGCCGAACCTGCCGACCTCTCTACGGCGACCATTGCCGTGGCGCCTTCGTGGGGCAAGCTCACCACCGCTGCTGAGGGCAAGAGCATTTATATAAGGAGTGAGGTGGCGATTCCTGAAGGTGAGTATGCGGTCTCCCTACGAGGCGTACGCACTGCCAGCGGGCTTAAGGTGGAGAATGCGATCTACACGATAGCCGTCAACTATGACCAACCAAAGCCTCCGAGAGACCAATTTGCACTCACCTTTAGCGAGTTTATGGCTAATCCGCTAAAGGGTGCCTCCGAGTACCTTGAGCTACACAATCCCTCTGGTCAAAAACTCGATGCGAGTGACTACTCGGTCGGTGTACAGCGACGAGGCAAGGTGACCACGTGGTATCCGCTGAGTAGTCGCTCCTGTCCGATTCCAGCGGGTGGGTACCACGCCTTCACCACTTCGGTAGAGGGGATTACCGCTTTCTATGAGGCGCCGCGTGATAGTCTGACTCAGAGTGCGAGCTTGCCACAGCTTGCCAATAAAGGTTTCACCATCGAGTTGCTCCGCCATGCCGACTCAACGGTCGTGGAGACCTTTCGCTATGATCCAGCCCTCCTGGGTAAACTGCGTAGTCAGCGTGGCGTAGCCCTCGAGCGATACATCTCACCCACGGGCGACAAGAGCCAAGAGTTTTGGGGCGCTGCCATCCAGTCGGCACACTTCGCTACGCCTGGCCAGCGCAATAGCATTCGCCCCTCGGGCGGTTCGCCTAGTGACACGACCCACACCAGCGCTCTGCTGCCGCTCTACATTACCGAGATTATGGCTCGGCCTACGGTCGACGGCTCCGAGTACATCGAACTCTACAACCCCAACGACACCACGGTCAATACTGGGCACCTCGGACTGGTCATCGCACGCTCTGGTCACCCCTCCAAGGTCTGCCCGCTCCCGCCACACCCCGCAGGTGGCATCCCCCCACGAGGCTATCTGGCGCTCACTCCGAGCACGCACCCGCTGGAGCGACTTTACTATGCGAAGCCTGACAGCTTGCTCCTCTTCCCCGAGATGCCTCAGCTCCCTGATAGCGAGTGCGCTATACGGCTCGTTCAGTTGGCAAATGATAGCATCGTCGAGGAAGTTTACTACGATATTAACACCTTCCCAAAAGCACTGCAAAAGGTCAAAGGCGTAGCCCAGGAACGCATCATCCCAGACAAGCAATCGCAAGACTTGAGCAACTGGACGGCTGCCGAGGCGTGGGCTAACTACGGGACGCCTGGTCGGCAAAACAGTGTCTACGGGCACTCCTCCGCTTCTGGCGAAAGCCTTGACCTGCCGAAGCAACGTACGCTCCTATCGCTACCTCAGCTTGCCCGACTGGTGCTGCAGGAAATCTCAGACGGTGAGACCACCTGCACAGCAACGCTATACGCCGTGGCGGGCTATCCGCTCGCGCAGTATGACCACGCCAGCACGGAGACCCTCTGCCGAGCCATCGTAGAGCGACAGAGTCTGGCGGAGCTCTTGCCCGTGACCTACGCTACGCGTGCTATCCTTCTCGTGGAGCTACGCCATCCCGACCGCAAGCGCGCCTATCCCCTCGTCAGCATCATCGTCCTTTGAGATTTGCTGCTTTCGTATCGTGTTGCTTGTGTGGCGAATACGAGTCCCAAAAATAGTTCCCCTCTTGGAACTTTTCGGTTCCAAGGGAGGAACTCTTTAGTTCCAGCGGTGGAACTCTCCGATCCCCACGGAGGAACGAATAGATCCCAAGGGAGGGACGAAGAAATCCCTAGGGAGGAAATCCGAAATTCATCGGAACTTCGATTTCATTCTTCCGAAGTTTTATTTCTCGGTTCCGTGGAGAATCTTCGTTTCCTCGGTAGCTATTGGGCAATTCTTCCGTGGGGGGTGCGCTTGGTCGGCAAGGCTTCCCAGAAAAAAGCACCCCCACCTACTGAGCGGTGAGGGTGCTGATGCGATATGTTGCGGGGTGGCTTTCGTCGCTAAACCTATATTCCGCTAATCTTACGAGTAGCCCGGTGCTTTCTAAGTTCAAATGCAAGTAAAAAGCGAAGTTTTTTTCGTCTTGGATGCTCGGTCGACTTCTCTTCGTAACCGCTCGTCGGGGTGGG
>NZ_ACLR01000008.1 GCF_000174775.1 Porphyromonas uenonis 60-3
AGACGACCAAAGGAGTAGTCAATCACGGCTTCCAAGACCACCTGAACACCACCCCTAAGTACATCGCCACCGACCATTGCCGGCTCACCGTCTCAGACATAACCTACGTCAAGTGTTTAGGGGGCTTCGCATATCTCTCCCTGACGATGGATGCTTATAGCCGCATCATCACCGGCTTTGACCTGCAGCCCACGCTCTCCACAGAGGGCCCCTACAACGCACTAAAACAGACCGTTGACTTCTACCAAAAGCATGGCTTTGACCTCAAAGGACTCATCTTCCATAGCGACCGAGGCTGTCAATACGTCTCCAAGCAGATGACCGACTACGAGGCCAGCCTAGGCATCGTAACCAGCGTCACCCAGACAGGCAACCCTCTCCACAACGCTATGGCAGAGCGACTTAACGGGATCATCAAGAACGACTGGCTCTACAACTTTGAGGACAAACCCATAGAAGAAGTTCGAGAGATCCTCTCGCAAACGATTGCTCTCTATAACACAGCGCGTCCTCATCG
>NZ_ACLR01000007.1 GCF_000174775.1 Porphyromonas uenonis 60-3
CGGCATCACCGCACGCACCATTCGAAATTGGTTGCGTACCTTTGGTGTAGAGTTACCCAACCAAAGCACTATGAGCAAGACAAACAAGAACAAAGCCGTAGATCCAGATTACGCAGAACTCAAGCGCGAAAACGCTCGCCTCAAAGCAGCCCTCTTCCAAGCTGAGAGCAAGGCCTTGGTCAACAAAACACTACTCGAAGTGGTCTTGAATCGCTACCACATTGATCTAAAAAAAAGACCGATTTGTAGCCGTGAAACAGCTTGAATCCGCCCAAGTGAGAGATCAAAAGCTCTCCATAACCTACCTTTGTCAGCAGCTAGAAGTCAGCCGCAAAGGCTACTACAAGCACACCTTCACCGAGCAAGACGAAGATGTCAAAGTAGCCTCCGTCCTACACTATTGCCAGTATGTGCGCAGTTGGCTCCCCAGGGCAGGCGTAGACACCCTCCAGGAGTGTACCAACAAGTACTTCAAAGGAACCTTCCAAGTAGGTCGAGACTGGCTCTACAAAGTGTTAGGAGCCAA
>NZ_ACLR01000006.1 GCF_000174775.1 Porphyromonas uenonis 60-3
TAGCCGCATCATCACCGGCTTTGACCTGCAGCCCACGCTCTCCACAGAGGGCCCCTACAACGCACTAAAACAGACCGTTGACTTCTACCAGAAGCATGGCTTTGACCTCAAAGGACTCATCTTCCATAGCGACCGAGGCTGTCAATACGTCTCCAAGCAGATGACCGACTACGAGGCCAGCCTAGGCATCGTAACCAGCGTTACCCAGACCGGCAACCCTCTCCACAACGCTATGGCTGAGCGACTTAACGGAATCATCAAGAACGACTGGCTCTACAACTTCGAGGATAAGCCCATAGATCAAGTTCGGGAGATCCTCTCGCAAACGATTGCTCTCTATAACACAGCGCGTCCTCATCGAGCCCTCAACAAGAAGACTCCGATGCAGATGCTCATACCAGATTACCCCAACCCTCTAACCACACAACCGCCTAAGAACCAGATATCTAAGAACGATTCACCAACAGCTCCGAGCCTCAAAACTCCGAGCCCATGCCGCCTAACTCCCAACAAAGAGCTATCTTTGTGTACCTCCGCAGTAAAGACGACCACAAGTCGTGTACCCCAGCAGGAGCAAAACTAACAG
>NZ_ACLR01000005.1 GCF_000174775.1 Porphyromonas uenonis 60-3
TTGACACAGCCCGTGCCCGTCGCTCACAAGAGCTTCGCGAGGGCAAGAGCCAACGTAAAGCAGCCAAGGTGACCAAAGCGAAGAAGAAGAGTCGCACCACCAAGAAGGCTACTCCCAAAGCTGCCAAGGCAGAGCGGAACCGAAGGCAGTCGAAGAGTACTACCACACGCTCCGTACGCAACCGCTTCTAGCGACTAAGTCGCCAACCAAACACAAGAGGGCTGGGTCCATCACAACGGACTCAGCCCTCTATCTTTGTCTATTCCCCCACCCTTCCAGCGACGCTTCTTGATGAAACTAGAGTTTCTCCCGTATGAAACTAGAGTTTCTCCCGTATGAAACTAGAGTTTCATTCCCATGAAACTGGAGTTTCACCTGGATGGAAGAAAAGTTTCACCCAAGTGGTACTGATAGTTAGCTCAAAGGACGCTGAAAAAAGGGGTGAACCCCGCGAGGTCCGCCCCTATCGATACGTATGTAGGTTAGTCAGCTAGTTGGCTGAGGTCTTGTAGTGAATGTTGTCGATGAGACGAACCTCGCCACAGT
>NZ_ACLR01000004.1 GCF_000174775.1 Porphyromonas uenonis 60-3
CTGCTGTCAAGCGTATCATCCCCGACTTCGAGATGAGCTACGATGTCGATCCGCTGCGCCAAGCTATCGCTGAGTCGTGGCCTAACTCGCTCGACGACAGCTGCGCTCGTCGTGAGTGGGACTGGCAACCACACTACGACCTCGACACCATGAGTCAGGATATGATCCAGGTGCTACGCGCTCGCTACGGCAAGTAAGCATCCGCACAGATCCCCAGAGACTGACACAGTCTCATCCACATGCGCCACTCTTGAGTTCGCTCAGGGGTGGCGCTTTTCATTTGTGACTCTCGAGGAAGGCTCCGCAAGTGCGTACGCATGGCCACCTTCCGTGTGGAGACGAAAGCTTTTGTAAAAGCGCCCAAAACGGTTCCTCCCTTGGAACTTTTCAGTTCCAACGTAGGAACTTCTCGGTTCCTAGGGAGGGATTTCTGTTTTCCTAGGCATGAAACTCTAGTTTCTTCGGCATGAAACACTAGTTTCTTCGGCATGAAACACTAGTTTCTT
>NZ_ACLR01000003.1 GCF_000174775.1 Porphyromonas uenonis 60-3
GTCTTACTCCGTAAAGCTTCGGTAGAAGTCTACATAAGCCTCAGCATGATCTACTGCTGGCCCAGGGTACTCTAGCACTTTGTGGTCAGGCTCCGAGCGAAGGTACTCGATGAGCTCGGGAGAGACCGACTCCTGCCCCAGGATCACACCATCTGAGTAGTGGATCGCCATACGACGTAGCGCGTCTGGCGTCACCTCTCCTTGTAGCGGGTCGAGCAGGTCGCCCGTAATCTTGTCAAACTCAAGCTTCTTGATCAAGTCTTTCGCCCAATCTCGCCCCTCCTCCTCGTTACCATCGACCGAGAAGAGCACCTTAGCACGCTCGAAGTAAGGGTCATTCTTGTAAGCCGTCTTCAGGTAGACGGGTGCCAGTGCGGAGAACCACCCCAGACAATGGATCACATCGGGGATCCAGTGCAAGCTTTTGATCGCCTCCAGGACGCCTCGGATGAAGAAGATGCTGCGATCCGCATTGTCACTAGGCGCTCCCTCAGAGGGCGGG
>NZ_ACLR01000002.1 GCF_000174775.1 Porphyromonas uenonis 60-3
TCCTGCCAAGCCTTGTGAACGAAGTGTGAGTCTGTGCTCACAGAGTAGATATCCACGCCGATCTGCTGAAACTCAGCATAGTTGTCGGCAAGGTCAGCTAGCTCCGTAGGACATACGAAGGTGAAGTCGCCAGGATAGAAGAAGAGTACGCTCCAGCGCCCCTTGAGATCCTCGTTAGAGACCTCGTGGAAGCCCTTGGACTTGGTATATGCGGGTACTTTGAACTCTGGTAAGTTGCTATTGATAATAGGTTGCATAGTCATTTGCATTTAAGTTTTGGATAAAGATTTATTGCCGTTGGTCGGACATCCCCACCAACAGCTACAAAGATAGGGGTAAGCACCCAAAATAAAAAGCAAACAGCATACCTAGAACAAGGTATTCTCCCCCTAATGCGAGTAGTTTCTCCCATATGAAACTAGAGTTTCTCCCATATGAAACTAGAGTTTCCTCCGTATGAAACTAGAGTTTCCTCCGTATGAAACTAGAGTTTCTCCTAGGTGAAACTAGATTTTCATCCGCATGAAAATGAATTGCCTCCCGTATGGACATAGACTGCGCCCGTACGGAGAGGAAAGCCCTACTC
>NZ_ACLR01000001.1 GCF_000174775.1 Porphyromonas uenonis 60-3
ACGGCAATATTGTTTTTCGCAATGCGCTGAGCCTCCTCGGCAGAGTAACCAGCTAGCTGAGCGATGCGCTCGATGTACTGATTGTATGACTTGATGATCTCGCCATTCTTTGGATCTGTGTAGTACTCCTTGTTGCCCAGAGCTAGGCTTGTCTGGTTCAGGTTGAAGATGTTCATGTCACTATTCTCAGCATCAGCCATGACGTAGGTGCCGAAGAATGTATCATCACCCTTATTATCCTGCTGAGCTGCGAAGTCTACGAGCGCCTCCTTAGAGTTGATCGCCTCAATAGACTTTAGCTCGTCAAGGATTGGCTGAGCGCCCAGCTCGTTGCGCTTGACACTGTCGATAGCCTGCTTGTATAGTACAGAGACACGATACTCATTGGAGCCAGCCTTGTAGCTACCCTGAGCGAGCTCATCAACGATCCCGTGGATCTGCTCGATCGAGCGGTCACGTAGCACGTCAAAGGTTCCGAAGCGACTGTAGGCAGGCTTCAGCGGATTAGCCTTGATCCAGCCTCCATTGACATAGTGGTAGAAGTCATCCTGTGGACGCACGAGCGTGTCCATGTCAGCTAGATTGATAGCTGGGACAATCTCATCGTTGGTCTGCGCCCCCTGCTTCTTATTGCAAGCAGAGAACGTAATAGAAGCTGCGCATAGAGCAGCAACTAGTAGTTTGCGATTGTTCATATTCGATTGTTCGATTTCAAAATGATTCATAGGTTGAAGGAGAGAGTCTACTTAGAGGAGCGGAGAGGGATACTCACCCGCCTCGGTTAGCTTGGCCAAATGCGCTATGACCATATCACGATCAGAGGCATAGGTCGCACCGAACCAACGGGCATCGGTACTCAAGACCTGTACCTGCGCCAGTCCCTGACGGATCAGCGTGTCAACGACCGTCGGGATAAAGAACTCCGACGTAGGCTCGCTACCATGCTCCTTGAGGAAGTCTGCGAAGAGTCTCTCCGAGTGCTCCAAGTAGTCAGGCGTAAAGCCCCATAGATTCATTGATACAAGTGTACCCCGCGCTATGGAGAGCTTCTTGCCGTCATGCATGCTAACTATCTCATGGCTCTCGTTTTCGTGGATGTTCTTGTGCTCGGTGATGTGCATGAGGTATCCCTCGGGCGAAGCCTTGCACACGCCACGACTCACACTCCCCTCAGCGGTGAGCGTGCTCTCGATGTCGTAAGCGACCATACAGTAGGCGCCTCGGCTGTCTGAGGGCAACTGAGAGAGGTAGTCACTCATCGTCTGAAAGGCCTCACGACCGTAGAAGTCGTCTGCATTGATCACTGCAAAGGGACCGTCAATCTCAGGAGCCGCCATCATCAGCGCATGATTAGTGCCCCACGGCTTGGTGCGCTCGGCAGGAGCCGTAAAGCCCTCGGGCAGTGAGTCTATCTCTTGGTAGACGACAGCCGTGTCGATGGCCTTCTGATACTTCTGTAGCACCTGCTCTTTGAATTGCTCTGCAAAGGCGTGGCGTATGACAAAGACCACCTTGCCAAAGCCAGCTCGGATCGCATCAAAGACGGAGTAGTCCATGATACTCTCGCCCGCAGGTCCCAGTTTGTCTAGCTGCTTGAGGCCGCCATAGCGACTACCCATACCAGCAGCCATGATGACTAGTGTAGGTTTCATTCGATCGTTCGTTAAGTGTGTGGGGGCACTCTCTCTTTCCTGCAGAGTGTGCCCCTCTATGTTTTGTCTCGTTAGGTTATTCTGGGTAGTGCGTGTTCGTATCATCCAGATGCTCCAGCACCTCTTCTAGATAGCGTCTAGACTCCTCACGTGCCAGCTCGAGGTTGTGTAGCTTGTAGTTGCCACAGTCACGAGGAGCCACACCAGGCACAGCGCCCTCGTAGTGTGCCACAAAGGCAAAGGCACGACGGAGCAGATCGGCTATATCTAGCGGATTAAGGTCACCTACTATAATAAGGTAGTTGCCTGTCAAGCAACCCATCGGTCCCCAGTAGATGATACGACTCCCCCACTCGGGATCATTGCGCAGATAGGTCGCCACGAGATGCTCTATCGTATGCAGAGCGCTCAGGTCAAGCACAGGCTCACGATTTGGCGCTTTCATACGTATGTCAAAGGTGGTCACCACCTGATCGCCCACGAGGTCACGACGAGAGACATAGACACCACGCTTGAGACGCTCGTGATCTATGGTAAAGCTTGGGATATCCTTCATCTCTTCAGCTTACGTAAGTTACTTCTTCTCGCTGTATGAGAGGACTCCAGGCTCTATCTCTAGCGGATTGTCGTAGAAGGTGGGATAGTTAAAGAGTCTAGCCGTACGCTCGCCCCACAGCGTGATCTTGTCACCCGTGATATGGAGCATGCTACCCTCTCGCAGGCCGAGTACATCGCAGTTAGGATTGTACTTGACAAACTCACGGATACGCTGCTCGCGCGTCTCGCCGCCATGACCCTCAGGATGCGCATCGAGGTAGTGCGGGTTGATCTGGAAGGAGATAAGCCCCAGTGCCTGCGTCGTATCGGGATTGCAGATAGGCATATCGTTTGTCGTCATGATCGTCGGGCAGGCGAGGTTTGACCCAGCGCTCCAGCCCACGTAGGGGATGCCATCCTCGAGGACACGCTCACGGATTAGCTTCATAGCGCCCATATCTTGTAGCTGCTTGAGGAGTGCCCATGTATTGCCACCGCCCACCATAATAGCCTGAGCCGAGGCGAGCGCCTGTAGTGGCTTGTCGTAAGTATGCAGACCCGTGACATTGACGCCAACGCCACCCAGCGCATTATTGACCTTAGCTACATACTCATCCCAGCTATAGGTGATAGCTGCATACGGGACGAAGAGTACATCCTGAGCCACTGGACCTAGGAAGCGACCGATCTCCTCAGCCGCATAGCCTAGATAAGGCTGACCCTGAGATGCAGAGTTGGATATAAGTAAGAGTTTCTTCATGTCTATACTAGAATGATTCAGATAATCTAGTCGCAAAGGTACAAAATAGAAATACACGGCTCCACGTTTTTCGAACAAAAACACCTCAAAGCTCTTCATTCCTGCCACTTATAGCATTCACTCCTCCGAGCGTCTAGGTGTGTATCGGAGGAAATCCCCAATAGCTACCGAGGAAACGAATATTCGCCACGGGGGAACGAAAAAATTCTTCCGAACTTTGAAATCTTTCTTCCGAAGTTTCATTTCATTCTTCCGAACTTTTATTTCAAACTTCGGAAGAAATAGCGATTTTCCTCCGAGCAATCTGAGAATTTCTTCGGAGGAATTGGTTTTTCGGGTGTTTCGTCGGTCATCTTGACTCCTCAAATTCCACTTCGCTACATTAAATTTGAACAGGCGTCTATTGCGGGGAGAAAACTTTTCACTATCTTTGCCAGCGATACAACATATGAAGAGACTCACGCATATCGATATGCCGACGCGAATGACGGCTTTGCTATTGGGGCTAGTGTACATACTGGCTCTGATGGGACAAGCTATGCACCAGCACGATGCGGAGATCTTTTCGTCGACTTACTATGGTCTGATCTCTGATGCCAACGTCGACCAGAGTGACGATAATAAGAAGAGTGAAGCAAGCTCCGAGGTATACCTAGTTAATAAGGTCACCTGCCCCGTCTGCGAGTTTCATCTCGGTATCACAGACCAGTGTGCTGTAGCGCCATCCTTTGCGGTGGATGAGTGGGACACCCCCGCTCCAGAGCTACAGCCCGAAGCTGTACACCTAGCCCTGAGAGAGGGCATAGCTCTAAGAGCCCCACCAGTGAGATACTGCTAGCCACACCTATCTACTACGTGGCTATAGGCGGATTAGCTCTATGCTGAAGCTCCGCCGGATGCGCTTACTTTGGCTTCTTGCCATAGTGTGAGTGACCATCGTGTCGCTCCCCTACCCGCTCTAGCATAGCTAGACAATATCTATGTGACACAACCACTTACGTACGCCTACTCCTCCGTAGTGAGCGAGCGAAGCTATCGGCGTAGTGGCACTGTCTCTCCTTACATTTCACTGGTTCAAATCATTTTTGCGATGTATTGCAGATACATTTGCCATCTATTATTATATCTCGTCCCGATGGTTGCTCTAGCCGAGTCATCCCTATCGAAACCAGACAGCATAGCGCTGAAGCCTCATCCCTTTGACGAGACACTCCAAACGGTGGTCGTCAGAGCCAATAGTCAGCGGCTCCAGACGGCGCGTCTCGGTCAGACCATTGAGTGGCTCGACAGCACTTATCTGACGAAACACTTTACGGGCAACTTTGCAGCGACCCTCAGCACGCTGCCTGGGGTCAATGTGATCACGATCGGCTCTGGCTACGGCAAGCCTGTGATCCGTGGTCTAGGCTTCAACCGCATCGCCTATGTCGATGGCGGGCTCAAGCAAGAGGGACAGCAGTGGGGCGCCGACCATGGGCTGGAGGTAGATGCCTTCGACCAAGACCCTGTCCAGGTGATCAAGGGTGCAGGCTCGCTCCTCTACGGCAGCGATGCCCTAGGCGGAGTCATCGTCAGACAGCCAGCTACGCCTCCGCACAAGCAGGGACTCTACGGCTCCTGCACCTTGCTAGGACAGAGCAGTACGATGGGTGGTGGCGGTAGTCTCATGATGGGCTACCTGCATGGAGCGCATCACATCCGTCTCCGTGTGAGTGGTCAGTATCACGGCGACCGCAATGTGACAGCTGACAGCATCACTTACCTCACCCGCTGGATACCTATATATGGTCGTAGGCTAAAGAATAGTGCCACACAGACCTACGCCTCGCAACTACGCTACGAGTGGCTGGGAGAGCAGATCAAAGCTTCGCTACAAGCCTCCGTCAATGGTGAGCGCAGCGGCTTCTTCCCTGGAGCACACGGCGTACCAGACCTAAAGCGTGTGCTACC
This sequence comes from Porphyromonas uenonis 60-3, assembly GCF_000174775.1. GTDB lineage: Bacteria > Bacteroidota > Bacteroidia > Bacteroidales > Porphyromonadaceae > Porphyromonas > Porphyromonas uenonis_A. The sequence continues at coordinate 4,900 of NZ_ACLR01000001.1, forward strand.
AGACAAGAGTCGCTACAACATCGAGCTACCCTACAGCACCGTGCGTCAGCTCTCTACGCAGGGCTCTCTGCAGTGGCGGATCTCTCCGCAGTGGCAATTGGTCGGTGAGCTAGGCTGGCAGCAGAACCTGCGCCGTGAGCTTAGCGCCTTCCACACGCACTACGGGACGATGCAGCGACCCGTGCAGGATGCAGACTTGGAGTTTGAGTTTGACCTCAAGACCATCTCCGCACGCTTGCAGGCTAGCTACTACGCTCCCTGGGGTGGCAAGTGGACCTTGGGCACTGATGGACAGTACCAGTGGCACAAGCGGAGAGGCTACGGCTTCCTCCTACCAGACTACCAGCGAGCAACGAGCGGTATGAGCCTAACCTATCAAGGGCGCATAGCTCAGGGACTACACCTCACCAGTGGACTGCGCTACGATCTAGGATACATCTCAATGAGCCCCTACCACGACCCCTACCTAGCTGACTACCTCAAGGAGCGTGGCGAGTCATCGGCAACCTTGACGCAGTACTACTACAGCAGTCAGGAGGGCGAGCGTCATTGGCACGACCTCTCGGGGAGTGTCGGCTTAGCTTGGCAGATCAATAGGCATTGGCTCTGGAAGGTCAATCTGGGCAGAAGCTTTCGCCTACCAGGCATCTACGAGCTTGCAGCAAATGGTATCCACCACGGCACCTTCCGCCACGAGGTGGGCGACCCTTCGCTGAGTAGTGAGCAGGGCTGGCTACTAGATAGTGAGGTGGGCTTTCATAATGAAGTGTGGAGCTGTACGGTAGCGCCTTTTGTAACCTACTTTACCAACTACATCTTCCTGCAGCCCTCGGGCGAGTGGTCCATACTGCCCCACTCGGGACAGATATACCGCTACCAGTCCACACGGGCGCTCTTTACAGGCGTCGAGCTGGAGGGCACTTGGCATCTGCATCCGCAGTGGGACTACCACCTGCAGGGTGACTATGTCTACACCTACAATGTGGCAGACCGCCTAGCGCTACCCTACTCGCCACCAGCACGCTTGAGCCACGACTTGACTTGGCACCCTCAGCACTGGGCACTCTCGCTCAAGCACCGCATCATCGCTCCCCAGCATCGCATAGCACGCAATGAGGAGCCGACACCTGGCACAGCTTCGCTACTAGACCTAGCTGTGACCTACGACGGACAGCTCAGACAGAGCAACTACCGCATCTCTCTAGCTATCCAAAACCTTCTGGACAGCCGCTACTATGACCATATGAGTTACTACAGGAGAGTCAATCTCCCTGAGGCTGGACGAAATGTACTACTAACGATCAATCTATCATTTTAATCTTCAATACAATGATGAAAAGAACAATCTTCGCATCAATCACGCTCCTCAGCTGTCTCGCTCTGGCGACAGCCTTCACCGCTTGCAAGAAGGAGCCCACCGATACTACCAAACCGGTTATCGATCTCATAGCACCCGAGGATCATAGCATGTACCTCACTGGGGATGACAACGGTGTCCACTTCGAGATGAACCTCTCGGACAACGATCTCGTCAAGTCGTACAAGATCGACGTCCACAACAACTTCGACGGACACTCGCACACCCGCGACCTGCGTCTCGGGGATGACAAGACGAAGCCCTTTAGCTTCAACAAGGAGTACACTGTCAATCAGCGCAATGCCCACATCCACCACCACGACATCAAGATCCCAGCAGACGCAACGCCAGGTGAGTACCACCTCCTCGTCTACTGTGTGGACCGCTCGGGCAATGAGTCCATGGTAGCTCGCACTATCATCCTCGTACAGGACACTTCTGGCGATCATCACGACCACGATCACGATCACGATCACAAGTAGCCCTTTTTAGGGATGCTCGGTCGCGTCTAGCGAGAGGGCATCCGTTGTGTCAAAACGATACGAGTAGCCCTTTGTAGGGACGCACGATCTGTGCGTCCGTTGTGTCAAAGGCTACGACATCAAGATCTAGCGACGAATTTAAGAGACAATAATTTGTTTAGTGTATGTGATAGGGAGGGGTGTTACCGTGAGGGTAGCACCCCTCTCGCCTTTTCAGCGTTGCCACAGCAAGGAATCGCATAAAAAAGACAGAAGGCTAGCTCTTCATATGAAAGAACTAGCCCCTGCGGGCGAAGAATAGCGGCATTACCCGGTTAATCCTCATAGACTCATTCGAATCCACTGCAAAGGTAGCGACACTACCTGAGACAGCCAAATCTATAGTACAAAAAAGGAAGAGCCAACTCCTCAGGTTCTTACTGCAAACGCAGTATATAGCCTATAATTAAAGGCAGGCTGAGTGAATTAGCTCTTTCTTAGGAGTGACGAATGGCGGGGCGCAAGCCCGACCTCTTACCGAACTTCACATTGCAAAGGTAGTGTCAATAAACGAAATAACCACGCATCTACAGACAACAAAAGAGGGGCTTCTGAACGCTCGCTCCCTGCTCCACGGCCCTGGGAAAGACTAATATCAGAAACTCCTCCTTCTTGCCACAAAGGTAGTGTCAATATCTGAGATGAGCAAATCGCCATGAGATAGAAATCTACCGCTCCCCCTCGTCTGTAAACGGAAAAAGAGCAATTAGCTAGTGCTTCCCTTTATAACGCTCTATAACGTACGGAAGACTTCCGACCAATTGCTCTATGCCTGCAAAGATACGATATTATAATTCAAACAACAAGCCTTCCTGCAGAACAATAAGGGTCGCGAACTAGTAGCATAGAAGAAGCCGAGCTCAGCCCGGCTTCTAAACAATCAGGGAAGTGGCAGCTTGACATTACTCGCGCACATCGCCTAAATAACTTCCCCTCTTGTGCTAGAAATATAGCAACTATAAGCGACTCGCTTACCAGCAAAGCAAGACGCAGAGTGACTTGGCAAAGTGGCAAAAAAGACGCACACCCCAAACGCCCTTACCTCGTTCCCGACGCTTAGGTGAGACTCACATTGGGATGTACGTCCTTTCTATTGCAAAGGTACGGATTATATTTCAACGGGAAAAGAGCAAGCTCCCCGGGTTCGTACTGCAAACGCAGTATATAGCCTAGAATTAAAGGCGGACCGAGCGAGCTTGCTCTTTCTTGCCACAAAGGTAGCAACTATCTTTGAGACAGACAACTGGGCTTGAATTCAACAGAGCAGATTTATGTAGCTCTGCTATTTAACCAAAGTGAGATCTAAAAGACCAGAGCCAGCTTCCTTATGAAAACTGGCTCTTCGTGCGAACAATCACAGGTCAACTGTCGACTGCTCTTATACCACAAAGATAGCAACTATCTTTGAATCCGACAAGCTCTTCTTTATGGATTGTTGAGACGCTGGCTGATTACAGAGCGACGTTGAGGGCACAAGAGTTCAGTAGCAAGGGGCGCTCTTATTACCTTTGCACGCTTTATCAATGGGGTCTTGACGGAGTGGTTGCTGAAGCACCTTCGACCAAGCTCAGCGAGTGATGCCTAGAGCGCAGAAGGCTCAACCGCATCGCTGCGACTGAGCCTTCTCGTTGGTGGGACTGCGGACTGGTTAGTCGGCAGTCTTAGCTATGATTACTTGCGCTTGGGAGCGTTCTTGAGGATCGCTACGAGGTGGCGCCAGAACATCTCCACCGTCTGGACCTCCATGCGCTCTGCGGGTGAGTGTACGTCACGCATCGTCGGGCCGAAGGAGACCATGTCAAGGTAAGGATACTTCGCTAGGAAGAGTCCGCACTCAAGACCTGCGTGGATAGCCTTGACCTTTGGCTCCTTGCCAAAGAGCTCACGATAGGTGCTCTCAGCGACCTTTAGGATCTCAGAGTCGGGGTTAGGAGCCCAGCCAGGATAGCCGTCACGAACCTCTGTGCGTGCACCAGCTAGCTCGAAGAGAGCGAGGAGCATGTTGCCTACATCCTCCTTGAGCGACTCAGTAGAGCTACGCTGACTGGTCTCGATGCTGATCACATTGCCCTCCCGCATCTTGACACTAGCTAGATTGGTCGAGGTCTCTACGAGCCCCTCTAGCGAGTGGCTCATGCCCATCACACCGTGAGGACAAGCGTAGAGCGTGCGGATGAGCGTGTTAGCCGTCTTGGCATCGACCACTTCCTTAGGAGTCGTGGTCGTCTCCACACGGAGGTTGACATTAGGATCAACCTTCTTGAGCTCATTGCGGAACTCAGCGTCCATCTCATTTGCCCAAATAGCTAGATTCTCCTTGCGATTGGCAGGGATCGTGATGATAGCCTTAGCCTCACGAGCGATAGCGTTGTGTAGATTACCACCATCGATCATAGCTAGGCGCATCTCGGGCACCTCCTTGAGTACTTTATATAGGTAGCGCACGAGGAGCTTATTAGCATTGCCTAGACCGACATGGATGTCGCCACCGCTGTGTCCACCCTTGAGACCGCTTACCTTAACCTCGAGAGCTATCTGCCCAGCGGGTGTAGCCTCTGTCGTATAGTCAAAGAAGGCCATCGTACCCATACCACCAGCGCAGCCGATGAACATCTCGCCCTCGTCCTCACTGTCGAGGTTGATGAGGATGCGTCCCTGGACGAAGCCTGGCTCGATACCCATGGCACCGGTCAGACCAGTCTCCTCATCTACTGTAAAGAGGCACTCAACAGGTCCATGCTCTACGGTGGGGTCAGTCAGGACAGCGAGTCCTGCAGCGACTCCGATACCATTGTCGGCACCGAGAGTCGTACCCTCAGCGTGAATCCATCCGTCGGTGATCTGCGTCTTGATAGGATCCTTGTAGAAGTCATGCTCTACGTCACTATTCTTCTCGCAGACCATATCTACGTGACCCTGGAGGATGATGGTCTCTCTGTCCTCCATGCCTGGTGTAGCCCCCTTGCGGATGACTATATTGCCCGTCTTGTCCTGCGCATAGTCTAGGTTATGCTCCTCGGCAAACTTCTTGAGGAAGGCCAATATCTGCTCCTCGTGCTTGGAGGGACGAGGTATCTTGGTGATTTCGTAGAAGTGCTGCCAGATGGGCATGTGAGTTAGATCTGTTATTTGCATCGTTTATTGCTTTGAAAAGTTAGAATATAAGTGCGTTAACTACCGCACGATATCAGTTTGTCACCTCAAATGCGTGCGTAAGTCCGACAAAAGGTATACCTTTGTCTATCTGAGAGCTGTAGCACGGTGCTACTCTCTCCTGCAAATATACTAAGAAAAACTATGAAACTCATCATCATATCCGTTCTCCTCGTCGGACTCGCCGTACTCCTGCTCGCCTTGCGACTGATCGTCAAGGGCGACAAGAACCCTCAGAGCTCGCACATCGAGGACAGCAAAGCTCTTAAGAAGAGAGGCATAGGATGTGCCAACAAGCAGATGGCGGAGCTGGCTACGAGACAAAACCTAGCCGACCGCATAGCCGATGATCCGCAGTAGTTCTCTCCACACCTTTAGTCAAATCAACACAACATCTATATGAACAAGAAGTTTATCCTCCTACTCCCTCTACTCATTGCATCTCTCCTACTCGGGAGCTGCAATCAAAAACAGAATGGTCAACCCACGACTTCAGACAGCCTGACAGCTACTACCGCTGATCCTACGCACCAGCTCAAGATAGGCGTCGTATCTCTCGACTCGCTCTACAAGAACTACGAGTACTACACTCAGGCAAACAAGCAGATCGAGGCTCAACTCAAGCGCAACCAGCAGGCTCTTGCCAACAAGGCGCAGAAGGCTCAGCAAGCCTATGCCAGCTATATGGAGAAGGCTCAGAAAGGTCTCTTCACCACTCAGGCTCAGGTCGATGCCGAGGAGAAGCGCATCACCGCCATGCAACAAGAGGGCGCTCAGCTGGAGCAACGCTACGCCGAGGAGGCAATGAAAGCTCAGGCTGATGCTCAGAAAGCCCTTCACGATGAGGTGGTCGCTCAGCTCAAAGCTTTCAACGCCGACAAGAAGTATGACCTGATCCTCACCTCCACAGGACTTGAAGGCGTGATGTACGCTGGCGAAGGCTTTGACATCACCAAAGAAGTCCTCGACTTCCTCAACGCTGCCCACAAGGCTAAGGCCAATGACACCAAGAAGCCTAAGAAGTAATCCACACATCTCGTGTGCCGTAAGCCACGCACACTCGCTAAATACTTACTGACTATGAAAATCGCTATACTCGGATACGGGCGCATGGGGCATATGATCGAAGAGGTCGCCACCCAGCGCGGACATCAGGTGGTCGCTCGCATAGATAAGGCTGACGCTGCCCTGCTGGAGGACGGTTCTCTGCGAGAGGCCGACGTCGCCATTGAGTTCTCCACCCCTGAGAGTGGCTATCAGCTTTGCCAGGCTGCCCTAAAAGCGGGACTCCCCGTGGTCACTGGCAGTACGGGCTGGAATGAACAGCTTGAGAAGCTCAAGGCTGAGGTGCAAAGCTCTGGACGTGGTGGACTCTTTGCTGCATCCAACTTTAGCCTCGGAATGAACCTCATGATGATTCTCAACGAGCAGCTTGCCCAGCTTATGGCTCCCTACCCCGAGTACACGCCACGCATTCAGGAGACGCATCACATACACAAGCTTGATGCACCCAGTGGCACAGCGATCACACTGGCCGAGGGGCTCATCGAGCAAACCCCCTCGCTACACAACTGGCATCTGGGACTTGAGACGCACGATGGCTCTCTCGGCATCGAGGCAATTCGTGAAGGTGAGGTGCCTGGCATCCACACCGTCATCTATCACTCCGACATCGACGAGATAACGCTTCGCCATGAGGCTTATAGCCGTCGGGGCTTTGCACTAGGAGCCACCCTCGCAGCTGAGTATCTCCAGCAGCACCCCGTAGGCGTCTGGTCTATGCGTGACCTCATCCTGCACAAATAGTCCTATCCCACACACCCCCTTCACGCTATGAAAATGAAGCTTCATTGGCAAGACAAGTCCATCTTTCAGAAGGTTGTAGCCATCGTCATACCGATCCTCTACCTCCTCTTCTGCATCCTTTGGGCTGGTCCCTTTTGGTTGATCTTCCTCCCCTTTATCCTGGACTATTACTTTACCAAGTTCATCAATTGGTCTTGGTATCGCAACATCAAGAACAAGACGCTGAGAGGCTTCGTCTCCCTGCTGGCAGACCTTCTCTGGGCGGTCATCGGCGTGCATCTGCTCAGCATCTTCTTCGTCCAGAACTTCGCCATCCCCACCTCTTCGCTGGAGAAGACGCTCCTCGTCGGTGACTACCTCTTTGTGGACAAAGTGACCTACGGACCCCGTATGCCGATGACTCCACTACAGGTGCCACTAACGCAAAACCGCTTCCTCGGGCATGAGTCTTACCTTAGCAAACCACAGCTCTCCTACATGCGACTCAAAGGCATCCGAAAGGTAGAGCGTGGCGACCTCGTCGTCTTCAACTTCCCCACAGGCGATACCGTCACAACCAAGGTGACCAATCCCGACTACTACTACCTCAAGGAGATGTATGGCGGACGGGCTGCGCTGGAGGCTCAGCCGGAGGTCTTTGGTAAGATTGTCTACCGCCCCGTGGATCGTCGTGACCACTATGTGAAGCGCTGTGTGGGACTACCAGGCGACCTCATCGAGATACGCAACAATGACATCTATATCAATGGCAAGCAACAAGCGCGTCCCGAGTATATGCAGCTCAACTACTGGGTCTGCACCCGTGGAGGCTACTTCTCCGCCGAGGAGCTCAAACATCTAGGCATTAGCCTCGACGATCAGCATGTCGTCTCCCCCTCACAGCTCTCTGCTGGCGACCTAGAGGCGATGGGCTTGACAGGGGTCTCTATGAGCGATGTACAAGCACTCTACCTACTACCTCTTACGGAGGAGATGCGCCAGCAATTGGCCAGTGATAGCCGTGTCGCTAAGATTGTTGTGTCGCAAGACCCCAATACCAATCTCTACCCCGTAGGCTATGACTTCGGATGGACCCGTGACAACTACGGTCCGCTACAGATACCACGCAAGGGGCTCACCATCGAACTAACGCCCCAAGCCCTAGCGCTCTACAGTAGGTGTATACACAACTACGAGGGACACGCCCTCGAGCAGCGTCCCGACGGCACCATCCTCATTGACGGACAGCCCGCCACGCATTACACCTTTGGGATGGACTACTACTATATGATGGGTGACAACCGCCACAACTCGGCCGATAGTCGCTACTGGGGCTTCGTTCCCGAGGATCATATCGTAGGGCGTCCCGCTTTCCTCTGGCTCTCGCTGGACAAGGATCTAGGTCTTTGGAACGGCAAGATACGCTGGAGACGTATGATGCACACGATACATGGTCAGCCACTCTGACATAGCGACGAGGAGACGAGCCACCTGGCTACGCTGGGGACTTCCGACGATCATAGTAGTACTCATCATCGTCGGACGGCTCTTCTTCTTTGTCTATCGCCAGACCACACCTAGCGGGAGCAGCTACCACCTGATGAGTCGCATCGCACAGCCACACCGAGGCGATGACGTGCTCCTCAAGCTAACTGCCGATAGCTTAGCGGAAAGCGAGCTAATATTACGAGTCGTGGGCGAGCCGAGCGACACCTTACGCTTTACCGAGGGCAAACTCCTAGTTCTAGGCAAGCGTGGTCGGCAAACCTTTACCATGCCACTCCCCCAGCCTTTACAGCAAAGCTCTTACGAAGTGGTCTTGGCTGCCGATGAATATTGGCTCTTAGCCAAGCCACCGCTCACCGCAAAGACGATAGACTCTCGCCACTTCGGACCGATCCACCGCTCAGAGATCTCAGCAACAGTCATATGGTAGTGCTACCCACGGCATACGCTCCCTCAGTCGCCTATATGAGTTACCTGCTAGACAGCTCCACTCGTATAGAGGCGCACGAGTACTATCAGAAGCAAACCTACCGCAATCGCTGCGCCATCGTTGGCGCCGAGGGGGTGATGAAGCTCTCTATCCCCGTCCTCGCCGGCTCCTCACAGCAGTGCCCTGTACAGTCGGTGCAGATCGCTGAGCATGACAACTGGAGACACAAGCACTGGTACACCATAGAGACCTGCTACGGTGCATCACCTTACTACGAGTACTACGCTCCCGACCTAGCGCCACTCTACCTGGACAAAGAGCGCCGATCCACATCGCTCTACCAGCACAATCAGCGGCTCATCATGCGCATCTGCCAGCTCATCCACCTGCCCTACCAGTGGCAAGAGACCGAGCAATATGTCGGCACCTCCGCAGGCGTGTGTTCACAGATCCTGCCGCCCATCACAACCGACAGCACAGCGACCCAAGAGACTATCGCCTCCGTCCCGTACTACCAAGTCTTCGCTAGGTCGCTCGGCTTCGTCGCCAATCTCAGCATCCTCGACCTGCTCTTCAATATGGGACCCGAGTCGCTCCTCGTCTTGCGACAGCTCCACGACCAGCTCTCAGGCAACTCCCTACGCTAGAGATTAGCGTAGCTGTCGGCCACAACAGCCGTCATAAAGACCCCGAAGATTAGGGCGAAGATTATAAGCCAAAAGAAAGAGATACATACCCCAGCGATGGATAGACCTCGTGGCTTACGAAAGATGCCTATACCAGAAAAGATAGCACCCAAGATCCATACGATCCAGCCTAGCACTGGCACCCAGCCTACGAGGAGGGCTACGAGAGACAAGACGAAGCCAGCGGTACCTAGCGAGTTCTTCTGCGGACTCTGTACCACGTTCTGTACATAGACATTTGTTACTGGCTTGTCCTGTTGCTTTTCATTGCGGTTTTCATAGGGAGGAGGAGTATTTACTTCCATAGGAAACTAGTTGATAATGGTTTACTGTGCCAAAGATACGAAAAGCATTCAATAGAGATCCTAATAAAGTCACCCCGCTATCTATGCGTTCCGACAAGGTCTACCCCCTAAAGCTTGAAAAAGTCCCGAATAACCTAGGTTTATCCCGAGGAGATTGGGGATCTTCAGGGAGCAAACGAATATTCTCCACGGAGACGGAAAATAAAAGTTCGGAAGAATGAAATGAAAGTTCGGAAGAAAGATTTCGAAGTTCGGAAGAATTTGTTCGTTCCTCACTGGAGATTCGAAGATGTCCACCGAGGAATCGTCCGATTTCCTTGATAGTGCCGTAGAGGGACTCATCCTACGTAATGCGTCAACCCCGATGAAACTGGAGTACCTTCTACATGAAACTATAGTTTCCCCCGAATGAAACTCTAGTTTCCCCCGTATGAAACTGGAGTTTCTTCCCGATGAAACTGTAGTTTCACCAGTATGAAACTACTTCGGGCTCACTGGATCGGAGGCGTTAAGAGCGAATTTCCGTATCTTTGTATGCGAATGAGTGGTGAGCAAGCTCGTCTATGGCTTCGCAGCACCCTCCTATCACACCTTATTAGTTATGGATCTACATTACGAAGACATACGACGTGACTACGGGCGCAGGAGCCTCAGTCGTAAGGATCTAACGGACGATCCCTTTAGCCTGGTCAGACTATGGCTACAAGAGGCGGTGGACGATCCTAAGGTCCTAGAGCCTACGGCTGTGCTGGTCTGCACCAGTACGCCCGATGGACACCCTAGTTCGCGGACCGTATTGCTCAAAGAGCTTCTCGGCGAGGAGTTTATCTTCTACAGCAACTACGAGAGTCGCAAGGGTCAGCAGATGGCTGCCAATCCACACGTCAGCCTTACCTTCCTCTGGCACGAGCTGGAGCGACAGATACATGTCGAGGGTACGGTGCGACACCTAGAGCCTGAGATCAGTGATCAGTACTTCGCTACGCGACCCTACAAGAGCCGTATCGGAGCACGCATATCGCCTCAGAGCCACCCGATACCTGATCGCAACTACATCTACACGCACTTTGTCACGGAGGCCGCTAAGTTTGCCCTGCAGACTGTCCCCCGCCCCGACAACTGGGGAGGCTTTGCCGTGCTGCCTAGTCGTATAGAGTTTTGGCAGGGTCGTCCTAGTCGTCTGCACGACCGCTTCCTCTATGAGCGTCAGGAGGATAATTCGTGGCTTATCAATCGTCTGGCACCTTAGTGCTTATGAACGCAACGAAACCTGTACTCCTAGCCATCGATACCGCCCTGCAAGGGTGTAGCGTCGCTGTGACCGACAGCGAGCAGGTACTATATACTAAGGTGTACCAAGAGACAGAAATATCTAATGCGGTGCTCATCGGACGCTACACCGAGGAGGCTATCAACTGGTGCCAAGAGCACGGCTACCAGATAGCAGCCATAGCGACAACCGATGGCCCAGGTTCCTACACGGGGCTGCGCATAGGGGCTTCGCTGGCCAAGGGACTAGCTTTCGGGAGGAGCATCCCACTCATAGCCGTCTCCACTTTGCAGCTTCTATTGGCAGGCTTGCCGAGCTTCGCTGGTGAGACCGTTACGCTGCTCGATGCGGGTCATGGGAACGCTTATCAGCAGACCTTCGACGCTCAGGGGGGGCCTTGCGATAAAGCGACTTTTGTCACCATCTCATCTGAGTGGCACGCACCCACCGAGAGCCGTATCGTCTACGTCGGCTCGCTACCCGTAGAGGGCACCGCTGTCGCTCCGCCAACGGCCGAAACGCTCGCCACCGTGGCGCGTAGCTATTGGCTGGAGGAGCGATACGTCGACACCGCCTACTGGGAGCCAAACTATGTCAAGCCCTACAAGGCAGTCGTAGGACAAAACAAAGTCCTCGAGCGACTCAAACTATCTAAACAAGCATAAACCACAACTACGACCTAAATATGATCAAAGATATCATCGTACTTGCCAAGCAAGTCCCCGACACACGTAATGTCGGCAAAGATGCTATGAAGGCTGACGGCACTGTGAACCGTGCCGCCCTCGACGCTATCTTTAACCCCGAGGATCTAAACGCACTCGAGCAGGCGCTCCGCATCAAGGAGCAAAATCCCGACTGCCGTGTCTCCATACTCACCATGGGTCCTCCCCGTGCAGCTGAGATCATCCGTGAGGCGCTCTACCGTGGCGCTGACCACGGTTACCTGCTGACTGATAGAGCTTTCGCTGGGGCTGATACGCTTGCCACGAGCTACGCTTTGGCCTGCGCTATACGTCATATCTACAAGGGCGGACTGCCCGACCTCATCCTCGGTGGCCGTCAGGCTATCGATGGCGACACCGCTCAGGTGGGACCACAGGTGGGTGAGAAGCTCGGCATCAACGTGGTCACCTACTGCGAGCAGATCGATCAGATCGAGGGCGACCAGCTCACCATCACACGCCGTCTGGAGCATGGCGTGGAGACGGTACGTGCTCACAAGCCGCTCCTGCTGACGGTCACGGGTAGCGCTGCTCCCTGTCGCCTACGCAATGCTAAGCGTGTACAGAAGTACAAGTACGCAGCCTCGGCTCTAGAGCTAGACGCACTACCCGAGACATGGCGCAAGCGCCTCGAGAGCAATCCCGAGGAGCTGACTATCGACATCTTGACGGCTGAGAGCACGGGCGCAGACATCGCTCAGTGCGGTCTCTCGGGCTCTCCGACGAAGGTCAAGAGTATCGAGAGCGTTGTCTTTAAGGCTAAGGAGGTGATGCACCTCTCCAGCAGCGATGCCGACCTAGAGACTTTGATACAAACCCTATTAGCAAACCACACCATCGGCTGAAAGAGTGCCGCTTTTGCACACCCATATAATAAGACAGACTATGAACAATCTATTCGTATACCTAGAGATCGAAGATGGGAGCGTACACGACGTCAGCCTAGAGCTACTCACCAAGGGGCGCTCACTGGCCAACCAGCTGGGCGTGGCACTAGAGGCGATAGCTATCACCGACCGCGCTGAGGGGATAGCCGACACGGTCATGCCCTATGGCGTAGACAAGCTACACCTCTTCGTAGACCCTCGTCTAGAGCATTACCAGACGCTACCACACGCAAGCATCGTCATCAAGCTATTCCAGCAGGAGAAGCCACAGATCTGCCTCCTCGGTGCGACAACCATAGGACGTGACCTGGGTCCTCGTGTCTCCTCGTCACTGGGCAGCGGACTAACTGCTGACTGTACCTCTCTGGAGATCGGAGATCATACGGAGAAAGGCAAGGAGTTCAAGAACCTCCTTTACCAGATCCGCCCAGCTTTCGGTGGTAATATCGTGGCAACCATTGTCAATCCTGAGCATCGTCCACAGATGGCGACGGTACGCCCTGGTGTGATGAAGAAGGAGATTTACAAAGCTGACCACAAGGGCGAGGTGATCAACCATTCGGTGGCTGACTTCGTTCGTGACGAGGACTTTGTCATTGAGATCATCGACCGCCATGTTGCCAAGAGCAAGATTAACCTTGGCGGAGCCCCCATCATCGTATCGGGAGGCTACGGTGTCGGTAGTGCCGAGAGCTTTGAGCTACTTCATGAGCTGGCCAATCTGCTAGGCGGAGAGGTAGGTGCTACGCGTGCAGCCGTCGATGCGGGCTTTACCGAGCATGAGCGACAGATAGGACAGACTGGTGTGACCGTGCGTCCTAAGCTATACATCGCCTGCGGTATTAGTGGACAGATACAGCATGTGGCTGGTATGCAGGAGAGCTCCATGATCATCTCTATCAATACGGACCCCGATGCTCCGATCAACACGATCGCTGACTACGTCATCACGGGGCGTATTGAGGAGGTTATCCCCAAGCTCATCAAGTACTACAAGCAAAACTCTAAGTAATTCCCTCTAGACGACAGAATCATGGCAAACTTCTATACAGACAATCCACATATACAGTACCACCTCCAGCATCCGCTCATGGAGCGCATTGCACGGCTTAAGGAGCGTGACTATGCCGATGCTGACCAGTATGACTATGCCCCCTCAGACTATGCCGACGCACTGGATAGTTACCAGCGTGTACTAGAGATAGTCGGTGAGGTGTGTGGCGAGGTGATCGCACCCAATGCGGCCGAGGTTGATCTGACGGGACCAACGCTCCACGAGGGACGTGTCTCTTACGATCCGCTCACTGCGCAAAACCTGGACACCGTACGACAGACTGGGCTCATGGGGATGGCACTCCCCCGTCGCTACGGAGGACTCAACATGCCGATCACTCCTTATATTATGGCTGCCGATATGGTCTCACGTGCTGACGCTGGCTTTGAGAACCTTTGGGGACTACAAGACTGCGCCGAGACGCTTTACGAGTTTGGCTCTGAGGATCAGCGTGAGCGCTTCCTCCCCCGTGTTTGCGCTGGCGAGACGATGTCTATGGACTTGACCGAGCCAGATGCGGGTAGTGACCTGCAGGCCGTTATGCTCAAGGCTACCTACAACGAGGCTGACCAGCAGTGGTACCTCAACGGTGTCAAGCGCTTTATCACCAATGGCGACTCCGATATCCACCTCGTACTGGCACGTAGTGAGGAGGGAACCAAGGATGCACGTGGTCTATCGATGTTTATCTATGATGCTAAGAAGGGGGGCGTGACCGTCCGCCGCATAGAACACAAGATGGGTATCAAGGGTGTCCCCACCTGCGAGCTTGTCTTCAAGGATGCTCCAGCCGAGCTATGTGGCGAGCGTCGTCTAGGACTCATTCGCTACGTCATGTCTCTGATGAATGGCGCTCGTCTAGGCATCATGGCGCAAGCTGTCGGTATCTCCGAGGCTGCCTATCGTGAGGCTAAGGCTTACGCTGCTGACCGTCATCAGTATGGACACGCCATCGACAAGTTCCCCGCTGTCTATGAGATGCTAGCCCTCATACGTGCTAAGGCTGACGCAACCCGTGCGCATCTCTACGAGACGAGCCGCTTCGTGGATATGTACAAGGCTTACGACGACATAGCTCGTGAGCGCAAGCTTACCCCCGAAGAGCGCAAGGAGCAGAAGTACTACAGCCGTCTGGCTGACGCTTATACGCCTATTGGCAAAGGCATGAGTACCGAGCTAGCCAACCAAAACGTCTACGACTGCATCCAAATATACGGTGGCTCAGGCTATATGAAGGACTACACCTGCGAGCGTCTCTATCGTGACGTGCGTATCACCAACATCTACGAGGGTACTACGCAGCTACAGGTCGTAGCGGCTATCCGCCACGTCACCACGGGCACATACTTCGCACGCCTAGAGGAGTACCAGCAGGTAGCGGTCTCGCCCGAGTGGCAGGAGACCAAGGAGCTACTAGCCACTTGGATAGAGCGTGCCAAGGCTTGTACCGAGCTCGTCACCGAGGCAAAGGATCAGACCCTCCTCGACTACCACGCTCGTCGTCTCGTCGAGATGTGTGGTCACTGCATCTTCGCACACCTGCTACTCATCGCAGCGCAGGAGCGTCCCGACCTCTACGAGCACTCCACACACGTATATATACAGTACGCCAGTGGGGAGATGGACAAGTGCGAGGGACTGATACGTCGCTTCGATCCCAAGCAGCTCCAGCACTACGCTGTGCAGACCTCTACGCCTGCTGAGGCGTAACGGACTGTAGACATGGACGGACGCACAATACGAGTAACCCTTTGTAGGGACGCACGGTCGTGCGTCCGTCGTAGTACAGCAAGACGTGTAACGATTTGTAGGGACGCTCGATCTGAGCGTCCGTCCCCGTCAAAACAATACGACCGTGCGTCCCCACATCGGGTTACTCGTCCACTCCGATCTCTAACCTCTAATCTCTAACCTCTAATCTCTAATGTCCCTCCTCCCCACTCCACTATGCAGCAATACCTTGACCTGATAGAGCGTGTCCTCACCGAGGGCAACGAACGGACTGACCGCACGGGTACAGGCACCGTCGGTGTCTTCGGACATCAGATGACCTTTGACCTGGCCGACGGCTTCCCCCTGCTCACCACCAAGAAGCTACACCTGCGCAGTATCATTCACGAGCTACTATGGTTCCTCAAGGGCGATACCAACCTTCAGTACCTGCACGACAACAAGGTCTCTATCTGGGACGAGTGGGCCGACGAAGCGGGCGACCTAGGACCCATCTACGGGGCGCAGTGGAGACATTGGTTCGACCCACACACGGGGCAGACCATTGACCAGATGCAGCAAGCGCTCGACCTAATACGTCATCAGCCCGACAGCCGCCGCATCGTTGTCTCAGCGTGGAACGTTGCCGACCTACCACTCATGCACCTCTCCCCCTGTCACTGTCTCATGCAGTACTACGTCGTGGGGGACAAGCTAGACCTGCAGCTCTACCAGCGCAGTGCCGACATCTTCCTCGGGGTCCCCTTCAACATCGCCTCCTACGCCCTCCTCCTCATGATGACAGCGCAAGTCACAGGGCTACGTCCCGGGCGCTTCATCCACACCCTCGGCGATGCGCATCTATATAAGAACCATCTCGAGCAGGCGCGTCTGCAGCTCACACGCACGCCACGCCCACTCCCTACGATGACCCTACGAGACCGTGGGCAGTCGCTCTTTGACTTCGTCTACGACGACTTCACCCTCACCGACTACAACCCCTACCCGCACATCCCCGCGCCCGTCTCCGTCTAGCATTCTCATTTAATAGTTGCATCTACGGTCACTCTAGGGCTGTGGTAGGTAAAGATATTTTTTGTACCTTTGCCAACCGAAGCCTTTACTCATGGCGAGTAAGTCCTTCACCATAGTAATCATAAGCATCAGAGACATACCGATATGAAGCGTACATTCCAACCATCGAACCGTAAGAGAAAGAATAAGCACGGATTTAGAGCTCGTATGGCGACAGCATCAGGTCGCAAGGTACTAGCTATGCGTCGCGCCAAGGGTCGCGCTAAGCTATCTGTATCTGACGAGTACTAGTATACCGTCGCATCACGCCTCTAACCCATAAGGTCACGTGCTCTAGATATACTCCTATCTAGCGCATGTGCAGGCTCACACCTAGATCATACGTCGCTTTGGGTGTGAGCTTGTTTTTTGTCGAAAGCGAGCCAGCGAGGATCGGAGACATCAGAGACTTCGGATCACTCAGATCACTCAGATCACTCAGACAGCTCCGATAGCTCCAATCTACTCTAGCCTCTAACCTCTAATTCGATCCGCTCCGCCCACGGCATCATAGCGTTGATAAGGGCGATGCGGTCGTAGGCGGATAGTTCGGCGAGCGGTATGTCGCGAGGCGTTAGTACACCCTCAGCGATCAAATGAGCGCGCTGCACCCCAGCAAGGAGTGGCACACGAGGCGTGTACCAGCGGTTTCCTTGGCGCAAAGCGATATTCGTGTAGGAGCTGTCCGTGAGCAAGCCCTCCTCATTGACGATCACGACCTCATCCGCATCGCCACGCTGCTCCAGTAGTGCCTGCAAAGCCGCCCGGTCGGCCCACTTGAGATGGTAGTCCAGCTCAGGTGCAGCGACAGCTCTCAGAGACTGGATCGTACGCCGATGATAAGGAGCGTAGCCCACCTCCAGAGGCTCCGCATCGTATAGAAGACGACACTTGACCACCCCCATGAGTGACGCAGGACAAGGGTGCTGCGCCAGATAGTCCGCCAGTCGCCAGCGAGGCTTGACGCCATACTCAGCGAGCGACCGGTCGACACGCTCTTGGTGTAGAGGCAGCAGTTCTGGCTCGCCATCTACGTAGCGGATGCTTTCCAGTAATAACGGTACTTGACTCATACGAATGGTAGATAAACCTTCTGACACACCTCCCGATACTCCTCCGCACAGTGACTATTGATCGTGATCCCGCCACCGCTACGGTAACGTAGCGCTCCATCCGCCTGCTGCTCTATGAAGCGTATCATCACACCACTGTCCAGTGTCTCCCCGTCGAAGTATCCACAGATGCCCGTGTAAAAGCCTCTCGGCTCCCCCTCCGCTACAGCGATCGCCCGTACAGTAGCCTCCTTGGGCGCTCCGCTAATAGAGCCCGCTGGAAGCAGTTCGCTCAGGATGCTCCCGAGATGAGCGCGCCAGTTGGGACTCAGCTGCCCAACGATCTCCGAACTCACCTGCAGCAAGCGCCCACGACTAGTAACCAGTTCATCGATATACCTAAAGCGCCTCACCGCCACGTCGTGGCTCACACGGCTCAAGTCGTTGCGTATCAGGTCGGTGATCGTGTAGTGCTCGGCCGTCTCCTTGTAGTCACCGAGGATCGTCTCAGCCGCATCGGGCAGGGTCGCATCGATCGTCCCCTTCATCGGGTAGCAGCTGATTTCATTCCCCACGATGCGCACGAAGGTCTCAGGCGAAAAGCAAACGAACCGTCCTGGCAAGTAGCACTTATAGCGCGCTTGCGAACGAAGGAATACCTCTTCCAGCGAAATATTCAGCTCTATGGGAGTCGCCACCGTCAGATTAGCCAAAAAGCTATCGCCCCGCTCCAACGCATGGCGGATCACTGCGAAACGCTCCGCATAAGCCTCCTCGCTAATCGGTGTGGCGCATAGCACAGCAGACGTATCGCTCACGGAGCGTGCCAAGCAATTGGTCACGCCACCAATGTCGAAAAGTAGCTCTTGCTGCGCCAGGGGCTTCTCCAGAAGGATCAGTTCGCTCATCTCGTAGTCTAGGCAGAAGACAAATGGCTTGCCCTGCCCGCCCAGTTCGTTGAGCCTATCAATCATCGACTGCTTCATATCATTCACTCTTTCCGTATCCCAAGCTTCGTTTGTATCTGCAAATATACTATCTTCGTGGCTTGTAATGAAACATCTACTGATAGCTGACAATCACGACTCCTTTGTCTACAACCTCGTAGAGCTCCTGCGGCAGCTCGACGAGTGCACCCTGGAGATACACTACACAGAGCAGATCACGCCCGCCATGGTCGCACGCAGTCACGGGCTCCTACTCTCACCAGGTCCTGGGATACCCACGGAGCAGAGCCACCTGATGGAGCTCATCGACAGCTACCACACGGAGCTGCCCATGCTGGGCGTCTGCCTAGGACATCAAGCACTCGCAGCCTACTGCGGTGCTGAGCTAATGCAACTCCGAACACCCCTCCACGGACACACCGACCAACTCATCATCGAGCATCACGACGAATTGCTACGAGACATCCCCACTGGTAGCCACATCGGTCGGTATCACTCGTGGGTCGTACAGCCCGACAACCTCCCCGACACGCTACAAGTCACGGCACACGCCCAGTCCGACGGCACCATCATGGCGCTACGCCATCGCGCCCTACCGCTCTGGGGCGTACAGTTTCACCCCGAGAGCTACATCTCCGACCACGGACGCCGCTACCTGCACAACTTCATCGCCCAGCTCTAGCCCCCCTTCCCCCGCCCTTCAGCCAAAATCGCTTTTCCAAAAGCTACTTTCGCTCCAAAAACCACTTTTCCAAAAGCGAACTCTATCGCAAATCGGACAACCCGATGAGACGAGTAACGATTGTAGGGACGCACGATAGGGTCTAGTCGGATGGCGTCCGTTGTCGTTAAAGCCCTGACACTGTAACCTTTGACACAACGGACGCACAGATCGTGCGTCCCTACAAAGGGCTACTCGTGATATTTTCAAAATTGTGAAGACAACCCGATGAGACGAGTAACGATCGTGCACTCCTACGAAGGATTACTCGTTCGATGCACTTCGACGCACTCCGAGAACCTCGACACCACACCTCCGAGGAAATCGAAATTGCCTCGGTAGGTATTTCTGATTCTCCACGGAGGAACGAACAAATTCTTCGGAACTTTGATTTGCTTCTTCCGAAGTTTCATTTCATTCTTCCGAAGTTTCATTTCCCGTCTCCGTGGGGAATATTCGTTTGCTCCCTGGAGATTCCCGATTTCCTCAGGAGAGATCCAAATCATCAGAGACGTCTGAGTAGTCAGATCGGATATTTGCCACCGTATAGAGACACTCGAAGCGTGTGTTTGGGGCTATCTCAAGCGTATCTTCTAGAAGATAGTTTGTCATACGTCAGTCCTGCTACGCTCTTACAGCGGACTGTACATCAAAGTGGAAATGTGCGGGGAGATATCCGTGAGTGCTTTTTTTGTACCTTTGCGGTGTATATACCTTTTGGAGCATGTTGCCGTGGCAACGGTCTCCTTTTTAGTCGACTACAACACACCACTTATGTCTGATCAGATACATATCACGCTACCCGATGGGAGTGTTAAGGAAATGAAGCAGGGCTCGACCCCGCTAGATATAGCTAATAGCATCAGCGAGCGACTGGCGCAGGAGGTCCTAGCGGCCGAGTGCGATGGTAAGCTCATAGATGTGCGCACACCGCTCATGCAGGATGCCCACATCAAGCTCCTCAAGTGGGAGGACGAGGGTGGTAAGCACGCTTTCTGGCACACCTCGGCTCACCTTATGGCGGAGGCACTGCAGGAGCTTTACCCTGGCGTACAGTTTGGCATAGGGCCTGCTATCGAGGCGGGCTTTTACTATGATATAGATACGGGCGATCAGGTGATCAAATCAGAGGATCTGCCGAAGATTGAGGCTAAGATGCTTGAATTGGCTCGCCGCAAGGAGACGCTCGAGCGCAAAGCGATCTCTAAGAGCGATGCGCTGGACTTCTTCAAGAAGACGGGTCAGACCTACAAGCTAGAGCTCATCAACGATCTAGAGGATGGCACCATCACGACCTACACGCAGGGTGCCTTCACCGACCTATGCCGTGGTCCGCACCTTCCCTCTACAGCTCCGATCAAGGCGGTCAAGTTGCTGAGCGTGGCTGGCGCTTACTGGCGTGGCGATGAGACGCGCAGACAGTTGACTCGTATATATGGTATCACCTTCCCGAAGAAGAAACTCCTGGATGAGTACCTTGCTTTGCTCGAAGAGGCGAAGAAGCGTGACCACCGTAAGATAGGTAAGGAGCTGGAGCTCTTCGCTTTCTCACAGCGTGTCGGACAGGGCTTGCCTCTCTGGCTACCACGTGGCACACAGCTAAGACTCAAGCTGGAGGACTTCCTCAAGCGTATCCAAAAGCGCTACGGCTACCAGCAGGTGATGACGCCTCACATCGGCAATGTGGAGCTATACAAGACGAGTGGTCACTACGCTAAGTACGGCGCAGACTCATTTCAAGTAATCACGACACCTCAGGAGGGGGAGGCCTTCATGCTTAAACCGATGAACTGCCCTCACCACTGCGAGATATACAAGCTCAAGCCACACTCCTACAGGGATCTACCTGTACGCTTGGCCGAGTTTGGTACGGTCTATCGCTACGAGCAGAGCGGTGAGCTACACGGATTGACACGTGTACGTGGCTTCACGCAAGACGATGCCCACATCTTCTGCCGTCCTGATCAGGTCAAGGAGGAGTTCCTCAAGGTGATGGAGATCATCTTCATCATCTTTAGAGCGCTAGACTTTGAGAATTTTGAGGCGCAGATCTCGCTACGTAGCCAGACTGACCGCAGCAAGTACATCGGTAGCGAGGAGAACTGGGACCGTGCCGAGCAGGCTATCATCGAGGCTTGTCAGGAGGCTGGTCTACCCGCCCACGTTGAGTACGACGAGGCTGCTTTCTACGGGCCGAAGCTAGACTTTATGGTCAAGGATGCCCTCGGTAGACGCTGGCAGCTCGGTACGATCCAGGTAGACTACAACCTGCCCGAGCGCTTTGAGCTAGAGTACACGGGCGAGGACAATCAGAAGCACCGTCCGGTGATGATACACCGCGCACCCTTTGGATCAATGGAGCGCTTCGTAGCGGTACTCATAGAGCACACGGCGGGCAAGTTTCCTCTATGGTTATCACCCGACCAGGTGGTCATACTACCAGTCTCAGAGCGCTTCAACGACTACGCATACGAGGTAGCAGCAGCTCTAAGCGAGCAGGACATCAGCGTATCGGTCGATGACCGCAACGAGAAGGTGGGTCGCAAGATCCGTGACAACGAGCTCAAGCGTATCCCCTACATGCTGATCGTCGGCGAGCAAGAGCAGGCTGACGGCACAGTCTCAGTGCGTAAGCAAGGCGAGGGTGATGCTGGTACAGAAAAAATTAGTACCTTTGCCGAGCGTATCCTGAAGGAGATAGAGAGTCAGATGAACGCAAATGCGTAGTCCCCACCCTTTATCCCGACAGATCGCATCAATCTAAGTACTTGATCCAATAACCAAACCTAGCACACTGCTAACGAATCACTAACTGCTAATTGCAGACGAATGGCAAACAGTAGAAATTTCAGACGTCCACCCATCAAAGAGCAACCGAACCGCATCAACGAGCAGATACCTCACCGCGAGGTACGTCTGGTCGGTGACAACGTAGATCAGGGAGTCTACCCTATCCAGCAGGCTCGTCGTATAGCTGAGCTTCAGGGGCTAGACCTTGTGGAGATCTCGCCAAACGCAGAGCCGCCCGTATGTCGTGTGACTGACTACCAGAAGTTTCTCTACCAGCAGAAGAAGCGACAGAAGGAGCAGAAGGCTAAGCAGGCTAAGGTGGTGGTCAAGGAGATTCGCTTCGGGCCTCAGACAGATGACCACGACTACAACTTCAAGCTACGCCATGCCGAGGGCTTTCTCAAGGATGGCTTTAAGGTCAAGGCGTACGTCTTCTTCCGTGGTCGTAGCATCCTCTTTAAGGATCAGGGCGAGATACTTCTTCTCCGCTTTGCCAATGACCTAGAGGAGCTAGCACGTGTGGAGAGTATGCCCGTGCTAGAGGGTAAGCGCATGACGATCATGTTAGCACCCAAGCCCGCCTCTGCCAAGGGTAAGAAGAAGGAGCCGAAGCAGACCAGCGAGGAGTCGACGGATCAAGAAGCATCTGAGGAAAAGGATAACGAATAGTCATAGCACAGACACATTCATAAGCAAGTAAATCCACCTACTCCACCCGCTACGCCAGGTGTGTAGCAGACTATCCAAACGGGCATAGGCGTGCCTCTAGGTAGTTGGTCGGAGGGGTGAGTCTAACAATAGTTTCACACAAATCAAAATCCAACCAAAATGCCTAAACAGAAGACAGTATCAGGCGCCAAGAAGCGTTTTTTCCTGACAGGTAGCGGACGCGTTAAGCGTAAGCATGCGTACAAGAGTCACATCCTCACCAAAAAGAGCAAGAAGCGTAAGCGCAATCTTACCTACACTGCTCTCGTGCACCCGCACAATGAGCATAGCGTTAAGGAGATGCTCAACCTCTAAATCGAGGATTCACACAGAGTTTAGTACGTATCTATCAAACACACTAATCGACACAAGAAATGCCTAGATCAGTAAATCACGTCGCTTCACGAGCTAAGCGCAAGAGAATACTCAAACTAACCCGCGGATACATCGGTGCCCGCAGAAACGTATGGACCGTAGCCAAGAATGGCTGGGAGAAGGGTCTCACCTATGCCTACCGTGACCGCAAGAATAAGAAGCGCTCTTTCCGTGCTCTATGGATACAGCGTATCAATGCGGCTGCACGCCTAGAGGGTATGTCCTACTCTACACTCATGGGTGCCCTACACAAGCAGGGGATTGAGATCAATCGTAAGGTCCTCGCTGACCTCGCTATGAACAATCCCGAAGCCTTTAAGTCTATCTGCGAAAAGGCTAGAGGCTAAACGAGCACTCCTCTAATACCGAGCCTAGGCGCAAGACACAGGACGCACGATGTCTCCTTTACGACATCACGATCTTGAGTCTTGCGTCTAGTCATTCATTTAATCCATCTCCTATCGAGTTGCTACCAGAGGGTAGCAAGCTCCTTTTGTCATCTTACCACACTCTTCAATCCACAACAGTATGTCCGCTCTTCAAGCAATCTCTCCCCTAGATGGCCGCTATGCGAGCAAGACGGCTCCCCTAGCTGCTTACAGTTCCGAGTCTGCGCTCATCCGCTATCGTGTACGCATCGAGGTGGAGTACCTCATAGCACTCACCCAAGCGATACCCGCACTGAGCAAAGCCATCACGGAGCCTAAGCAACAGGCTCTACGACAGCTCTACAAGGAGTGGTCCACGGAGGCTGCGCAGGAGGTCAAGGATATAGAGGCTACGACCAATCACGATGTCAAGGCTGTCGAGTACTACATCAAGCGTCACCTTCCTCAGCTGGGACTAGAGGAGATAGAGGAGTATGTCCACTTCGGACTAACTTCGCAAGATGTCAACAATACCGCCTTCCCGCTCATGCTTCGTGAGGCGCTGCACGAGGTTTACCTACCTACCCTTCAGCAGCTCATCGAGCAACTTCGTCAGCTCGCCAATGAATGG